>JBDTRP010000049.1:0-11756 GCA_039931555.1 Ilumatobacteraceae bacterium | reverse complement strand
GTTGCAAAAGCAACAACATGTCGTCGAGTTCCTGACCAAGCAGATCATCGGCAAGAACGCCAGCCATGGCGGCGATGCCGTGAAGGATCAGCCACGCAAGCTCGGCCTGCTGTACCTCGAGAACAGTGGGGCTGCCAAGGATCTTGCCGAATCCCTTGCCACCGACATGCAGACCGCCGGCTCACCGTTTGCCGAGGTCGTCGCCTACCAGCTCGACCCGCCCACGATCCAGGCGACGGCAACGCAGGTGATCACGAAGATGAAGGCCGCCGGTGTCACGACCATCGTGTTTAACGGCGACCCCGTTGCTCCGCGCGACTTCACCAAGGAGGCGACCGCGCAGGAGTACTTCCCCGAATGGGTCGTGGCTGCCAGCACACTGGTCGACGTGTCTGCGTTCGCCCGAACGTACGACCAGGAGCAGTGGAAGCACGCCTTCGGCGTGACGCAACTCGCCGCCCGCACACCGACCGACCAGATCGGGCCGTTCTTCATCTACAAGTGGTTCACGGGAGTCGATCCGCCTGCTGACGGAACCATCGGCGTCATCCAACCGAACCCCGCGCTGTTCTTCGCCGTCGTGCAGGCGGTCGGTCCCAATCTCACGCCCGAGACGTTCCGCAATGCTGCGTTCGCCCTGCCCGGCACGTCCGACGGATTGGCGATCAGCCAGCCGTTCCTGTCGTACGGCGACAAGGGCTATTGGGCCGCCAACAAGACTGACCACTCCGGCGTCGACGATGCCACGGCCATCTGGTGGGACCCCACCGCGACCGGTCCCGACGAGATCCGAAAGGATGGCGTCGGCATGTATCAGTTCGTCGATGGTGGGCGGCGCTACCTCCCCGGTGAGTGGCCGACCGCCGACAAGATGTTCGACCCCGCGGGCGCCGTGGCGCTGTACACATCGCCGCCCCCCGGCGAGGCTCCTGGCAACTACCCGAGCCCTGCCGGCTGATCGGTCACGGCGGGAGGCGCCAGTCGATCGGAGCCAGGCCGGCGGATTCGAGGGCGTGGTTGGTGCGGCTGAAGGGCTTGCTGGCGAAGAAGCCGTTGTAGGCACTGAGCGGCGAAGGGTGGGCGGACTCGATGACAGTGTGCCGTGAGGCGTCGATCAGGACTTTCTTCCTGCGAGCGTGCGCACCCCACAGGATGAACACGACGCGGTGCGCCTTACCGTTGACCGTTCGCAAGACCTCGTCGGTGAAGGTCTCCCATCCCTTGCCCTGGTGCGACGCCGCGGCCCCCGACCGAACGGTGAGGCTGGTGTTGAGCATCAGCACGCCCTGGCGGGCCCACGACTCGAGGTTGCCGTGCTTGGGTGTCTCGATGCCGAGGTCGTCGCGCAGTTCGGAGTAGATGTTGACCAGTGATGGCGGCAGTTGCACGCCGTCCTGCACCGAAAAGCACAGGCCGTGCGCCTGGCGAGGTCCGTGGTACGGATCCTGACCGAGCAACACGACCCGGGTGCTCTCGTAGGGTGTCAGGTGCAGTGCGGCGAACACCTGGTCGTCTGGCGGAAAAACGGTGTGGCGGGCTCGCTCGCCCGCCACAAACCGTTGCAGTTCGTTCCAGTACGGCTTGTCGAACTCGGCACGCAGCATGGGATTCCAGTCGGTCTTCACCGACTGACCATTTCAGCAGATCGACTCAGTCGTCGCCGCCACCGTCGTCGTCGCCACCATTGCCGTGGTCGTCGTCTTGGTTGCTGTGACCGCTGTTGGCGCTGGCGGGACCACTGTTGTCCTCGTTGGCGTCGTCATCGTCAGCCTCGTTCGCTTCGTTCGCTTCGTCATCGTTGGCGTCATCGTTGGCGTCGTCTTCGACCGATGAGCTGGTCGCATCGGCCAGGCTGGGGTCGGGCGTCAGGGGGGCCGCGGGCGCCGGGGCGGCGGCTGGTACCACGGCCGGGATGGGCGCCGGCGTGACGACGGGCGCCAACGTGGTAGCCACTGTGGTCTCTGCAGCCAACGCCGGGGTGCTCGCCGTGGTCGTGGTGTCGTCGTCGACCCGGTTGAGCTGCTCGGCGCGCACCCGCTGGATGGGGTCGGCGCCGGTGGCAGCGGCGGCGAAGCCGGCAGCACCGAGAACGAGCGCTCCTGAGAATGCGGCGGTGACCACCACTCGGTTGCGTTGGTTGAGCTTCATGAAGACCTCCTGGTCGTTCGTAATGCAACTGACACGTTCGAGGAGGAAGGATGGTTTTGATGCTGACGTCGAACGACGTCAGTCGCTCTTGCTGTCGGTTCTGGTCTGGCCGTCGCCGTGCCTGTCACCTGAGGTGTCGACAGGGCCGGAGTCTTGATGCGTGTCGTCCTTTTCATCCACGTTGGGCTTCATCACACCGTCGGACAGCCGGACGGAGATCTCCGTCTGGTGTGTACCCGACATGAACGTGACCTGGACGCGGCTACCCGACTGCTTGTCTTCGTTGGCGTGGAAGCCGCCGCTGGGGTTGACCGCCACGACCGTCAGCCGCTCGCCGTCTTGACGCACGGTGATGCTGCCACCGGCACCGGCGAAGGTCTGCGTGGCGGCCTGGGATCCGTTTGCCGGGACCGGGGTGCCGGAGCCGCTGTGGCCCTGCTTCGTCGAGGTCCCGGGCTGATCGCCCGCTGCCTCGGTGCCTTGGGGCTCGGGCAACGACGACTCGACTTCGACCTCGCTGCTGGGCGTGGTGTCGATGGCCGGCGCGGCCGGTGCAGTGGTCTCGGGTTCGCTCGACTCGGTGCTCGACGACTCGTCGTCGTTCGTGGTGGGGACGCTGAGGGTGAATTCGGAACTGGTCTCGGACGACTTGCCGGGCACGAGCGTGTGCCGGCCGGGGCTCTGCACCGCGGCAAATGCCACGGTGCCGAGGATCAATGACATGGCCGCACCGGCGGTCCACGCCACCGCCCGACGGCGTCGGGCCTGGCCAACTCGACGCTGCCATGCGGCGAACGCAACGTTGTCATCCGGATACGGGCCGCTGAGGCGACCCAACTGCTGGCGCAGCTCGGGATCGTGGAACTCAGTCATCCGAATGCACCTCCTCCCCGCTCGCTACCACGCTGCGAAGTCGAGCGCGGCCCTGATGTAGATACGACTTGACGGCGCCCTCGCTCACGTCGAGGGCGACGGCCACTTCTGCGATCGACAGCTCGTCGACATAGAACAGCGCCATGGCGATGCGTTGCTGCTTCGGCAGTTGGGCGAGGAGCGTCGGGAGGTCGGAATTGAAGCCGTGCTGCTCGACCGAGTCGACCTGCGGCTCGCCGGCCAGGCGTTGCAACGCAACGCTCTTTCGGCTCTGCCGACGGTGGTCGTCGCGCAGGCGATTGATCGCGACTCGACGGATCCAACCGACCGGATCGTCGTACTGCTGAATCCGGCGCCAGTGCAGGTGGGCTTTCACGAAGGCGTCTTGCACGGCGTCGGCGGCGATCTCGTGATCGCCACACACAAGTGTGAGTGCCCGCACGAGGCGTCCATAATGCGCGCGGAAAAGAGAGTCAACCGTCGCAACGACCGTGACATCTTCGACTTCGCTCATCGTGGAAAAGGCGTACACCACAAATTTGACACGCCGCAAGTGTTACCGAGGTTTCGATCGTCCCCAAGAAATCGTCGCTCTACCTGGGGGAATGTGCGACCTAGACTCTGGCGATGGATGACATTCTCGATGTCGATCTGCTCGCGTTCGAGCGCGGCATGCCCGCTCAACGAGCGGCGGTCGTCGATGGCGTTCGCCGCAGTCTGGCCACCGGCTTCGTGTACACGCGCCACGACCTTTCGGAGGATCTGCTCGACAGCGCGTACGGCACGCTGGCCGAGTTCTTCTCGATGCCCCAAACGGTCAAGCAGGGCTTCGTGGCGCCTGAAAGCCATGGTCAGACGGGGTATACCGGCCTGTTGGTGGAGACCGCAGCGGCGAGCGACGTGCCCGATTGGAAAGAGATGCTCAACTGGGGAAGGGAGCTGCCGCCGGGCCATCCGCTGCGAGCGCGCTATCCCCACCGGTACGGCGCGCAGGTGCTGCCCGAAGCAGCCATTCCCGGGTGCGAGAAGCTGCTGAACCTGTTTCACGACCGCATCGAAGACATCCAGCGCCGGTTCTTGCGAGTGATCGCCGAGGCGATCGGGTGCCATGAGTCACTTTTCGACGAGATGACCCGCAACGGGGCGACGTTGACCCGAGCCATTCGCTACCCACCGATGACCGAGTCACCCGGTGACACGCACGTCTGGGCGGGCGAGCACGGAGACATCAACCTCATCACGGCCCTGCCGCGCGCCACGGCGCCCGGGCTGCAGGTGAAGGTCGGCGATCGTTGGGTCGATGCCGTCGCCCCCGAGGGGCAGGTGATCATCAACACCGGGATGATGCTCGAGCGACTGACCAACGGCGTGCTGCCCACCGGCGTTCACCGCGTCGTTGCCGCGCCGGGGTTCACCGGCGAGCGATACAGCGTGGTGCAGTTCTGCCATCCGACGCCATGGACGTTGCTCACACCGCTGGCCAGTTGCATCACGGCGGAGCATCCGCAACGACACTCGGCCATGGTCAGCGCCGACGCGCTCGACATGGTCCTCTACGAGATCAACCTCATCGAGACCGCCCGCCGAGTCGGCTGAGCCGAACGCCTTGCGCCAATCGAAGGGGTGCGCACCTTCGGCGCGACCTGTGTGCATCGAACGTTCGCACTTGGCGGCCGGGCGTGGGTTCGCCGCATCGCGCTCGCGCCGGTACGGTAGACGGCTTGATGAGTGAGACACGCGACGTTGTCCTGGCGATCGACATCGGTGACGTCAAGTTGGCGGCCGGGCTGATGACGATGAAGGGCGACCTGCTCGATCGTGAAGACATCGACATCGACTTCGGACTGAACGCCGACGCCCTGTTCGCCTCGTTGAACGACATCGTGCAACCACAACTCGAACGAGCCAAGACGCACCACAACGCCCGACCGGTCGCCGTCGGCGTTGGCTGCGCCGGGCCGGTGCGGCCCGATGTCGTCGCCGTATCGCCGACCAACATCAGCGCGTGGCGATCGTTCCCACTGCGATCCACGCTGGCCACGGCGACTCGTCTCAACGTGTACGGCGACCTCGGAGCCAAGGCGCTGGCGCTGGCCGAGGGCTGGTTGGGTGCGGCGCATGGTCGACAGAACTTCTTGGCGATGGTCGTCTCCACCAGCGTGGAAGGCGGGATCGTGTTGAACGGTCAACTCCTCGACGGCGCCACCGGCAACGCCGGCAGCATCGGCCACATCCTGGTCGAGCCCAACGGCCGTCGGTGCGTGTGCGGCTCGCGGGGCTGCCTCGACGCGGAGGCATCGGGCCCGGCGATCGAGGCCATCACCGGCCGGTCGCACTCCGAGCCGACGTACGAGATCATGCAACGCACGGGTCGCCTCGTCGGCAGAGCCGTGGCAACAGCGTGCAACATGCTCGACATCGATCTCGCGGTCGTCGGCGGGTCGGTGGCAATCGGGTTCGGGGCGACGTTCTTCAACTCGGCGCAGGAGACGCTCGACGAGCATGCGCAGCTGTCGTTCAGCAAAGGTGCGCGCATCATCCCGGCGCGTCTCGGCGGGCGTGGTCCGCTGATCGGCGCCGGCGCCGTCGGCGTGCGCGGCCTGCGGCGCGCCAGTCGTGCTCGCCACTAGGTCTCAGTAGCTATCGTCGGTCGGCAGTCACCGCGACACACGGGCGCGCTGTTTCAGTGCCGGAAGAAATGGGCATCGGAGTACTTCATATGACGAAGATTCGAAGTGGCAACAGCTCGATGATCGACGACCGCCGCGGCGCCGGTGGCGGAGGGTCCTCGTCCAGTGGGCTGGGTGGTGGCGGGTTCCCATTCCCGATCAAGGCTGGTGGTGGCTTGCTCGGCATCGTCGTGCTGCTCGCCTCGTTGCTGCTGCCGAAGCTGCTGGGCAGTGGTCAGTCCGCGGCAGGAGTCCCGCAACCCGCTGACAAGGGCGCCACGACCGCGGCGACGTGTACGAGCGACCTCGAGCAGGTGGTCTGCGGCGCGACGGAGGATGTGCAGAACTACTGGCAGGCCAACCTGCCGACGTTCTACGGCACCACCTACGAGGTGACCAAGACCGTGTTCTTCACCGATGGCACCAGCACCGGCTGCGGCCAGGCATCGTCGCAGACCGGGCCGTTCTACTGCCCGGTCGATCATCTCGTCTACATCGACCTCGCCTTCATGCAGGCTCTCGAGCAGCAGTTGATCGGCAAGCCGACAGACCTCGCCGAGCAGTACATCATCGCCCACGAGTACGGCCACCACATCCAGAACCTGGTGGGCATCAACGACCAGGTCCAACAGGCCCAGCAGAACGACCCCGGCCGGGCCAACCAGTACTCCGTGGCGATGGAACTGCAAGCCGACTGCTTCGCGGGGATGTGGGTGGGCGACGTCGCCGCGCGAGGAAAGCTCGACTCGGCCGACGAGATCAACGAAGCCCTGAACGCCGCAGCGGGCGTGGGTGACGACCGCATTCAACAAAAGACCCAGGGACGCATCGACAAGGAGGCCTGGACGCACGGCTCTGCCGAGCAGCGCCAGACGTGGTTCACTCGTGGCTACAACTCGGGCGACCCCAAGCAGTGCGACACGTTCAGCGAGGTTCTGTAGGCGCCAGCGGCATGGTGCCGCCGCCGAACTTGCGGTAGAACCACTCGGCCGGGCCGATGCCGACGCGGTGCTGCCACACGGCTGCGGCGGCGATCGCCACGACCCAGAAGGTGCCCGCGAAGACCAGAGACACGTCGAGGCCGGACGGCTTGATCAGGTGCCAGCGGGTGACGAGTGCGTTGAACACCAAGGCATGCAGGATGTACAGCGTCAGTGTGGTGCGGCCCGCAGCAGCGAAGGCTCGTGTCACCACGCTCGTGCGGGTGACGTCGGCAACCCAACCGATGAGACAGAAGGCCGTGATCGACGAGCCCAACGCGCACAGCGTGTAGTTGAGGCTGCGACTGAACGGGTCGGTCGCGAGCAGCACAGACCGCAGCGGCGTGTCACCGAAGACGTGCTTGGCGAGGTAGGTTCCGGCCACCAGCAACACGCCGGCGGCGCCGAGCACGCGACGCCATGGCGCGCTGAGCGGAAGGAATCGACCGAGCACCATGCCCGCGCACAGGAACGCCAACCACGGCAGCAGCGGATGGGTGCCGTTGACGAACGTATCGAACACCAGCCGGCGCGGCGAGCGGTACGGCCCCGTCGAGTACCAGCCGCCGAACAGCCAGGAGGTGCTGTGCTCGGTCTCGAACGCCCACCATTGCAACCCCGCCGCGGCGACCGCCGCGAGGCCGCCGATGACGATCAACCATCGCGTTCTCAGTGTGAACATCAACGCCCCGACGACGAAGAACGCTCCGTAGAAGAACAAGATGGTGCCGTTCCACAACCACTCGAAGAAGAATCCGAAGCAGTACAACAGGAACCCGCGGCGGATCAACGTCCAGCGATCGAGCGTACGTCGGTACCGATCGGCTCCGATGCGGCCGCGGTTGGTCATCAAGGTGATGCCCATGCCGGCGATCATCACGAACGTCGCCGCGAATCGAGTCGACAGCGGGCCCATCCAGGGGTCGAAGAAGCGGTTGATCCCGGATGCCCCGACCGGCCCACCGCGCAGGATCAGGTAGCCGTTGTAGTTCATCGCGGCAACGCCGATCAGGGCGACCGCTCGGGTCACGTCGAGATCGATCACCCGCTCGAACGGTGGTGCGCTCACACCCACTCGACCTCGTCGACGAGCGTCGTGATCAACGGTCGCTGCACGTCGACGCGGTCGCTGATCGTCGGGCACGGCGTGCCGGTTGGAGCGAGGACCATTGAGGTGTGCATGTGCGGTGGCTCGAGCAATGACAACCGGGTGCGCTCGAAGTGGAACGGACTGGAGCCGTTGGGGAGTGGGGACACGCCGTGCGCCGAGCCCGCACCGACGAGAACGAGGTGGCCATCGTCGGAGACCTCGATGAGCTGGTAGCCGGCGTGGTCACCGGCGGCGACGGCGTGGACCGCGAGCACGTCGGCGTGGAGGTGCAGGAACGACTTGTCGCCGTGCCACAACGCGGCCCCGAGGCGCAGCCGGAACTGGCGATCCGGATGCCGAGCACGCAGGGCGGCGTATGCCTGCGGTTGCAGATGGCTGAGCCACAACGGCTGGTGTATGCCGATGTGGTCGAGCCACGCATCCACCTCGGCGATGCGCTCGGCGTCGGTTCCGGCGAGGGGCAGGTGCAGCGCGTAGCCGATCACGTCGAGCCCGGCAGCGCGTGCTGCGAAGTCGACCGCGGCCACCTCGCCGACGGTCGCGCCGAACCGACGCATCGACGACTGCAGCTTGACGAGCACCTGGCCGCGCCAGCCGGCGAGGGCGGCGACGTCGTCGAGCGAGCCGACGGTCATCACGGCCGTCGCACCGGTCGAGGCGGACGGCGGTGGCACTGGCGCCGGAGTCAGCACGACGGGCGTGACGCGGTCGGCCACGTGGTCGAGCTCGTGGACCGTGCCGACGCACACGTAGTCGGCCAGGGTCTTGATCATCGGGTGCAGCGTGGCTCGACCGAACCCATAGCCGTTGCCCTTGATCACCGGGACCAGGCCGTCGACGCTCGCCGCGAGGGCATCGATGTGCGACTCCCACGCGGCGCGCTGAACGGTGAGTCGCAAGGTCATGCGGCATCAACCGTAGTTGCAGTGTTCTTTGCAAGGGCGTCTTGCGTGATCGCGCTCGGCTATTTATGTGTTCACTAATTACTTAGTGAAAGCATGATCTACCGTCTTCACAGAGAGCGGAGGGAATGATGATCGAGTTCCAACTCGACTCGGCGTCGGGGGTGGCGACCTACCTACAGCTGGTGCAGCAGGTTCACCAGGCCCTGCAGCTCGGCATGCTCGAGCCGGGCGACCAGTTGCCGACGGCCCAACAGGTCGTCGCCAAGCTGGCGATCAACCCCAACACGGTGCTGAAGGCGTACCGCGACCTCGAACGAGAGGGCCTGGTGCGCGCTCGCCCCGGTCTCGGCACGTTCATCGTTCGGGCGTTGCCCGGCACCGACCCGACCACCCAGGCCCGGTTCCTCGACTCGATGACCGAATGGCTGCGGTCGGCTCGCTCGTCCGGCCTCAGCGCCGATGACATCGAGGCGATCTACCGCACAGCGGTGCGCAACTGCTCCGCCGAGGGTGTGGCATGAGCGCAGCGATCGAGACCCACGGGCTGGGCAAGCGGTACGGCCGGCGGCTGCTTCCGGGCGATCCGCCGGCGTTAATCCCG
This sequence comes from Ilumatobacteraceae bacterium, assembly GCA_039931555.1. GTDB lineage: Bacteria > Actinomycetota > Acidimicrobiia > Acidimicrobiales > Ilumatobacteraceae > JAENVT01. The sequence goes on along the minus strand of JBDTRP010000049.1, from coordinate 2,469 downwards.
AGTTGTCCGATCAGAATTGTCGGACTATCATTTTGGTGTGCGCAGGTTGCTGAACTTCCCCAATCCGGTCAACGAGACGTCGGCCCGCTTGGTGGCCGCGGGCGTGGTTGCCCAAGGTGTCGCCTTCCTCACCGTCAGGCAGTGGTGGGTGCTCGTGCCGCTGCTGTACGGCTTCCTTGCCAGGGTGCTCAGCGGTCCACGGTTCAGCCCACTCGGCCAACTGGTGACCCGGGTGGTCACGCCACGTCTCGACATCGAGCATCGATTCGTGACCGGCCCGCCGAAGCGGTTCGCGCAAGGGATGGGGCTCACGTTCAGCGCCGGTGCACTCGTGTCGTGGGGCCTGGGTGTGCATGTGCTGTCGTATGTGTTGATCTCCGGGCTGATCGTCGCGGCCACGCTCGAGTCGGTCTTCGCGCTGTGCCTCGGCTGCCTGGCGTTCAACCGGCTGATGCGTTGGGGTTTGATCCCCGCCGACGTGTGCGAGGAGTGCAACGACCTCAGCCGACAGTTCGCCCCGGCCAGTTCGTGAACGCCGGCGCCAACGCGCCGACCGTGCGCAGTTCGATGGCGCCGATCCACACGCCCGTGCCGTAGGCGACGTCATCGGCCAGACGGAGGGCCACGTACCGGACCGGATCGATCGGGCCGCGCCGACCGAGCCAATCGAGCAGCGGTGGGATCAGTGCGGCACCCATCAGCGGGAGTCGGGTTCGTCGGCCGACCATGGCGACGAGCAGAGCCACGGGCCACCACACGCGGGTGATGGCACTGGCCACCTGACGTCCGGCGTAGAGATGACCGAGCCCGACGAGGCGAACCGATTCTGCGGGTGGGAGATCGGGGATCTTCCTGCGCAACGCGACGATCGTGCCGCCCGCGACGGCGACCGCGGCAGCAGGGCGGCGGGCGAGCACCAGTGCCCACACGGCTGCGCTCCAACCACTCATGCGCAGCGGTGCCACGGCGCCATGGTGCTTGCGATCGAGGGCGGGCGCCGAACGACCGTAGGCAACCCGTTGGCGGACCCACTCGGCCAGGGTTGCACGTGGCCGATGGTGGACGGTCGAAGCGGGTTCATATCTGCATCGATGTCCTGCGGCAACCAGCCTCCAGACCATGTCGACATCCTCGCCGGTGCGCAGTGACTCGTCGAACCCACCGATCTCCCGCAGTGCGCCCGTGCGTACCACGATCGCCGCCGCAGGGACGTAGCTGATGCGCGTGCCGGCGGCGATGCGCCCGGGTTGATCGCCGAGGTCGAGTGGCGATCTGACCATCTCGTATTCGGCCAGTGCTGTGGAACCCGTCGACGACACGACACGGGGCGCGACGAGCGCAACGCGCGGGTCCGTGAAGTGGTGCAGCAGTGGCTGAAGCCAATCGGCGTCGAGCTCGACATCGGTGTCGACGAAGGCGACGAGCGGCGTCGTCACCTCGGCCAGCCCGGCGTTGCGAGCTGCCGCCGGCCCGCGATTGACCGGGAGGCGAACCACACGGCGCGCGGCGACCGCCGACAGCGCGGGGTCGCTGCCGTCGTCGACCACGATCACGTTGCCGTCGAGCGCAACCATCGGCATGGCGTCGAATGCAGGCACGACGATCGTCACGTCCGCTTCGGTGAACGACGAGTCCATCGGGTTCGGGTGGATCGCGCCGGCATCGACCAACCGGTCGGTCAGTTTGCTGTGGCGCGGCGGAAGTTCGTCTTGCTGTTCGATGGCCGCTGCCACGCGCTGCCCGGCCGCGGAGAGCCGGAACAGCCGCAGCGGCGAGCCGGCGATGACCAGCGCATCGTACCTGCGGTACGAGCCGTCGAGCACGAACCGAGACGTCATGATCGCCATTCGTCGACCGCCGCGACGAGATCGATGATCAGCCGGGTCAACAGTGCCTTGCCGTGGGTGACCGTTGCCGGGCGCGGATCGCCGAGCACGCCGTTGGGGCTCACCGCACGCACGCCATAGTTGCGCAGCTCATCGATGAGATCGACGATCGGCTCCGGCCGACCGGCCTCCGCTCGGCTCATGCGAACCAGTTCCGGCGCGATGGCCAGCATCATCGAGGTCTCCGTCTCGCCGGCATGCGCGTCGCCGTTGCGGAGGTGGGGCCACCATGCCAACACGCGGCGGCCTTCGCCGAGCAACGTGTTGACGGCCCGCTGCACCGGCACGGCGTTGCCCCCGTGGCCATTGACCAGCACGACCCCGGCCGACCAGTCGGCGCTGCGGACCAGCTCGATGATGAGGTGTTCGACGACGTCGGCGCCCGCCGACATCGTGCCGGGGAAGGCGGCATGCTCGCCGCTGGATGTGACCGTGAGGGCCGGGCCGATCATCACGGCACCCGGCTCGAACGACGTCGCCAGGCCCTCCGCCAACGCTGTAGCGATGCGGGTGTCGGTATCGAGGGGGAGGTGCGGGCCGTGTTGCTCGAACGACCCGACCGGCACGGCGATGATCGGCCGCG
>JBDTRP010000048.1:0-62096 GCA_039931555.1 Ilumatobacteraceae bacterium | reverse complement strand
CCGACGTCGAGGGCATGGATGGCTCATTGGCAGCGGCCGTCAAAGAGACCCTCGACCGAATCACCGAGACGAGCATCCTCGACCAATACGCGTGAGCCCAGGGTCAGGCAGTTCTGGCGTCTTCGCCTGAACTTTGTCGCTGGGAGGTCGCTGAGCGACCTGGGAACGACAAGGGTCGAGTGAGACGCCCCGAACTGTCGAACTGATGACGGACTCACCACGGGTCAACTGGGGAAGTACCTCGACGCTTTGCCACTGCCTTCGACGGTGACCACACCGTCGTCGACCAACTTGACGAGGTGCGACAGCACGCTGCGCGCCGCCGGTTTGTGGAGTTCCTCGCGCACGTCGGCGTACAGCAGCTTGACCATGCCTTCGATGTCACTGAGGCCCGATCGCACCGCCGCCACGACCTGCGCCTCGCGCTCCAGCCGATGTTCGAGGAACGCTTGCAGGAACGGCTTCGGCTCCGTCACCGGCGCGCCGTGGGTCGGCCACAGCCTCAGGTCGTTGCGCGCCATCACCTTGCGCAGCGAATCGATGTAGTCGCGCATGTCGCCGTCCGGTGGCGACACCACCGTCGTGCTCCAACCCATCACATGGTCGCCGGTGAACAAGGCCTGTTCCTCGTCGAGCGCGAAACACATGTGATTCGAGGTGTGGCCCGGGGTGTGCACGCCACGCATCGTCCATCCGTCACCCATGGCCGCGACCTCGCCGTCGCCAACACGCACGTCGGGGTCGAACTCCATGTCGGTGGTCTCCTCCAGAGTCACCCCCGCCTCGATCTCGCCATCGTCAGCGACGTCGCGCTCGACACTGCCATGAGGACCGAATGCGATCGTGGGAGCGCCCGTCTGATCGCGCAGCCATGCGGCCAGCGGCGAGTGATCGGAGTGGCAATGGGTCACCAGGATCGCCCGAACGCGTGTGCCCTCGAGGCAAGCGGCCAGAGCGTCGCGATGTTCATCGAGCATCGGGCCCGGGTCGATCACCGCGACGTCGCCGTGACCGACGATGTAGGTACCGGTTCCCAGGTAGGTGTACTTCGATGGGTTGTGGGCAATCACCCGCCGCACGAGCGGCGACACCTGCACGGCCGTGCCGTACCGCGGCTCATCGAGCGTGACGAACGGGATCGGGCTCATCGCGTCACCCTAGAGGCGCAATCGACCTCACCTCGCCCACGTGCGCTCCGTGACCCAGGATCCATTGAGTCACGCTCGCCTCGATCGCCGTGGTGTCGATGCCGAGCGCACGCAGCGCGGCAACCATCACCGGCGGACGAGCCCGGTTGGCGCCGTCGGCGATCTTGATCGCGATCGCCCGACCGTCGGGAAGTGCCGCGGCGAACACCCCATCGGCGCCGTCTTTGGCCATCAGCCCCGGAACACCACGCATGAAGTGGGTGACGTCACGATTGTCGCCACCGACCATCTCGGGGTGCGATGTCATCGCCCGGTAGACCGCGTCGCCGGCCGCCCCTGCGGCGCCGGTGGCGACCGATCGAAAGCCACGCGCCAGACCGATCAGGGAGATGACATGCGCCGGCGACCCGCAGCCGTCGACACCGATATGACGGTGCGGTTCGGCGGTGAGGTCGTCGATCGTGGCGGTGATCTGTTGCTGCAGCAGATGGTCTGGCGCGAGGTACCCGGCGTCGATCGGCCAACCGTTGGCGGCGCTGGTGACCAGCATGCCACTGTGCTTGCCGCTGCAGTTCATCTGCAACCGCGTGGGGCCGCCACCGGCTCGCAGGACGCTCGTGGCGGATGCCTCGTCGAGTGGCAGGTCGGCGGTGTTGGCCAGCGATCGCTCGTCGAGGCCCGCCGTCGCCAGGATCCTCCGGGCCGCCTCGATGTGCATCGGCGTGCCGTCGTGGCTGGCGCACACCAACGCCAGCAACTCGGGCGGCAACTTCAACCCGGCGCGCACCATCGCCACGGCCTGCATCGGCTTGTTCGACGACCGGGGGTAGATGGCGGTGGTGGGATCGCCAACGGCAAATTCGAGGACGCCGCTCGACCCGAGCCCGACGACCGCGCCGAAGTGAACCGACTCATCGAATCCGCTCCGGCGCGTGACGGCGACCGGTGCGAACGACTCAGGGGTCGGCATCAACGGTGCCTGCTTCGACTCGCCTCATCCGCGACTTGCGGGACACGCGTTTGCGCGGCAGCGTGGTCGTGAGGTGGCTGTCGATCACCTCGTGCCGCTCGCCGGTGTTGCTGATCACGGCTTGGGCCATCGCCGCGGCCGGGATCGCCAGTACCGCGCCGACTGCGCCCAATACCGCACCGCCGGCAATCGCCGAACCGAACGCGATGGCCGGGTGAAGGTCCATCGTGCGCGCGGTGATGCGCGGCAGCAAGAAGTAGTTCTCGACCTGCTGGTAGAGGATGACGAAGATCAGGATCACCAGCGCCTTCGGTGGCGAATCGACGAACTGCACCAGCACCGGCAACGCGCCGGCGATGTACGTACCGACCACCGGGAGGAACTGGCTGATCAGACCGACCCACAGCGCCATCGCGACCGGGGCCTGGATGCCGATGGCCTGGAACAACACCCAGTGGAAGAACGCCGACAGGCCGGCCAGCAAGGCACGCGAGTACAGGTAGCCACCGGTCTTGTCGATCGCCAGTTCCCAGCCGTCGAGCACCCTCCGCTGGCGGTCGGGTCGCAACCTGCTGCAGATCGAGCGACGCATCTTCGGGCCGTCGGCCACGAGGTAAAACGTGAACAGCAGCACCGACAACGCCTGCACCAGCACGCCGAGCGCGGTCACCGAGAGATCGACGACCTTGCCTTGTTGGCTGCGGATGAACTTCTGCACCGAGCCGTTCTCGTCGTTGATCGAGGTGATCACCCTCGACGCGTTGATCTTCGTGTCGAACGTGTCGTTGAGGAAGTTGACGGTGCGATTGACGTACTTCTCGGAGTTGCCCAACAACTCGGCGATCTGTTGGCCGACCAGGGTGCCGATCGCCGCCACGAACACGACGAAGGCCACGAACACCCCGATCAGGATGACGGCCGTTGCCGAACCGCGACGCCACCCCCTGGCCGCCAACCGGTTGACTCCCGGCTCGATCGCCAGCGACGTGAACAGCGAGACCAGCAACAGCAAGAAGAGGCCCGATAGGCTGGCCCACACCGAGCGGGTGACGATCGACGCGATGTAGCCGAACCAGAAGATGGCGACGGCTTTCCAGACCCATCGCGGCAAGTGCTCGGGCGGCGACCACGGCTGGGGTTCGGACATCAGTGCCGAGCGTAGTGACCGACCGCGTCGCGAAGGGTGGAGGCCAGGTCCCCGCGGGGCAACACCTCGACACGCTCGAGCCCCAACCAGGTCGCCATGTGGTGCAGTTCGGGTGCCAGATCTTCGGCGAGGGCGGCCGCCGGCACGCCGGGCTCGGTGAACGAGCCCTGCACCAGCAAGGCGCCACCTTGGCGGTCAGCCTTCATGTCGACACGGCCGACCACGCTGTCACCCCACAGGATCGGCAACACGTAGTACCCGAAGATTCGCTTCGATTGCGGCGTGTAGATCTCGATGCGGTAGTGGAAGCCGAACAGCCGGTGGGCGCGGTCGCGGTTCCACACGACCGGGTCGAACGGGCTCAACAGCGCACACGCGGAGATTCGCCGCGGGATGCGGGCGTCACGATGCAGGTACGCCGGTTGCGTCCAGCCCTCGACGTGTACCTGGCGCAAAGCTCCCTCCTCGACCAGTTCGGCGACCAGCGGCTGACACGGCTGGTTCTTCTGCCGGTGGTAATCGGTGAGATCGGTGAAGGTGCCGATGCCATGGTGTCGCGCGGCGAGTTCGAGCAGTTGCTTGCGCGCCTCGCGCTCGGGCACCGCCTGGCGGGCCAGTACGTCTGCCGGGATGATCCGCTCGGTGAGATCGTAGATGCGAGCGAAGTCGCTGGGCCGACGCGTCGCCGTGATCTGGCCGTTCCAGAAGAGGTGTTCGAGCGCGATCTTGCCGTCGTCCCAATCCCACCACGTGCCCTTCTTGCCGATCCGTTCGGAGAGGTCTCCCGAGGCAACCGGGCCACCATCAGCGATCCGCTGGTAGACCTCGTCGACGAATCCAGGGCGTCGCTTGGCCAGCGTCCAGTAGCGCGCCCACTTGTGATCGCCGGCCATCTGCCAACGATGCAGGTGGTAGTGCGCCATGTCGACGTGCGACGCCTCGTGCACCCAGTACTCGAACAGCTCACCGGTTCGGGTGGCGTCGCCGATCATGCTGCGCGGATGTGGCCCGAGGCGGGCGAACAGTGGCAGTTCCTGGCTACGCACCAGCACATTGACGGAATCGATCTGGATGACGCCCATACGGTCGAGCAGGCGACGGAAGTGCCGACGATCGACGCGCCCGCGTGGGCGCGGGTCCGCAAAACCTTGCGCGCCAAGGGCGATCCGGCGCGCTGCCGCCAACGAGATCTTCTCGGCGGCCACCGGTGGTCAGTCAGCGACGGTGATGGTGACCGAGTTGATCACCACGTCGGTGCGCGGTCGATCGCCGTGATCGGTGGCGACGTTGTGCATGGCTTCGACAACGTCGAGACCCTTCACGACCTGACCGAAGTGGTTGTACTGCGGCGGCAGGCCGACTCCGCTGGGGCCGCTGATCAAGAAGAACTGGCTGCCGTTGGTGTTGGGCCCGGCGTTGGCCATGGCCAACGAGCCGATCTGGTAACGCTGCTTCACGGGCTCGTCGTCGAACCGGTAGCCGGGGCCGCCACGTCCCGTCCCGGTCGGATCGCCACCCTGGCACATGAAGCCGTTGATGATGCGGTGGAAGACCACGCCGTCGTAGTAGTGGTGGGCGGCGAGGAACACGAAGTTGTTGACGCTGAGCGGAGCGTTGATCGCGTCGAGGGCGATGACCAGCGTGCCCATGCTGGTCTCCATGGTGGCCGTGTGGCGCTTGCTGGTGTCGATGCCCATCTCGGGAGCGGAGTCGAACTGCTGCTTGCGGGGAGCGGAACCATCGAGGGCGGGAAAGGGGGTAGCCATGGATCGACACGCTATCCGGGCACGCCTACCGTGCGGACGGTGAGGCGACACCGCGAAGAGGTCGCGCCCGCGCCGTTCGGTCCTCTTTCGTTCCGACGATGCAGCGAGCCACACCGGGAACCCGGACCTTGCCGTCGTTCTCGTACGCACTCACGTTGGCGATGACGGTCGCCCGGATCCGTGCCCGCGCCGGTTCGTCGATCTGCTGAAGCGCCGCGACTGCGATCGAGACGTGCTCGCTCATCATCTCCCAATACTCCACTGGCGACGACGTCAACAGCTCGACGTCGACATCCCACTCGGCAACGTCGCGCAGCCCGGCGGCCTCATAGACGGCACTGATATGACCCGGCGCCGCGCACCGGAACATGTTCGGCCCGTCGGGGTCGGGTTGCGCCAACACCACCTCAGTCGCGATTGCCCGCATCAGGATCGTCGTCCACGGGTTCTGCTCGGGCTTGACCCATACCGACGAGCAGATGCGCCCGCCCGGCTTGAGCACGCGGGCGAACTCCGCGGTTGCTTTGGCCGCGTCCGGAAAAAACATGTAGCCAAAACGAACGGACACGCTGTCGAAGACGGCGTCGCCGAACGGCAGATCATCTGCGCTGCACACCTTCGTCTCGATATTGGTGATCCCCTGCGCGTCGGCTCGTCGCGCGGCGACGTCCAACATCTCAACCACGAGGTCGGTCAGCACTACGCGGCCCTTCGGCGAGAGTCGGGCGATACTCAGACCCGGCTCACCCGTACCCGATGCGATGTCCAGATGCTGATGATCCTCGGCGATATCGAGACGCTCGATCATCGCTTCGCCGACCGGGCCCAACTGATCCATGATGACCAGGTCCCACTTCTCCCAACCTCCAGAGAGCCCTGCCCACGTGGCTCGCTGTGCATCCCGGATCTCCTCGGCGCTCAACATCGCCCCTCCGCTCTTGATTCGTCCAGCACGAGTGCAGATTGCTTTGTCCGGCGCGTCAATGCAAGGACCCAGTCCGAGCGCAGAAGGTCAGCGATTCACCACGCAGCTCTCAGCCGCCGGCCCCGGCGCGCTCATGGCTCGTCGCAGGGGGAAGGGGGCGGCGGGCTAGCCGTTGCGGGAGTTGTAGTCGGCGATCAAGGCGTCGGCTTGCGCGGCCGAGTTCGCCAACGTGCTGGCCACATCGGCGCCACCGAAGATTGCGGCCACGCCCTGCGCGGTGACTGTGCGCACCTCGCGCAACGGCCCGAGGATCGGGCCGATCGACGTCGGCGCATCGGGTGCAGCCAACAACTGGTCGTAGGGAACCTGGAAACGAGGGTCGGTTGCCAGGGTCGTCTTCAACGGGTCGAGCGCCAACGCATCGGTACGCACGGGCACGTACCCGGTCGCCGACGACCACTCGCTCTGTTGCTGGGCAGCCGTGAGGTAGGTCGTGTAGTCCCACGCCGCGGCCGTCCGAACGTCGTCGCCGGAGTCGACGATCCACAGCGACGCCCCGCCGACCAACACACCGGGCTTGCCGTCGGGCCCAGGCATCGCACCGACTCCGAGATCGTCGGGCTTGATCTGTGGGAATTGACCACCCGCCAGCACCGCCAGCACCCCGCCGATCGCTGCCGACGTGCCGATGGTCATGGCCGCAGGTTCTGCCGGGTCGGCGAGCTTCAGCAAATTGTCGATCCCCCCGTTGTTGTCACCGACGTCGACGGCGAGCCCGTCGTTGACCAGCGATTGCATGAACGTGAGCAGTGACTGTCCCGTGGGGTTGTTGTAGAGCACCTTGGTCGCCCGCGCCGAGCGACCGTTCTGGTTGTCGGCGTAGAACTCGCCGGCCTTGGCGAACCACTGCTCGATGTACCAGCCGCCGCCACTGTCGAAGCCGGAGTCCAACGCCAACCCGTACTTCGCAACCCCCGAGTTGACGAGCGCCTCGCTGTCGGCTCGCAGCTCTTCGAGTGACGCGGGCGGCTTCTCCGGGTCGAGTCCGGCCGCAGCGAACATCCGCTTGTTGTAGAACAGCACGGGGTTGGAGATGTTGAACGGCATCGACCACTGCACACCCTGCGTCGCCCAGTTGTCGTAGACCGTCGGCAAGAAGGTGCTGGTGTCGTAGCCGCTCGACTGCACGCACGCCCCGACCGGAACGACGGATTTCGTGTCGACCATCGTCTGCACCATGTACTCGGGCATCTGCACCAGGTCCGGTCTGTTGCCCTGCCCGGCCTGCAGGTACTTGTCGATGGTCTCCTCGTAGCTGCCCTCGATCAGGGTGACATGGACCTTCGATTGGCTGGCGTCGTATGCGTCGGTCAGTGCCTGCAACTCGGTGGCGAGCGGGCCGTTCATCCCATGCCAGAACGTCAGCTCGACCGGGCTCGTGACGGTCGACAACGCATCGGTCGGGCAGTTGGGCAGCGAGTCGAGCGGGGCAGCGGTCGTCGTCGGCGCGATGGTCGTATCGGCCGGCGGCCGAGTCTCGCCGGGAGCCACGGTGTCGCCGGGAGCGAACGTGACCGGCGGAGGTTGCGTGGCGGCCGTCGGCGTTCGCCCGGCGGTGATGATCGACTGGCCCGAGCCACACGACGTGGCAACGAGGAGCGCCGACATCAACCCGGCGATGCGTCTCATCCCTTCACCGCACCGGCGGTGAGGCCACGTACCAACTGCCGCTGGAACAGGACCAGCACCACGAAGATCGGCAAGGCGGCGATCACGGCCCCGGCGGTGACCAGGTTGAGCCTGGAGATGTCGCCGATCTTCAGCCGTTCCAGCCCGATCTGAATGGTTTGGTGAGCGTTGTCAGTGGTGATCGCCTGCGGCCACAGGTACTGGTTCCACGTGCCGAGGAAGGTGAACAACGCCAGCGCGCCGAGCGTCGGTCGACAGAGCGGCGCGGCGATCTCCCACAGGAACCGGAAGTGGCCGACGCCGTCCAGCGCGGCGGCTTCGCGCAACTCCTTCGGCACGGTCAGGAACACCTGACGGACGAGGAACGTGCCGAACGTCGTGGCGAGCAACGGCACGATGAGCCCCTGGTAGCTGTTGATCCAACCGAACGAGTCGATGGTTCGCTGATTGACGACGACCGTCAGTTCGGCCGGCACCAGCAGCGTCGCCAGGAAGCAGACGAACGTCGGGCCCTTCCCCGGGAAGTCGACGAACGCGAAGGCGTAGGCCGCAAGCACGCTGGTGATGATGACGCCAGATGTGACCGCGACGGCGACGATGATGCTGTTCACCATCAGCCGCCCGAGGTGACCGATCCGCCATGCGGCGCGCAAGGTGTCGAGGGTGAAGTTGATCGGGAGCAACGACTTGGGGTGGTCGATGGCGTCGGGGCCGCTCTTCAACGACTGCAGTACTGCCGCGTAGATGGGGAACAGCACGACGAAGGCGACGAAGATCAGCAACGCATAGCGGCCGAACTTGCGGGCCCCACGCAGCATCTCGGTCGCACCGGTCGTCGACGGTCTAGCGGCCATAGTGCACCCGCTTGTCGAGTCCGCGGAACTGCACGAGGGCCAGGATCAACAGTACGAAGAACAACAGCACCGCCGCACTCGACTTCAGACCGATGTCATTCTTCACCAGCGAGTTCTTGCCGTAGATCAGGTAGGCGACGGATTCCGTCGGGCGCTCCGGGTTGGGACCGCCACCCGTCAGCAAAGCAACCTCGGCGTAGGCCTGGAACGCCCGAGTCGTCAGCACCACCGACGTGAACAGGATCGTCGGGCTCAGCATCGGCAGCGTGACGTTGGTGAAGCGCATCCAGCCGCCGGCGCCGTCGACGAACGCGCTCTCGTACAGCTCCCGTGGGATTCCCTGGAGTGCCGCTGTCATGACGATGAACGTGAACCCGAGGCTGGCCCAGATGCTGCTGAGGGCGACCGCCGGCAACGCGGTGCCCGGGTCTTGTAACAACCCCGGCTGCTTCAACGACGGAATGATGCTGTGGAAGAGGTCCGGCAGCACGCCGACCTGGGGTTGCAGCAACACGAACCACACCAAGCTGGCAACCGCGACGCTGGTCGCGACGGTCGAGGAGAACACCGTGCGGAAGAAGCCGATGCCGCGGATCTGCTTGTCTGCCAGCACGGCCAGCCCGATGCCCAACGCCAGCCCGACCGGCACGGTCATCAACGCAAGTCGCCCGGTGTTGGCCAGGGCGTGCTGGAACTCGTCGCTGCGGAAGACGTCGATGTACTGACCCCATCCACCTTCCCGGCAACGCTTGCCGGTGGCGTCGCACCGAAGGTGGCCGAGCTGGACGGCCCGCACCAGCGGGTACACCACGAACACGCCCAGGATCACTGCCGACGGCGTCAACATTCCCGCTGCGATGGGGAAGTCGCGCCACTTGCGTTTCATCCGTCAACCCTGCGTTCGGTCAGTGGATCGAAGCGATGGCGATGCGCCTCGGTGGCGTCGAGACGGAGCTCCGCGTCGATCGACGGCACCTCGGCCTCGGCGTCTTGGCGCACGACGATGCGAGTGCCCGCGGCCTCGCAGATCAGCAGTGTCTCATGGCCGAGCTGCTCGACCATCCGGACCGTCACCGGAAGGCCACCGTTCGGCGTGATCTCCAAGTGTTCCGGCCGAACCCCCACCAGCGCGTCGCCGCGTTCGAACATTCCTGCTGGCATCACGTTCATCGGCGGGGTGCCGATGAACCTGGCGACGAAAACCGTCTCGGGTTTGGCATAGACCTGCTGCGGTGTGCCGATCTGTTGCAACCGACCGCTGCTCATCACGGCCACGCGAGTGCCCATGGTCATCGCCTCGATCTGGTCGTGGGTGACGTAGATGATCGTGGCGTCGAGGCGGCGGTGGAGGTCGACGAGCTCGGCGCGGGTCTCGCCGCGCAGCTTGGCATCGAGGTTCGACAGCGGCTCGTCCATGCAGAACACGGCCGGCTGGCGCACGATCGCTCGCGCCAGCGCCACCCGCTGCCGCTGGCCACCACTGAGCTGGCCGGGCTTGCGATCCATGTAGTCGCCGAGGCCCAGCGAATCGGCTGCGGTCCGGGCCTGCGCGGCACGGTCCGGCTTCGACGCGCCACGGACCTTCAGCGGGAACTCGATGTTGGCCTGCACCGACTTGTGCGGGTACAGGGCGTAGCTCTGGAACACCATCGCCACATCACGCAGCTTCGGCTCGATGTCATTGACCCGGGTGTTGCCGATGTAGATGTCGCCGCTCGTCGGCGTCTCCAGCCCGGCGACCATTCGCAACAGCGTGCTCTTGCCGCACCCCGACGGTCCGAGCAGGATCATGAAGTCGCGATCCTCGATGTCGAGGGTCACGTCGTCGACCGCCTTCACCGCTGCGGCACCATCCCCGAACAATTTGGTGATCTGCTCGAGTCGTACCTGGGCCACGCCCGAACAGTAGGTCATCCCCATCAGATCGGGCGCGAACACCGAACGGCACCTACCGAAGTCGCGCCCACACTCCCAGGTTGGGCGCGCTGTGAGTACTCGCCGTACCGAGATCGCGCCCGACCGGGCGCGCGACGATCGGGCGCACGAGGTGCCGGGAGGGGCGGCAGCGGTACCATCGGGGCGATGAGCGACGCCGCCGACCAGCCCCTCGATCTCGACGGGATCGAGCAAGACCTCGCCGACGTCGAGGTTGCATTGGCCCGGCTCGACGCCGGCACCTATTGGACCGACGAGGTCACCGGCGCCGACCTGCCGCACGACCTGCTCGCAGCCAACCCGACGGCGCGCCGACTGGCGTGAGCCGGCTGGTCCGCTGGCGTCGCACGGCACGCGTCTGGCGACTCACCGCTCGCAACGGGGGTCGCTACGTGGTGCACCGCGTGCGCAGGCTGCGGCACCGCGGCGAGCGACGCGACGATCTCGACCAGCAGTTCGTCATTCGCACCTCCGAGGACGTGGCTCGCGAGCTCGGCAACATGAAGGGCGCGCTGATGAAGTTCGGCCAGCTGCTGAGCTTCATCATGGAGGCCCTGCCAGAAGACGCCCAGAAGGCTCTTTCCACGCTGCAATCCGATGCCCAACCGATGGCCCCGTCGCTCGCCGCAAAGATGGTCACCGACGAGCTCGGCCGTCCACCCGAGCGGGTCTTCCTCGACTGGCAGGTCGTGCCGGTAGCGGCGGCCAGCGTGGGTCAGGTGCATCGGGCCGTCACCCACGATGGGCGTGATGTCGCCGTGAAGGTGCAGTACCCGGGTGTGGCCGAATCGATCGATGCCGACCTCGACAACGCCGAGGCCTTCTACCGGCTCGGCACCGCGTTCGTACTCAAGGGCCTCGACGCCAAGGGGTTGGTCGACGAGCTGCGCGCCCGCATGCGCGACGAGCTCGACTACGAGGTGGAGGCGGCGAGCCAGACCGAGTTCGGCGCACACTTCGCCGGCCACCCGTTCATCTCGATCCCGGCCGTCGACACGGCCACCAGCACGAAGCGCGTGCTGACCACGGAGTGGGTCGAGGCGTTGTCATGGGCCGAGTTCGAGGCCACCGCCGGCCCGGCCGCGCGCCACCGGGCCGGCGAGTCGATCTGGCGCTTCGCCCAGCACGCGGTGCACCGCCTGGGCGCCCTCAACGGTGATCCGCATCCGGGGAACTATCGGTTCAGCGTTCACGGCGACGTGACCTTCTTGGACTTCGGGCTCGTGAAGCGATGGACCCCGGGTGAGTGGCACCAGCTGGCACCGAGCCTCGACGCGATCGTCGTGCACCGTGATCCCGAGCTGCTGGTGTCGGTCATGGAGGAGATCGGCTTTCTGCGCGCCGGGCACGGGCTGGCCGCGCAGCCGGTCTACGACTACGTCAGTACTCCGTACACGCCCTACCTCACCGACACCTTCACGTTCACGCGGACGTTCGTCCGCGACGCGATGGCGACGATCATCGATGTCAAAGGCCCCCACGCGGAGGTGATCGAGAAGCTCAACATGCCACCGAGCTTCGTGATCCTCGACCGGGTCGTGTGGGGGGTCAGTGCCATCCTCGGAAAGCTCGAGGTGACAGCACCATGGCGCGCGATGCTGCTCGAGTACCGCGACGGCGGACCGCCGGCCACCCCCCTGGGCGAAGCGGAACAGGCGTGGCTCGCCTCACGACAAGCCGAGCCGCACCACCGTCCGCGTTGACCCGAGACGAATCGCGCCCGCTACTGTCCGGCACCAGGAGTCCGCCGTCGATACGACGGCGGTGACCTATTCGCCAAGCGTCAGAGGGGGCAACGTGGCTGATCCGCACAAACCGAGGGCACCGTTCGCGCCTTGGGATCGCCGCGAGCTTCCCGGTGCGTTCGACGTCGAGGAATCTGCACGCCGTGTCGGCAACTACAAGTGGGCGGAGATGAAGCTCTTCGAGGCGCTCGGGGGTTGGGTCGCGACCGTGCCCGAGCTCGATGTGAAGATGCGTCTCGGCACCCATTGCTACAAGCACGCGTGGCACGCCGAGCTGTGGCACAAGCGCCTGCCCGAACTGCGCGAGATGAATCCGGATCGGCTGACTCAGCCGGCCAACGACGCAATGGTCCGATTCGTCGAGGCCATGACAGAGCCTGAGGCCGCCGACATGACGATCGAGAAGCTGGTCGGCGTCTACCGCGTGTACATCCCCCACTTTATCTCGGCGTACACCTACCACCGCAACAACACGAGCCAGATCACCGACGCCCCCACCGTCCGCTCGATCAACTTCATCCTGCAGGACGAGTTCGACGATTGGCGCGACGGCGAGATGCTGCTGCAGTCGTTGATCGAGACTCCCGAGGAGGTCGACCGCGCCGCAGCGCACCAGGCGCAGCTGGAGAAGTTGATGCTCGAGGCCGGCGGGATCGCCGGGCCCGGCACGATCGGGGCTCAGCGATGAGAGCGCGCAGATGAGGCAGTTCTTCCCGGTCGAGGAGTTGGCCCGCGACGAGCGCTTCCACACCATCACCAACCGCGAGCGGATGAGTGACCCTCGGACGGTCTTTCAAACCGGCGCCCAGTCGCGCAACAGCAACCGCCTCACGCCGTCGCGTCGCGACGCCACCGACGCGGCCAGAGCCCTGATGCACGGCATCTTCGTCGGCGAGATCCAGGCGTTGGAGGGTGCCGGGCGCACGTGTCACGACTTCGACACCAGCACCAGCAGCACCAGTTCGGCGACCGACACGGTGCCGTTCGCGTTGAAACTGGACATGGCCCGACAGGCGTGGGACGAGGCACGCCACGTCGAGATCAGCGTGATGCTCAGCGATTGGATGGGCACCGAGATCGGCCAGTTCGCCGAGAACACGGTCCTGTTCGAGGCAGCTTGCAGCGACGACCCGGTGCTGCGCCTCGCCGGCGTGAACCGGGCACTCGAAGGTTTGGCCATCGACGTCTTCACGACGATGAAGGAGTTCGGCGATTTGGCCGGCGACCCGTACCTCGAGTTCTGCGAGGACTGGATGCTGGCCGACGAGGTGACCCACGTGAAGATGGGCAGCGACTGGCTGCGCAAGGTCACCGAGAACGATCCGCAGCGGCGCACCAAGGCACTGGAGTTCCAGAGCATCGTCGACAAGCTGTTCAGCTACGGCGGCACGCGCAGCGACAGCGAGGAGTCACCGATCGGCCTCGCGCGGCGCTTCCGCGAACTCGCCGGTTTCACCGACAACGAGGTCGAAGAGATCGCCGACGTCAGCTTGGCCGCGCTCAACGAGCGCAAGGCATTCGTCGCCCAGGCGCGCGCCGGATCATGAGCGTCACCGTCACCCCGCAGACCTTCAACTTCGTCGCCTACGACGCGGCGTTGATCCAACGCGTCGCCGAGGGACTGCTGGCTTCGCTCGGAATGAGCGATCGAGACGTCGTGATCGAGGTCGACGAGACCACCCCCTTGTCGCGAACCCGAGTCGTGATCGGCGACACGGTCGCGATCCGGGCAGAGAGTGGCGCGTTCGAAGACACCAAGCGACCCCGACAGCAGAGCGACGTCGCCACGGCCACATCGCTCGGGCGTGTGCTGTTGCGCGTTCGCGACCGCCTGAGCGGTGGATTCGGGGAAGCCCCAGCCGACGACGAGTTGACATTGGCACAGGTCGCCGCGTGGGAGACCTACTGCGTCGGGCGGTTGTCGCGGCTCGGCATCGCTGTCAACGAGCAGCGCTGGCGGTACAACTTCCGCAACCGGCACGGGTTCACCGACGACGCCGACGTTGCGTTCGACCAGCTGTGGACGAGCGATGGTCTGACCTGGGCCGAGCTGCAGGCCATCAGCGCTCGGGAGACCCGGGGATGACTGAGACCACCGTCAGCGACATCGATGTCAACGGCGTGACCCTGCGCGTCCACCAGGCCGGCAACCCTGCCGGACCCACGGTGATGTTGTGCCACGGGTTTCCCGAGCTCGGCTACTCGTGGCGGCACCAGATGCGGCCGCTGGCCGCAGCCGGTTACCACGTGCTGGCGCCCGACCAGCGCGGCTACGGGCACTCCACGGCGCCGCCTGAGATCGAGGCCTACGGCATCGGCAACCTCACCGGCGACCTGCTGGGACTGCTCGACCACTTCGGCAAGGACGACGCTGTGTTCGTCGGTCACGACTGGGGCGGGCTGATCGTGTGGGACATGGCCCGCCTGCACCCGGAACGCGTGCGGTCTGTCGTTGGCGTCAGCGTCCGGTTCACCATGTGGCCCGCGCCGCCGACCCAGCTGTTGAAGATGCTCTACGGCGACCGTTTCTTCTACATCCTGTACTTCCAGACGCCCGGCGTGGCCGAAGCCGAGCTCGATGCCGACCCGTACGACTCGATGGCCAAGGTGCTGTGGAACGCCAGCGGCGTGGGGTTCGCCGGACGCGACCGATCGGTCGAACCGCCGCCGATGGAAGGCACCGGGTTCCTGACGATGATGGGCGAGCCGCCGGCGTGGCCGTTGCCCGGGCCGGAAGGGCCGTGGCTCAGCGAGGCCGACGCGCAGGCCTACGCCGACGAGTTTGCCCACAGCGGCTTCTTCGGGCCCATCAGCTACTACCGCAACCTCGACGCCAACTTCGACGTCATCAACGGTCTCGGCCCCGAGCGCGTCGCCATGCCCACCTACTTCATCGGCGGCACCGACGACGTGGTCAACATCATGGATCCTTCAGGCATCGAGCGGATGACGAACCTGCTGCCTGACTTCCGCGGCGCGACGGTGCTCGACGGCGTCGGTCACTGGACGCAGCAAGAAGCCCCAGCAGCGTTCAACGACGCACTGCTGGGGTTCTTGGAAACGCTGTAAGAACTATCTGCGCTGCAGCTTGCTGAGCAGGCGGAGCAGCTCGAGGTACAGCCACACCAGGGTGATCACCAAGGCGAAGGCGGCGAACCACTCCATGCCCTTCGGCAGGCCCTGCTTGGCGCCCTTCTCGATGAAGTCGAAGTCGATCGCCAGGTTCATCGCCGCCAAGCCGGCAGCGAAGATGCTGAAGCCGATGCTGAGCAGGCTGGTCGAGTGCAGGAACGACACGCCACCGCCGAACAGGTTGATGATGAACGAGAACAGGTAGAACACCATCAAGCCCATCGTGGCCGTGATGACGATCTTGCGGAACCGGTCGGTGACCTTGATGATCTGGGTGCGGTACAGCACCAGCATCACCGCGAACACCCCGAGTGTTGCGCCGACGGCCTGCACGACGATGCCGTGTTGATAGCCCTCGTATGCCTTGGAGATCACGCCGAGGAAGAAGCCCTCGCCTACGGCGTAGATCGGCGCCAGCACCTTGGCCCACATCGGCCTGAAGAACACGGCGATCGCACAGGCGAACCCGACGAGGATGCCGACCAGGGCCAGCGCCGGGAAGCCACCGACCTCGCTGCCGGAGTTGTTCGGACCCATCTGCCAGCCGACCACGGCGGCGGCGAGCAGGATGACCATCAAGACGCCGGTGGCACTCATCGTGCCGCCAACGGTCATGACCTGCGAATGCCAGGTGCTGACCGGGCCGTCGGTGATCGGTGTGCGACGCGAGGTCGGGTCGGGTGCACCCCAGCCCGGAGCCTTCGCGGCCTTGTTCCAGGTGTTGTCGTTGAGTATCGGGTTTGCCATGTGCGCCTCCTTGGGGCGAACGAGTAACAAGTCGAACGTTACAGCCGCCTCCCACCCGTCGTGCGTGTGATCTTGGTTAGATCAGGTCGTGGGCGCTGACGCCGTCCCAGAGGTCGATGTCGGGGGCGACCGTCAACAGACCGTTGCATGCCGAGGCCATCTCGACCATGACGGCACTGTCGAAGTGGGCACGCTGCGCGGCCACGGATTCCCACTTCTGCACGACGAGGTAGCGACCCGGTTGAGAGACCGAGGCACACAGGTCGACGTTGCGGCACCCCGGCTGCATGCGTGTCAGCACGACGTACTTCGACAACACCGCCAACAATGACCCCACCTCAGCGGCATCGAATCGCATCGTCACGATTGCCAGTTCGACGGCGCCGCCACTCTGTGGACCGGCGTCCGTCGTGGCCATGCCCGCGAACGATACACGGTACGTCTGTATCAGAATCCCCGATGCGGGGCGATTTGACAACAGGGGGTGGGAGGTGCTTGACCAGGTGGGTATCGTGAGGCATCTGCCGCTCGGGTTACCGGGAGGTGAACAAACTCACCGTTCGAGGAGCATTCGTGGCGAAAGATCGTGTAGAGCGCGACGAAGAAGACCTAGTCCGCCTGTACCTGACCGATATCGGCCAGTACATGTTGCTCACCAAGGACGACGAGGTTCGACTCGCCAAGCAGATCGAAGCCGGCAAGGCGGCGATCGAAGAGCTCGACCAGATCGGCAAGGATCTCACAGCGGCCAAGAAGCGAGAACTGCGCCGTGCGTCTCGTGAGGGCGAGGATGCAGAACGGGCGTTCGTGCAGTCGAACCTGCGGCTCGTCGTGTCCATCGCCAAGAAGTACCAGGCATCGGGTCTGCCGCTGCTCGACCTGATCCAGGAAGGCAACCTCGGCCTGATGCACGCGGTCGAGAAGTTCGACTGGCGCAAGGGCTTCAAGTTCTCGACGTACGCCACGTGGTGGATCCGCCAGGCGATCACCCGTGGAATCGCCAACACCGGTCGCACCATTCGCCTGCCTGTGCACGCCGGTGACACGTTGGCCCGGCTGCAGAAGGCGCG
The DNA here is from genome assembly GCA_039931555.1 of Ilumatobacteraceae bacterium. GTDB lineage: Bacteria > Actinomycetota > Acidimicrobiia > Acidimicrobiales > Ilumatobacteraceae > JAENVT01. The sequence goes on along the minus strand of JBDTRP010000048.1, from coordinate 44,968 downwards.
CAGCCGCCTGGAGCTCAAGCTCGGTCGTCCGGCCACGCTGTCGGAGCTGGCCAAAGAAGTCGAGATGCCCGAAGACAAGGTCACCGAGGCGTTGCGCTTCGCCGCCGAGCCGTTGTCACTCAGCGAGCCCCTGCGCGAAGACGGCGATGCCGAGCTCGGCGACGTCGTCGAGGACCGCTCGGCAGAGTCACCGTTCGAGGTTGCCGCAACCGCGTTGCTGCCCGAGGAGATCGCCCGTTTGCTGGCCCCACTCGACGAGCGCGAGCGCGAGATCCTCAAGCTTCGCTTCGGTCTCGACCGTGGCGAGCCGCGCACGCTGGAAGAGGTCGGCGAGCACTTCAACCTCACCCGCGAGCGCATCCGCCAGATCGAAGCCAGGGCGATGAGCAAGTTGCGTCACCCGTCGAGCGACACCGGCGCTCGCGACCTGCTCGCCGTCTGAACCAATCACACCGGTAGCTGCCGCGTTGCGTCATGCTTGGTGGCGTGATCGAAGTCCGCGACGCCGTGATCGACGACGCCGATGCCTTGGCCACTGCCCACATCGACGGGTGGCGAGCCGGGTACCGGGGCATCGTCCCCGACGAGTACCTCGACGCCGAGGCGTTCGCGACATCGCGGCGCGAGGTGTGGCGCCGGTGGGCGTGGCAATCGATGCCCGACAGCAGGATGTTCGTGGTCACCATCCAAGGCCGGGTCGTGGGGTTCGGTCATGCGGGCCCCGAACACGACGATCCGACATTGGTCGGTCCCGCTTCGCAAGCACCGCCGGTCGAGACCACCGTCTCGGGACGCGGCGAGATCTACGGGTTCTACGTGCACCCGTCCGCGTGGGGTAGCGGCGCAGCACCGGCCCTGATGAGTCGCTGTGAGGAGTTCCTCCGCGACGAGGGCCACCCGACGGCCGTGCTGTGGGTGTTGCGCGACAACCCCAGGGCGCTGTCGTTCTACGAGAAGGCGGGCTGGCACTTCACCGGCGAGGAGAAGATGTTCACTCCGTGGGATCCACCCGACTCACCGCTGCCGCGCATCAGCTATGCGGTCAGGCAGTACGAGGTCAGGCTGTAGCTCAAGTTCGCGCAGGATTCGTTCGATATCACTGTGTGGAGCTGCTGCCCAATTCGATGTCGTTTCGCGTCATCTCGACGCTCGATGTCGACGACGAGACGGAGATACCGGCTGACTACACCGGCCGCGTCCGTCGGTCGTTCAACGGGGCGGAGTCGTACGTTGCCTGGTTCACCGCCGGACTGCTCGACAACCCGGGTCGGAACCACCCCGCATACCGGCGTTACCGGGCCGATGGCCAGGTCAAGTACGAGATGTTCTATGAGGCAGGCCAGCTGCAGGATCCGACGGATCACGACCCCGCCGTGCGCGGCTACTTCGCCAACGGCTTGCTGCACTACGAGGAGCACTACCGCGACGGCAAGCGCAGCGATGCCGCCAACGGCAACCCTGCAGTATCGAAGTGGCGCGCCGACGGCACCTTGCGCCACCAACTCCGCTACCGCAACGGCAAGCGGATCACCGGTCGGCATTCCCCGACCAGCTGACGCCGACGCGTCGACCCAATCGCGATAGAACAAGGAAATGCTCCGCTCCCGACTCGGCGTTGTCACGCTCTTGCTGCTCGCTCTCGCGGCGTGCAGCAGCGACGGGCTCGGTCAGGCCACAGTGACGTTGCCGCCGGCGGGTTCGGATGTGGCATCGACCGACAGTGGCGGCGCCACCGTCGGGCCCGGCGAGTGCTCGTCGGCGAACATGGGGCTGCGGTCAGACCCGCCGTCGACCACCTCCGGCAGCGTGTACACGCCGCTGCTGCTGACCAACAACGGTTCGAAGGCGTGCACCTTGAGCACCCGCCTGTCCGTCAGCTTCGTCGACGGCGATGGTCAGACGGTTGGACCCACGCCGATCAACTCGCCTGGCGCCGGGGGAACCGACGTGGTCAGCATGGCCCCGGGCGAGACGCGCCAGACGGTGCTGCGATACATCGAACCCGAGTCACTGCAGTGCAGGACCTATCAACGCCAGACCTCGGTACGCCTGATCATCAACGACACCCAGCCATTGAACCTGCCACCCGCCGATTGGCCGATCTGCATCGTCCCGGCCCTCGACCAGGTCTCCCTGCTCGACATCGGCGCGCCGGGTTAGGTCGACGACTCGCTCAGTGGCGCGACCACGATCCGATCGCGGGCCCTCCTCCTTGGCGCGAGAGAGGGCCTGATCGGCCCGTCCCACCAGCACGTCGCCCGACTCTCCGGGCATTTTCACCGCCACTCCGACGCTGGCCGTCACCGCAGGGAGACCGCCCGCAGTGCTGGCGATCGCCGCCCGGATGCGCTCCGCGATCGTTTGCACCGAGTCCACGTCGATGGCGGCGAGGATCACGACGAACTCCTCGCCGCCGAAGCGCCCGGCGATGTCGTTTGGTCGGATGGCTTGCGTGATCGCGGCCGCGGTCGCGGCGAGCACCGTGTCGCCGGTCAGGGCGGAGCCTGGATCGATCAGCACGGATTGGTCACCTTGCTCGATCAGGTAGGCGTGACATTGGAAATCGTCGTCCGGCAACAGCGATCCGACCCACCAGTCTCTCGCGGTGCGAGCTCGACCGGACCGGCCGTGTCCAGAACGTGTCCTGCGCTCATGGGCCCACTCTGCGGGAACAGTGGTTGCCAGGGCCTTTCGAGCCCTGCAGACAGGGCCGAAGGCGACCACGTTCCACCCGGGCATGCGAAGAGCCCCGCAGCCGGGGACGGGTGACTGCGGGGCTCTGTGTATCGCGGGGGTTGCATCCACCGGTACCCAGCACGATTCGCCGTCAAACGTCAGGATCGAGAAATTTCTTCTCGCCTACACCGCACGCCTCGTGAGCAGGCCTCGCATCGCCGATTTGATCGACGCGATCGCCCTGCGCTGCTGGCGCAGGTCGTCGGAGACGGCGTCGTTGAGCCCGACGAACACGACGTCCACGAACGCCGCGACCTCCTCGTGGCAGGGCTCGGAGATCTCACCCGTCGCGATGCCGACCTTGATCAAGCCATCGGAGAAGGCCCGGCGGCGGAGCCGATCGTCAGGGATGACAGCCGTCAGTTCCCGGTGCCGGCGCCGATCGACTCGTGCGGCCCCGATGAACGCCGCGAGGCTCGGGTCGTTCTCGTTGATCTCCGCAGCGACGTCGAGCACCCCGTCGAACATCTCGATGAACGACGTCAGCCCGCGAGCGGAATCCGCGAATCGCGCATACACGCGATCATGTGCGTCGGCGTGCACGGCGCGGTACAACTCGGCCTTGGAGTTGTAGTGGTGATACACCGCGCCGGTGGTCACCGCCGCTTGCGCCGCGATCGTTCGATTCGTGGCGGCCACATAGCCGCGCCGGGCGAACTCGTGTCGCGCGGCATCGACGATCCGTCGCCGCGTTGCGGCGGGGTCGGTGTCGGGTGGGCGCCCGATCCGCGCCGGCGCAGTCGCAGGCGCCACATCGGTCACGTATCGTCCTTCGGGCGGTACTGATACGACCGCTCCGTTCGGCCTCCGGCGACGAGCAGCAACTGGCCGGTGATCCAACTCGCCGCGTCCGACGCCAGGAAGACGACCGCGTCGGCGATGTCGTCGGGCGTCCCGAGGCGCCCGAGGGGAATGGTTGCTGCCAGTTGATCGAGTTGGTCACCGACGTTCAGAATCTCCAGGAACGCCTCGGTCGCGACCGGGCCGGGGGCCACCGCGTTCACACGGATGCGCGGTGCGAGCTCCAACGCCAACGTCTGGGTGAGGTTGTTCATCCCCGCTTTGGCAGCGGCGTACGGCCCGGTGAACGGCGACCCGCGGGTACCGGCACCCGACGAGATGTTGACGATCGAGCCGCCATCGCGCATTCGCTTGGCAGCCGCCTTGCACCCCTGGAACGCCGTGGTCAGGTTGAGCTCGAGCTGCGAGCGGAACACGTCGTCGGGAGTCTCGATCAACGGAAGTGTCGTCTTGTCGTCCGATCCGCCGACGTTGTTCACCCATACATCGAGACGGCCGAGTTCCTCGATCGTGCGATCAGCGATCGCCTCCGAGAGATCGCGGACGTCGCCGTCGACGATCACAGCACGGCGACCGAATGACTCGATCAGAGCCGCAGTCTGGGCGAGGTCATCGAGTCGCCGGGCGTTGACCACGACATCGCATCCGCACGATGCCAGTCCAACGGCGATCGCCCGCCCGATGCCTTGGCCGCCGCCGGTGACGACCGCGACGCGGCCGTCCATTCGTAGTCGGTCGAGGATCGTCATGTTGCTCCTTGCGTGATCGCTGGCGCGGCCAAAAACGGCTGGGGCCCCGGGTCGAACTCGATGTGCAACTCGCGCAACGATCGCATGGCGAACATCGGCACGTGCGTGAAGTCGTTGTGCACACCCAGCCGAGTGTTGGGCAGGCGATCGAAGATGGCCTCGAACGTCAGGGCCTGTTCGAGCCGGGTCAACCCGGCGCCGGGGCAGTGGTGTTCGCCGAGCGAGAACGCCATGTGACGACGCGAGTTCGGTCGATCGAGGTCGACATCGGCCGGGCAGGCGAAGACCCGCTCGTCGCGGTTGGCGCTGGCGTAGCGCAGATGCACCGTCGACCCAGCCGGGATCGCGACACCATCGATCACGGCATCCTCGGCAACGGCGCGCCACAGACCCTGCGTCGGGGATTCGATGCGCAGCACTTCCTCGACGAAGTCGGGGATCCGCTCACGGTCACGGGCGAGATGGTCGTACAAGCCGGCCTCGCGCAGCAGGATCCACAGACCCGATGCCATCGCGAACGTCGTGGTCTCGTTACCACCGATGAACAGGTGGTCGACGATGGTGATGATCTCCTGATCCGTCAGCGGCCGTTGACCGGCGAACGTGGCCTGTGCGAGCGAGGTGATGATGTCGTCGCCCGGGTTCGACCGCTTGTCGGCAATTGCCGCCGTCAGGTAGTCATAGAACTCGACGACCTGCTCGGCGACCCACACGTCTTCGTCGGGCGCGAGCTTGCGGATGAACGGCAACACCCACGCCGAGCTCCAGGCCCGGAGGCGGTCGAGGTCGTCGAGCGGCAGCCCCAGCATGTGGGTGATCACGCGAGATGGCAGCTTCGACGCGTACTGCGCGATCCATTCGACGTGACCGTCGCCCTCGAACTCGGAGAACAATCCGTCGATCGAGTGCTCGATGAACGGGCGCCAGTGATCGAGGCCGTCACCGCCGAGGTAGCCATCGACGAGGGCGCGATAGTGGCGGTGGATCGGGGGGTTGGTGCCGAGCGGGGTCATCCGCTGCCATCCACCCCGGTCGTACACCTGCTGTGCGGCAGGCGAGCGGCGTTTGCTGGCGCCGGTCGGGAACGTCTTCTGGTGCCGCAAAACGTGCATGATGTCGTCGTAGCGGCTGATCACGTAGTCGTTGGTCCCTGGCACGAGGTACACCGGCTGCTCGTCGCGCAGGTGTTGATACGTCGGGTACCAGTCCTCCTGCGTCTCGTCACTGAACAGGTCGACGTGCATCCCAAGAACATACCAGTCGGCTAGTTTCTGCGGGATGGTCGTCGTGCTCGCCCACATCAGCGTCGCTGCGGGTCGCGAGGCGATGTTCGAACAGGCGGCTCGACAGCTCGCCGCAGCGACCCTCGCACGCGAGCCAGGGATCCGACGCTACGAGTACACCCGCATGTCCGAACCGGGTTGCTACCAGGCAACGCTGGCGTTCGATGACTACGACGCCTTCATCGGACACCAGGCCAGCCAGCACCATTTCGTTCTCGCCGGCGCGATGAAGGACATGATCACCACCATTCGCCTGGAGCGCGTCGATCCCGTGCCCGGTTGTTCGGAACTCTCCCCGATCGATCGCGCCGACGCTTCGACCGAACCGACCGCGCTCGGATCGGTCGACGATGCCCTACTGGACGCTCGCCGCGAGCACTACCGCGAGCGCTACCCGCTCGATGCGGCAACGTGGTGGGGCGCGACGACATGACCGACGCCGAGCTCGCCGCGCTGGTCGGAGTGCGGTTTCCCGGCGGCGAGTACACCGTCGCTCACTGGGAGAACGCGTTGCTGACCGACTGCACCGAGCGCCCGCCGATGTCGACCGATCTGGCTCACCCGATGGTGCTCTTCCACGTTCCGATCCAGGGCGCCGGCACATCGATCGGCGAGCTGTTCGAGCTCGGAGGTGGCGACGGTCGGGCCGGGTCGGTCACCCTGCTCGGATACGACTGGGAGTACCTGCGTCCGCTCCGCGAGAGCAGCCCGTACCGCATCGACGGTGCGGTGATCAGCGCCGAGCGAACCCGCGGCGAAGGTGGCGATGCGGTGCATGACGACATCGCGTTCTCGATCGAGTTGCGCGAGCCGGGGGGCGAGCTCGCGGCTCGTGTCACCAATCGATGGCGCTTCCTGCGATGACCACGGCACCGCGGGTCGGCGACCGGATCCCGCCGCTGCGCATCGCATCTGTCGATGCACAGCGGATGAAGACGATGGCAGCAATCCTGCGCGACCCGTACCCGATCCACTGGGACCGCCAGGCCACGGCTGCGTTGGGGCTCGGTGGGCGCACGGTCAACCAGGGCCCACTCAACCTCGGATACATCGCCAACATGTTGATGTCGTGGGCCGGCGACGATGCGATCCGTCGTCTCACCGTCGGGTTCCACGGTCGGGTGCTCGATGGCGACGCCGTCGAAGCGCATGGCGTCGTCGAAGCCGTGACGGCGACGGACTCGGGTTGGACGGCGACGTGCTCGGTGTGGCTCGAGTGCGGACCCGACCAGGTCGTCAGCGGAACCGCCGAGGTGGCATCGTTCCGTGACAGCGCGGCCGAAGGAGATCATTCGTGAGCAACGAGAGCACATGGTTCGGGGACTCGCTGCTCGAAGATCGATTCCCGGCGTGGACGCGGGGCAACGCGGCCGACGTCTTCCCCGAGCCGTTCAGCCCGCTTGCCCAGAGCCTGGTGCTGCGCCAAGGCATGTGCAGAGGGTTGCGCGACGGTTACATCTCGATCGGCGCGCTCGACTACGGCGAGTTCGTCGACCCCGAGATGCCCGAGCTGTTCAAGGTGTTCGGTGGGTACCCGTACAACCCACTGTCGATGACCCGCGTGCTCGGTGCCCGCATGCCCGGTGCGTCGCCGGAGATGATCGACAAGGCGTTCTTCGACGAGCGCGACGAGGTCCCGCCCTACGAGCAGCAGCCGTGGCACGAGTCACCGGCGCACGAGGCCCGGCTCGGGGCGTCGATGGGATGGGCGATGTCGACCGATTCGCTTCCCGAGCTCGATGCCGACAAGGCCCTCGCCCAGAGCCTGCGCGAGCACCGCCCAGACCTGAGCAAGCTCACTGACGCGGCGCTGATCGCCAGGGCCCGGTCGATGGTGCCGTACGTGCAGCAGACGTTCGAGAACGCGATGCGCATCTCGTCGCTCTCGCCACTCGGCACAGGTGCGGTCGCGGCGATCTGCGAGGGCTTGGGCGACGCCACGTTGTCGATCCGCTTGCTCGCCGGGATCGACGTCGACTCGGCGGCACCGTCGCACGCAATGTGGGGGCTTGGTCGAAGCGCTCGCAGCTTCGCTGTCGTCGACGCGGCCTTCGAGGCCGGCACCGACGACGTGCTCGATCTCCTGCGCACATCCGACGACCCGGCAGCGGCCGCGTTCCTCGCCGAGTTCGATCAGTTCTTGTTCGATCATGGCTCGCGGGCGCAGAACGAGTACGACCTGCGCTCGGCGTCGTGGGAGGTGAGCCCGCGCATCGCGCTCGCTGCGATCAACCTCATGCGCAAGTCGGACGAATCGCTCTCACCGGTCGCGCGACATACGACATCGGTCATCGAGCGCGATCGCATCCTTGCCGAGGTGCGGCCGAAGATCGCCGGAGACGCCGAGACGGCAGCCATGTTCGAAGCCGGGCTGCAGTCCGCGCACATCTTCCTGGCCGGCCGCGAGCGGGCCAAGACCAACGCCGTACGCGTGATCAACGAGATGCGCATGGCACTGCGCGAATTCGGTCGGCGGCTCGTCGCGGCTGGCGTCATCGCCGAAGTCGAACAGATCTTCATGCTGACCGATGCCGAGCTCGACCAGATCCGGTTCGACCCGGCCCCGTTCAAGCCGGTCGTCGCCCAGCGATGGGCGCAGTACCAGACGCTGTTCGACTACGAGCCGGTCTTCGTCGTCAACGGTCGCGTTCCCCTCCTCAGCGAGATGACGCGCCGCAGCGACAAGCACCTTGCCAAGGCGGCGTCCGGCGCGGTGCTGCGCGGCGCGGCCGGCTCGGGCGGCGTCGCCACTGGGCGCGCCCGCATCGTGCTCGACGCCGCCGACCCCGAAGGGCTCGAGCCCGGCGATGTGTTGATCGCCCCGCAGACCGACCCGTCGTGGGTGCCGTTGTTCGTACCCGCCGCGGCCGTCGTGGTCAACGTCGGCGCCATGGGCAGCCACGCGATGATCGTGTCGCGCGAACTCGGAATCCCTTGCGTGGCCTCCGTCGCCGACGCCACGGAGATCATTCCCGACGGTGCCATGGTCACCGTCGACGGCAACGCCGGCACGGTCACCATCCACTGAGGTTGGGCGCGATTTCGGTACTGCCCTTACTCACATTGCGCCCGACCAGGCTCAACGGGATCGATTTCGGTACTGGCCGTACCGGAATCGCGCCCAACCAAGAGTTTGGCGGAGGTGGACGGGAATCGAACCCGCCAGACGGGGATCGCCCGTCTCGGCCGCTTTGAAGGCGGTGGAGCCCACCAGGTGCCCAGACACCTCCGTCGTAGACGTTAGCGCCCGACACGTACAGGTGAAAGTTCGGGCGCGTGTTGGCATGCCCGAACACGGTCGATAGGTTCCGCCTTGGCTTCCCCCAATTGAGAGCGCTCGATGCATTCGGGGGGCAGTCACGTGATTGTTTGTTGGGCCGCCAAGGGCGGCAGCGGTACCACGGTCGTGGCCTGTGCCCTGGCGTTGGGCTGGCCACCTTCGCAAGCCGTCACGCTCGTCGATCTCGGTGGCGACTGCGCGACGGCGCTCGGGCTGGACGAACCGGCCGGCCCCGGTGTGACCGACTGGCTCGCTTCGCCGACTGCTCGGCCGCCCGACCTCGCCCAGCTGGCGGTGGCCGTCCGCGACGAGGTTCGCCTGATCCCGCGCGGTTTGGGCGACACACCCGACGATCAATGGCCTCGGCTCGCCACCGCCCTGAGCGCGTCGGGCAACGTGGTCATCGACGCCGGCACCGGCCGCCCGCCACAGGCGCTGCACGACGCCGCCGAGCAGTCGCTGCTGGTCACTCGCCCGTGCTTCATGGCGATACGGAGGGCGCAGCAGTCGAGCCTCCGCCCGACGGGCATCGTGCTGGTCGACGAACCAGGCCGGGCGTTGACGTCGAGCGACGTCGAACATGCACTCGGTGCGCCGGTCGTTGCCGAGGTGCACCTCGATCCAGCGGTGGCCCGTGCGGTCGACGCCGGTCTGCTCATCGCCAGGTTGCCGCGGTCATTGGTCGCCTCGTTGCGGGGCGCGGCATGATCGACGTGATCGCCGAACGAACGCCGCTGGGTGGCCTCGAGCGATGGCTCGCCGACCCGGCGATCGACGAGGTGATCGTCAACGGTACCGGCGATGTGTGGGTCGAGCGTGCCGGAGGTTTGGTGCGCGTGGCCACGATGAGCGCCTCGGCGGTGACCACCGCGATCGAACACATCCTGCGCCCGATCGGGAGACGACTCGACCGCTCGAATCCCACGGTCGACGCTCGTCTGCCCGACGGCTCGCGCGTCTGCGCAGTTCTCGACCCGATTGCTGTCGATGGACCGTGTCTGGCCATCCGCCGCTTCGCATTGCGGCCACTGCCTCTCGCTGCGTTCGCCCCACCCGACGTCTCTCGACTGCTGCAGACCATCGTTGCGTCGCGATGCAATCTGTTGGTCAGCGGGGCCACATCGTCGGGCAAGACAACACTGCTGAACGCCCTTGCCGCACTGGTCCCGCCGACGGAACGAATCATCACGCTCGAAGACATCGCCGAACTCCGCCTGCCGCACCCCCACGTCGTGCGGCTAGAAACACGAACGGCCAGCGCCGAGGGAACCGGTGAGATCACGCTGTCGCACCTGCTGCGGACGGCGCTGCGACTTCGACCCGACCGGCTCGTGGTCGGCGAAGTCCGCGGCGCCGAAGCGGTACAACTCGTGCAGGCCATGAACACCGGCCACGACGGGTCGATGTCGACGGTGCACGCCAACAGCACCGTCGATGCACTCGCTCGAGTGTGCTCGTTGGTGTTGCAAGCCGTACCCGGGTGGCCGCTCGACGCGATCCACGATCAGGTTCGGCGATCGATCGACGTCGTCATCCATGTGGGCCGTTCGGTCGACAACCATCGTCGGGTGATCGAGGTCTGCGAGACCGACCCGGCGGCCGGAGGCGTACATCTGCGCAGGCTGGCCGACCGCTCGACGGTGGTCGCATCCCTGCAGCGGTGCCGACAATGAACAACACGGTGACGTTCGGTGCGACGGTGGGTCTCGTTGTCGTGCTGGTCACGGCACGCCTCACCGGCCGACTTCGCTCTCTGCCGCGCGGTCGCACACCGAGCCGCAGCGGGCGTCGGGTGCACTACGCGACGTCCGACTACGCGGTGCTGCTCGATGCGATCGCCCGCCAGGTACGAAGCGGTCGCAGTTTGACCGGTGCCGTCCTCGACGAGATCGACCGAGGCACACCGCTGCGTGCGGTGATCGATCGCCTGACGGATGGTGAATCATTGGTCGATGCCCTGGCCGGCACTGTCACGTCGGAGGCCGACTTGGCTCTGATGGTGCAGGCACTGTCCGCAACCGCCCATCTCGGCGGTCCGGTCGCAGCCACCCTCGACGAGGCTGCGGCGGTACTTCGCGAGCGTGCGGCGGCGAGAGCCGAGCGCAGGGCCCACGCATCGCAGGCCCGTCTCAGTGCACGCGTCCTGACGGTCGTGCCGGTGGTCTTCGCCGTCTGGAGCGCGGCCGGCAGCCAGCGGACGCGCGATGTCTACATCTCCACGGCGGCCGGAAGCATCAGCGCGTTGTGCGGCCTCGCGCTGAACGTGGCCGGCTGGCAGTGGATGAAGCGGATCATCGGACCGTCATGAACCTCAGCATCGCGCTCCTGCCCGCCGAAGTGGTGGTGCTGGCGACGCTGACCGGCGCACGGTTGCGGCCACGACCCGTGACACGGCCGGCGGCGACGCCGTCCAGACGCCGTTGGCCATGGGTCATCGTCGTCGGCGCGGCTGTGGGCATCGCACCACGCCTCGGCCTGACGGTGACGATGGTCGTGGTGATCTCGCTTCGGTGGTCTCGAGCCCGTCGCAGCACGCGTGCCCACCGCCGTCTCACCACCGACTTCCCCGACGCGCTCGATCTGTTGGTGCTGTCGATCCGCGCCGGCTACCTGCCTGCACAAGCGATCGTGGAGATCGAACCGTTCCTTGCCCCTTCACTGCGACCCGCGTTCGGCGCCGTCGGCGATGCGATGCGAGGCGGCAGCCGCTTCGCCGACGCCCTCGATGAGCTCCGAGCGCACATCGGCCCCGTTGCCCAGGCACTCGTCGACTCGTTGTCGGCTGCCGATCGCTACGGGTTGCCGCTCGCCCCGGTCTTGGAACGGTTGTCGTTCGAAGTGCGTCAACAACGCCGCCGCGACACCGACGCCGCAGCCCGAGAGTTGCCTGTTCGGCTGGCGATGCCACTGGTGCTGTGCACACTGCCCTCGTTCGTGCTGCTGGCCATCGTCCCCTTGCTCCTCGGAGCCCTGTCGTCGCTGCACACCTGAGCGACTGAGATCCCCGACAACTGAACGGAGCCCACCATGAGACGACTGTTCGCGCGGCTGCACACGTGGCACCTCGACGGCGACGACCGCGGCCAGGCCACCACCGAATATGCCCTCGTCATGCTCGGCGCGGCGGTCATCGCCCTCCTGGTCGTCGGCTGGGCCACCAGTGGCGGCGGCGCGGGCAAGATCGGCGATCTCTTCGATCGGGTCATCGATGCGGTCACCGACAAGCTCTGATCACGACCGCGGCCAGGCCACGGTCGAACTGGCACTGTGCCTGCCCTTGCTGTTCATGTTCCTGCTCGGCATCGTGCAACTCGTCGTGATCGTGCGCGACCAACTCGCCGTACAGCTCGCCGCTCGCGAGGCGGCACGTGCGGCGGCGGTCGCGGCACCGTCGGCCGCCTCTGCCGAACGTGCCGCCAACCGGGCGATCACCCTGCGGCCGCTGCTCGTGGCCACACGCCTGTCGATCGACACTGTCTCGGTCACCGTCAGCCACGTGACACCGACCGACGTGCCGTTGATCGGCGCCCTCCTGCCCGACGTCACGGTCAGTGCCGACGCGACGATGACGCTCGAACCTCCATGACGCGTACTCTGTTACCACATGAACCTGTCGACGAGCACCATCGTGGTCGGCGGCGACGCTGTGATCAGCCTTTCGGGCGAGGTCGACCTCAGCACGATCCCGTTGCTGCACGACGCGCTGACGAAGGCGCTCGCCCACCACCCCGGACGCATGCTGGTCATCGACCTCGATGGCGTCACCGTGCTCGACGACCTCGGTCTCGGGGTACTGCTGGGCGCGGCCGGTTCTGCTCGTCAAACCGGTGCCGACATGACCGTGGTGTGCAACAACATGCGCCTTCGCGAGCGCCTGGACCGTACCGGGTTCAGCCGCGCCATCGAGGTGCGCGACCGACTGAGGGGAGATCGGCATGACGTTGGATGAGGTGATGGAGCTCGCCGGTCGCGAGCAGTACCTGGCAGTCGTATCGACGGTGCGCGCCGACTCCACGATCCAGGCATCGCTGGTCAATGCCGGCGTGCTCGACCATCCGCGCACCGGCGTCCCCGTCCTGGCCTTTGTCACCTACGGCCCGGCCAAGCTGCGCAACCTCCGGGCCCGACCGCAGGTGGCCGTCACGTTCCGATCAGGCTGGGCCTGGGCGACGATCGAGGGAAACGTCGAACTGATCGGGCCTGACGACCCGCATCCCGAGGTCGACGCCGAACGATTGCGACTGCTGCTCCGTGAGATCTTCACAGCGGCCGGCGGCCAGCACGACGATTGGGATGCCTACGATCGCACGATGATGGAGCAAGGTCGCACGGCAGTGTTCGTTGCTGCCTCCCGGATCTACAGCAACTGAACGTCAGATCGCGAAGATCTGCCCCTCGTCGGCGAAGGCTTTGAACTCCAATGCATTGCCGGCCGGGTCGTGGAAGAACATCGTCCATTGCTCGCCGATCTCGCCCGCGAAGCGCACGTAGGGCTCGATCACGAACGTGGTGCCAGCCGCGCGCAGACGCGCCGCGAGCTTGTGGAACTCGTCGATCGACAGGATCAGGCCGAAGTGCGGCACCGGCACGTCGTGACCGTCGACGGGGTTGTGTGTTTCCCGCGCCAGCGCCGGCGCGAGGTGAGTCACGATCTGGTGTCCGCGGAAGTCCCAGTCGACCCAGGTCTCGGCACTGCGGCCCTGCGCACAGGCGAGTGTGCCGCCGTAGAACCGACGCGCCGCATCGAGGTCGTCGACGGGTATCGCCAGGTGGAAGCGGGGTCGGGTGGTGTCCATCGTTTGGAGCCTTACATCCGGAAGTTGGGATCGTGGCGACGCAACTCGCGCCGGGCGATCGTCATCTTGTGGACCTCGTCGGGTCCGTCGGCCAAGCGAAGCGTACGCTGATGCGCGTACATCTGCGCTAACGGCCAGTCGTCGCTGAGGCCGCCCGCGCCGTGCACCTGCATGGCTCGGTCGATGATCCGCAGGGCGACGTTCGGCGCCGCGACTTTGATGGCGCTGATCTCGACGGCGGCCGCCTTGTTGCCGACGTTGTCCATCATCCACGCCGTCTTCAGCGTCAGCAATCGAACCATCTCCAGATCGATGCGCGACTCGGCGATCCAATCCATGATGTTGCTGCGCTCGGCCAGCCGCTTCCCGAACGTCGTGCGCGTCAGGGCACGCTTGCACAGCAATTCCAAGGCTCGCTCCGCCGCGCCGATCGAGCGCATGCAGTGGTGGATGCGACCGGGCCCGAGACGGGCCTGGCTGATGGCGAACCCGTCGCCATCGTTGGCGATCAGGTTGCTGGCCGGCACGCGGCAGTTCTCGAAGCGCAACTCGACGTGCCCCTCGGGATCGGTGTAGCCGAACACCGGAAGGGCACGCACCACCGTCAGGCCAGGCGTGCCCATCGGTACGAGGATCTGGCTCTGCTGGCGATGGGGTGGCGCCGAGACGTCGGTCTTGCCCATCACGATGAAGATCTTGCAGTTGGGGTGCTTGGCGCCCGTGATCCACCACTTGCGACCGTTCAGCACGTAGTCGTCGCCGACGCGTTCGATGCTCATCGCGATGTTGGTGGCGTCGCTCGAGGCGACGTCGGGCTCAGTCATCGCGAAGGCCGAGCGAATGGTGCCTTCGAGCAGCGGCCGCAGCCACATGTCCTTCTGCTCGTGCGAACCGAACATGGTCAGCACTTCCATGTTGCCGGTGTCGGGCGCCGAGCAGTTGCAGGCCTCACTGGCGATCGTGCTGCGCCCCATGATCTCGGCCAGCGGCGCGTATTCGAGGTTGCTGAGGCCGGGGCCCCATTCATCGTGCGGCAGGAACAGGTTCCACAACCCACGTTTGTGCGCTTCGGCCTTCAGCGTCTCCATCACCTCGGGGTGATGATGTGGGTTCCCGCTGGCCGCCAACTGCGCGTTGTACACCGCCTCGTTGGGGTAGATGCATTCGTCCATGAAGGCCAGGAGCTTCTCCCGGTACTCGTTGCATCGATCGGTGAAGGCGAAATCCATGCCGTAAACGTAGACCGCGTTGCGTCAACGGCCCCGGTCGCCGGCCGTGTCGACGGCATCGCTGGCCCTCAGAAGGCGCGGACCCATCAACTTGGCCATCAGATGCTCGCCGGCGGTAACGGGTGGATATCGCGCTGGGTTTGTGTCGCTGCAGCAGGTCGGCAAGCACTCGACCAGCGCGTCCAAATTGCCGTCGAGGAAGAAGGCCGCACTCCGACGCACCGCCGGCGCATCAGTCGCCGGCGGTGGCACCACCCGATGCACGGTCGAACGCCACTGGTCGTTGGTCCAGTGCGCGGTGAGATCACCGAGGTTGACGACCAACGCATCATCTGCCGGGATCACGTCGATCCAGCTCCCGTCGGGCCCGACGATCTGCAGACCGGCGACGGGGTCCGCGTACAGCACCGTGACGATGCCGTAGTCGGTGTGCGCACCCATGCGCTGCTGACCATCCAATGCCGCGGCATCGCCCCGGCGATGCTCGTACCGGATGGCGCGCATCGTGGTGGTCGAGCGGTCGAGGTACGGTGCGAACCACCCGGCGGGAAGGCGGAGCGCGGCGGCGAATATCTCGGTCAGGGTCAGCGCCACCTGGCGCGCCGACCGGAAGTAGTCGACGAGAGCACGATGAAGATCGGCGGGCTCGGCCGGCCAGATGTTGTCGGCGAAGACGCCGTGCCGCTGTGCTCCATAGAAGGGATCCGAGTAGTCGACGTCGTCGTCTCCGATGTTGAACGCCTCGAAAAGATCAGGCGGTGCGTCACGGCCGAGGCTGTACGACAGGGCCTCGGTGCCTCGGGCCGCATATCCGCGATTGATCGACGCGTCCGACGGCGTGCAGCGCAACTTGACCTCGGTCGGCAACGCGAAGAACCGCGTGCTGGCGTCGAGCATCGCGTCGATGTGCTGCTGCGGCAGTCGATGGCCGACGATCTGGAAGAAGCCGAACTGTCGCGCCGCGACATCGACGTCGCGGGCAACCGCCCCGCGGTCAGCGTCGGTGCCCCACCAACCGGAGATGTCGATGATCGGGATCTGCATCGCCAGCTACTTGATCCGGACCTTGCGATACCCGCGACGGTCCTGCGCCTTCAGTTGGGCACGCTGCTCTTCCTCGAGAGCCAACTCCTCGGCGACCAGTCGCTTCATGCTGGCCAGTCGGAGTGGGTCGAGGCGGCCGTCGGCGATGGCCGCTTGCACGGCACAACCCGGCTCGTCCTCGTGCTTGCAATCGCGGAACCGGCAGCGATCCGTCAGGTCGAACACGTCGGCAAAGGCTCGCTCGATCCCACGGCCGCTGCTCCACAAGCTCACCGCGCGGACGCCCGGCGTGTCGATCAACCAGCCGCCGCCCGGCAGGCGCACCAGCTCGGTCGCGACGGTGGTGTGCCGGCCCCGGCCGTCGCCATCGCGCACTGCCGCCGTGGCTTGTGCACGACTACCGACCAAGGCGTTGATCAGCGTGCTCTTGCCCACACCGCTCGCGCCCAGCAGGGCGATCGTGGCGTTGCCGGCGGCGAACGCAGCCAAGGCATCGACGCCCTCACCGGTGATGCCGCTGGCGGTCAGCACCGTCACCCCCGGCGCCGCAGCGTGCAGTGACTCGACCGAGGCGGCTGGGTCGTCGACGAGGTCACGTTTGGTCAACACGACCACCGGTTGGGCGCCGCTGTCCCACGCCAGTACCAACTCGCGCTCCAGCCGTCGTTGGTTCGGAGGCGACGTGAGGGCGTGCACCAGCATCACCACGTCGATGTTGGCGGCGATGGTCTGGGCCTCGGCGCGATTGCCCTCGAACGAGGCGCGACGCACGAACGCACTGCGCCGCGGCAGCACGGCCTCGACACGGTCGACTTCGGCCGATGGCACCACCCAGTCTCCGACAGCAACATCGGCGCCGATGTTTCGAATCCGCAATGGTTCGGCGTCGAGATCTCGCAAGACGGTGCTCCAGCCCCGATCAAGGCGGGTGACCCTTCCCGGCAACTCGGAAAGCCCGAGTGCATGCCACGACAACTCCAGCTCCTCGCTCCATCCGAGTCGAATGTCACACCGTTCGTCGATGCCGCTGAGGGTAGCGTCGCGGACGAGGCAACCGCCGACGGCCGGTCAGACGTCGATCGATATTTGGAGGGGTCCAAAGTGCTCGTTCGCATTGCTCGCTTTAGCTTTCGCAAACGCTGGGTCATGGTGTTTGCCATTTGGCTGCCACTGCTGATCGGCTTGTCCGCGATCAGTGGGGCGTTGAAGCCCGACTACCACACCGATTTCACCCAGCCCGACAGCGAGTCGAAGCAGGTGCAAGATGCCTTTGCCAACGCCGGCGACAAGACTGCAGACGGCATACCTGCCCAGATCGTGTTCACCGCTCCGCAAGGGATCCAAGATCCCGAGGTGAAGACGGCGATGTCGTCGTTCTTTGCCGATGTCGCCAAGTTCGACGGCATCAAGGTGACGAGCCCCTACGACGAGTTGGGTGCTGCGCAGATCAGCACCAGCAAGCCGATCGCGTTCGCCGACCTGTCGGTCGGCAAGCGAACCCAAACGGAGTTCCTGGCCATCGCCGACGACATCAAAGCCCGTGGCGAAGAGGTCAAGGTCTCCGGGCTGACGATCGAATACGGCGGCCAGATCTTCAACGCCATCAAGTTCCCCGAGAGTGAACTGCTCGGCCTGCTCGCCGCGGTGATCATTCTGCTGTTGGCGTTCGGTTCGGTGCTGGCAATGGGACTCCCGGTCGGCACAGCGATCTTCGGACTCGGTGTTGGTATCGGTTTGATCGGCATTGCCAGTCACGGCTTCTCGATGCCTGATTTCGCCCCGCAAATGGCGGCGATGATCGGCCTAGGCGTCGGAATCGACTACGCGTTGTTCATCGTTTCGCGCTACCGCGAGGGCCTGCACAACGGCCTCACACCGGAGCAAGCCGTGGTCGAATCAATCGACTCCAGCGGTCGCGCCGTTCTGTTCGCCGGGATCACCGTGATGATCTCGCTGCTCGGGCTGATGGCGATGGGATTGGCGTTCGTCAACGGTCTGGCGATCTCCGGTGCTGCCGCGGTGCTGGTGATGATGATCGCCGCGCTCACACTGCTGCCGGCGCTGCTCGGCTTCGTCGGTGACAAGATCGATACCACGACACGCGCAGCCGGCATCGCGGTCGGCGTGTTCGTCTCGATTGCGCTGATCGGCGTCTTCACCAAGACGCTTGGGCCGGCCATCGGCATCGCCGCATTGCTGTCCATTCTCATCATGGGTGCCGGCTATCTGCCGTTCGGTCACAGCTTGCGCCAACCGATGAAGCACCGAGCCGCGAAGCCCACCGAACGAGCGTTCTGGTATCGATGGAGCCGGGTCATCCAGCATCGTCCGTGGCGAGCGTTCTTCGGTGGCGCCATCGGATTGCTCGTACTGGGATCGCCCCTACTCTCGATCAACCTCGGCTTCACCGACTCCGGCGTGTTGAAGAAGGACCAGACGACTCGACGCGCGTACGACCTCGTCTCCGACGGTTTCGGGCCTGGCTTCAGTGGTCCGCTGGCACTCGTCAGTGCAGATCCGGCCATGACCGCCGCGATCGCCACGAAGGTCGACGCTGTGCTGAAGGCCGACACCGGTGTCGCCTTCGCGACGCCCGGACGCCAACTCGTGGGCGCCGATGGTGCTCCCGTCACTCCGACGACGTGGTCGTGGGTGGCGTTCCCCACCACTGCAGCGCAGGATCAAGTGACACGAGACCTGGTCGAGCGATTGCGCGGCACCGAGCTCGATTCGGTTGGGCCCGCCGTGCTGGTCGGTGGGTTCACCGCCGGTGGCATCGATTTCTCGACGTACATCGCCGGCCGCTTGCCGATCCTGATCGGCGCCGTGCTGATCCTCAGCTTCTTGTTGCTGATGGCGGTGTTCCGCAGCATCCTCGTGCCGATCAAGGCAGTGATCATGAACCTGCTGTCGATCGGGGCGTCGTACGGCGTGATCGTGGCCATCTTCCAGTGGGGCTGGCTGAAGAGCGCGATCGGTGTCGAGCAGACCGGCCCGATCGAGCCGTGGGTTCCGATGATGCTGTTTGCCATCGTGTTCGGCCTGTCGATGGACTACGAAGTCTTCCTGCTGTCGCGCATGAAGGAAGAGTTCGTCCGCACGGGAGACAACGGCACCGCCGTGGCCGATGGCCTGGCCGCGACCGCCAGGGTCATCACTGCGGCAGCGATCATCATGGTCTGCGTGTTCTCGGCCTTCGTGCTCGGCGACGACCGCAACCTGAAGTTGTTCGGGCTAGGTCTTGCGGCCGCAGTGTTCGTCGATGCAACTCTGGTGCGAATGATCTTGGTGCCGGCGACGATGGAACTGCTCGGCGCGCGCAACTGGTGGTTCCCGAAATCGCTCGACCGCTTCTTGCCGAAGATCAACGTCGAGGGCCATCATGCGGCCGAGGAAGATCCGGAGCCCGAGAGCGTCCTCGTCTGACGTTTCAGGTCCCGGCCACCTCCGGGTCACCCTGGGTTCACACGCCGTTCACGCCGCCTGATCGTGGACTGACGGCTGGCTGCTACGGTTCGCAACCGTCCCACCCAATCCGTGAACTGGAGGTCAATGATGACATCAAGGACGACCCGAAAAACTCTTGCGTCGCTTGCCGTGCTCAGCATCGTGCTGATGGCATGTGGCGATGACAAGAAGGCTTCATCCGATACCGCAGCACCCGCCGCGACGTCGGCCGCCACCGCAGCACCCACCGCGACCGACGCCCCAACGGCGACGACCGCGGCAACCGCAGATACTGCGGCGCCGGGTACCACTGGAGCAGGCGGCAGCGACCTGTCGGCACTCGCCGCGGCATGCAAAACCGAGGGCAAGGTCAACCTGATCGCCCTCCCCGACGAATGGGCCAACTACAAGGGCATCCTGCAGGCGTTCCGCGACAAGTACCCGGGCGTCGAGAACCCGGTGGCGAACCCCAACTTCTCATCGCAGGAAGAGCTCGACGCGGTCGTCAACCTGGCCGGCCAGAACGACATGCCCGACAGCGTCGATGTCAGCCCGGCGAAGGCCAAGATCGCCACCGACGAGGGCCTGTGGGACCCATTCCAGCCGAGCACGTGGGACCAGATCCCCGACAACTTGAAAGATCCCGCAGGCAACTGGGTTGCCGCCTACTACGGCATCATCTCGATCGGTACCAACACCACGATCGTGCCGAACGCACCGAAGACCTGGGCCGACCTGAAGAAGCCCGAGTACAAGGGTCAGGTTGCGCTCAACGGTGACCCGCGCACGTCCGGCTCGGCGTACGCCGCAGTCATGGCGGCGTCGCTGGCCAACGGCGGTAGCGCCGACGACATCATGCCCGGCATCAAGTACTTCGCCGATCTGAAGGCTTCCGGCAACCTGATCCCCATCCAGGTCGACCAGTCCACCGTCATCTCCGGTGAGACTCCGATCGCCCTCGACTGGAGCTACAACTGGCCCGGACTCCGCAAGCAGGTCGAAGACGCTGGGTTCACGGTGGAGGTCAACTTCCCCGCCGACGGTGTGTACGGCGGCTTCTACGCCCAGGGTGTGATCAAAAACTCACCGCATCCGAACTGCTCGAAGCTGTGGGTCGAGCACATCCTCAGCGACGAGGGTGCCCTCGGCTACCTGGGCGGTGGCGCCATGCCAGCTCGATTTGCGGCGTTGGAGAAGGCCGGAAAGATCACCGCCGACGCCAAGAAGAACCTGCCACCGGCAGACCTCCTGGCCAAGGTGGCCTTCCAGAGCGCTGCCCAGGTCGATGCGGCCAACACGCTCCTGCAGGCCAACTGGGGCCCGATGGTGGCCGACGCCTGAGCGGTCAGCCGTGACCGCCGAGTTGATCGAAGTCGAAGGGGGCCGCACCAAGAGTGCGGCCCCCAAGGCTGCCAAAATTCGTTCCGGTACAGCTTGGTTTGGGTTGCTCCCGTTCCTGTTGTTCCTCGGGCTGTTCCTCGTCCTGCCGACCTATGGCGTCGTTCGCAAAGCGTTCATCGCCAACGACGGCAGCTACACGTGGACCGGCATCAGCGATGCGATCTCGAAGGAGGGTGCAGCGTTCAGGACCTCGCTGAAGGTCTCGATCGTGACCGCCCTCCTCGGTGTGGTCCTCGGCACCTTGTTGGCGTACGCCGCGGCAACGGCAACGCGACCGAAATGGCTGAGGTCGCTGGTGTCGGCGTTCAGCGGTGTCGCCGCCAACATGGGCGGCATCGTGCTTGCTTTCGCCTTCTTCACGCTCCTCGGCCGCCAGGGCCTCGGCACGAAGATGCTCAACAACATCGGCTACAACCTCTACGACACGGGCTGGTTCGACCTCACCGGCTTTTGGGGCTGGTCGACCGTGTACATGTACTTCCAGGTTCCGTTGATGGTCCTGGTGACACTGCCCGCCATTGACGGCCTGCAGGCGTCGTGGCGCGAGGCATCGTCGAACCTGGGCGGCACCACGTGGACGTACTGGCGTCGCGTCGGGCTGCCGATCCTGGCACCGTCGATGCTCGGCGGATTCCTGCTGCTGTTCGCCAATGCGTTCAGCGCATTCGCCACCGCCTATGCCCTCAACACCGGCTCCAACCTCGTGCCGGTGAAGATCAGCTTCTTCCTGCAGGGCGACATCTCGGGTCGATCACCCATGCCGTTTGCCCTTGCCACGTGGATGATCATCATCATGGCCGTATCGATGGGCGGTTACCTGTTCCTACGAAAGAGGGCCGAACGATGGCGCTCGTGACCCAACCAACGCCAGAGGGTACTGGTGTGCCGATGATCCGGGGCGACGCTGCGAAGCCGGGTCGCGGCCGTCGGTTCGGGCGAATCGGTCCGAACCTCGTACTGATCGCCGCGGCGATCTTCTTCATCGCACCGCTGGTCTCGATGACGCGGTTCGCTCTGCAGAAGGTACCGATGCCCCTGCTGCACTGGTCGACGATCTTCGACAAGTGGTCGTTCAGCGCTCTCACCGACGCGTTCAGGGAGCCGAGCTTCAGCGACACCCTGCTGCTGAGCCTACGACTGGCCTTCGGAACCGTGGTCGTCACGCTCGCCCTCTTGATACCGACGGCATTGTTCGTGCATCTGAAGCTGCCCAAGGCCCGCCCAATTGTCGAGTTCCTCACCGTCTTGCCGTACGTCGTCCCCCCGATCGCACTCGTCGCCGGCGTTGCTGCCTTCTTCCGGCCGAACGCCAGGTGGTTCCTCAACTCCAACTACTCGCTGATCCCGTTCTACGTCGTGATGGCACTGCCGTTCACCTATCGATCGATCGATGCAGGAATCAAGGCGATCGACGTGCGCACTCTGGTCGACGCGTCGCGGAGTCTCGGCGCCAGTTGGCCATCCACGCTGCGTCGCGCGCTGCTGCCCAACCTCAGTGCCAGCATCATCTCGTCGGCCTTCCTGACCACAGCCGTGGTGCTCGGCGAGTTCACGATCGCCCGTACGCTGTCGAAGCAGACGTTCCCAGTGTTCAGCTTCGACTACTTCGGACGCAAGGCGCAGGGTGGAATCGCCCTGGCGTTGTTCACACTCGTCGGCAGCACGGCACTGCTCGGTCTGTTCACGCTCTTGACCCGCCGCAAGTCACGCCGGCAGACGACGAGGTTCTGATGAGGCAAGGGGAAGTTTCACGATGAGTGCTCTCACCTACAGTTCCGTGCGCAAGACGTTCGGCCCGACGGTCGCTCTCGAAGGCCTCGATCTCGAAGTGCACGACGGCGAGCTCATCAGCCTGCTCGGGCCCAGCGGGTGCGGCAAGACCACTGCGCTGCGGATCGCCGCCGGCTTCGAGCGCGCCGATTCCGGCACCATCTCGGTCAGCGATGCCGACATCACCAACCTGCCGCCGCACAAGCGCAACATGGGCATGGTTTTCCAGAGCTACAGCTTGTTCCCCAACCTCACCGTCGCCGGCAACGTCGAATACGGTCTGCGAACGCGCGGCATACCGAAGCCCGAGCGGCACAAGCGCGTCGGCGAGATGCTCGAACTCGTCCAGCTCACCGCCTTGGCCAACCGCTACGCCCACCAGATCTCCGGCGGCCAGCAACAACGTGTGGCCCTGGCTCGAGCGCTGGCGATTCAGCCGCAGGTGCTGCTGCTCGACGAGCCGCTCAGCGCGCTCGACGCCAAGGTTCGTGCCACGTTGCGCGACGAGATCCGCCGCATCCAGACCGAGCTCGGGATCACCACCCTGTTCGTGACCCACGACCAGGAAGAAGCTCTGGCGATCAGCGACCGTGTCGGTGTCATGTCGAACGGCAACCTCGAGCAGCTCGGGCCGCCCACCGAGGTCTACCGACACCCATCGAGCGCTTTCGTCGCCCGATTCGTCGGCTCGATGAACGAGCTTCCAGCGGTGGTCCGCGGCCCTGACGCTGTTGCGGTCGGTGGGTATGTGGTGACGACCCCCGCGATCGGCCGGCGCGAGGTCGGCGAGCCTGTACTGTTCCTCGTTCGCCCCGAAGACATGTCGCTCGGTAACGGCGAGGCCGCTGGCATCAGCGGAACGGTGACCGGACGCACGTTCCAAGGTGCGGCAACCATCGTCGCTGTCCGTCTCGATGTTGCCGATTCGCTTGTCGCCGTGCACAGCTCCGGATCCGCGGCGACGCATCTGTCGCCGGGTGATCGGGTCGACGTGGTCATCGATGGTGCCAGAGGCGTTTGCGAAACACCAGTCTCGGCCTGACCCGCCGGGCCCCGCGCCTTGACAAGCACCCCCGCCATCACGTAGCGATAGGCACGCCATGGCCAAACCACTTGTCATCGTTGAGTCGCCTGCGAAGGCCAAGACCATCTCGAAGTTCCTCGGGGCCGCGTTCGACGTGCGCGCCTCGGTCGGTCACGTGGCCGACCTACCGAGCAAGGGTCTGTCGATCGATGTCGACAACGGGTTCAAGCCGACGTACGAGCTGACGGTGCGCGGCGCGCAAGTGGTGAAAGACCTGCGTGTGCTGATGAAGGATGCCAGCGAGCTGTACCTCGCAACCGACGAGGACCGAGAGGGCGAAGCCATCAGCTGGCACCTGTTGGAGTACCTGAAGCCGAAGATCCCAGTGAAGCGGATGGTGTTCCACGAGATCACCAAGACTGCCATCGACCATGCCGTCAACAACCCGCGAGGGATCGACTACGGGCTCGTCGACGCGGCCGAGACCCGCCGGCTGCTCGACCGCTTGTACGGCTACGAGGTCTCGCCGGTGCTGTGGCGCCGCGTCAACCGCGGCCTCTCGGCAGGACGTGTGCAGAGCCCGTCGGTTCGACTGATCGTCGAACGCGAACGCGAACGTATCGCCTTCGTGCAAGCCGGCTACTGGGACATCGAACTGCTCACCGCGACGTCGCCGGCGTTCACCGCCACGCTCGTCGCCCTCGACGAGGCCAAGGTCGCCACCGGCAAGGACTTCGGCAGCGACGGGCAAGCCAAGAAGGGCGTGGTGATCGTCGACGAGCCCCGGGCACGCGGGTTGGCCGACACCCTGGCCGGGGCCGAGTTCACCGTTCGTTCGGTCGAGGAACGCCCCTACCGCAGCGCCCCCAAGGCGCCGTTCATGACCTCCACGTTGCAGCAAGAGGGTGGTCGCAAACTTCGCCTCAGCGCATCGCAGGTCATGCGCGTTGCGCAAGGGCTGTACGAGCGCGGCTACATCACCTACATGCGTACCGACAACGTCACGCTCAGCGCCGAAGCGTTGTCAGCGGTGCGCGCCGAGGTCAAGCGCGGCTACGGCGACAAGTTCCTCTCCCCCGCACCGCGCCAGTTCGCCTCGAAGATCAAGAACGCCCAGGAAGCGCACGAAGCCATCCGACCGTCGACCCCGCTGCACAGCCCCGACTCGCTGGCAGCAGAGTTGAACGGCCAGGAGCTGTCGATGTATCGGATGATCTGGCAACGCACGTTGGCGTCGCAGATGGCCGATGCAACGGGTGTCACCGTGACGGTTCGTCTCGGAGCCGCCGCGGCCGATCCGACGCGAGGCAACGCCCTCACCGACGCGGTGTTCGCCGCCAGCGGCACGACCATCAGCTTCGCCGGCTATCGCCAGGTCTACGTCGAGTCGGTCGACGACAGCGAAGTCACCGACGACGAGCGCGAGGCGTTGCTGCCGCCGCTGACCGTCGGCGCCGTCGTGCGGGTCGAGTCGCTGACACCCAACGGACACTCCACGTCACCGCCCGCTCGGTACACCGAGGCGTCACTGGTCAAGCAACTCGAGACGCTCGGCATCGGCCGGCCGTCGACATGGGCATCGATCATCCAGACGGTGCAAGACCGCGGGTACGTGTGGAAGAAGGGCCAGGCCTTGGTGCCGACGTGGACCGCGTTTGCTGTCGTCGGATTGCTGGAGAAGCACTTCGAACGCCTCGTCGACTATGCGTTCACCGAACGCATCGAGGACGACCTCGACTCGATCGCCCGCAACGAGCTGCAGAAGCAAGACTGGTTGCAGCATTTCTACTTCGGCAACGAAGACGACAACCTTCCCGGTCTCAAGCGACTCGTCGCCGAGAACCTCGACGAGATCGACGCCGCCGAGATCAACACCTTCCCCATCGGCAACGACTCCGACGGCAACGAGATCGTCGTCAAGCCGGGCAAGTACGGGCCGTACGTAAAGCGCGGCGACGACACCGCCAGCGTTCCCGACGATCTCACACCCGACGAACTGACCGTCGAGATGGCAACCAAGCTGCTGGCCATGCCGAAGAGCGACGAGCCGATCGGCGAGCTCGACGGTTACCCGGTGTTTGCCAAGAACGGGCGGTACGGGCCGTATGTGCAGTGGGGAGCGGCCGACAACCTGCCGCCGGGGCTGGAGAAGCCCAGGATGGCCAGCCTGTTCAAGACGATGGTGCTCGAACGACTGACTGTCGACGAGGCCGAGGAGTTGTTGCAGCTGCCGCGCACGCTCGGCGTCGATCCGGCCGATGGCGAGACGATCATGGCGAACAACGGCCGATACGGGCCATACGTGCAGAAGGGCAAGGACTTCCGCAACATCACCAACGAAGAGCAGCTACTGACCATCACGCTCGACCAGGCAGTGGAGATCTTCTCGCAGCCGAAGGTGTTCCGCCGCGGTGGCGCCACCAACATGGCGGCCAAAGGCCCGCTCCGCGAGTTCGGCAACGACCCGGTCAGCGGCAAGGCAGTGGTCGCCAAGGATGGCAAGTTCGGTGTGTATGTGACCGACGGCGAGACCAATGCATCGCTATCGAAAGGCGATCGGCTGGAGGCCATGCCGCCCGAGCGTGCCTACGAGCTGCTGGCGGTCCGCCGCGAGGCCATCATCGAAAAGGGTGGGGCGCCCGCCAAGAAGGCTCGGGCCACGAAGAAGGCCACGACCAAGAAGAAGGCCGCGCCGCGCAAAGCGGTCGCCAAGAAGCCCGCAGGCTGACCCGCGGGCCTAGCCCGCAACCATCACGCCGAGCACACCGGCCAGCACCAAACCAGCGCCGGCATACTCGCGTCGCGTGTTGCGCTCGTGCAGCCACCAATGCGCAACGGCCAAGGTGAACAGCAGCTCGACCTGACCGAAGGTGCGGACCTTCGCGGCGTTCTGCAAGGCGAACGCCCACGCCCAACATGCCGACCCACACACGCTCAGCACACCGACGATCGAACTGGAGCGCCAGTGGTGGAACGCCAAACCGATCTGCTCGCGCTCGCGCACGGCCAGATACCCCCCATGGATCACGGTCTGCATGGTGTTCATCACCGCCAACGCAACGATGGCGCGCACGAGCGCCGGCTGGTCGCCCAATGATTGGGTCGCGGCTCGGATGGCGACGGCGGCGAGCCCGAAGCCGGTGCCGGCGAACAGCCCGAGCACTGCGGCCCGGTCAGGATGGCGCAGCAACGCGCGGCCACCGGCCAGCAGCACCACGCCGGCCAGGCACAGCACCGTCGACAACCACCCCAGCGGGCGCAGCGTCTCGTCGAGCAGCACCGCGGAGAACACCGCCACCTGCACGACCTCGGTCTTGGAGTACACCGTGCCGACAGCGAACCCGCGTGCATCGAACGCACTGATCAGCAGGATCGTCGCCACGATCTGCGCCACGCCTCCGCCGGCGATCAGCGGCCAGAACCGGGCCGGGGGCATCGGCACATGCCGGCCACTGATGACGATGCTGGCAACTGCGGTCAAGGCGATCGGTGCCCCCCACACGTAGCGGACAAACCCGGCTCCACTCACCGAGAGCAGGGCGCGCAACTTCTGCTGCATCGCCGTCCTGCTGGTTTGAAAGATCGCCGCAGCGACCGTCACGAACATCCACATCGAATTCTCAACATCTAGGATCTCATTCTCAAACACAAGCTACCACATCCGGATGGGTATGGTGCGCCGAGTATGAATGCGGCTCGCTACATCGCCCTCGAAGGCGCCGAGGGCACAGGCAAGAGCACGCATGCTGCCCGCCTCGCGGCACATCTCGACGCCGTGCTGACGCGAGAGACGGGCGGCACCGACATCGGCGCGCGCATTCGCACGATCCTGCACGACACGTCGCTGACCCATCTGTCGCATCGCGCCGAGGCGCTGCTGACCGCCGCGGATCGGGCCCAGCACATCGACGAGATCGTCAGGCCTGCCCTCTCACGCGGACGTCACGTCGTCAGCGATCGCAGTGTCTATTCCACACTGGCCTATCAGGGCTATGGCCGATGCCTGCCGATCGAGGAGATCCGCGAGATCAACGAGTGGGCGGTCCACTCGTGCTGGCCCGATCTCGTCGTACTGATCGATACGCCGATCGACGTGCTCGAACGTCGGATGCGTGGCCGCCAACTCGACCGCTTCGAGCGTGAGGACGCCGAGTTCCATGCACGCGTTCGCGACGGATTTCGCACGATGGCCGATGCCGACCCCGACCACTGGGTCGTGATCGACGGCGGTGCGAGCATGGAAGAGGTCGGCACCAACATCCGCCGTTGCGTCACCGAACGGTTGCAGCTGTGACCGGGTCGGTTTGGTCCGGCGTGGTCGGCCAGGCCCAGGCAATCGGCAGGCTGTCGTACGCCGCCAACGATCCCGTCCATGCCTACCTGTTCGTCGGCCCGCCCGGTTCGACGAAGGACGAGGCCAGTCGGGCGTTCGCCGCACTGCTGATGGCAGGCAGCGATGATCCGACACAACGCGACGCCAGGTTGGCGCTCGCCGGCGAGCACCCCGACGTGCGCGAGGTCGTGCGTCAGGGAGCGCGCATCTCCGCCGAGCAAGTTGCCGAGATCATCCGCAACGCGTCGCTGGCGCCCGTGGAGGGCACGCGCAAGGTGATGATCCTGCACGACTTCCACCTGCTCGACGCGGCCGCCGCTGCTCGGCTGTTGAAGACCCTCGAGGAGCCTCCGGCCAGCACCATCTTCATCGTGCTGGCAGATCAGGTGACGCCGGAACTGGTCACCCTTGCCTCGAGGTGCGTGCGCATCGTGTTTGCGGCACTGCCGAACGACGTGGTGGCGGCCACCCTCGTCGGGTCGGGGATCGACCCGGCCACTGCGGAGGTCGCCGCACAGGCTGCCGAAGGCAACCTGACCCGGGCGCGAGTGCTGGCCACCGATACCGGGCTGATGGGTCGACGCGACGCATTCGCCGGCCTGGCCGCGAGGCTCGACGGCACGGGCACCACGGTGGTGTCGTTGTGCACCGAGGTGCTCGGCCTCATCGACGCGGCAGCAGCCCCGCTCGCTGCTCGCCAGGCCCAGGAGGCCAGCGCGTTGGAGGCCAAGGTCGCCGCAGCAGGTGAACGCGGCAGCGGTCGCAAGCAGTTGGAAGATCTCCACAAGCGAGAGCTTCGCCGGCATCGCGTCGACGAGTTGCGCAGCGGCCTGGGCGTGCTGGCCGGGGCGTATCGCGACGCACTGGTTCGCGGGCAACTACCGCGGCCCGATGCCGGCGTCACCGCGGTCACCCGCATCCACGCCGCGCTCGAAGCCATGGAGCGGAATCCGAACGAGACGCTGTTGCTGCAGGCGTTGTTGCTCGATCTACCGTCGCTGTAGGCCAACACTCAGTTCGACAGCAAGGTGAGATGGATGGTGTCTACACCACAACATCTTGTGGCAGCAGAGTGTGCGACTCGTCATTTGGTTTCTGAATGCGAGTTGCGAACCAGCTGCGTATCGAGGGCAACCGGCGCACTTGCCGACTCGTTCAAAGAACTGTGCAGCCACACAATCGTACGTACCATTCCGTGGCTGCATGGATCCGACCGGACCCGCTCGGCCGATACGGCCCATTTTGCGGCCAGCGCCGCCCGGCACGTTGATCGAGCGTCTCTCGCCCGGCCTGGAGCGCACACATTTCTCCGGATACCGAGCCGACACCGGGGGCGTCAGTGGTGAGCGAATTCGCGGGGACAGTCTCGTCCGCTAGGTGGTCGCGTTCGCCGAACTCAGCTCAGCTGTTTGACGGCGTGTATCTCACCGTTGTCGATCTTGCCTGACGGTTCATAGCCCCGAGCCCGATACATGGGTCCCGGCGAACCGGATCCCTCGGTCCACGACACCTCGACAGCGATTGCCCCCCGGTCCTGGCACCAGCGCTCGAACTGGTCGAGCGCGGCCGAGCCGATGCCCCGCCGCTGATGCATCCGGTCAACCAGTAACCGCCACAGGTAGGGGTTGGTATGGGTCTCGGTCATCTCCGCCGCCATGATGAAGCCGACGACCTCCCCATCGGCCTCGATGGCCCGATACCAGGGGACCAGGGTGGCACCATCGAGCGATGGAGGTACCAGAGCGTCGCGGAAGTTGCCGAGCATGGGCGAGACGAAGCGTTCCTGGGACTTGTGGGTGACCAGATCGCCGACCGCTCGCCGGTTGTCGGCGGTGACAGGCACCAGTTCCACTCGGCCGGGTCGGTGTCGGGGACGGTCGCACCAGGCATCCCAGTCGGGGCGGGTCATGCCGTACAGCATGTCGTCGGAGCATTCGTCGCCAACCCAGAACGACTGGCGGGTCAGGCCCTCGAAGCTCAGCCCGCACGCCTCCAGGACCCGGGCCGACGGCGGATTGTCGGGGTGCAGCGACGACTCGATTCGGCTGACCCCGACATTGGTGAACAGGTAGCGAACGAGCGCCTGGGCCGCCTCGGTGGCGTAGCCCCGTCCCCAGTGCTCAGGGTGGAAGGTGTAGCCGAAGAAGCCGCTGCGACCGCCCCACCTGAGCTCGACAGCCAAGTCGCCGACGATCCGGTCCGGTGCGTCGGCGTCGACCACCGTGATGGTCCATCCCTCACCGGCCACCGGGCCGTCCATCGCCGCGGTCCTGGCCATTGATTTCTCCGCCCGCTCGCGAGTGTAGGGCATCTCCCAGTCCTGATAGCGGGCCACCTCAGCAAGGCTGCGACGCTGATAGGCGGCCTCGGCATCGCTGAGCCGGGGCGGTCGCAGGATCAGCCGCTCGGTGCGGATCGGTTCAAACTTCATCGCCATCGAAGGTAGCTGCCCAGGGCCAACTCCCGTCTGATGGTTGCGCGCCGCGGCAGCCGGTCAGTAGCCATGAATGCGCACACTGGAGCGGCGCACCGCCCAGTCGGTGTGCGGTCGGACGTTGCCGAGCCACCGGCTCGCGCCCGGCCCTTACGAGCTGTGACACGTCGCCAGTGGTTGACTCGCACGCGCCGGCCGGCGGCGGAGCGCCCGCTCTCCGGGCTCACTCCCGCGAACGCGATGCGGCGCACCGAATGCCCAGCTCCTGCGCGCCAACGCAAACGCGTTCTCTGGCGCAGAACAACGAGCGCAGTACGGCAAGCATGGCGCTCTGTCATCGAGGAAGTGCGTACTTTCGGCGCGCACTGACAACCACACCATTCGCACGTTTGGGTCAGCGATAGCGCGATCGGTCGGGGAATCACTGACCCAAATCCGTCGGCAGGGCCACCGGCGTCTCGATTGCCCTGATGGAGCCAGTTCGCACTTCGCGACCACAAGATGGGGTGTGGATCACTACTCCATCTCACGTTGCTGCCGTACTCACCAACGCATCAGTTCGACAGCAGCGGTCGCAAGAGGTGGGTGATCTCGCCGGTGGGCTCATGCACCGGCCGCGGCTCGATCGCCGATTGTCCGGTCGGCGGGGCCAGCGCAGCCGCGGGCGCCGGCGCCGGCATTGCCAGACGCGGCGTCGTCGACAGTTCGACGGTTGCCTTCGACGCCACCGCCGCCAGCACCGGCGTCGGTGCGGGCAGCCGTGGGGTCGTCGGCGCCGCCAGGGCCACTTGCAGCACGGGGGCGGGTTCGGGTTCCGACACGGGTTCGGCGGGCAGACCACGCACTGGCGCGGCGACCTCCGCCGGCTGGTTCTCGAACTCTGCCAACGCCGTCATCGCGACGGCCGAGAGCGGCTTGAAGAACAGGTACCCCTGGGCGAACTCGCAACCCAACCTGGCCAGCTCCAGCGCCTGACTCTCTGTCTCGACGCCTTCGGCGACGGTGCGCAGACCGAGGTTGCGGGCCATGTTGACGATTGTGTTGGCCAAGGCCTGACTGCGAAGCTCGTCGACGGACTGCACGAACTCCTTGTCGATCTTGATGATGTCGAGCGGGAGGCGTTGCACATACGCCAGCGAGCTGTAGCCCGTGCCGAAGTCGTCGAGCGCTGTGCGGATCCCGCAGGCTCGCAGCTCCCTGAGTTGGTCGGTCGCCACTTCGCTGTCGTCGATCAATGTCGACTCGGTGATCTCGAGCACCAGTTGATCAGCGGCGAGACCGCTCAACTTCAGGCTGCGCTGCACACCATCGACGAAGCTCGGTTCGCGCAGTTGCACGCCCGACACGTTGACGGTGACGAACATCGAATCGTCGGCCCAGCCGACCGCCGACATGCAGGCCTGCTCGATCGCCCATGCCCCGATCGGGATGATCACCCCGGTCTGCTCGGCCAACGGGATGAATTCGTTCGGAGGGACGTTTCCGTAGATGTGGTGATCCCACCGCAGCAACGCCTCGGCCCCGACGGTGCGTCCATCCGACAACCGCACGATGGGTTGGTACACGAGGTACAACTGGTCTCGCCCGAGCGAGGCCATCAGGTCACGCTTGTATTCATTGCGCCGCTCGGTCTGGCGCCCGAGGTCGGCGTCGAAACCTTCGACCTGACCCTTGCCCAACTGCTTGGCGCGGTACATCGCCAGGTCGGCATGACGCATGAGATCCGATGCGCTGTTCTTGGGCTCGGCGACCGCGATTCCGATACAGCCACTGACCGAGACGGACTGGAAGTCGTTGACCTGGATGGGATCCTTGAGGTCGCCGATGGCGTGCTGGGCGAGCACGCTGGCCTCCGCCGTCGACAGGTCGAGCAGCAACACCCCGAACTCGTCGCCGCCGAGGCGAGCGACCAGGTTCGAGGCGTTGGCGAAGCGAACCTTCAGACGATCGGCAACCGCGCGCAGCAACACATCGCCAGCGGAGTGCCCGAGCCCGTCGTTGATCGCCTTGAAGTCGTCGAGGTCGAGGAAGAGGACGGTCGGCAGATGCCCGCACTGCAATTCGTCGCTGACGCGTGTCAGGAAGTTGGCCCGGTTGGCTAGCCCCGTCAACGAATCATGGTCGGCTCGGTAGCTGAGCTGGCGTTCGAGGGTGCGATTGGCGGTCACGTCGCGCAGGGTCAGGACCACGCCGGCCACGGCGACGTTCGACATCAGGTTGACGGCTGACAGCTCCATCGTGCGGCGCTCGCCGCCTGCGTGCAACGCCGACACTTCTACCGTCAGCGAGCCGTCCGGTGGGAGCTGAGCGATATCGGTCCACAGCTCGCCCTTGGCACGGATGTCGAGATCCCCGAACTGGGCGCCGACCCAGTCGTCGCAGTGGTGGCCGAGCACCGTCTGCAGCGC
The DNA here is from genome assembly GCA_039931555.1 of Ilumatobacteraceae bacterium. Lineage (GTDB taxonomy): Bacteria > Actinomycetota > Acidimicrobiia > Acidimicrobiales > Ilumatobacteraceae > JAENVT01. The sequence goes on along the minus strand of JBDTRP010000048.1, from coordinate 12,233 downwards.
AGGACTGGCGTAGGAGATCAGACCGTCGCTGTCGACGAGCACGACAACATCGGACGACCGTTCGACCAGTGAAGCAAGGCGGTCGTTGCCACGGCGCTCTGTGAGGTTGCGCACGCTGACAGCCAACCCCCACAGGCGGGCCAGGGCCAGCAGAGATACGACGGTGGCGATGCCCGCGGCGAAGAGCACGGTGGAGTGCTTGGCGTTGTCATCCATCAACACCGCGATCAGCACGATCTGCGGAGCTACGGCCGACAACACGATCGATAGCAGGCGAACGCGACTCAACCTGACCGCGTGGTGAGCCACGTGCGCCGGCTCGCTGTGATGCCGGTCGAGCGCAGCCCACACCAAGAAGGCGAACGACAGCGCCGTGACGGAGTTGGTGATCGTGGCCGACACGTGTCCTGTGCCGACCTCGCTCCAGTAGTTCATCATGTTCGCGACGAAGCGAGTGACGAGCGCCAACTGCAAGGCCACGAACGACCGACTGCGGGCGCGATACCCGAGCGAGAGCCGCGCGCCGAGGGCGACGAGCACGAGGTCGGACGCAGGCAGGCTGAGCGACAGCAGCCGCCCCGAGGAGTCGAGTGGCGATCGGGTCAAGGCCGGCTCGATGACGGCAACCCACATCACCAACGCGGTTGCGAGAGCCACGATGCTGGACTCGATTGCCAGGTAGCGGTCGCGGATCGGTGAGCGATCGGCGATCATCGCCAGCAGCGCGAGCGCCACGAGCGTTCGATCCGGCGCGCGCATCACGCTGGCGAGCGCGGCCGCGTCGTGCAAACCGAACGAGGCCTGCCACAACGTCATCGCATACGACGCAGCGGTCATCGCACACGATCCGGCGATGGCGACCCACGCAACCTTGTCGCCGTTCAGCCGCCAACGTGAGCCGACGATCGCGGCAACTGCGGCGATGATGGGCGGGCCAATCATCCAGCGACTTCCAGGGATCCAGACGGCACGAACCTCGTACCCATACACGGCAAGGCCAATGCCGATGCACACCATGAGTCCAACCCGCCACCACTTCACGAGAGATTGATCGGCAAGATCTCCTCAAGGTTGAGCAAGTAACAACAACGTAGTTTGAGGCGCGCCCGGACCGTTGTGGGACCGCCGCGACTGGTCGCGATATGAGATGTCATCGTCAGGGGTCACCCGCTACGATGCACGCCGCGCCCAGGTAGCTCAGTCGGCAGAGCAACGCACTCGTAATGCGTAGGTCGTGGGTTCGATTCCCACCTTGGGCTCCAAGAATCACCGAGTTCTACAGCCGATGAGGGTCGCCACCCGACGCGCAGTCAGCAAGCGGCACCAACCTTACGAAGCGAAACACGTCAGTAGGTGTGGCGCCGTCGTAGCGATAGAGGTCTGCCGTCGGGATCGCTGACGACGTGGTAAAAGCCTTCGGCGGCTGGTTTGAGCCACCAGGCCACTGGTGCCGGTCGATGGTGCCGGAGTCGCCCAGGTGTTCGAGCGCCAACTTTCCCCGCGCTGTACCAGGCGTCGACCGCTGTCGCCGATGCTGCGAGCATGTTGAACCCGTCGGTTGGATCGACTGGCACGTCATCCCGATCGAGATGCTCACTCCACAAGCGCAGGCGAGTGGAGCGCGGGAGCACGCGAGCGTTGTCGCCGAAACCGCCAGGATCGACCGGTGCTCGGTCGTCGAGGGTGTCGTCGATGATCGCCAGAGAGAGCTCGGAGTCGTGGGTCCAAGAGCGGCGATCGAAGTTGTCGGATCCTGTCATCATCCAGACGTCGTCGATGATGCAGATCTTGGCGTGGACGTAGATCGGGGTGCCATCGTGTCGTTCGAGGTCGTAGGCAGCGAAACGCTCAACGCCGGCGGCCGCGATGCGCGCCAGCGCCCGAAGTTGGCTGACCCGATTTGCAGCTCCGGAAAATCGACCGTCCTCATCCGGGTAGGTCGGAACCACGACGACCACTCGAAGCTCAGCATTCCGCTCGAGTGCGACGGCGAGAGCATTGGCCGCGGCGACGCTCCACAAGTACTGGTCCTCGATGTAGATCAGGCTGCGTGCCCGCTCGAACGCTTTCAGATAGGCGCGAGCGACGCTGCGTTCACCGGTGGGGGCGAACTGATATCCCTGACGTTTCGCCGGGTAGGTGCGCAGGACCTGCACGGCGTGCCTTCCTGCCGGTTTGGGGTCTGGTGGCTGGACTGCAAGCGTGGGTGGCCGCTGCCGTTCGTTGGCGATCCGCGAGATCCAACGGGTCCACAGCCCTCGGGTGACAGGCTCGGGGTCGTCCCACCGTTCTCGGAAGGTGTAGTCGAGATCCCCGACGGCCGGACCCCGCACCTGAACCTGTAAGTCGTGCCAAGCTGGGCTTGGGCCGTATCGTCGGTCGATCGCGATCGCTTGTGGATCGCCCCGGTGGTGATGGTCGTCTCGGCGCCCGTGTGACAGGTCGATACCGCCAACGAACGCAACGTCGTGGTCGGCTTCGGTGTCATGACGGATCACGACCAGCTTTTGGTGGTGGCAGCCCGCACGGCGCACCCGCTCGTCGACGAACGCTTGACCGCCAGCGCTGTTGATCTGGTCAACGAGACGAAGGTTCTCCTGCTCGCTGAAACGGGCCTGATCGGGATGGGAGCGCCACAGCAATGCGCGCACGTTCACCCCATTTGCAGCCAAACGTGCGAACACGGTCGCGACTTCGGTGCCAGGGCCCATCAGAAGCTCGTCGGGGTCACCTCGCCAGTCTGCAAGGAACACCGAGTCGCCGGCGTGGAGGCTGCTCAACTCCTCGAACAAACGAGCGAAATAGGTTGCCCCATGAATCAGTACTCGACAATCGTTGCCCTCCGACCACGACAGACCATGCCGCCGATCCATCGCGGTGCCCGGGTTCCCCCGCTCGTCAGCAGTCAAGAACCAATCACTCAATCGCACCGACACCCAACCGATCGCTGCGAGTCATCGGTCATCTGGACATGCCCACGTCACTCGTCGTCGTCGGTGTATGGCAGGGGGTGGTCGCCGCCGAGCTCAGCGAATCGTTCGTTGAGGGCGGTGGCGATCATGTCTCGTTCGTGTGTGGTCGGGGTGAGAGCCTCGTAGAGGTAGGCCTCGACCTCGAGCGCGGTGCTCATGCCGCCGAGTTCGAAGTAGCGGAACCAGAGTTCGTTGTAGGATAGGCCGACCTCGCGTCGGGCCTGTTCGAGGATGCCGGTCGAGTCGGTCACCGTTCCACCTGACCGATCAGGTCGGTTCGGAGGGTGCCGGACACGACCGCTGCGGCGAAGTCGCGTACCGTCACCTCAGTTCGTTTTGACGACTTTCGAAGGGCGGCGTAGGCGGCGTCGGCGGAGATGCCTTGTTGGGCCATGATGACTCCCTGGGCCTGGGCGATCACCTCGCGTGCGTTGAGGGCATCTCGTAGCCGCTGGGCGACCTCGTCGACGGTCATGTCGACTCGTGCCGTGGCAAGGATCCCCGACGCCTGTTCGGCAAAGAGTGCGGCCAACTCCTGGTCCTGTGGCGCGAATGCCCGCTCGGAGTTGGAGTAGATGTTCAGGCTGCCGACGGGGCGTGCCGAGACCGTCAGTGGGGTCGACAGGATGCTCCCGATCCCGTCCTGCATGGCGCGCGAGATGAACCGCGGCCAGCGCACTTCCTCGGCCAACGACTCGACGTGGAACCAGTGCCCCTCTGTCGCCGCAGACAGGCACGGACCCTCACCGGTGGCGTACTGGTCGCGGTCCATCTGGGCGATCGTCTCGTCGCTGGCGGCGACGGTGTTCAACTGGCCGTGGCGACGGAGGGCAACGCTGACCCCGTCAGCACCGCCGACCGTCGCCCGAGCCAGCGCGGTGACCAGACGAAGTGCGGCATCGATCACATCGTTGCCGGCGGGCATCGCTGGTGGCTGGACAACCTCCACAGCTACCGCAGCGGCGGGTACGACCGTGAGTGATCCGGAGCCGTCATCGGGGCGTTGTTCAGGCCCGAGAGACGAAGTGCGCCCGGGTGATGAAATCTCGACAAGTTCGAGCATTCCGGCCAGATCGAGGAGCCGGAGAACCATCGGGCGAGGCGAGCGCAGCGTGAGGGCTCCGCCCGCCGTCAGGAGCCGACGCGAGGTGACAGCGATGACCCTGAGCCCCGATACGTCCATGAAATCGAGTTCAACGAGATCGAGGACCACCACGATGTGTTCATCGTCGATGAGCGATTCGAGCAGGGCACCGAGGGCGGGAGCAGTGAACAGGTCGACCTCACCGCGGACACCGACGACCACGTCGCGAGTCGAGTATCGGATCGACAGATCGAACGAGATGTCATCGCCGATCTTCCACGGTTTGACAGCAACGACCCCGGCCATCAATGGCCTTTCGAAACAAAGAGACGCCGAAACGCCGAAACCCTCGCTGTCGAAGGAAACCACATGCTACCAGCCAACCCTCCGTCGCAAGCGGCTCGCGCCTGAAAGCCCTAGAGTGGTTCCGTGTCCGAGTACGACTCGACCGACCAACTCGAGCGCGACCTCTCCGAGGTGGCTCGCGCCCTCTTCGCACCAGGGTCCGTCGCAGGAGCCCTCCAGCTCACCGTCAACCTCGCCGTCGCCACCATCGACGGCTGCGACGCGGCCGGGATCTTCGTGATCCGAGACGATCGGGTGATCTCCGCAGCGGCCAGCGACTCAATCGTCGTCGAACTCGACGAACTGCAGTTCGCCACCAACGAGGGCCCGTGTCTCGACGCCGTGTCGCAGGGAGGGAGCTCCTATGCGGCGGACCTTGCCGACGACCCCCGTTGGCCGCGATTCGGTCCGGCCGCCGCCCACGCAGGAATTCGCAGCGTCCTTGCCTACCGATTGTCCGACCAGCCCGTCAGCGCCCTCAATCTGTACGCCCGCCTGCCGGCCGCGTTCGGGACGACCGACCGCGCCAAGGGATTGATCTTCGCCACGCTCGCCGGGCTCGCCCTCGACGCCGCCGAAGAACGAGCCGACGACGAGCAACGCTACGCGAACCTCCACGACGCCCTGCGCACCCGCGAACTGATCGGACAGGCCCAAGGCATCCTGATCGAACGGGAGCGCATCACCGGTGACCAAGCGTTCGACGTCTTGCGCCGCGCCTCGCAACATCTCAACATCAAACTCCGAGAAGTCGCCCGCACCCTCGTCGAAACCGGCGAAACCCCAGCTAGCGGAACCCCACCTCCCTCAATTCTCCCTTGAACACGAGGCGGCCTCGCCTGGCGCCATCGACGTTCGACTTCCTCGCGATCGTCTCGGTCGCTTCCACCACGACGAGTACTGGCGAATCACTGGTGTTCCGCTGGGCCCCACCGGTATCGGTTCATGAACGATACTGAGGGTTCGATGTCTACCTCGGTCACGCGCACTCCGCCGGGCCAGATCGGCCGGTTGCCGTATCTGCCTGGACTCGACGGATTGCGTGCGGTCGCCGTGGTCGCGGTGATGATCTATCACGCCAATCACGAATGGCTGTCGGGTGGCTTCCTCGGCGTCGAGGTGTTCTTCGTCATCAGTGGCTACCTCATCACGCTGCTGTTGATCGGAGAGTTCGAACGCGACGGGCACATCAACCTGCGGCGCTTCTGGTTGCATCGCTTCCGCCGACTGCTGCCGGCGTTGTTCGTGATGCTCGCCGCCCTTGCCGTGTTCATGACAGCGTTCCGCCGAACGCCCATGGGCCGAACGCGGGGCGATTTCGCCGGTGGCATCCTCTACGTCAGCAACTGGTACCAGATCATCGTCGGTCAGGGGTACACCGCCAACGAGGCGTTCGTGCCGCTGCGGCACCTGTGGTCGCTGGCGGTCGAGGAGCAGTTCTATCTGCTGTGGCCGCTCGTGATGGTGGCGATCCTCGTTCGTCGCGGCGGGCGCGACTTGCCGCGGGTCGCCTTGTGGTTGGCCGGCGCCAGCCTGATCGTCGCCGCGGCGGTGGCACTGCTGTTCCACAACGGTGATGTAGCGGCAACGTGCACGGTCGATCAGCGCGAGGGCTACTGGTCGTTGCTCGGTCGTTGCATCAGCATCAACGAGTCGCTCTACCTCGGCACGTTCAGCCGAGCCGGTGGCCTGCTGCTCGGGTCCGCGTTCGCAATGGTGTGGCGACCACGGGACCTGGCACACGGCACGATGCACAACAAGGCGCTCCTCCTCGACGGGGCCGGCGTGGTCGGCCTGCTGCTGCTCGGTTGGCTGACCTGGACGATGTGGCTGTCGGTGGGCGGGCGGCAGTTCGGAATCCGGTTCGATTCGGCCCTGTTCCAGGGTGGGTTCTTGCTGACCGGCATCGCCACCGTCTTGGTGATCGCCGGCGTCACTCACGAGCGCAGCAGGTTGGGTCGCGGGCTCGGAATCCCGGCGCTGAACTGGGTCGGCACCCGCAGCTACGGGTTGTACATCTACCACTGGCCGATCTATCAGATCATGCGTCGCGAAGCGGGCAAGGCGCTCACGCCGGCGCAGTTCGTCATCGCCATCGCTCTCACGCTGCCGATCACCGAGGCGAGCTACCGATTCATCGAACTGCCGATCCGGCAAGGTCGCATCGGCGAGAGCATTCGCAACCGCCGCCAACCGCGGCCCGCCGACGTGTATCGCCAGCGACGACGCCTCGTCGGCGTGTTGCTGGTTTCGATCGGCTTGGCCGGATTCGCCGGTGTCAGCATCGCCCTCGCGCCCAACAAGTGCGTCGGTCAGGTCGAGTGTGACCTCGCGGCCGCGTCGGCGGCCACCGACCCGGTCGCGCCCACCGACACCTCGCTGCCCGAGGCAACGACTGGATCGGTCGCCGGCGACACGGTGGCCCCGCAGAGCACGGCGTCGACCACATCATCGTCGTCCACCACCAGCACGACGCTTCCCCTCGAACAGCGCCCCCCGATCGCGATCGGCGAGTCGGTCATGCTCGGGGCCAAGGCACAGTTGGAGGCCAAGGGGTTCGTGGTCGATGCGGAAGAGAGCCGGCAGGGCAAAGAGGTCGTGGCGTTGTTGACCCAACTGCGCGCTGCAGGGCGCCTGGGCAACACCGTCGTGATCCACATCGGAACCAACGGAGAGGTCTCCGACGAGACGTTCGCGGCGATCATGGCCAACCTGCCACCGGAAGAGGTCAAGTCGGTGTGGTTCCTGACAGTGCGCGCCGACCGCGCCTGGATCGACAGCAACAACGCCCGGATCCTCGGGTTGCCTGGCAAGTACCCCAACGTGCAGATCGGGTACTGGGCCGACTTCGTGCCGAAGATCTCCGGTATGGCCAGCGATGGCATCCACCTCGTCTCGGCCGCGGCGAAGCAGACCTACGCCGACCTCATCGCCTCGTGGGCCGCCCAGCCGCCACCTGGCTGAGGTACGTCGGGGGCGCTCGTTCCGACTTCTGGGGCACCCAACCCTCGCTTGTACCCTTGCTGTCTTCATGGAATCCTCGGTCGATCTGCACCAACGCGAGATGTACGAGCTCGCCGTGCGAATCGGCGCCTCGTGGGTGCAGATCCGCCGCGGAGCGGCCATGGGAGCCCTACGCGACTACCTGCTCGGCACCGGCGACGAAGCACTCGAGCAAGGTCAGATGGATTCGCTCGATCTGCTCGCCCGCCAATCGTTGTGGCGGATGAGCGATCTCGCCGAAGCCCTGCGCATCGACCCTTCGACCGCGACCCGCGCCGTGCAACGCCTGGTGAGCGCGGGGCTGGCTTCGCGCTCGACCAACGACGGCGATGGTCGCGTCGTCATGGTCGAGATCACCGAGGCCGGGCGGTCGAGGCACGCCGACGTCAACGCCCGCCGCGGGCTGCTGATGACCCACATGCTCGGCGCGTTCACGCCGGAGGAGCGCCCGGTCCTCGCCGACATGCTCGAGCGCTTCGTGTCTGCCGTCGACGCGTTCGTCGCGAATCGCGCCGACGTCACCGCCTGACCCACTCGCCACCCTCATCCACCGCCCAAATCATCAGGTGGTCACATGCTGACCGTCACCACGACGGTCACGCAACGGCCAACCCAGGGCCGACGCAGGCTCGCCTTCCGCTTCGACCGTTCCGGTGTACCTCTGTGTGGGTGTGAGGAAGCAGGATCTTCGACTGATCGATCGGGCGGGGGCACATCACCATCTCGTCACCCGTGAGGATGTGACGGCGTGTGGGTTGAGCTCACAGCAGTGGTGTGATCGGATCGATGACGGGACGTGGCTGTCCGCGGCGGACAACGTGTTCCGGCATCGGGCCACACCGTCCACATGGGAGCTGAGGGTGCGTGCCGCGGCGCTCTCGCTCGGGCGCGATGCCGCGCTGTTCGGCCCGACGGCTGCGCGGTGGTGGGGGCTCGAAGGATTCGGTGACGACCGTATCGAGTTCGTCGTCCCACGCATCCGCAGATCACTCGACCCCAGCGTGCGACTGCACACGACTCGCCGGTGGAGCACCACGGATCTGCTCACCCGCGATGGGGTACGCACCACATCGGCCACTCGCACGATCATCGATCTCGCCGCAGCGCACCACACCGCGGGTGGGATCGAGAACGCGATTGACTCGGCCATTCGGCTTCGGTTGACCTCACTTCCTCGACTGACCAAACGCATCAGCGAACTGGCACCCGGGCGTCGCGGCATCCGAATGTTGCGAGAGCTCCTCCTCGATAGTGGCGGTGAGTCCTTCCTCGAACGCCGATTCCTCGGGCTGCTCCGCTCGGCACGCCTGCCGAGGCCGGCGTGCCAGATCTCGTACGCCGCCGACGGACGCGCAATGCGAGTCGACTTCGAGTTCAACACGACGAACGTGATCGTCGAGGTCAGCGGCCGGCTCGGGCACACCTCGGACCGAGATCGCCAGAAGGACGCACGTCGGCGCAATGCCCTGCAGCAGATCGGCAAGACCGTTCTCGAATTCACGACCGTCGACGTGATGTCGAATCCCGACTACATCCTCGACACGCTCCGAACCTCAGGCGTGGCCGCACGCTGACCGTCGTCACGACGGTCACGCCGCGACCACCTGCACCCGTTCGCCGACGGGGCTAGGGTCGACGACGTGGCAGATCGCACACAGTTCACCGAGCAGGCGATGCAATACGCACCGCAGCTGTACAGCGCGGCGCTGCGCATGACTCGAAACAGTTCCGACGCCGAAGACCTCGTGCAGGAGACCTACCTGCGCGCCTACCGCAGCTACGCCAGTTTCGAGGACGGCACCAACCTGCGCGCGTGGTTGTTCCGCATCATGACCAACCAGTACATCAACACCTATCGCGCCAAGCAGCGTCGCCCGGTGGAGACGGACCTCGACGATGTCGAGGATCTCTATCTCTATCGCCGTGTCGGGAACCTCGGCACGTTGAGCCGCAGCGCAGAAGACACGCTGCTGGAACTGTTCACCGACGATGAGGTGAAGACGGCATTGGAGGAGTTGCCGGACGCATTTCGCATCCCGGTGTTGCTTGCCGACGTGGAAGGATTTTCGTACAAGGAGATCGCCGAGATGACGGAAGTCCCCATCGGCACCGTGATGTCACGCCTCCATCGGGGAAGAAAAGCGATGCACAAGAAGTTGTACGACTTTGCCGAGCAGCGCGGCATGCTTGCCGCTGATGACGACCAGCACGTGAAAGAACCGACCAATGGCTGACTGCAACGAGACGATCCGTGAGCTCGAGGCGTTTCTCGACGGCGCGCTGTCCGAAGGTGGTCACCAGGCCATCCACTCTCACCTCGAAGGATGCACCGACTGCCTGCAGGCCTTCGACTTCCACGCCGAACTGCGCTCGGTCATCGCCGCCAAGTGTCGCAACGACGAGATGCCACCCGGCCTGCTGTCACGCATCGAACAGTGCTTCAACGAGGATTTCGATGGCGACGGCCGCATCGGCTGACAGAGTTCACGAGTTCCGCGACCGCTGGCTACGCTGGCCGGCATGACAGCGGTCATCTTTCACTTCTGGCTCGGCGTCCTCCTGCTCGCAGTGTCGATCCTCGCTGTCGTCGGCCTGATCGGCGGCTACCTGAAGAAGGTCAGCGCCCCGCAGTTCCCCTCGAAGCGAAACCGCGAAGAGTAACCGGGCACGCCGTGGCAGCCGCTGAGTCGCCGATCGACTGGCGCCGCGCCGAGCAGATCGCCACGCGCATCGCAGCGCGCCACACCGACCACCAGTCGGGCGCGGGTCACGCCGCACCGATCGTCGACCTCACCGCGATGATCCCGCGACTCGAGGATCAGATCGAGGCCACCACGGGATTGCGCTCGCTGTCGGGCCCGGCGAAGGTGGGTCTGATCGATCGGCCGGGATGGATCCGCGCCAACATTGCCTCGTTCCAGCACCTCCTCGCGCCGCTGATCGAGCAGTGGGCGGCGAAGATCCCGACGAAGGGCAAGGTGGCCTCGATCAGCCGCCAGTTGGCCGGGGCAGAACTGGGTGCGTTGCTCGGGTGGATGAGCACCAGGGTGTTGGGCCAGTACGACCTCCTGGTCGGCCGCGACGACGCCGACGACGCGGTGTACATGGTCGGCCCCAACCTCGCCGGGCTGGAGAAGCGATTCGGCTTCGATCCGGTGGAGTTCCGCACCTGGGTGCTGCTGCACGAGTTGACCCACCGCGCTCAATTCACCGGTGTGCCCTGGATGCGCGCTCACTTCACCGGGCTGGTCGACACCAGCGTGCGTCTGGCCAACCCGGATCCGCGGCGGCTCCTGGAGTCGATTCGCGAAGCGTTCAGTGATCGCGAGCAGGCCCGCCAGCGCGTCCGCGACAGCGGCGTGTTCGGGTTGATCGCCTCGCCCGAGCAGCGAGAGGTGATCCAACAGATCGCCGGGTTGATGTCGCTGCTCGAAGGCCACGGCGACGTCACCATGAGCCGTGCAGTCGGCGACCTGATCCCATCGGCGCCACGATTCGCGGCCGTGCTGCAAGCTCGCCGGCGACGATCGAACCCGTTGAGCCGCCTCACCCTGCGCCTCACCGGCATCGAAGGAAAGCTCAACCAGTACGCCGCCGGCGAGCGGTTCATCGCCGCGATCGAGCGCGACGGCGGGCCCCGGGCCGTCGACGTGTGTTGGCGCGATCCCGCCAACCTGCCGTCGTTGGACGAGATTCGCACCCCACAGCTCTGGCTCGATCGGTTGGGGTCGCTCGTTGCTTGACGCCGCGCTCGCCAGCACCACCCTGCTCGCCAAGTGCACGTTCCCCCCACCGGGCACCCAGGTCACCTGCGCGGTCTCGGGCGGCGCCGACTCGATGACCCTGATGGTGTTGGCCGTCGCCGCCGGTTGCACCGTCACGGCCGTGCACGTCGACCACGGCCTGCGCATCGGGTCGGAGTCGGAGGCCGAGATCGTGTCGGCAGCCGCTGCTCGTTTCGGCGCCATGTTCCGCGGCGAGACCGTCGACGTGCCCCTCGGAGCGAACCTCGAGGCCCGGGCCCGCCAGGCCAGGTACGCGGTGCTGCCCGACGACGTGATGACCGGCCACACCGCCGACGACCAGGCCGAGACCATGCTGATCAATCTGATGCGCGGGGCTTCGACCACAGGGCTGGCGGCGATGCGCCCCGGGCCGCGGCGACCGATCCTCGCCCTTCGGCGGGCTAGTACTGCCCGGTTCTGTCGTGCCCAGGGCATCACGGTCGTCGACGACCCAAGCAACTGCGACCCGGCGTTCCTGCGCAACCGGGTGCGCCACGAGCTGCTGCCCCTGATGAACGACTTGTCCCTGCGCGACCTTGTGCCGGTGCTGACCCGGCAAGCCGGGCTGTTGCGAGACGATGGCGACCTGCTCGACCAACTGGCCGAAGCGATCGATCCGACGTCGGCCAAGCAGCTGGCGGCCGCCCCCATCCCGTTGGCCAGGCGCGCCGTGCGACGCTGGCTGACCACAGATCACCCACCTGACGCGGCCACGGTCGAGCGCGTGTTGCGCGTCGCCGGCGGCCAGGCGAGCGGCTGCGACATCGGTGGCGGCCGGCGCGTCGAGCGATCACGGCAACGATTACGGCTGCTGGGCGAACCAACGGTGATGCTGAGCCGATAGCCTCGCGTTCCGACATGATCGCGCTCGATGGAGGAAATTGCTGATGCCGCCGCGGCTTCGGGGCAAGTGGGCGCTGGGCATCACCCCCCGCAACTTCACCTGGATCATGAAAGACAAGCTCGCCGTGTGCGAGCGTCCTGGTGGCTACGGCGACAACCATCGCCGGGTCCGCCGCCAGGAGGAGATCATCTGGTTGCGCG
>JBDTRP010000047.1:0-36471 GCA_039931555.1 Ilumatobacteraceae bacterium | reverse complement strand
ATGGAGCACGCCGAAGACAGCGCCGCCACCATCTCCGCGTTCCTTGCCGACTGACCTCGTGGGACGAGTCGCTGGAACGCTTCTTCACGACGTATCAGTCGAGCCAACCTGAGACTCCACCCGACGATCGGTAGCAGCGCAGTTCGCGCTCACCTTGGTGGTCCATGTCGACGTCGTCGGGCTCGACGACGATCTCTGATTGGAAGGTCGGAACGGTGGTCGTCGACGGAACCACGTGAATCACGGATAGTTCGGCGTGGAGGATCCGTTGGGCCGTCGCGACGATGGCCGGATGGCGGAAGCCCGGCTGGCGTCCTTCCACCCCGCCGACGGATCGGCGGGGTGGTGCGGAGAACCTCGATGCCCGTCTACTTGAGGCTGAAGGCCGGCTGGCAGCTGATGTTCGAGTTGCGGCTGACGATGATCCGGGAGGGATCGGAGCACCCCGGGAGGCTCCTCCACCCCTGGAACTTCGAGCCGGTGGCCGCCGACGCAGTCAGGCGCACGACTGTCCCCGCTGGAAAGAACGACGAGCAGGCACCGGCGCCGCTGCCGCTGCCGTTGACGATCACGCAGTTGATCCCGGCCGGCTGCGACGTGATCGTGCCACTGCCGTTGTTGCCGGGGATGATCGAGACGCTGCCTTGGCTGAAGGCGGACTGGGTGTAGACGGTGATGATCGCGTAGGTCGTCACCGTTCCCGCGGTTCCGATGATGAGCGACGATTGGGTGTTCGTCACAGCTGTGGTCGACACCACGAACGTGGCGCTCGTCGAGCCGGCGGGAACGACGACGCTTGCGGGCACCGTGGCAGCGGCGGGGTCGTCGCTCGACAGGGCGACCAGGAACCCGCCGGCGGCGGCGGGCGAGGTCAACGTGACAGTTCCCGTGGCCTGAGCACCGCCAACCACGTCGGTCGGGTTGACCGCCACCTTGGCGAGCGAGGCCGCGACGGCCGGAACCGGCTTGGGTTGGCGCGCCGCGCCGCCTGCGGATGCAGTTCCGGCGAGCAGGGGCATGGACAGGGCGGCCAGCGCCATCCAGGTGACTTTCATGGTTCTTGTGTTCATGACATTCTCCGGTCGGTCGTTGAGTGACCCCAGTGTGTCGGCGGGCGTCGTCAATCCACATCGGACTATGGTCGTAGCACCACCGCGCGTCGTCGTCTTCTTTCCTCCGGAAATAGTCGTTGAGCTGGGCCTCCGTCATCCAGAGTTGTCTTCTGAGCGAACCTGGGTTCAGCGTTGCAGGAGTGCGCAGGCAGCGGAGAGCGGCGTGGTCGGCCCCGCCAGCTCCGAGCCGTCCGGGCGACGCGCGGACAATTGCGTCTCGCCTTGCTCGAAGATCGGCTGCGGCAAGTTGTAGTTGCGGCTGAACGACGGAGGGGAAAGGGGCGGTGTCGGCGGCGGCTCAGATGGCGAGGTGAAGTCGGAGCGCTTCGTCGAGCATTGCCAGCAGATCGGCGGGTACGAGTCCGACACGCTGGCCGATGCGCTCGACGGCGATGGATTGGATCTGCTCAGCCTGGGCCTTGGAGTCAACGATGAGACCGGTCTGCTCGGCGGACAAGAGGACCTGGAACGGGTGGATGCGATCGACGTTCGACGTCACCGGTACGACGGTGATGACACCGCGGCCGAGCCGCGCTGCCGTGCTGTTGGCGCCGTCGTTGCTGACGATCACCGCCGGTCTTTGTTTGTTGGCCTCGGAACCACGGACCGGTTCGAGATCGACGAGCCGGATCTCTCCGCGCCGCATCAGGACACGCCGTCGCCGGCCGCCGAGTCCCAGAGTTCGCTGTCGTCACTGGCCGCCCAACTGGTCCAGGCATCTTCGTAGGCCGCACCGAGCTCCGATGCGCGCAGGAGTCTGACGGCTTTGTGCAGCACAGCGGAGCGTGAGGCGAATCCCTGGCTCTCGGCGTACGTGTCGAGGAACTCGACGTCGTCATCCGGCAGACTGACACTGACCTTCATACCATGATGCTACCGGTGGTAGGAATAACGGAGCACTGATCGGAGTCGAAAACCTGGGCTCGGTGGGCATGTCACGGCAAGGTTGGCGCAATCGGCGGGGCTGTGACCGGGGCCGTGTCGAGCGGGCCTGCTTTGTCGGTGGGGAAAACGGTGACGTTCATGTCGGCGGTACCGGCGATGTTGCCGGCTCGGTCCTTGGCAACCACGTGAATCGTGGTGGTGCCCGGGGCGAGCAGCTGCAGATCGACTCGGGTCTTCGTCGGTGGGTACTCGGCGATGACCTGTTGCTGCGGCGCGAGGCCCGCAACAGTCGGATCGTCGGATGTGTACTCGAAGCTGTACGACGCAACGGACAGGGCGGTACACGTCGTGGCGTCGAACACCTGGAGGGTGGTCCCGGTTCCCGTCGGGCGCGATTTCGGCATTGCTGGTACTCGCAGCGCACCCGACCAGGTTCAACGGGCTCGATTCGGGTACTGGGAGTACCGAAGTCGCGCCCAACGAGTGAGCGACTGGCTCGCCGAGAAGCCACTCCGAGCCGGCGTTCGGCGCTGACATCAGTGCTCAGCATCCTCGGAGACCCCCGTTGGCCACGACGGCGATCGGCAGCGTCGACTCGGCGTCGAGTCGCGTGAACACGACCCGACAGGCGTGACCATTTCGAGCTCGGCGTTCGCGCATCCTGTGCACGAACGCTTGCACGATCGGACCTTGCCGAGCGGTTGTTCCTTTCGTAGAACGGAGCCGAGCGAAGGGAACCGGAGGACACGATGGCCGACGAGCCAACACTCAGCAAAGGAATCAGTTCAGAATGGGTGACCTATCTCCAACAGCTGCTCGCGTACGCGGGCTACTGGCAAGGCGGTGAGACGGGGGAGTTCGACGACCAACTCGAGCAAGCCGTCGTCGCCTATCAGTCAGCGATGGGACTGTCTGCCGACGGCCAGGTCGACCAGTCGACGTGGGATGCCTTGACGGGCGCATCATCCGGTTCATCCAGTTCGTCCAGCTCGCCCGGATACGGCGGCGGCGACGACGGAACGATCACGATCCCCGCCGACCTCATTCAGGGCCTCAACCCGGAGAACTATCCAGAGCTGTCGGCCTTGCTCTACTCGTCCGACTTCGACGAGTACCTCCGCAACTACGCCGGCATCGACCCCTCAGTGTTCGCCGACGAGGGCGAACCCGTCGCCTGACAGGAGCGCACGATGGCATGCACCAAGCAGTACCTCAATCTCTACGGCGCCGAGCTGTGCGCAATGGGTGGCGCAGTCGGCGTGTACGCCTCCGGCGTCGGGACGGTCCTCAGTGGCGGCACGGCGACGCCGGTGATGATCGCAACGGCGGTCGCGTCCGGCCTCGGTATGGTCGGTTCGCTCCTGTGGGCGGCGTCCGCATACATGGACCTCGCTGACTGTCTGGCATCAGCAGGTCGCACTGCGGAGGCTGACTCGATGCGTCAACACGGTGGTGCGCTTCGACAGGACGCCGACACGATCAATGGGTACATCGCCCAGCTGCAGGCGCTCGCTGCCTGAGCAAGCACGATGGGCTGACCAGGTGTCGCGTCTGAGCAATCGGCGCGCGACCTCGGGTTCGGTCAACGGGTCAGTTGGCGAGCTGTTGGGGTCGGCGGATCAAGCATTCGCCCGAGCGGGCGCTGCCGTCGCCCTCGCTGACAGTGAAGCACGAGCCGCCGACCCTGAGGTCGCCCGCGAGGCGCTCTCGCATCTGCACCGCTACCTCGCCGACGTCTTGCATCCAGGCACCGATCCATCGCCCACAGTAAGGAACCACATCGTGTCTCAGTTCGATCACCCGGCCGCATCTCGACCCAGTACGGCCGCACCGGCAATCGTCGACCGCATCACCTGGCAGCGCGAGCGTGACGCCATCTTGGCCCGCGAGAAGGCCCATACGCACGAAGGCGACGCGATCGCGGCCGCCCGGCGGCGACTTCCGATGACCGAGGTACCGAACGTCGAACTCGTCGGGGAGCACGGGCCGACGCGCCTGATCGACCTCTTCGAAGGCCGCGACCAACTCGTGGTCTATGCGCACATGTTCCATGCCGGCAAGCCACTCGAGGACCAGTGCGAGGGCTGCACCATCACGCAATGGAACTTCCAGGACGCCACGTACCTGAACGGGCAGGGTGTGTCGTACGCAGTCGTCTGCGAGGGTCCTTGGGAGGAGGTCGAGCCGTTCCGCAGGTTCATGGGGTACACCCAACCCTGGTACTCCGCGCACGGCGTCGACCCCAGTGTGTTCGATGGCGACTTCGGTCGGATCGTCTGTTTCCTCCGAGACGGCGACCGGGTGTTTCTCACGTACGGGTCCACCGGGCGCGGTGTCGAGGCCATCATGAGCTCGCTCAAGCTGCTCGATATGACGGTCTACGGCCGCCAAGGGGTGTGGGAGGACTCACCGTGGGTTGGCCCCAACGCCACGCCTACGCCTTCTGGCGCCGCGACGGGCGCCCGACCGCGCAGTGGACGCGCCCCGGTGCGACAGCGGTGCCCTCGCCCGGCCAACCCTGTCACTGAGTCAGCGAACCCCGCCAGGTTACGAAGCGCCGCCGGCTTCACCATCGATCACCCGTGAGCGGATCGGGCGAGGCATTCCCGGGGCGACTGTCCGGGCGAGGATCCCGAGCGTCGCCCGCAGGTAGCTCTCGGACAGGATCGGGAAGATCCCTCGCTCCTTCCACACCGGGTCGATCCGTGACCAGTCGTAGTACGAAGTGACCGATGTGCCACCCTCGAAGGGCTCGAGCATGTAGCCGTAGACATGACCGATCTGCGGGTTGAGGAACGTGGAGAGAATCGTCCATTCGATGTGTCTGTCGGCTTCGAACCCGGTGATGCTGACGGTCACGTCGTACAGCTCGAGCGGCATGTCGTTCAGTGCCTCGCGGTCCATGTGGATCACGAAGGTGTCGCCGATGGCTGACACGGGTTCGCCGGTGCTCGACATCAGCATGCCCGAGCTGTCGATCGCGACATGCCCGGCAGGGTCGCGGAGCACCTTGAAGATGGCGTCGGGGCTCGCCGGGATCAGCCGGTCGACTTCGAATCTCGCTCCCACGATCGCGACCTCCTCGCTCCGGTGTCGCACACGCCGTCCGCGACTACTCTGCCACGGGTGACCTCGCCGCTCCACGATCAGCCGTTGCTCCCTCACCTCATTGTGCAAAGCCTCGCCATGCACGACGATTCGCCGTGCATCTCTCTCGCCGGCCGCGTCGCGACGTACGCCGAGGTGCGGCAACGAACCAGTCAGCTGATCCAGGCCCAACGGGCGCGTGGCGTGACCCGTGGGACCCGCCTCGCCGTGCTGTCGAAGAACCGACCGGAGGTCCTCACGAACGTGACGGCGTCGCTCGTCAACGGATGTGTGCTCACGCCGTTGCACCCGATGGCCTCACTCACCGATCACGCCTACGTGATCGGTGATGCCGAGATCGAATGCCTCGTGTTCGACGTCGACAACTTCACCGAGCGCGCCCGCGAGTTGAAAGCCCAGTATCCGGATCTCATCTTGCTCGGCTTCGGGCCCAACGACGTCGGCGACGACTTCCTCGCCCTGGCCGATCAGTTCGAGCCCGAGCCGCTCGTGGCTCCCGACGTGGGTCTGGATGACCTGTGCACCATCGTCTACACCGGCGGTACGACCGGACGGCCGAAGGGCGTGATGATGAGCCATCGCGTCTGGCAGGCGATGACGTGGATCCAGATGGCCGAATGGGAGTTCCCCGACGACCTGCGGATCGCGATCGCGACGCCGCTGTCGCATGCCGCTCTGTCGCTCGTCGCGCCGGTGCTGCTGTCGGGCGGAGCGTTCTACGTGATGGAGTCGTTCAGCCCTGATGGCTTCTTCGATCTCGTCGCCGAGCATCGCATCACGGCGACGCTCATCGTCCCCGTGATGCTGTACGCGCTGCAGGGGCACCCGCGGTACGAGACGGCCGACATGTCATCGATGGAGACCATCTTCTACGGCGCGTCGCCGATGAGCCCGGCCAAGTTGACCCAGGCGATCCAGCACTGGGGACCGATCTTCTTCCAGTTCTACGGGCAAACCGAGGCTCCGATGGTCATCACCCATCTGAAGAAGGGCGAACACGATCTCACCCGCCCGGACCGCCTTGCGTCGTGCGGCCGCCCGGTGCCGTGGATGCACGTTGCGTTGTTGGACTCGAATGACCAGCACGTGGCACCGGGAGCATCCGGTGAGATCTGCACGAGGGGTCCGCTGGTGATGACCGGGTACAAGGATCTCCCCGATGAGACCGCCCAGGCGCTGTCGGGCGACTGGTTGCACACCGGCGACGTCGGCCGCTTCGACGACGAGGGCTACCTGTACATCGTCGACCGGACCAAGGACATGGTGATCACGGGCGGCTTCAACGTCTTTCCACGCGAGGTCGAGGACGTCATCAGCACGCACCCCGCAGTGAGCATGGTCATGGTCATCGGGGTGCCCGATGACAAGTGGGGCGAAGCGGTGAAGGCCGTCGTCGTGCTCATGCCCGATCACGAGCCTTCGGACGCGCTGACTGGAGAGTTACAACAGTTGGTGAAGGACGCCAAGGGTTCGCAACAGTCACCGAAGTCGATCGACTACGTCGAGTCGTTGCCGCTGACCCCGGTCGGCAAACTCGACAAGAAGTCGGTGCGGTCTCGGTACTGGACCGACATCGGTCGAGCGGTCTCATAGGACCGCATAGGTTGGATGTTCGCCAGCTCATGCATGGACTCTTGTGGTCTTTCGCGCAGGTAGTACCATCCGGATCGCGCCGACTGCTCTGATGTTTCGCTACGCAGAGTGGGGACGACTGAGAGGGGGAAGGTGAACGAGTTCATCAGGTTCGCGCTGTTGGGGCTGGGCGTCGGCGCCCTCTACGCCTTCGCGTCCCAGGGGCTGATCGTGATCTATCGCGGCACCGGCGTGTTGAACTTCTCGCTCGGCGCCACGGCCATCGCCGGCGTCTTCATGCAGTGGGATCTGCAGATCCAGCACGGCTGGCCGTTCCTCCTGTCGGCGGTCGCCGGCGTCGCCTGGTCGGCATTTCTCGGAGCACTCACCCACTGGGTGATCATGAGGCCATTGCGCCGGGCCAGTTCGCTGGTTCGGGTGATCGCCACGCTCGGCGTGCTGGTCACGATCCAAGCGGGGGTCATCATCCGGTACGGCTCCAACCCTCGTCAGGTCGACAGCTGGCTGCCGACGAATCGAGTGACGCTGTGGGGCGACGTCGGCATCACCGTCGATCGCCTGATCCTGCTCGGCATCGGGAGCGCGTCGGCGTTCGGTCTGTGGCTGCTCTATCGATCGAGTCAATTCGGCCTCGCCACCGAGGCGGTGTCGGAGAGCGAGCGTTCCGCCGCGGCGATCGGCCTCTCTCCCAACAAGATCGCGGTGATGAACTGGGCGTTGGGTTCGGCGATCGCCGCTGTCGCCGGGATCCTGGTCGTTCCTATCATCACCCTGCAGGTCACGGCGATGACGGCGCTGATCCTGGCCGCGCTCGCCGCTGCATTGGTTGGCGACTTTCGGTCATTTCCAATCGCCACCGCAGCCGGGTTCGCACTTGGCATCGGCCAGGCGCTCGTCGGACGGTTTGCCAACCAGCAAGGCCTCGCGCCATCGCTGCCGTTCCTCGTCATCATCGTGGTCCTCGTGTTCCGGGGGCGGTCACTGCCACTTCGTGACTACTACCTCCAACAACTGCCGATGGTCGGCAACGGCCGAATGTCGTGGGACTGGACGCTGTTCGGCTGCGGCACCATCGTCTTTCTGATGCTGACCAAGGAACCGAAGTGGATCGACGCGCTCACCGTGACGTTGGGAGTGGCCATCGTCCTGCTGTCGATCGTGGTGCTCACCGGGTACACCGGACAGCTCTCCCTCGCCCAGTACTCGATGGCCGGCTTCGGCGCGTTCGTCGCCGGCCGGTTGGTCGCCGTGTTCCACATCCCGTTCCTCCTCGGTCTGCTGGCCGGCGTCGCCGCAGCCGTTCCACTCGGAATCATCTTCGGTCTTCCGGCCGTGCGAACCAGGGGGATCAACCTGGCGATCGTCACGCTCGGCCTCGGAACCAGCATGGAGCTGATGCTGTTCAGGAACCGCAACTACACCGGCGGCGTGCAGGGCACCCAGGTCGGCAACCCCGAAATCTTCGGCTTCGACATCGGATCGATCAATCACCCCGCCCGCTACGGGATCTTCGTGTTGGTGATGGCGATGTTGGCGGTCGTGGTGGTGGCCAACGTGCGACGAGGCCGCAGCGGTCGCCGACTGATCGCCGTGCGCACCAACGAACGGGCGGCGGCGGCGCTGGGGATCGACGTGATGAAGGCCAAGCTCTTCGCGTTCGCACTGGCGTCCGCGGTGGCTGCCCTGGGCGGCGTCGTCATCGCGTTCCGGCTGAGTTCCATCAGTTACCAGTCGTTCACCAACTTCACGTCGATCACGTACGTCGGTCTGGCGATCGTCGGAGGTGTCGGCTACCTGCTCGGGGCGTTCGTCGGTGGCACGATGGCCACGGCGGGACTCAACCAGCAGATCCTGGAGTCGACGTGGCCCGGCGTCGGACGGTGGATTCAGCTGATCAGTGGGATTGCGATCCTGCTCACGGTGTTGACGTACAAGGATGGCGTTGCCGCCGAATGGGCCAAGGTCTTCAAATTGGCCAAGAGGGCACGGAAGTGGGGTCGGCCGTACATCATCGAGCTTGTCGACGTCGCCGATCCCGGCTATGCCGCCGAACACCACGAGCGGGTACCACCGCGTACGCTCACGTTGGAAGGCTTGACGGTGCGGTACGGGGTGGTGACCGCCGTGCACGACGTGAGCTACCGGCTCGAACCTGGCACGGTCACCGGCCTGATCGGTCCCAACGGTGCCGGCAAGACGTCGCTGATCGATGCCATCAGCGGATTCGCGCGATCAGAGGGTCGGGTGCAGCTCGACGACGTCGACCTGTCGAAGGCGCCGGCAGTCAGGCGCGCCCGCGCCGGTGTGGCCCGTTCGTTCCAATCGCTCGAGTTGTTCGAGGACTCGACGGTGTTCGAGAACCTCGCCGTGGCCGCAGATCCGCAGGATCTCCGCTCGTACGTGCTCGATCTGGTCTGGCCGATCAATCCACCGCTCCCGCCCGAAGTGGTGCGGGCCGTCCTGGAATTCCAGCTCGACCACGATCTGCACCGTGATGTCAAGGACCTCTCCTACGGGAAACGACGGCTGCTGGCGATCGCCCGGGCAGTGGCGATGAGTCCCAGCGTGCTCCTGCTCGACGAGCCGGCCGCCGGTCTGAGTTCGATCGAGAGCACCGAGTTGGCTCGGGTTGTCCGCCGCTTGGCCGAAGACTGGGGCATGGCGATCCTGGTCGTCGAGCACGACATGAACTTCGTGATGGGAGTCTGTGATCAGGTGATGGTGCTCGACTTCGGGCACCTGATCGCGTCCGGCTCCCCCGAACAGATCCGTTCCGATCCGGCGGTGATCGCCGCCTATCTCGGCGACGACGGCGAGAACGCGCCTGACGACGGACTTGACGGCCCGTCGGAATCGTCGCCGACGCCCGCGTCGGTTGCAGGTCGTGCGTCATGACACAGCCGTTGTTGGAAACCCGCAACCTCAAAGCCGGCTACCTCGGTCGAGAGGTGGTTCGAGCGGTCAACCTCAAGGTCTATCCCGGCGAGGTTGTCTGCCTGCTCGGACCCAACGGTGCGGGCAAGTCGACGACCCTGCTGACGATCGCCGGCGAGTTGGCGCCCGTCGACGGTCTCGTCATGTTCAACAACGTGCCCACCTTCACCCCGATGTATCAACGCGTCCGCGACGGTGGCATCGGCCTGGTCACCGAGGAACGACTGGTGTTCACCAAGATGTCGGCCCGCGACAACCTGCGTATCGGTGGGGGTTCGGTCGATCGTGCGTTGGCGCTGTTCCCGGAGCTGGCACTGCGACTCTCGGTTCGCGGCGGGATGCTCTCGGGCGGCGAGCAACAGATGCTGGCCCTCGCCCGAGCACTCAGTCGCAATCCCTCGATCCTGCTCGCCGACGAGTTGTCGCTCGGCTTGGCGCCCAAGATCGTCGACCGTCTGCTCGGCGCGGTGCGGACGGCGGCCGACGAGCGTGGGACCGGGGCGTTGATCGTCGAGCAGCATGCTCACAAGGCGCTGAAGTACGCGGACCGGATGTACATGATGGCCCGCGGCCAGATCCTGCTCGAACTCCCCGCTGCCGAGGCGATCCAACGCCTCGGCGAGATCGAGGAGGCCTACATGCGCGGTACCTCCGAAACCGAGGAGGACCACCTCGAGCGGCTACGCAGAAAGAACAAGAAGAAGGCATGGCGACGCCAGCGAGTGCGCGAGCACGAGTTGGCACGCCTGACCGGCAAGATCGTCTCCACCAGAAGGGCAGAGGATGATGAGTACTACTTCGACGCCGAACAGCAGCGGCGTAATTGGTCGCAACAGGCGAGGAGGTAACTGACCATGGGTTACCGCACCGCAGAACTCCCACCCGTCGACCTCGACGAGTTCGCCAAGATCCCGTTCTTCCCACGCATGAAGATGTTGCAGCTCCACTGGGTGGAATCGGGATTCGGCACTCCGAAGCAAACGGTCATGTTCTATGTCTGGAAGATCTTCTACTACGCGTTGTTCGGGCTGATCTTCTGCGGCGCGTTCACCAAAGGGCTGGAGTTCAACAACATCGCCGGTTGGTGGGATCAACCGATCCTGTACCAGAAGCTGATGGTCTGGACGATCCTGTTGGAGATCATAGGGCTGGCCGCGACGTGCGGCCCATTGGCGTTCCACTTCGATCCGCCGATCGGAGGAATCCTGTACTGGTGGCAGAACGACACCCTGCGAGTTCCGCCGTACCCGAATCACGTCCCGTTCACCAAAGGGAACCGGCGGACACCGTGGGACTCGGGCCTCTACAAGTTCATCGTGTTCTGGTTGGTGATGATGATGTTCTTGTCCGGTCAGCAGGTCGATGGGCTGCCCGAAGGTTCGGCCGGTGTGATGCCCCGATGGGCGCTGGTGATCTATTGCGGCCTCATCCTGTTGATGGGCCTGCGCGACAAGGTGGTGTTCCTGTCGGCCCGCTCCGAGCAGTACGTGCCGACGATGCTGTACTTCGGGCTGTTCCACAACTTCCACGACATGATCGTCGGCGCCAAGATCGCCATCGTGGTGATCTGGATGGGGGCCGGCTTCTCGAAGATGCAGCACGGCTTCTCATCGACGGTGGCGATCATGGTGCAGAACACGCCGTGGATGGTGTCCGACCGGTTCCGCAAGGCGACGGTCAGGGACTACCCGAACGACCTGCGGCCATCGAAGCTCACGCATGCCCTCGCCCACATCGGTGGCACAACCTGCGAGTTGGTGATGCCGCTCGTGCTGTTGTTCTCGCCGTGGCCGTGGATGACCTGGATCGCCATCATCTCGATGTGGATGCTGCACACCTTCATCATCTCCACGATTCCGTTGGCGGTGCCATTGGAGTGGAACGTGTTCTTCATGTTCGTTGTCGCCTTCCTGTTCGCCAACTTCCCCGCCGGTGCCGGGTACGGCGTCGGCGACATGACCCCGTACCTGTTGGTGATCGTGATCTGCGTCGCCCTCGCACCGATCATCCTCGGAGCACTTCGGCCGCAGTACGTCTCGTTCCTGGTCGGGATGAAGCAGTACGCCGGCAATTGGTCGGCGGCAACGTTCTCGTTCCGCGACAAGTCGATGGAGGACCGGATCAACCAGCGGATCGTGAAGGCCGCCGACAACCAGATCGACCAGATCGAGCCGCTCTTCGGCAAGGAGATCTCGGAGATCTTCATCCAGAAGGCGGTGGCGTTCCGGATGATGCACCCGATGGGACGCATGCACATCTCGGCGCTGATGCGCCACACCGAAGGACTCGACGATCGGGTCCAACGCGAAGGCGAGTTCGTCAGCAATGTCCTCACCGGTTGGAACTTCGGCGACGGCCACTGCCTCGACGAGCGCCTGATCGCGGCGCTGCAGGAGCGATGCCAATACGAACCGGGCGACGTCGTGGTGGCGTGGACCGAGTCGCAGCCGGCCTTCAGCAAGAAGGTGCAGTACCGGGTGATCGACGCCGCCCTCGGCACGGTCGAGAAGGGCTGGTATCACAACGACGACGCCTTCAACGAGCAGCCGTGGCTCCCAAACGGCCCGATCCCGCACACGGTCACCTGGACGCTCCCTGGCTACGTGGCCCCGGGTGTGCCGCATCCTGGCAGCGGCGGCCGAGTGTGAATTGCGGCGCACGCATCGGGTGACAACGTGAGCTCGGCGATCGTCGTCGGCAGTGGGCCGAACGGGCTCGCCGCCGCGGCGCGACTGGCCCGCGCCGGCCTCGATGTGACCGTGCTCGAGGCAAGCGACACGATCGGTGGCGGGACCCGCAGCTCCGAGATGATCATGGCGGGCTTGGTGCACGATCATTGCTCCGCAGTCCATCCGCTCGCCGCAGGTTCGCCGTTCCTGGCAGGACTGGACCTGGCGCTCGACGGGCTCGCATGGCTGCAACCGGAGGTGGACTGTGCACATCCGCTCGACAACGGTTCAGCGGGTGTGTTCCATCGATCGATCGAACGCACCGCCGACGCTCTGGGCAGCGACGGCCAGCGTTGGCGGCGAGTGTTCGAGCCGATGGCGGCGCACTTCGACGCGTTGTTCGCCGACGCTTCGCAGCCGGTCCTGCGGCTACCGAGACATCCGGTGACGTTGGCACGTTTTGGCGCCGGTGCGATGCTGCCGGCGACCACCTTGGCCCGGGTGTGGAAGACGGACGAGGCCAAAGCACTGTGGGCAGGCGTGGCCGCGCATGCGTTCTCCCGTCTCGACCGGCCGATGACCAGCGCGGTCGGGCTGATGCTGATCGTCGCCGCGCACGCGAAGGGCTGGGTGGTGGCGCAAGGTGGTTCGCAGGCGATCGCCGATGCGTTGGCGGCCGACATCGAACGCCATGGGGGCCGAATCGAGACCGGTGTGTGCGTGACCTCGGCCGCCGACCTACCGCCGAGCGACGTGTTGATGCTGGACCTGTCGCCATCGATCGCCGCCGACCTGCTCGGCGATCGGCTGCCGGATCGCATCGCCCGCTCGTACCGCCGGTTCCGTCACGGGCCGGGCGCGTTCAAGGTCGACTTCGCGATCGAGGACGGTGTTCCGTGGACGGCGCCGGAGGCTCGCCAGGCCGGCACGGTCCATCTCGGTGGCAATCTCGCTGAGGTCGTTGCGACCGAGGAAGCGGTCGGTCGGGGGGCCATGCCCGAGCGGCCGTTCGTGCTCGTGGGCCAGCAGTATCTCGCCGACCCGACCCGGTCGGTCGGCAACATCCATCCGTTGTGGACGTATGCGCACGTGCCCCACGCCTATGCCGGGGACGCGACCGCGGCGATCATAGCTCAGATCGAGCGATTCGCTCCTGGCTTCCGTGAGCGGGTCATCGGCACGGCGGTGCGCTCGGCGACGGAGATGTCGCTGTACAACCCGAACTACGTCGGCGGTGACATCATCGGGGGAGCATCCTCGCTGACGCAGCTGCTGTTCCGACCGCGGTTCGCGATCGACCCGTACTTCACCGGCATCCCGGGGACGTACCTGTGCTCCGCTTCGACACCCCCGGGGGCTGGAGCGCACGGGATGTGCGGCGCCAACGCCGCTGCTCGCGCGCTGGCACGGCTGGGAGCGGATGCAGTTCGATGACGGAGCAGATGGGGCTCCTTGAGACCATGTACTGGTGCCGAGCGATGCGCGACTCCATCCCGCTCCGGTGCCCCAATCACCACTTCTTCGGCTGGTGGGATAGCCCGCATCGCTAGACCTTTGTCGCTGCCGGGTCGCTCAGCGACCTCGCAGCGACAAAGGTCAGACACTGGTGTGCCTCAGATCGAGAGACCGCCGTCGACGGGCAGGACCACACCGGTGATGTAACCGGCCTGTTCGGAGGCGAGGAAACCGATCGCCGGAGCCACCTCGGCCGGATCCGCGAAGCGGCGCATCGGGATCTGGGCTCGCAGTTCGGCGAGCCGATCCGCCGGAATCGACGCGACCATGTCGGTCTCGGCATTGGGCGAGATCGCGTTCACCGTGATCCCGAAACCGGCGAGTTCCTTGGCGGTGGCGCGCGTGAACCCGATGATGCCTGCCTTCGCCGCTGCGTAGTTCGACTGACCGACGTTGCCGTGCAGGCCTGTGTACGACGTGACGTTGACGATCCGACCGTACGCCTGCTCGCGCATCACCGGCACCGCCGCACGCGTCAGGTTGAAGGTGCCGGTCAAGTGCACGCCGAGCACGGCCTGCCAGTCGTCGTCGCTGAGCTTCCACACCATGCGATCGCGCAGGATGCCGGCGTTGTTGACGACGACGTCGATCCGACCAGTTCGGGCGACCAGGTGTTCGACACAGGCCGCCACCGATTCCGCGTTGGCGACGTCGACGACGACGGGGATCGCGTCCGCGAGCACCCCGGAGGTGATCTCCGCCAGCGTGGCCTCGTTGACGTCTGCCACGCAGATCGTGGCACCCGCTTCGGCGAAGAATCGGCTGAGGGCGAGACCGATGCCACGTGCGCCGCCAGTGACGATCACGGTGCGACCTGAGAAGTCGAACGATGCGCTCATGCTCGCTCGAGGATGCGCACGACGCCGGTCGACCCGTCGACCTCGATCAGATCGCCGGTCCTGATCGCCGTCGTTGCACCAACTGCTCCGACAACGGCAGGAATTCCGAGATCGCGCGCCACGATCATGGTGTGGCTGAGCTCGCCGCCCATCTCGGCCACGACAGCGACCGCGCCGACGAACAGCGGCATCCATCCCGGGTCGGTGATGGGTGCCACGAGTACTTCGCCCGGCTGCGGGGGTTCATCGGCGTAGGCGTTGCGAACGACCCGCGCTCGGCCTGTGGCTCGGCCGGGGCTCCCTGCTGCGCCAACGACTTCGCAGATGTCGGCGGCCGGGGTGCCACGGCTGACCAAGGGCCACTGCTCGACCGGCGGGATCTCCCCGACGATGGCGAACAGGGGCTCCTGATACCGCTCCAGCTCGTGCTGCGCGGCCCTTCGCCTGTGCACGGTGTCGACATCGACGGTTGCCTGATGCACCGCTGCCGTGAGCTCGTCGAGCGTCAGGAAGTAGATCTGGTCCGCTGACTCGAGCTTGCCATCGGCGACCAGCCGCCGCCCGATCTCGAGCGCGTCGAGTCGCTGTTCGTTGATGGTGAGCACGCATGTGGCCTTGGTGCGCTCGCGGATGCCCAGCCAGACCTTGCAGCGTTCGAGCCACAGGTCGAGCTCAGCGAACGTGGTGCGAGTGCCGTCGCGTTCGAAGCGTGCGAGCACGGCTTCGCGCATGCTGTTCGGGTCGCGCGGTGCGCCGCCGGCACGCACGGCGTCGATCGCTCGGCGAAGCACCTCGGGCTGGATCTCCCACGACGGCGATGCGACTTCCCATTCGTTGACCCCGCGAAATCCGTACTGTTCGAGCACCTGCTCGAACGCAGCCTCGAACTCGGCGCCGTCGAGGCCTGCCAGCGAGGCGATCGCCTTGCCGGCATCGGCAGACTCGATACCGCCACCCCCCATCACCGCTCGTCGACCGAGCTCGTAGCCCTCGTCGTCGTACACCGCTACGAGGCCGGCTTGCAGCGAACCGAGCGCCACGGGACTCACCGACGATCCGATGAACAGCGTGACGAAGTCGCTCTCGTTGTGCGGGATCAACGAGATGATCCGGTCCACCAACTCAGCCGACGTGCGCGACTGACGGTGGGCCCGGCCATCGCGGCGGCGCGCCTGGGCCTGGTCGTGCTCGGTGGCGACCCGTTCGATCGGGGGATGCTCCAAGAAGTCGGCCGTTGTGGCGGCGATCCGCTGGCCTCGCTCGGCATAGCCCGGCTCGTCGGGCACTTCGTACGGGTCGAGCTTGATGCCGCCTGCTGCGAACAGCGTGCGATCGATGTCTTCCGGGCTGGTGCCGGGTGTCAGGTCGGCCAGGCGCCGGAACGCCGAGATGTTGATGTAGAAGCGGCCACCGACGATGGGTGCGAACGTCGTCGGGCACGAAGGCCACTCCATGACGTCCCACCCCTCGGTGAACGACCGGCGCCATCCCCGTTCGAGTGGCGGGAAGAACATCGTCGCCGACAGCGGCGAGACGATGTCGGGCATGATCTCGCCGGCATTGCCCCGGGTGAGTACAGGAAAGTTCGGGTCCAGGCCCGTGTCGAACTCATACGTGGTCATGTGATGATCCCCTTTCTTGAACTGAACCTGATCAACGGCGGCCACATCACCGGCGGACGGTGACGGTCGCTGAACCGATCTCCACTTCGGCGAAACTGGCGCGGGAGGTCTGCAGCAGATCGAGCACCAGCGATGTTGGCACTCCTTCTGCTTCGAAGTGGAACTCGCGGGCAGCCGGACCCGCCGCCCGGGTGGCTTCGACATCGGGCAACGGAACGAGGTACCGCCGCAGCAACTCCTCGTCGGTCATCGACCGATCGCCGTGCTGCTCCTTGAGCTCCGCGATCGTCGGCTGCGGCGGCGACCAGTTCTGGATCTCTTTGCCGCGGCTGGTGGAGAGCATGCGGTCGAGAACGTCCGGGTTGATCGGCGCCGGTGGCTCGCCCAAATGTCCGAGCACGTAGACGAGCACCTCGTCGGGCACCGTGCTGTACCGCTCGCCGGTGACGACGTTGAGCACCGCCTGGATCCCCATCAGCTGCGAGAACGGGGTTGCCGAGATCGGATGGCCGAGGTCCTCGCGGACCTGGACGATCTCCTCGAGTACCTCGTTGAACCGGTCGGACATGTCGTATTGCGCGAGTTGGGCCTTCAGCGTGCCGGTCATTCCGCCCGGGAGTTGGTGGTGGTACGGAAAGACGTTGTACTCGTTGGGCGCTCCGATGGGATGCCCCTCTTGCACCGCGACCCGGCGCATGTGTTCGCTGACCCGTCGGACGCGCTCGAGATCGACATTGGTGGTGTGTCCCTCCCACCGCAGGTTCTCGAGCGTCTGCTCGGTGGAGGGAAGCGACGGACCGTTCGCCATCGGGCCGGCGGCCGTGTGCAGGATTCGGATGCCGTTCTCGACACCGATGAGGTAGTTGTATCCGGCGAGGCCGACCGTGTTGTGACACTGCATCTCGATCGGCACATCACCAGCCGCCTCGACGAGCGCCGGAATGAGGGTTCTTGCCCGCTCGGGCTTCAGGATCCCTGCCGCGTCTTCGAAGTAGATCGCGTCGGTGATCCCCCAACTCACGAACTCACGGATGCGTGCCGCGAACCACTCGTCGGTGTGGACGGGGCTGATGCCGTACATGATCGCCGGCACCACCTCGCATCCGGCATCGGCGACGGTGCGACACAAACGCTCCATCTTGTCCATGTTGTAGAGGCAGTCGTAGATCCAGAAGCTGTCGATGCTGTGTTTGGCCAGTGTGCGGATCCACAGGTCCATCAGCGAATCGGGGGTCAGACCGAACTTGGCGATGCAGTTGCTGCGACACCCCGAGCGCAGACGCGAGGTGGGCATCCACGAACGCCACAGGTCGAGGCCGTCCCATGGATCCTCGCGGTTGTAGCGCATCATGCATTCGAAGATCGAGCTGCCGGTGAGGTCGACGACGCGGTACCCGGCCTGGTCGATGTCCTGCGCGACCGCGGCCAGGTGCGCGACCTTCATCCGCATGCCCCACAGGCTCTGCTGACCATCTCGGAGGGTCTGATCGATGATCTCGATCTCAGCCATGTGCAGCCGCGTCCTTTCTTGTCGTCGACGAGGCTGATCCAGGGTCCGCGATGAGCATGCGTTCGAGCCACGTCGTGTTGACGTTGTCTGCTTGGAAATCCGGGTGATCAACGATGCGCTGATGCAGTTCGATCGTGGTGTCGATGCCGTCGACCTCGAACTCGGCCAGCGCGGCCCGGAGATTTCGAATCGCGTCG
Source organism: Ilumatobacteraceae bacterium (assembly GCA_039931555.1). Classification (GTDB taxonomy): domain Bacteria; phylum Actinomycetota; class Acidimicrobiia; order Acidimicrobiales; family Ilumatobacteraceae; genus JAENVT01. The sequence goes on along the minus strand of JBDTRP010000047.1, from coordinate 18,487 downwards.
TCGCGGTCGGTGCCACCGACGATGAGCTTGGCGAGCAGCGAGTCGTAGTGCGGTGAGACGTCGTAGCCGGTGAACACGTGGGTGTCGAGACGAATGCCAGGCCCCTCGGGAGGGCTCCAGCGCACGACGCGGCCAGGTGACGGGATGAAGCCCGATGCGACGGATTCGGCGTTGATCCGACATTCGATCGAGTGACCGGTGATCCGCACGTCGTCCTGCGTGAACGAAAGCGGCATCCCTGCCGCGATCCGAAGTTGCTCGCGCACGATGTCGACCCCGGTCACCATCTCGGTGACGGGATGCTCCACCTGAACGCGAGTGTTGACTTCGAGGAACACGAACTCGTGGGTGTCGAGATCGACGAGAAACTCGACAGTTCCAGCGCCGACGTAGTCGAGCTCGCGCCCGAGAGCGACCGCGGCTTCGGCAAGTCGATGGTGAAGGGCTGTCGGCAGGGCCGTGGCCGGAGCTTCCTCGAGGACCTTCTGGTACCGGCGTTGGAGGGAGCAGTCACGATCGCCGAGATGCACGATGTTGCCGTGGGTGTCGGCAAGGAGCTGCACCTCGACGTGCCGGGCGTTCTCGACCAACCGTTCGACGTACAGCCGACCGTCACCGAACGCAGACAGGGCCTCGTTCGAAGCCACCGCGAACCGCGTGGCGAGCTCTGCGGGATCGTCGACTCGCACCATCCCTCGGCCACCCCCGCCGGCGGCAGCTTTCAGCAACACCGGAAAGCCGATGTCGACTCCGATCTCCATCGCCGCGTCGATGGTCTCGACCGTGGCGGAGCCGGCGCCGACCGACACCGCGGCTCGACGCGCCGCGGCCCGCGCCGCGACCTTGTCGCCGCCGCGGCGGATGACGTCGGCACCTGGGCCGACGAAGACCAGACCGTTGGCTGCACACGCCGCGGCGAGCGCCGGCTGCTCGGACAAGAAGCCGTACCCCGGATGCACTGCATCGCAACGCGCGAGCAGAGCGGCGCACACGATCTGCCCGACCCGAAGGTAGCTCTGGGCCGGGTTGGGTGGGCCGATGTGCACGACGCCGTCGGCCATCCGAGCCGCGAGCGAATCCTGATCGGCATCGCTGACCGCAACGACGACCTCGACGCCCTCGTCGCGGCATGCCCGGACGATGCGAACCGCGATTTCCCCTCGGTTTGCGACGAGCACGCGGCGAAGCGTCGAAGTCTGGACGACCGCTGTCATTGCGCAGAGGATGGCTGGATGACGAACAACGCGTCTCCTCGATCGACGCGTCGTCCGTTCTCGACGAACACCCCGACCAGGGTGCCCGCGATGCTCGAACTGATGTGGTTCATGAGCTTCATCACCTCGACGATGCCGAGGGTGGTGCCGGACGGGACATCGGCGCCGACGTCGGCGAACGGGGGAGCGCCCGGATGTGGCGACCGCCAGAAGATCCCTGGCGATGGTGAGACGACGGTGTGTGCACCGGGTGGAATCACGATCGCCTTGGGTGGCCCGACGTCCGCCGGGTCGGCGTCCGTCGCATCCTCGCCGGGCTCGTTGCTCGCAGGATGCGGCTGCTCCCAGGTGGAAGGCGCAGGATCGACGGAGGTTTGTGGTTGCGTGGAGAGGTGGACGCGGAGCGATCCCGAACGCACGTCGATCTCCGCCCAGTCGGAGTGCTCGAAGGCATCGACGATTGCCTTGATCACGTCCAGGTCACTGCTCACCGGGTATTCATCCTATGTCTCTGGCTGGTTCGGCCCGGTATTGTGCTCATCATGTCTCGAATCCGCGGTGCATCGAGCCCGAATGAACGTCTTCGACAAGACGAAACATTGGAGGTCTTGCGATGAGTGTCACGACTCAGGCAATCGAGAGCATCAGAGCGATGATCGTGGATGGCAGACTCGAGCCAGGTGACCGGCTGCCGCCGGAGCAAGAGCTGGCAGAGCAGCTCGGTCTGTCGCGAGGTTCGCTTCGCGAGGCAGTCCGGGCGCTCGCCCAGATCAAGGTGTTGGATGTCCGTCGGGGTGACGGCACGTACGTCAGGAGCCTGGAGCCGAGCGACCTGCTGTCCGGGATGGTCTTCGCTCTCGAGTTGGTTCAGGCGCGTGGCCTCGACGAGGTGCTCGAGGTGCGTCGCCTGCTGCTCCCACCTGCTGCCGGACTCGCCGCCCAGCGGGTCAGCGTGGAGCAACTCAAGGCGATGCGCGCGGTGATCGACGAGCTCGAGGTCGCCGTGGACTCGGAGAGGATCGCCGGGCTGCATCGACAGTTCCAAGGGATGCTGGCCGACGCAACCGGCAATGAGTGGCTCAGTTCCATCCTGCACACGCTGCAGATCGAGGGCGAGCACGTTCGCCGCGCCTGGCTGAACTCCGATCCCTCCATGCGCGCTGTGGCGATCGCTCACCAGAAGCTGATCCTCGATGCGCTCGAGCGTCGGGACTCCGAGATGGCACGGTCGATCGCGTTGATCCAGGTCGATGCGCGTAGAACCTGGTTGGAGCACCTTCGGGCGCTGCCGATCGATGTGGACGCCGAGCAACTGCCCGTAGCGACCGGCTGAGATGTCGGCGTGGCGACTCGAGGGCACACCGAACTTCCGCGACCTCGGCGGTCTGGCGACCGTTGACGGTCGCCTCACCCGGTGTGGCGTCCTGTTCCGCAGTAGTGCGCTCGAGGAGCTCAGCTCGCGAGATGTCCGTCTGCTGATCGACGACATCGGCCTACGAACGGTCATCGATCTGCGCTCGGCCGACGATCGCGAGATCGCCCAATCCCTGCTCGACACGCCGGTCCGGTACATCAACCTGCCCATCTCCCGAGGAGGGCCAACGACCAGCCTCGAGCGCCCGATGGGTGCCGATGGGCGAGTCGACATGCCGCGCATCTACCGCATGTACATCGAGACGTCCGCCCCGTCGATCACCGAGATCATTGCCGAGCTGACGTCGGGTGCAGCTCCCGCGCTGTTTCATTGTGCGGCCGGCAAGGATCGAACCGGGGTGGTCGCCGCCATCATCTTGTCGGCCGTCGGCGTGACGCGCGATGCCGTGATCGCAGACTTCATGAAGACCGAGCCTGTCCTCGCCGACATCATTGCCTACCTGCAGCGGCGGCCGGCGTACGCCGACATCGTGCTGCGGTTCCCACCCGGCACGATGGACGTCGATCCAAGGTTCATCAGTGATTTTCTCGACGACGTCGATCGAACGTACGGCGGGATGTCCACGTGGCTCATCGAGGACGCGGGCGTGTCCGCAGAGTCGGTTGCCAGGCTCGAACAACTGCTCGTCGAGCCGCGCACCTAGCCAACGAGCGGTCCTATCGCGCGGACCAGAAGGCGACGAGACCGTCGGCGACGAGCCCAGGATTCTCGAACATCCACCAATGAGCCAGGCCCTCGAGCGTCAAGATCTCCGCACCGATCCGCTCGGAAACCGCAAATACCATGTCTGGTGGAACGTACGGATCTGCAGTCGCATGCAGCAGCAGTGACGGCCGTCGATCGGCCGCGGCGAGTTGGTCTCCGAGCTCCCGCATCGCCGGTTGCACGGCAGAGCGGTATACCCGCAAGATGGCGCGGCCCATGACGGCGTCGAGATTCTCTGCAATGTTGGCTGCGAGCTTGGACGGTACGCCGAACGCCACCTCGAGTTGACCACCGGCGAGTGCGGTGATCTGGTCGATCGACTGCTCGCCGTCGCCCTCGGTCTGCCAGACCCGGGCGGCGGGATGCCATTCGTAGTCGGGGTGAACGAGACCGGCACAGTCGGCAGCCCACGAACGCAACAGATCGGGACGCGCCGCGGCGACCGCGAACGTGTGCCCTGCGCCCCAGTCGTGTCCCACGAGGTCGACCGGGCCGTCGAGCGCCTCGATCTGGCCGATCAGCCAGTCGCGATGGTCGAGTCGGGTTCCGCCGAAACCTTCGGGAACTGGGGCACCGAACCCGGGCGGCGAGAGCAGGACGATGTCATCGACGCCACGTCGCTCGAGCTCGGGAACGAGCTCGGACCACACGAATGTGGTCTCTGGATTTCCGTGCACGAATACCTTGGTCATGATGGAGCTCGGCTCGGCTCGCGGTCACCCGAAGGTGTCCGCGAGCCGAGCCGTCGTTCGGTGTTGCTCAGCCGGTCTTGCCCATGGCCAGGTTGCTCACGTCTTCGAAGTCGGTCGTCAGCGGTACGACCTTGCCCTTGTCGAGCTTGCTGAACACGACGCTGCGGTTGAACAGTCGCTGGTACCCATCGAGCCCACCGGTCCATTCCTTCGTGAAGTCGAGCACGGGAACCATGCCCTTCAGATCGAGGTTCGACGTCTTCGACGCCGCGTCGTAGAAGGACTCGGCAGTGATGTCGCCACTGATCGTGCTGGCGATCTGAGTGAACGCGACGAACGCCGCCCACGTGCCCATGCCACCGAGGCTGTTGTAGTCGAGCTTGGTGGTGTCGAGGGCGGCCTCGTCGAGCGCCTTGCGGTACTCCGCCCACGGGGCAGTCGAGATGTCGGGGTACATGCCGGCGATGATGTCGCCGTCGGTCGCGTCCTCGGCGCCCTTGGCCGACACCTCATTGAGGTTGCCCTGTGGGCCGTACTGGCGGGCCGTGGTACCCGACTGCTTCCAAGCGGTGTTCCACGTGGTGTACGGCGTCTCGGAGATGACGGCGACGACACAATCGGCACCTCCACCGGTGGCCTGGGCGACCTCGGCCGAATAGTCCTGAGAGGTCGGCGGCAGGATGACCTCGGTACCGAACTTCAGCCCCAGGGCCTTCATCGCGTTCTCCATGGGCGGGATGAAGATCTGGGCACCGTCGATGATCACCGCGTTGATCGCCTTGCATCCATCCTTCACGGCTTGCGACACAGCGCCCACTGCGTACATCGGCTGGTTCCCGATGGGGAACGAGTCGGGACTGGTCAGCTCCGAGGGCGTGATCGGGCAGCATTCCCCGAACCACGTGATCTTTGACTCGGCGATCACCGGCACGATGCTCTCGGCGAAGAAGGTGAACGAACCCACGATCGAAACCATCTTGCCCTCGACGGCCTTCCTGGCACATGTCGTCGCAACGGCTGGGTCGAACTGCTCGTCACACACCGTGACGTTGAGCGGGCGGCCGGCGATGCCGCCGCGGGCGTTGATGTACTTCTCGTAGGCCTTCGCCGTGTTCGCAATGTTCTGATACGTCGGCCCTGCTGCGTTGAGCGTCGTGACCGTCATCACGTTGAGCGGATCACCGGTCGGCGCTGCCGCGCTACCGGTTGGGGCAGCGGTGCCGGCCGGGGCGGCGGTGCCGGCCGGGGCGGCGGTGCCGGCCGGGGCGGCGGTGTCAGATGAGGACTTCTTGTCGCTGCCGCACGCAGCGGCGAACACCGCGCACGCGGCCAGCAGGGCGACGGCGGAGCGGCGAACGTGTCGGTTGACGGTTCGCTTCGGATGTGAGCTGTGAGTGTTCATTTTCCCCCCAGGTTGACACCGTGAACGAGTTCACGGTGTGTGAGCTGCGACCTCCCATGTCGCAGGTGACGGTCATTTCAGCACAAACATCCAATGTTTTCTACTCCATCGCTCGATTTGTTTTCTCGCAGGTTCGCCAGGCCGGTCCATTTGTCCTACCTTTCTGGTGGAACGCATGGACTTCGATCATTCCGCACCCACCGTAGAGCTCGTCGAGCGACTCGAGTCGTTCATGGACGAGCACATCTATCCGAGCGAGGCGCGCTTCTTCCGCGAGTCGATGGAGCTCGGCCCGTGGGCGGTGTGGCCGGTGGTGGAGGAGTTGAAGCCATTGGCTCGCGAGGCCGGCCTGTGGAACCTGTTTCTCCCGAAGAGCGAGTTGGGCGCCGGATTGAGCAATGTGGAATATGCGCCGCTCTGCGAGGTGATGGGGAGATCTCACCTCGCCCCGGAGGTCTTCAACTGCTCTGCACCCGATACCGGCAACATGGAAGTGCTGGCACGGTACGGCACCCCGGAGCAACAGCAGCAGTGGCTGCGTCCACTCCTCGCGGGTGAGATCCGCTCGGCCTTCGCGATGACTGAACCGGCCGTCGCGTCGAGCGATGCGACGAACATCGAGAGCTCGATCCGGCGCGACGGCGACGAGTACGTGATCAGCGGCCGCAAGTGGTACACCACGAACGCGACCGACCCCAGGTGCAAGATCATCATCTTCATGGGGAAGTCGGACCCGGCCAACCCGGATCGCCATCGTCAACAGTCGATGATCCTGGTCCCGAAGGACACGCCGGGGGTGAACGTCATCAGGCCGCTGCCGGTCTTCAACTTCTATGGGATGCCCGACCGCGCGTCGGAGGTCGAGTTCGATGATGTACGGGTCCCCGCGTCGAACATCTTGCTCGGTGAGGGACGCGGCTTCGAGATCGCTCAGGGCCGCCTGGGGCCGGGGCGCATCCACCACTGCATGCGACTCATCGGGCTCGCCGAACGGGCCCTCGAGATGATGTGCCGGCGAACCTCACAGCGCGTCACGTTCGGCCGACCAATCTCTGAACAGACCGTGACGCTGGAACGGATCGCCGAGTCGCGCATCGCCATCGAACAGACCCGACTGCTCACGTTGAAGACCGCCCACTTGATGGACACCGTCGGGAACCGCGAGGCCCGGCGGGAGATCGCGATGATCAAGATCGCTGCCCCCAACATGGCTTGCAAAGTCGTGGACTGGGCGATCCAAGCGTTCGGTGGAGCCGGGACGAACAACGACTTCGGCCTTGCCGCGGCATACGCGACCGCGAGGCTGCTCCGCCTCGCTGACGGACCCGACGAAGTCCACCGCAACCAGCTCGGATCACTCGAGCTCCGCCGCCACGCGGGCAAGCCCGCACTCGAGCCTCACAACATCTTCGTTCCCGACTGGGGGTGACTCACGATGGACTTCGACCTGTCTCCTGAACACGAAGCGTTCCGCGAGGTCGTACGAGACTTCGCCGATCGTGAGATCGCCCCACATGCCGCCCAATGGGACGAGGAGCACACGTTTCCCCTCGAAACCGTGAAGGCCATGGGCGATCTCGGCCTGTTCGGCTTGGTGTTCCCGGCCGAGTGGGGCGGCGGCGACGGCGACTTCGCCTCGCTCTGCATCGCGATCGAGGAGATCGGCCGAGTCGACCAGTCGATGGGCATCACCCTGTCTGCCGGCGTTGGACTCGGCGCCAACCCCATCTTCCGCTTCGGTACCGACGATCAAAAGAACCGATGGCTGCCCGACCTCGTCGCCGGCCGCGCGCTCGGCGCCTTCGGTCTCACCGAACCCGATGCGGGAAGCGACGCCAGTGCCACGCGCACACGCGCCCGGCCGGAGGGCGACAACTGGGTCATCGACGGCACGAAGGCCTTCATCACCAACTCGGGCACGCCGATCACGTCGATCATCACCGTGACGGCGCGGACGGACGACGGGGTCTCGACCTTCGTCGTCGAAACCGGAACACCGGGGCTCACGATCGAGCCGCCGTACCGCAAGCTCGGTTGGCACGCCAGCGATACACACGGCGTGATCCTCGATGGCTGCACCGTGCCGGACCCTCACCGGCTCGGTGCACCGGGATCCGGTCTGCGCAACTTCCTGTCGATCCTCGACGACGGACGCATCGCGATCTCCGCGTTGGCGCTCGGGTGCGCGCGGGCGTGTCTCGGCGCCGCTGTCGCCTATGCAAAGGAGCGCACCGCGTTCGGCGGTCCGATCGGCCGCAACCAGGGGATCGCCTTCGCCCTTGCCGATCTCGAGGTAGCGGTCGAGAACGCTGCCAACCTGACGTACAAGGCAGCCTGGCTGAAGGATCAGGGTCGACCCATCACCCACGCAGCCGCCATCGCCAAGTTGTACTCGACCGAGGCAGCCGTCACCGCCACCCGAGTTGCCACCCAGGTCTTCGGAGGGAGCAGTTTCATCGAAGCGAACCCGATCGCCCGGTTCTATCGCGACGCCAAGATCCTCGAGATCGGTGAGGGCACCAGCGAGATCCAACGAATCGTCATCGCCCGAGGCCTCGGCCTGCCGGTGTCGTGACCAATCGACGTTACGCAAGTCACGGAATATCCGGTGCGACCGGATATTCCGTGACTTGCCTTCGGCGGAGGAGGCAAATTGTTCGGTCCTGGCCGACGATCGTCGCAGCGGTCGGAGGTCCACTGCGACACTGAACCGCGTCGGCCGCCGCCTCGATGCCACACTGGTCCGCTGGACCTCAGCGCGTTCGCCGCGACCACAACATCCGTCGACAAGGAGCAACCGATGGCCACCTCCCATCTCGACACCACTCGTCACCGAATCACCGACGACGACTACATCGCCGCATGCCGAGCCACGCTCGACCGCGACGGCGCGCTCGTGCTGGGCGGATTCGTGAGTGCGGACGCGATCGCCCGGATCGTCGACGAGTCGGCACCGCGTGAAGGCGATGCCTTCTACACCGACAGGTCGCACAACGTGTACCTCACCCCAAGCGACCCGACGTTGCCGCACGATCATCCATACAACCGCCAGGTGACCAGCAGCAAAGGGCTCATCGCCGACGACCAGATCCCTCCCGATTCGTTGCTCCGAGCGATCTACCTCGACGGCGACTTCCGTGCGTTCCTGTGCGGTGTGCTCGGCATCGACGAGATCCATCCGTACGCCGGCGACCTCTCGTCGATCAACGTTCACTTCGCCGCAGCCGGCATGGAGCTTGGCTGGCACTTCGACAACTCGTCGTTCGCCGTCACGATGTTGTTGCAGGCGCCTGACGGCGGCGGCAGGTTCGAACACGTCCCCGCCGTTCGCGATGCCGATCGGGGAGACATGGCGTTCGAACGTGTCAACACCGTCCTCGATGGCGGCGAACCGATCAAGACGCTCGAGTTCGAACCCGGTGATCTCGTGTTGTTCCGTGGCCGCGATGCCATGCACCGCGTCACGCCGACGGAAGGACCGATCACGCGCATGCTGGTCGTGTTCGCATTCAACGACCGATCAGGGGTGAGGCTTTCTGACTCGGCACTCCACACGTTCTACGGACGCACCGCCTGACTCGGTCGCGCACCCGCGGTGAGCGCGAACGAGCACCCCTGAGACCGCCGCGCGCGTCTGACGACCCGGGTCCGGGGTGCTCCGGCCCAACCATGCCGTTTACGCTGCCCTCGTGAGCACTCGCGGAATCGTCGACTGGGCTTCGTTCGCAGGAGTGCTGTTCGATCTCGACGGCGTTGTCACGCCCACCGCTGAGGTCCATGAGCGGGCCTGGGCCGAGTTGTTCGCGCCGTGGGGCTTCGAGAACAGCGACTACCTCAACTCCGTCGACGGCCGGCCACGCTATGAAGGGGTGCAGACCTTCCTGGCTTCACGAGGCGTCGACCTGCCGTGGGGAGACCCGTCCGACGCGCCGGGCGACGACACGATCTGCGCGCTCGGGAACCGCAAGGACGAGACGTTCAACGCCGTGCTCGCCCGAGAGGGGATCAAGCCCTACCCGGGAACGATGCGGGTGATCGACGTGCTCGACCGTGCCGGCGTCCCGAGCGCGATCGTGTCGTCGTCGAAGAATGCCGTGACGGTGCTGCGAGCGGCCGGCATCGCCGATCGGTTCGTCACCGTCGTCGATGGGCTCGTCGCCGTCGAGCAGCATCTCGCAGGAAAGCCGGCACCCGCGATGTTCGTCCATGCGGCCGAGCGGCTCGGCGTGAAACCAGCTCGAGCTGTCGTCGTCGAGGACGCCATCTCGGGCGTCGCTTCCGGGCGCGCCGGCGACTTCGCGCTGGTGCTCGGTGTCGACCGCGGCGGCAACCGGGCAGCATTGTCGGCAGCTGGCGCCGACATCGTCGTCGACGACCTCGACGAGACCCTCGCATGACACGCCACGCCAGCACGATCACGATCGACCGCGAGCGGTTCCCGATCGACACGTGGGGACTGGTCGAGACCAGCCTCGGTCTCGACGACGGTGGCCTGACCGGCACCTTGTTCGCGACCGGAAACGGCTATCTCGGGATGCGCGGCGACTGGGCGCCCGATCCGGAATCGTCTGGTACGTACGTCAACGGCTTCCACGAGACGTTCCCCATCATCCACGCCGAGCACGCGTTCGCTCTCGCCCGCACCGGCCAATCGCTGCTCAACGCCCCCGAGGCCAAGTCGATCGAGCTCGCGGTGGGCGACGAGGTGTTGCGACTGTCGCCGGGCCACCCCGAGCGGTCGCAGGTGACCGACTTCCGGCGGGAGATCGACTTCCGCACCGGAGTACTGCGCTCGCAACTGACGTGGCACACCCGGGCCGGCGGGCGTGTGCGGGTCGTCTCCGAGCGCATCGTCAGCATGGAGCACCGACATCTGGCGGTGTTGCGCCTGTCGCTCGAACTGCTCGACGCAACGGCGGCGGTCACGATCACATCGCGACTCGTCAACCGCCAAGACGTCGCCGTGCCCGACACCGGGCCGAAGCGCGCCGACCCACGCCGCTCGCGAGCGTTCGATCGACGGGTCCTCGAACCGGTGCTGCAGACCCACGCCGACCCCGGCTCACCGGGCGGAGGCACCCTGGTGCTCGGCTATCGCTGTGTAGGGAGTGGGATGACGATCGCTGCCGCCCACCGTCATGCGGTCGACGCCGGCAGCAATGCTTCCTTCGACTCGGGCCTCACCGGCGATCTGGCCACCACCACGATGCGACTCGACGCCGGGCTCGGCGACACCGTCACGCTCACCAAGTACGTCGCCTATCACACGTCGAGCCAGATCCCCGACGCAGCCGACGACGCCTCTGTAGCGGAGCTCGCCGCCCGGTGCCGCAGCACCCTCGGGAGCGCCGAGGCGGCCGGCTGGGAGCAGGCCCTGGCCGAGCAGCGGGCCTGGCTCGACCGATTCTGGGCGCGCACCGACATCGCCGTCGACGGAGACGACGCGGCCCAGCAGGCGATTCGCTGGAACCTGTTCCAGATGGCCCAGGCGTCGGCTCAGATCGGCGGGCGCGGCATCGCCGCCAAGGCGGTGACCGCTGCCGGCTACGACGGTCATTACTTCTGGGACACCGAGGTCTACATGGTGCCGCTCCTGGCGTACACCAACCCCGAAGCCGCTCGGGAACTGCTCCACTTCCGCCATCGCACCCTTCCCACGGCACGGCAACGGGCAATCGAGATGTCGCAGCGAGGGGCGTTGTACCCGTGGCGGACGATCAACGGCGAGGAGGCTTCGGCGTACTACCCGGCGGGCACCGCTCAGTACCACATCAACGCCGATGTCGCCCACGCGATCGACCGCTACGTCACCGCCACCGGCGACACCGAGTTCCTTCGCGGCGAGGGCGCAGAGATCCTCGTCGAGTTGGCCCGGCTGTTCACCGATCTCGGCTTCTACGACCAAGGCGATCCAGCGGCGTTCCACATCCACGGGGTGACGGGGCCCGACGAGTACACCGCAGTCGTCGACGACAACGTCTACACCAACGTGATGGCGCGTTTCACACTGCGGTTCGCCTCCGATGTCGTGACTCGACTGCAGTCGGACGACCCCGACGCGCTCCGCTCGCTGGTTCTCGCAACCGGTCTCGGTGACGACGAGGTCGCCGCGTGGTCCCTCGCCGCCAACTCGATGTGCGTGCTGTACGACGCCGACCTCGGCATCAATCCGCAAGATGACGCCTTCCTCGGCCACGAGGCTTGGGACTGGGCGGGTACTCCCGACGACAAGTACCCGCTGCTGCTGAACTTCCACCCGCTCGTGATCTACCGACATCAGGTGCTCAAGCAGGCCGATGTCGTGCTGGCCACGTTCCTGCGCAGCGATGAGTTCGCGCCCGACCTGCAGCGCCGGAACTTCGACTACTACGACCCGATCACCACCGGCGATTCCTCGCTGTCGGCTTGCGTTCAGTCGATCATTGCTGCCGAGGTTGGGCACGCCGAACTGGCGGTGCACTACTTCAGGGAGTCGTTGTTCCTCGACATCGCCGACACCCACGGCAACACGGTCGACGGAGCCCACATCGCCAACGTCGGCGGGGTGTGGGCATGCCTGGTGCACGGGTTCGCCGGTGTCCGAGACTCGGGGTCCCACGTCCGGATCGCACCGCGCCTTCCTGCCGGCTGGCAGGGGATGCGCTTCCGCCTGCACCGGCGTGGCGGTGACATCGCGATCGTGCTCGACCCGACCGGCGCCACGGTCACCGTCGAGTCGGGCGAGCCGGTACCGATCCTCGCCGATGGAGTGGTCACCGAGGTCGCGTCGGGCGGTTCGCTGCGGGTCGCCGGCGACTCGGGCTTGTTGGCAGCTCAGGCCGGCGATGCCACCATGGCGGCTTTGAGGGCAGACCCGAGTCGTGCAATGCCTTCGACGATCCGTTCGTCGGATTGTGTCGAGTAGCTCAGGCGGGCATGGTTCGATTCAGCGATCAGGGGGAAGAACGTTGCGCCCGGCACATAGGCAACCTTCGCCTGCGGCAACGCGTGATCCCGCATGAAGACCTCGGTGTCGAAGCCTTCAGGAAATGTGAGCCAGGTGAACAGCCCACCCTGCGGGTCGGTGAACGTGACGTCGTCGGGGAACTGAGCCCGAATGGTGTCGAGCATGAGATCCTTCTTGTGGCGGTAGACCTGACGGATCGTGTCGATGTGGCTGTCGATGTCGTAACTGTCGAGGTACAGCGAGACGGCTGCCATGTTGAGAGTGCTGCATTGGGTGTCGGCGGCGAGTTTCAACAGACCGAGTTGCTCGATGATCTCGACCGAGGCGATGGCCCATCCGAGCCGTAGACCTGGCGCAAGAATCTTCGAGAAACTACCGAGGTAGATCACCCGACCCTCGGTGTCGAAACTCTTGATGGTTGGCGGCGATGCCCCCTCGAACCGTGTCTCGCGATAGGGGCCGTCCTCGAGGATGATGACGTCGTAGCGGTTGGCCAACTCGACGACGTGCCTGCGGCGGCGGACAGACATCGTGACCCCGGTCGGGTTCTGGAAGTCCGGGATCGTGTAGATGAACTTGGTGCCGGGGTGTGTCGCCAACACGCGTTCGAGCGCATCAGTGTCCATCCCCTCGTTGTCCATGCCCACGCACCTGTACGTCGGTTCGCAAGGGTTGAAGGCGATGAGTCCACCGAGGAACGTTGGATCCTCCGTGATGATCACGTCGCCCTTGTCGACGAGCAACTTGGCAACGAGATCGAGGCCTTGCTGGCCACCTTGCAGGATGAGGATGTTGTCCTCCGTACACACGACGCCTTCGTTGGCCATCCGTGCAGCGATCTGGGCGCGCAGGTGCGGGGGGCCATTGGACACCGTGTATTGCAGCGTGTCTCGGCCGTGTTGCAGTATCGATCGGCTGAACACGGCATCGAGTTGCTCGAGCGGGAAGAGCGTCGCGTCGGGATAGCCGCCGCCGAAGGAGATGATGGACGGGTCGGCGCCGAAACGAAGCAAGTCGCGAATCGCGGATGGCTTCACGTGGTTCATTCGGGAGGCAAATCGAGTGGTCATACGTTTCTCCAGACAGCGCCACGGTAACCGAGACGTGCTTACAGTGACAGGTGGTAGCGCCACCACGCAGGCCCTGGAAGGACCCCCATGACCTCAGTTCCCGGAGCATCACGCCCCGACGCAGATCTTCTGGAGCGGCTACGACACATCGATACGGCGAGCCTCTCGGATGCGAACAAAGAACTCCGTGTGCTCTCGCCCGCGATCCGCCCGTTGGTAGTGGGAGGACGCATGGCCGGTCGAGCCGTCACTGCCGTCGCCCACGATGACCTGATGTCGGTGATCGGAGCGCTCGAGATCGGTGGGGTCGGCGACATCTTGGTTGTCTCAGCCGGAGGGTGCGATCGGGCTGTTTCTGGCGAGTTGTTCGCGACGGAGGCATTTCGTCGCGGTATGTCCGGCGTCGTGATCGACGGATTGTCCCGAGACTCGGCCGCGTTGAGGAAGTTGGGCATGCCCTTCTACTCGCGAGGGGTTACCCCGAAGGCTCCGCCCGCACTGGCGGTCCCAGACGTTCAATCCCGGCTCATGCTCGACGGCATCGCAGTTCGTCCCGGCGACATCCTGGTCGGCGACGACGATGGGATCATCGTCGGCACTGCGGCAGAGTTCGAGGCCGTCGTCGATGCTGCGGAAGCAATCCAAACCCGCGAGAAGGCACTGCGCATCTCCATCGAGAACGGCTTCTCGCTGTTCGACGCCCTCAACTTCACTGAGCACAAGGAACGACTGATCGCCGGCATCGACAGCCGGCTGACGTTCGAGGGGTAGCTCTCTTACCAGCGCAGCTACGGCGCTTCGGTGGCTCGCGCGTACCGTCGCAGGATCCGACGCCCGAGGCTGGTCTTGTGCACCTCGTCGGCGCCGTCGTAGATGCGTGCGGCACGTTCGTGCCGGTACCAGTAGGCCAGGATCGTGTCGTCGGTGACGCCGAGCGCGCCATGCACCTGGATCGCGGTGTCGACGGCTTTCAGCATGGTGTTGGCAACTTCGAACTTGATGGCTGAGATCTCGTCGCGCGCCGCACTCGCCCCATAGCGGTCGATCATCCACGCAGCGTGCAGCGTTTGCAGGCGCACGCCACGGATCTCGGCCTCCAGTTCCGCAGCCCAGTGTTGGATGACCTGCTTGCCGGCAAGGGTGCCCCCATCGACGTCGATCACCCGCTCGTTGGCCCGCGTGCACATCAGGTCGAAGGCGCGTGCAGCAATGCCCAGCCAGCGCATGCAGTGGTGGATTCGACCAGGTCCGAGCCGATCCTGGGCGATGAGGAATCCGCTGCCTTCTGGCCCGAGGACGTTCGTGCGCGGCACCCTGCAGGACTGGTAGATCACCTCGGCGTGGCTGGCATGACCCGATCCGGAATGGCCCATCACGCTGACGTTGCGCACGAGATTGAAGCCGGGGGTGTCGGTCGGGACGATGATCATGCTGGCCCGTTGGTGTGGGGGCGCACCGGGGTTGGTGACCGCCATGACGATCGCGAACGATGCACCATCGGCCGACGAGGTGAACCACTTCTGGCCGTTGATGACGTAGTCGTCGCCTTGGGTGACCGCGGTCGTGGCGAGCAGGACGGGGTTCGAGCCGGCGGTTTCGGGCTCGGTCATCGAGAAGCAGCTACGGATCTCCCCGGCGACGAGGGGACGGAGGTACCGTTCGCGCTGGTCGTCGGTGGCGTACTTGTGGAGGATCTCGATGTTGCCGGCATCCGGCGCCTGGGTGCCGAAGACGGTCATACCGAGCGGGCTGCGGCCCACTGCTTCGGCGAACAGGCCGTGATCGACCATCGACAGGCCGAGTCCACCGAACTCGATCGGGTGGTTCGGCGCCCACAATCCCATCTGCTTGACCTTCGTCTGAGCGGCCTTGACGCCGGCTTCCAGCGTCGCCGGGTCACCGTGCAACATCTCGCCTTCCAGCGGGATGACCTCGCGATCCATGAACTCGCGAATCATCGCGAGCATCGTCGACATCTTCTCGGACACCTCGAAATCCATGTCGCCTCCTCGTTCGGGTTGACGCTACGGATGACGAGGTCCCCCGGCCAGGGCAATTGGTCCTCGCACTGCATCTTGTTCGCAGCGGCGCTACGCGCACGAGACGCAGGTTGCCGCCCACGGAATGACCTCGAGCCGCTCGACAGCGATGGCCTGCCCGCACACGTCGCAGACCCCGTACTTCCCATCCGCGACCCGAACCAACGCCGCCTCGACCGCGGTGATTTGGTGCACGATCTGATCGTGAATGGCGACATCGGCGAATCGCTCGATGGCGATGCTCGTGCCTTCGCCCACACGTTTGCCGAACGAGATCCCCCCGCTCGGCAGGTTCGCACCGGAGCGAAGCTCCGCGGCGCGGTGCTGGAGATCGTCACGCACGGCTTCGAGGGTGGCGACGAGCGCATCCGCATGAGGCGGTTCGGCATCTGGCTCGGGTCGTGGCGACGCAGGCACGGGGTCGACTGTACAACCGGACGCCGGCTCCTGGTACCGGTGTCCCTTTCAGACAGGACGTTGGTCTCTGTCGGCCTCGTGTGGTCGCGAGCGATACTCCTGTGATGGGGGTCACCGCCCGCTCACCCATACATGATCGCTCGCAGCGACCGTGGTTCCAGCGCTACCCGCGCCTGGCGCTGACCGTGTCCGCGTCCTTGTTCGCTGCGATCTTCGTCATTCGGGTCTCGGTGGGAGGCACTGAAGATTCGATCTCGATGCTGTACGTGCTCCCTGTTGCGTTGGTGGCACTCGCGTTCGGGTTCTGGGCAGGCGTCGCGGCTGGGCTCACTGCCGTTGGCCTCCTCGTCGGGTGGGCGATCGCGTTGGATGTGGAGTCGAGCCCGCTGGGTTGGGTCGGCCTCGTGTCGCCGGTCGTGTTGCTCGGCGCATTGGTCGGCTTTGCCTCGGATCGGATACGCGATGCCGACCGAGCCGAGCGTTACGCCGCGATGGTGACGGTGTTGCAGATCGAGGGTGCCGAGGTCAGCGACCGAATCTTCCAGGGCCTGGCGGCGAGCAAGTGGATGCTCGAGGTCGGCGATCTCGAGCGAGGCCTCGCAGTGTTGGAGGACACGATGGTGATCGCACAGGGACTCGTGACCAATGTGTTGGGTTCCAACAGCGTTCTGCGTGACGACCTGCGTGAGCACGCGACAGTGCCTCGGGCGCCGCAAAGCCCTCAGTAGTTTGCTCGCGGCAAGGCCGATCGCGTGACGACCCGACACCTCGACGAATTCAGCCCAAGGGGAGCGCGCCCGTTCGTGGCGACACAGATTCTCCTTCGTGAGGCTTAATTCATGTGGGCAATATCGCCTGCCCTTTTGCTCTGCCAGGATCACACATGGGCCGCGGCAGACCCGGGGGTATGTGTGTTCAAGCGATTGATGATTTTGGCTGTCGTTCCTGTTGGCGTTCTCGCACTGTGGGAACTCGGGGACGCGGCGACAACCGATACGGCCGCGGCCTCCGTCGATAGGGCCTCTGCTGCCGTTGGCGAGCCGATCACGTTCACGTCGACCAACCCGTGCACGACGGCGTGCTCGCTCACGTGGCGCCGGCCCGACATCGGGCTCGTGAGGTTCGGTGGCGTTGTCGTTGGCCGGGGCGAACAGTTCTCGATGAGCTTCGCCGCACCGGGTAGCTACCAGGTCGTCCTCGACATGGGTGAGACCTGTGACGGCACGTCGCGGCTCGTGTGCCACTCCTACGCTTCGGTGTTCGTCGACATCGTCGATCCGGTGGTTGTTCCCGATCCGGTGGTGCCGGTCGATCCGGTGGTTGTTCCCGATCCGGTGGTGCCGGTCGATCCGGTGGTCGTTCCCGATCCGGTGGTGCCGGTCGATCCGGTGGTCGTTCCCGACCCGGTGGTGACGCCTGATCCGGTGGTCGTTCCCGACCCAGTCGCGCTGCAACTGGTCGCGCCAAGCGACCTGACCGTGACGACCATCGGCGGACGGACCCGGCTGACGTGGACCAACCCCGACACCACGGCGACCTCGGCGGTGCTCGAGCGCTGCAAGGGCACCGGATGCACGTCGTTCCGCCAACTCGCAACGCTGACGACGGACACGACGAGCTTCATCGAGTCCCGCATCAAACGAAGTTCGACGAGCTACTCGTACCGGCTTGCGGTGTCCGACGGCACGGACACCGTCTACTCGAGCATCGCAGTCGCCGCGGCGCGTCGCTGACGCCTCGGTGCCTCCTGACGTCGCGCTGTCGGCGTCGGGAGTGCGCCGGTAACTTGACTACCTCATGCGCAAGTCGTGGCCGTTCGCTCTTGTCGTGATCGTCGTCGGTGGTCTGGCCGGTTTGGCCATCGCTGGACGCCCGGTGCCGAGCGATCGCTTCGTGCTCGACCCGGGCATCACCGTCGCCGAATCGACCCCGTCGACATCCGGAGCCTCGTCCTCGACGACATCGATCGCCCACCCGGCGGTCACGACCACGATCGCCGCGACCACGTCGGTGCCGCCATCGACCTCGTTAGCGCCGACCACGGCGGCCCCGACCACCACGGGGCTACCGACGACGACCGCAACGCCGACCACGACCTTGCCCGCGGGACCCATACCGCGCAACCAGGTTCGATTGGTGATCGCCAACGGCGAGGGGCGGTTCCGGCTGGCCAGCGCCACGGCTGATCGGATCCGGTCGCTCGGTTACATCATCGACCTCGGCGATACCCCGACCCTGGTCGATGCAACGATCGTCTACTACCGACCGGGTTTCGACGACGAGGCGGTGTACGCGGCGGCCGACATCGGTGTGCCCGATGCGATCATCGTGGCGTATCCGGTCAACGCATCACAGCCGATCACGGACTCTGACGCGCGCGGCGACCTCATCATCGTGCTCGGTCCTGACGCCCCGCGCTGAAGTGTACGAAGGCGGTCGCTGCGCCACCGTCGCTGCGACGGTCAGCGTGTGACAGCCCGAGTAGTAGGCCATCGCGATTGACGGGCAACCGGTCAGGCTGCCTTGAACCCGACCCGCCGTGCCGGGGACGCCTTGGCGACCATCCG
>JBDTRP010000046.1:0-2965 GCA_039931555.1 Ilumatobacteraceae bacterium | reverse complement strand
GTCGATGTCGGTTTCGACGACGCGTCGGACGTAGTCGACGTGCCCGCGTTCGCTGGCGGGTATCAGCGCGGTGCCGCCGTATCGATTGAGGATGGTGAGGTCCGGGTCCGCTCGCAGGAGGATGTCGGCCATGGCGACGCTGCCGCTCACGCCCGTCACGAGCCATGGTGTGTCGTGTCGATCATCGAGTGCATCGGGGTTGGCGCCGAGAGCCACGAGCAGTCGGGCAACGCTCGGGTAGTTTTTGGCGGCGGCGAGCAGCAGCGGCGTTCTCTGCTTGGCGTCGCGGGTCTCGATGTCCGCCCCGCCGGCGAGCGCCAGCGCAGCTCGGTCTGCGTCGCCTGAGGTTGCGGCGTCGAGAAGCGCCGCGTCCGGATCGGCAAGCGGTTCCGCCTCGAGCGCCGCTTGGATCGTTCTCGCAATGTCGTCCTGTCCGCGATTGAGAGCGAGCTGTAGGGGCGGGGTGTCGCTGATGCGGCGTGGAGCGAGTTTCACGTCGGCGCCGCCGGCGACGAGCAAGCGGACCGTGTCGATGTATCGCTGGCTTCCGTCGCCGAGGACGATCGCCTCGTGCAACGCCGTCCACCCGAGGTTGTTGATGTGGTTGACGGCGATATCTGTCTGGAGGAGGCGGCCGACGACATCGGCATGGCCTCGTTCGGCGGCACGGATCAGTCCGGTGCCGTCGTAGCTGTCGAGCGAGGAAATGTCGGCGCCGTGCTCGAACGTCAGCTCGAGGAGGTCGAGATACCCCTCGCTTGTCGCGATCAGGTAGGCGCTCTGCCGGGTGTGGTCCTGGTAGTTGACATCGCCGCCAGCGGCGATGAGCCCCTCGGCGCGAATCGTGTCGCCGTTCCACGCGGCCTGGATGAGATCGTCGTCGACGCTGGTTTGCTTCCCCGTCGTGGTGGACACATCGGTTGTGCCATCGCGTTCGCGAGTCGACGCAACCTGCGGCACGGATTCAGTGCCGGATGATTCGGGCGTCGCGGCCCCGGTGCACGCTGTCAGCAGCACGATCGACGCGGCGGCGAGCGCGCCCGCCGCACCGGGCGCCCGCGAGGGACGTCCGGTGCCTTGACGAGCGGATGCAGAGCGGTTCACGGCTTCGGCGTTTGTCCGTTGAGGTGAAGCGAAACGACTTGGTAGGGCGGCTGCGCGACCTGTTCGTCGAACTTGCTGTCGACGACGAGCAGGCGTCCGTGTGCGATCTTGGCAGTGGTGAACACCCGATCAGGGTCGGTCGCGACCTCGTTGGTGAACTGTGCTGCCGTGGAGTGGGCATCGAGTCGCAGTGTCGTGATCACTCTGGAGAAGTTACGCACCACGGTCAGCCGGTGTCCGCTCAGGACGAGGCCGTCAGCGTTGGACAGGTCGGCATCACCGGTGTCGATTTGTGTTGCGGTGCCGGTGGCGAGGTCGAAGCGCCAGAGTGCGCCGACGTTGCCTTGTGCGACGACGAGCGCTCGTTGGTCCGCTGAGACGACGATGCCGCCGAGGTTGAAGCCGGGCTCTTGGGTGATCGAGCCTGTTGCGTCGGCCCATGTCGTGACGTTCCAGCCGCCGTCATCGAGCGCAACACGGAAGATCTGCGGTGCGTTCGAGTTGGTGAAATAGGCAGCACCGTCTGGGCCGATCGCGACGTCATTGAGGAAGGCGTCGGGCTGATCGACTCGAAGCGCGGCGAGGAGGTCGCCATCGTGGTTGTACACCCAGAGATCAGGGCGGCCGGTACCGATGCCGTTGGGTCCACCGGCGATGTAGATGCGGTCGTGGCGGTCGGTGGTAATGCCCCGGGCGGTGAAGCGCCCGTCAGCACCCGCTGGCATCCATTCCTCGGTCGTGCCGCTACGGACGTCACCGCGGTGGATCTCGCCTCCGCTGACCTCACTCACGTAGAACGTCTTCTGGGCTCGGTCGACACCGATTCCTTCGAACTTCGAGCCGCCTACGTCGCCCGTCATTTCATACGTCGCGGGTCGACCCTTTCCGCCTTGGTCTGCGGCGACCGAGCCGACGGTGCTGATGGCGGCCGACAGTGCAACAGCGACTGTGGCCACCGTTCGAGTCAACGGTTTCACAGAATTCTCCTTGGATAGTTGGGGCAGAACTCAACCCTGCACGCGCGTCGGCGCCTGCGCATCGGGCAACCAGCTATGACCAGATAGCCAGATGGGAACGAACCGATAGCCAATCGGCTGATGCGCGTCCGGATAGTCGTGCCGTAACGTCAATTGGATATGGAGCCCGATGTCGAACCCCCTGCCGGGCTGCGCGGCATCCTCGCCAGCGTCGAACGGCTCGACATGTGGCTCCACATCGCACTGGTGGTGCTCACCGTCACGTCGGTTTGGCGATACATCAACGGTCACGGCTTCGACAACCGAGCGCTCGTCATCATGCTCGGTGCCGGAGTGTTGCTCGCCGTCTATGCCTCCTCGCCCATTGTGGGTCGATCACGGTCACCGGTCGCTGCTCCCGCGTGGTGCCTCACCCTGGTGGCCATCTGGCTGGTGCTCGTTGCGCTCGCCCCGAGCTTTGCGTGGTTGGCGGTCACGATCGCGTTCGTGGCCCTGCGGGTACTGCGTTTCCTCGCTGCGGCCCTCGTCGTCGCCGCGATGATGGGCGCCGTTGTAGCAGCCTGGACGCGGATGCAAGGTGAGTTCGACCCGACGATCATCGCAGGGCCAGCATGCATTGCAGGGCTCGCAATCCTCGCATACCGCTTGATGGAGCGTGACTCGGCCGCACGCCAACGACTCCTCGATGATCTGCGAGACGCTCAAGGCGATCTCGCTGATGCGCAGCACGAGGCGGGCGTCCTCGCGGAACGCACGCGGCTATCACGTGAGATCCACGACAGCGTCGCCCAGGGTCTCGCCAGCATCAACCTGTTACTCCAAGCAGCGGAACAACACTGGACGGCCCGCCCCAGCGCGGCCCACGAATACGTCGGGCAGGCAGC
>JBDTRP010000045.1:0-4355 GCA_039931555.1 Ilumatobacteraceae bacterium | reverse complement strand
CGCCGTTGAACGCCGCAAGCTTCTTGATGTCGAAGAACGCCGGCGAGTGGTTGACGTCTTCCAATCGGAAGTCGCGCTCGATCGACGACCACGGCACGATCTCGCGGTCGCCCGGTGGCGACCACCCCAACGTCATCAAGTAGTTGACCATCGCGTCGGCGAGGTACCCCTCGGCCCGGTACTGCTCGACGGCGACCTTGTCGCGCCGCTTCGACAACTTCTTGCGCTGCTCGTTGACCAGCAGCGGTACATGCGCCCACACCGGGGGTTGCCTGCCCAGCGCTTCCCACAGCAGTTGCTGCTTGGGCGTGTTGGGCAGATGCTCCTCGGCGCGCACCACATGTGAGATCTGCATCTCCATGTCGTCGACGACGTTGGCGAGCAAGAACATCGGGGTGCCGTTGCCGCGCAGCAACACGAAGTCTTCGAGCGTCGAGTGCTCGAACACCACGTCGCCGCGCACCAGATCGTGCACGGTCGTCGCCCCATCAGGGACACGGAATCGCAGCACCCGGCCAGGCCCTGGGCCGAGCCCGCGACCTCGGGAGTATCCGTCGTACCCACTGGCGCCGGTGGCCTTGGCTCGCTCCTGGATCTGCTCCGACGTCAGGTCGCAGTAGTACGCCGCGCCGGCCTCGAACAACCGCTGTGCAGCAGCAAGGTGCGCATCTGCGTAGGTGCTCTGAAAGTAGGGGCCCTCGAACGCCGGGTCGTCGTCGTGAATGCCGATCCACGCCAGCGCGTCGATGATCCCCTGCGTCCACTCCGGCCGGTTGCGGGCCTCGTCAGTGTCCTCGATGCGTAGCACGAAGGTGCCGCCGAGTCGCTTCGCCAGTGCCCAGTTGTACAGCGCAGTGCGCGCCCCGCCGACGTGGAAGAACCCGGTCGGCGACGGCGCGAATCGGAATCGAGGGCCACTGCTCATGCACGGTCCACCCTACCCGTCACACCGTTTGGCGCCGGAGGCACGGCTGGGTCAGGAGGTTGGAGGACGGTGCGTGATGAGGGCCAGGTTGCGCAGTTGGCGGAGCGCGACCGACAACGTGGTCAGGTCGTACGCATCGGCCCGACGGATCTCGGTGAACATCGCCAGCGCCCTGCCGACCACACGATCGTTGGCTGCCGCCCACTCGCGGGCGCCGCCGACGTACAGCGCGTCGTCGGCCAGGTCGGCGAGCGCACCCATGAGGTCGTCGCGCAACGCCGAGCGGGCCTGCGTCTGCCACCGGTCGTTGCGAGGCAGGATGCCGACGGCATCCCACAACCATCCGAGGTCGAGCGCGTCGAACACCGCCCAATAGGCCGCCGTGGTCTCGCGGACCGTCAACTTCTGGCGGTGAGCGAGGTCGATCACGTCGAAAACGGTGTGCATCAATGGCCACAGCACCGAGCGCTGGGCGAGCTGCTCTGGAACTCCCGCCGCGAGACGCGCCGCTTCGTTGGCAAACATCTGGTCGCGCATCTTGCCGCGCAGGTGCGCCTCCAGGGTCGTCGACAGTTCGTTGATGCCCGGCTGGAACTCGGCAACGACCGAGGCGATGTCGAGCGGCGGCCGCCGATGGCGCAACAGCCACAGTGCGCCGCGTTCGACCATGCGCCGCGCCTCCTGGAACATCTCCAACTGCGTGTCGAGCTTGACGTGGTTCGGCAGCGCCTCGATTCGGTCCCACGTCGCCGGGAAGTCGAAGACATCGCGGGCCGCCACCCACGACCGCATCACGTCGACCACGCCGGCGCCGGTGTCTTCGGTCATCCGGTTGTCGAACGAGATGCCCGACAGGTTGACCATCTGGTTGGCGACCTGCGTGGCGATGATCTCGCGACGCAGACGGTGTCGGAGGATCTCGGGTCGGTATCGCTGCTGCAGGAGCTTGGGGAAGTACCGCACGAGGTCGGGCTCGAGGTACGGGTCGTCGGGGAACTCGGTGTGCACCATCTCGGTCATGTTGACGCTCTTGGTGTATGCCAGCACTATGGCGAACTCGGGGGTCGACAGTCCCTTGCCGCTCGATTGGCGTTCGGCGATCTGCTTGTCGGTGGGCAGGCCCTCGAGGGCACGGTTGAGCCAACCTTCCGACTCGAGCACGTGGAGGTACCGGGCATGCACGTTGACCATCGGCAGCGCCTGTCGGCGGGCAATGGCCAAGGTGAGGGTCTGCGAATTGTTGTCGTCGAGCACCAGTTCGCCGACCTCGTCGGTCATCTCGATCAGCACCTCGTTGCGCTGCTCGATCGTCAACTTGCCCTCCGCCATCACGGCACCGAGCAGGATCTTGATGTTGACCTCGTGGTCGCTGCAATCCACACCTGCGGAGTTGTCGATCGAGTCGGTGTTGACCAGGCCGCCGTTGAGTGCGAACTCGATGCGCCCGCGCTGCGTCAGCCCGAGGTTGCCGCCCTCACCGATCATGCGACAACGCAGGTCCGAGCCATTGACGCGCAGGCCGTCGTTCGACCGATCACCGACCTCGGCATTCGATTCCGATGAGGCCTTCACGTACGTGCCGATGCCACCGTTCCACAGCACGTCGACTGGCGATCGCAAAATGGTCGACAACAACTCGTTCGGGGTGAACAAGGCTTTGTCAGTTCCCAGCCGCTTGCGAGCTTCGGGACTCAGCGTGATGATCTTCAACGTGCGCGGATACACGCCGCCGCCGGCAGAGATCAGCGTGGTGTCGTAGCTCGCCCAACTCGATCGGGGGAGATCGAACAGTCGCTTGCGCTCGTCGAACGAGGCCACCGGATCGGGGTCAGGGTCGATGAAGATGTGCCGATGGTCGAAGGCGGCGACCAGCTTGACGTGACGCGAACGCAGCAGACCGTTGCCGAACACGTCACCAGACATGTCGCCGATGCCGACGATCGTCAGCTCCTCGCGATCTGCGTCCTTGCCCAAGGCGCGGGCGTGGCGTCGCACGCTCTCCCACGCACCGCGTGCAGTGATCCCCATCGCCTTGTGGTCGTAGCCGTCACTTCCGCCCGAGGCGAACGCGTCGCCGAGCCAGAAACCGTACTCGGCGGAGATCTCGTTGGCGATGTCGCTGAACGTGGCAGTGCCCTTGTCGGCCGCAACCACCAGATACGGATCATCGCCGTCGTGACGGACGGTGTCTGGAGGCGGAACGATGGCGCCGCCGACGATGTTGTCGGTCACGTCGAGCAGCCCGCTGATGAACTCTCGGTAGCAGGCAACGCCCTCGGCACGGAACTCGTCGGCGCCGGGCGGTGGCTTCTTCAGCACGAACCCGCCCTTCGCGCCCGTCGGCACGATCACCGCGTTCTTGACGATCTGCGCCTTGACGAGCCCGAGGACCTCCGTGCGGAAGTCTTCACGACGGTCGCTCCAGCGAATGCCGCCGCGGGCAATGCGTCCGTTGCGCAGGTGCACCCCTTCGACCCGCGGCGAGCACACCCAGATCTCGAACATGGGCCGCGGCAGCGGCAAGTCGGGGACCTTGCTGGTGTCGAACTTGAACGACAGGACCGGTCGATGCCCGCCGTCGTCTGCGGCACGGTAGGCGTTGGTGCGCGTCGTCGCATCGATCAGCGTCAGGAGCGAACGCAACGTGCGGTCGTCATCGAGGCTCGGAACCGCGTCGAGCGCCTCGACGATCTGAGTGCGCAAGCCCGCCTCCGCGTCAGCGCTCTCTGCCGCGACCGCCGGGTCGAATCGGGTGACGAACAGTGCAGCGAGCAGGCAGCTGATCGACGAGTGCCGAGCGAGCGTGGCCTCGATGTACTGCTGGCTGAAGGGGAAGCCGATCTGGCGCAGGTAGCGCGAGTAGGCGCGCATCACCTCGATCTGGCGCGCCGTCAGACCTGCGAGCAGGACGAGACGGTTCAAGCCGTCGACTTCGATCGAACCGCCGAACTCGGCGACGAAGCAACGCTGAACTTCAGCGCGGATCGGGTCGGTCAACTGCACGCCGAGCGGCAGCGAGACCCCGACGTCGTGGAGCCACACCGTCACGCCGTCGAAGCCGAACCCGAACGCTCGCTCGTCGAGCGCACGCAGGCCGAGATGATCGAGCAGGGGCAACATGTCGGCCAGCGGGATCGACTCGCCGCGGCGGTAGATGCGGAACCGCCAGCTGCCGTCGGCCCGCTGCAACAGGTCGGTGGTGACCTCGCTTGGGCCGGTGGCCAAGGCGTCGATGTTGACGAAATCGAGCGCGGCGACCGATGGGTCGTTGAGCTCGTCGTAGCCGGCGGGCATGGCCGGCTCGAGGCGATCCACCAGTTCGGCCCGCGCGCCAAGTGAGGCTCGAACCTCGGCGAGCCAGTCGTCGGTGATATTGATGGTTGTCATGGTTCTCCCGGCAACGCTGGCGGCAGCTTCCCCTGCTCAGCGA
>JBDTRP010000044.1:0-14091 GCA_039931555.1 Ilumatobacteraceae bacterium | reverse complement strand
CCGCATCGCAAGGACCAGATCGGGCGCTCGCTCGGCGAGTTCGTGCAGACCAACTTCTTGACGCGCGAGGTTCTCGACGAACGGTTGGCAGGCGCCAACGTGGGCAAGCGCCTCGGCGACTGGTTGGCCGACGAGCGCAACGCGACCAAAGCCGGAGAAGGTGTGGGTGACCTCTTGCGCGGAGCACTCGAAGTGCTCGACGACCGCGATGTCTCGATGGCTGTGGAGACGCTGATCGAGCGACGTGTGCGGGCGACCCCGGTGGCGCCGCTCGTCGGCAAGGCGATCGACCTCGCCGTCGAGGGCGGCCACCATCAACGGCTGCTCGACGCTGTGCTGACGGGTCTCGGCGGGTTTCTCGAAGACAACCGTGCCACGTTCAGGGAACGCCTCGAGCACGAGTCGCCGTGGTGGATCCCCGAGTCGATCGACGACCGGCTGTTCGCCAAGATCTACGGCGCGGTGCACAGTTTCCTTGCCGATGTCGGCACCGACTCGCACCACGAGGTGCGGCGTTCGATCGACGCCCGCGTCGTCGCCTTCGCCGATCGGCTACGCAGTGATCCCGAACTGTTGGCCAAGGGCGAAGAGCTGAAGACCGAGTTGCTCGCCCACCCGGATGTGCGGGCGTGGCTGGGCTCGTTGTGGGGGGAGTTGAAGCGCAACACCGTCGACGCGCTCGACAACCCGCGAAGCGAGCTGCGCCAGCGACTCGACCAATCGCTGGTGAGGTTGGGGCAACGCCTGGCCGGCGAAGCCGCCTTGCAGGCAAAGGTCGACGACTGGGTGATGCGCGCGGCAGGCCACGTCGTCGACCACTACCGCGGCGAGGTCGCTGACCTGATTGCCGGAACCGTGGCCAAGTGGGATGGCAAAGCCACCGGCGAACGAATGGAGTTGCAGGTCGGTCGCGACCTGCAGTTCATCCGCATCAACGGCACCATCGTCGGTGGGCTGGCCGGTCTGGTGATCTACACCGTCAGCCAACTGTTGTTCTGAGGATCAACCCCAATCGCGTCGGGTCGGCGGCATGCCGGTCGCGCCGGTGTCGGCCGGCAGCACACCGAGCACCTGGTGGATTCCGATGCCGCCGTCCTCGAAGCCGATCGCCGAGCCGGCCATGTACAGGCGCCAGATCTTGGCACGGGGCTCGCCGACCATCGCCACGGCGAGATCCCAGTTCGACTCGAGGTTGGCGACCCAACACCGAAGCGTGCGGGCGTAGTGCTCGCGCAACGACTCGACATCGCGCACCTCGAACCCGGCTTCTTCCATGCGCAGCACGACGTTGCCGACATCGATCAACTCGCCATCGGGGAACACATAGCGACCGACGAACGAACGCGGACCCAGCGTCGAACCACCCACGGAAGAGATCGCATGATTGAGGAGGCGGCCCTGCGGTACCAGCACCGAGCGCAACGTGGTGAAGTACTGGTCGATCTTGCCATGACCGACGTGCTCCGACATCCCGACCGACGAGACCGCGTCGAACGCCTCGCCAGTGAGGTCGCGGTAGTCCTGCAGCCGGATCTCGACGCGGTCGACGACGCCAGCCTCGCTGATGCGCTTCCGGGCAAATTCGGCTTGCGCCTTGCTGATCGTGATTCCCACGACCTTCGTGTCGTAGTGCAGGGCGGCGTGGATCGCCATCGAGCCCCATCCGCAGCCGACGTCGAGCAGGCGCGAACCGGGATGCTCGTGCAAGCCCAACTTGCGACACACCAGATCGTGCTTGGCCGTCTGCGCGTCTTCCAGCGTTGCGTCGGGCTGCGCGAACCTGCCGCACGAATACGTCATCGTCGGGCCGAGCACGAGTTCGTAGAAGTTGTTGCCGACGTCGTAGTGATGGCCGATGGCGTTGGCGTCACGCCGCAGCGAATGTCGCCAACCGCTCAGCCGCGCCTCCTCCGGTGGCGGAGGGAGCGGTCGCCCCAAGGCGCCGACGCGCTTCGCCGCGATCACGGCTGCGGGCAAGACCCGCCATGCCCTGGCGGCGCTTTCGACCTCCGGATTGGCGTCTCGAAATGCCACGACGACATCGAACAGATCGCCGTCGACATCGATGTCGCCCGAGACGTACGCTCGGCCGAGCCCCAACTCGTTCGGCATCCACAACATCCGCCGAACGGCATCGGGGGAGTTGAAACGGAGCGTGGCGACCGTCTGGTCGGGTGGATCGAGCGTCGATCCGTCCCAGAACTGGAAGCGGATGGGAAGCGTGCGACCGAAGCTGCCTTCGATGACCGGTCTCATGGCCGCAGCGACCGACCCACCTGTCTCGATCGGTGGAGCGGCGGTCATGATGTGGTCAGTCAGCGAGGTCTGGGCCGGCGGAACCATGGCATCACCCCTTGGTTGAGTTCTCCCACACTATGACGCCCGGCCCCAGCCCCGAGAACCGTGGTTCACCTGGGCTTGGATGACATCGTTCCCAGGCCCGCGAGCATCGAAACGGCGTTCTCTGCGACCATGTCGATCACGGCCGTCACAGCCTTGCCCGGTCCTGTCACAGCGGCAAGTGCACGCCCACCAGACGCAGCACTCGGCAGGCCGACCGTCAAGATCGCGAAGCCGCCCTCGGGATCGGCCTCGCTGATGATTGCTCCCTTGGCGATCGCCCGCCACAGCGGTTCGAGCCGCTGTGCGCCCGGACGGTTCGAGGTGCGCCCGCCCACGACATCGAACCACCACGCTCGTCCGCCGGGGTCGATGGCACGCAGTGTCGGCACCACGCCGGGCACCACCGACGCCTGGTCGTCGACGTCGGTGAAGCCCGCGTCGACGAGGAGGAACTTGGCGACCTCCTTCGACGACCATCCGCCACGGAAGGGGTCGGTCTGACGCCCGTCCTTGGCCAACAGTTCGACCGGTCGGGCGATGCCGTCGTCGACATCGACGCGCTCGGCCTCGAGACGTCGTTGCGCGTTCTGCACATACGTCGCGTCGGTGTCGTAACCGATGTAGTGCCGCCCGGCACGAAGTGCAGCGACGGCAGTAGTTCCAGAGCCGATGAACGGATCGAGCACGAGGTCGCCCACGTAGGTGTTCATGTGGATCAGCCGCTCGGGCAGGGCGACCGGGAACGGCGCCGGGTGATCGACGCGACTGGCGCGCTCGGGCGGGATCTCCCACACGTCGACCGTTGCCTCCATGAACTCGTCACGGGTCATGGTGCTGATCGACGGCAAGCCGATCTTGGCGCGATCCTTCGCAGAGATCGCCCGATCGAATCGGCCTTTCGAGGCGATGATCACGCGCTCGCTGAGATCGCGCAGCACCGGGTTGCCCGGGCGCTGAAAGCTGCCCCACGCACAGTTTCCTGCGGCACCGCGCTGCTTGACCCACAGCACCTCGCCGCGCAACAGCAGTCGGAGGTCGTCTTGGAGGATGGTCGTGACATCGGCCGACAGCGACCGGTAGGGGCGCCGACCGAGGTTGGCCACGTTGACGGCGATGCGCCCGCCCGGCTCGAGCACGCGTACGCACTCGGCGAACACATCACGGAGTTGCTGAAGGTAGTCGAGGTAGGTCGCCGGGATGTGGCCGTGACCGAGTGCCTCCTCGTATGCCTTGCCGGCGAAGTAGGGCGGCGACGTCACCACGAGGGCAACACTGTTGTCGGCGACGTCGCTCATGAGCCGGGCATCGCCGACGATCAATCGATCGACGACCCTGGGCGGTGCGACCTGATCGTCGGCGCTGATCTCCGGTGACTGGAACCGGTCGTAGAAGGGCTTCGAGTCGTGGCCCTCGCGTCGACCGACCCCGAACGCCGAGGTGCGGGTCCCGCGTCGCTTCGCCGAAGCCTGCTCGGCACCATCCTCCACGCGGCAACGTTACGCGCCCCGAGTCGCCGGACGGGCGATACGCGCCTCGGTAGTGTGATCGGTGATGGCCTATCGGTACCTGTGGACTCCGTTGGCACTGGGGCCGATCACCGCACGCAACCGGATCGTCTTCAGTGCGCACCTCACCAACTACGCGCGCGACGGCAAGCCGACCGAGCAGCACGCTGCGTACTACGAGGCCCGTGCGGCCGGCGGTGCCGGCCTGATCATCACCGAGGAGCACTCGACCCACCCGACCGACTGGCCGTACGAGAAGTTGATCCACGGGTTTCACCGCGACGTGATCCACGGCTATCGCACCATCACCGATGCGGTCCACCGCCATCGCGTGCCGATCATCGCCCAGATCAACCACAACGGGGGGCAGGCCAGTTCGATGTTCTCGCGGTTGCCCGTGTGGGCGCCGTCAGCCGTTGCCGATCCGCTGTTTCGAGAAGTCCCGAAAGCCGTCGCTCGAGCCGAGATCGACGAGATCGTCGCCGGGTACGCGCTGGTCGCCGGGCATTGCGCCGAGGGCGGGTTCGACGGTGTCGAACTGCAGTGCAGCCATTCGTCGATCGTCCGCGGCTTCCTATCCCCGGCCACCAACAGGCGCACCGACCAGTACGGCGGATCGCTGGCCAATCGCTGCCGGCTGCTCGTCGACCTCGTGGACGCGGTTCGCCGGGTGATCGGCAACGGGCTCGCCCTCGGTGTGCGCATCTGCGGCGACGAGTTGATCGAGGGCGGCACGACGATCGACGATGCGGTCGAGATCGCCAAGCTGGTCGAGGCGACCGGCAACGTCGACTACATCAACACCTCGATCGGCGTGGCCACTGCCAGCCTGTTCATGATCGAGGCCAGCATGCACGTGCCACCCGGCTACGCGATGTTCATCCCCTCGGCCATTCGCAAGGCCGTCGACCTACCGGTGGTCGGTGTCGGCCGGTTCAAGGACCCGCTACAGGCAGAGCGGGCGTTGGCCGAAGGGCACTGCGATCTCGTCGGCGTGGTACGTGGGCAGATCGCCGACGCCGACTTCGCCGCCAAGGCCAAGGCCGGCGCGACCGACGACATCCGCTTGTGCCTGTCGTGCAACCAGGAATGCGTCGGCCGCATGGGCCTCAACCGCTGGCTCGGCTGCATCGAGAACCCGACAACCGGAAGAGAGGCGGGCCTTGCGGCAGCGAAACCAACGTCGGTGCCGTCGCCCAAACGCGTCATGGTGGTGGGTGCCGGGCCGGCAGGCTTGCAGGCCGCAATCGCCGCGGCGCGACGTGGGCACGCCGTGACGGTGTACGAGAAGGAGCGACACGCGGGCGGGCAGGTGCGGCTGGCCGCGTCGGTGCCGAACCGGGCCGAGTTCGGCGACATGATCCGCAACCAACTCACCGAGTGCAGGCGGCTGGGTGTGACCATCGAGTACGGGGTCGGCGTGTGGTCGGGACTCGTCACCGAGCTGCAGCCCGATCACGTGATCATCGCCATGGGCGCAGAGCCCCAGCGGCCGTGGTGGGTCCCCGACGACGCCGAACGAGTTGTCGATGTGCGCGCGGTGCTCGACGGCACAGCCGGCCCAACCGGCGATGTCGTGGTGATCGACGAACTGGGCTTCCACCACGCAACATCGGTGGCCGAGCTGCTCGCCGATCGAGGATGCACCGTCGAGATCGTCACGAACGGGATGGTCGTCGGGCAGGACCTCGGGATCACCCTCGACATGGAGAACTGGTGGATGCGGGCCGCCTCGAAGGGCATCGTGCAGTCCACCGATCTCGTGGCCATGGGGATGGGCGAGCCGGGTCCACGCCGGACGATCAACCTGTTGCACCATCCCACCGGCGTGACGGTGACCCGCGACCCTGACTGGGTCGTGTTGGCCGTACCTGCAGGCCCTGTCGAATGGCTGTACCACGACCTGGCGGCCTCGGGAATCAGCGTCGAACGAATCGGTGACTGCGTCGCGCCTCGACGAGCCCATGCCGCGGTGATCGAGGGCGACCGCGCCGGCGCGGCCATCTGACCCTGTCAGCCGTCGGCGAGGATCGCCTCGATCTGGCCCATGGCCTCTGACAGACCCTCTTCCATCCCCATCTCGATCATCTGCACCATCGCTTCGGGCGATGGGAACCGGGTCTCGATGCGCATGCTCGTGGCGCCGCCCGGCAACTCGGCGAAGGTGACGGTGGATTGTGTGGTCGGCATCGACTCGTTGGGATTGCCCTCATGGTCGGCGAAGCCGTCTTCGAGCTCGAGATGGTGCGGCTCGTCGACCGTGACGACCTTCCACCACCCGTGGTACTGCTCGCCCTCCGGGCTGGTCATGAAGTAGCTGACCTTGCCGCCCGGCCGCAGGTCGTGTTCGACGACGGTGGCCGGGTAGGTGGGCGGCCCCCACCAACGCTCGAGCTTGCGCGGGTTGGCCCACAGTTGCCAGACGCGTTCGATCGGGGCATCCCATTCGCTCGTCACTGTCATGGTGAGGGCGGTCGGGTCCTTGTGGATATCGGTGACGGTCATCGGTTCTCTCCTTGGTCGGCTTCGGCGAGGACGTCGCCGAATCGGTGCATGCGATCACGCCAGATGGCTTCGAACTCGTCGAGCAGCCGGTCGACATCGCGGACGGCGTCGATCCGCCCGCGCACGATCCGCTCGCGGCCGCGCTGATGCTTGGTGACGAGATCGGCTCGCTCGAGGACGGCGACGTGCTTCTGCACGGCGGCGAAGCTCATCGGGTAGCGGCGGGCCAGGTCGGAGACCGAGTGCTCGCCGCGCAGCACTAGGCGGACGATGTCGCGGCGCGTCGAATCGGCAAGCGCGTGGAACAGCAGATCGGTCCGCTGCACCTCCGTGACTCGTCGCTCATCTACAACCATATGGTTGTAGATTAGTGGTTGGACATCGAGAACGCAAGGGCGAATTCAGCGAGCAGCCATACTGGGCCGGTGAACGAGAGCCCGCTGGTCGCCGTGGTGATGGGTTCGTCCAGCGATTGGCCGACCATGCACAAAGCGGTGGAGGTGCTAACCCACTTCGGCCTTTCCCACGAGGTGTGCGTGTTGTCGGCGCACCGAATGCCCGACGAGATGTTCGCATTTGCCGAATCGGCCCGCGAGCGCGGGTTGCGGGCGATCATCGCGGGAGCGGGTGGTGCCGCCCACCTGCCAGGGATGCTCGCCGCCAAGACCACCGTTCCGGTGCTGGGCGTGCCCGTGGCATCGCGCCACCTCGGTGGTCAGGATTCGTTGTACTCGATCGTGCAGATGCCGGCGGGCGTCCCGGTGGCCACGTTTGCGATCGGCGAAGCGGGCGCGACCAACGCCGCCCTGTTCGCGGTCGCGATGATCGCCGGCGGCGACGCAGCGCTGGCACGCGCACTCGACGCCGACCGCCGCCGACGCCACGACGACGCGGCCGCGGCCATCATTCCGCCGCAGTGATCACGCCGCCAGCCACGCTCGGCATCCTCGGCGGCGGCCAGCTCGGCCGCTACTTCGTCCTCGCTGCGCGCACGATGGGCTATCGCACGATCGTGCTCGAGCCCGACCCGCACGCCCCGGCGGGCCGGGTCGCCGACGAGCACCTCGTTGCCGCGTACGATGACGAGGCAGCCCTCCGGCATCTGGGGTCGGTGTGCAGGGTGGTGACCACCGAGTTCGAGAACCCACCGTCCGCCGCCATGGAATGGCTGACCGCACACACCGAGGTGCACCCGTCGCCTCACGCAGTTGCGATTGCGCAGGACCGTCGACTGGAGAAGGCCTTCCTCGGCGATGCGGGCATTCCCATCGCGCCATTCGCGGTGATCGAGACCGACGCAGACATCAGGGCCGCTGTCGATTTCCAGTACCCGGCGATCTTGAAGACGGCGCGCATGGGCTACGACGGCAAGGGCCAGATCACCCTCACACAGCACAACGATCTGAATGCGGCGTGGACACAACTCGACAACCAGCCGTGCGTGTTGGAGCAGCGGCTTCGGCTCGACGGCGAGGTCTCCGTCGTGCTGGCGCGCGCTGCCGACGGTGAGACCGCGGTCTACCCCGTGGCCCACAACACCCATGTCGACGGAATCCTCGATTGCACTGTGGTTCCGTTCGCAGCATCCGGCGCCGCAGACCTTGCAACCGCGATCGCATCGTCGCTCGACTACGTCGGCGTGCTGGCCGTGGAGATGTTCGTCGTCGGCGACGATCTCGTGGTGAACGAGCTAGCCCCCCGACCCCACAACAGCGGTCACTGGACGCTCGATGCAGCGCGCACCAGCCAGTTCGAACAACAGGTGCGCGCGGTTTGCGGCGTCGGTCTCGGCGACCCGTCGCTGTCGTCTCCGGCGGCGGCGATGGTCAACCTGCTCGGAGACCTGTGGGCCGCCGGCGAGCCGGACTGGTCGCGCGCCCTGGCCGATCCCCACGCATCGCTGCACCTCTACGGAAAGAGCGCCGCTCGACCCGGCCGCAAGATGGGCCACATCACCGTCACCGCCGCCACCGCCGATGAGGCACACGACCGGGCAAAGGCACTCCGAAGCAGCCTGACCTCTGGCTAGTCTGCGCGGGACATGATTGCCGGAATCGTCACGGATCTCACCGATTGGCTCGATCGGATCTCGAGCCATTGGTGGTTCCTCGTGATCATCCTGGTCATCGCCTTCCTCGACTCGGTCATTCCGATCGTGCCGAGCGAGACCTGCGTGATCATCGGCGGCGTAGCCGCCAGCCTCGGGAACCAGAACCTCTATGCGGTCATCGGCTTTGCCGCGGTCGGCGCGTTCCTGGGCGACAACGCCGCCTACCAGATCGGGCTGCGCGCCAGTGGTGCGTTCCGGCGCCGCGCCGCTCGAAAGCCGGCGTTCGCCAAGAAGATGACGTGGGCGGAGGACCAGATCGCAGAGCGCGGTGGCCTGTTGCTGATCACCGCCCGCTTCATCCCGGGAGGGCGGACCGCGTTGACGCTGTCGAGCGGGATCACCCGGCAGCGGCGCGGGTGGTTCATCCGTTGGATTGCCATCGCCGCGTTGATCTGGGCAACCTACGCGGCGCTGCTCGGCCGCATCGGCGGGACCGCGTTCGAAGACGACCACACCAAGGCGTTCCTGCTGGCGTTCGGCTTGGCGATCGCCACCAACTTGCTGATCGAGATCGTCCGTCACACCCGCAAGAAGCGTCGAGCGGCGGCGGCGGCGGCGGTGCCAACGCCGTGAAGCGCCATCTCGCCCAACTGAACGTCGCCACCTTGCGTCACCCGATCGACGACCCGCGCATCGCCGACTTCGCCGACGCGCTCCCGATCGTCAACGGCGCGGGCGAGGGCTCGCCGGGTTACGTCTGGCGCCTGCAGTCGGGCTCCGGCGACGCGACCGACATCCAGGTCTTCGACGATCCACTGATCATCGTCAACCTCACGGTGTGGGAATCGTTGGAAGCACTGAAGGCGTTCGCGTACCGGGGTATCCACCGCGACTTCTTCCGGCGACGTACCGAGTGGTTCGCCGAGGGTTCGTCGCGCACCGCGCTCTGGTGGCTGCCGGCGGGCACCCTTCCGACCACCGACGATGCCAAACGCCGGCTCGACTTCATCGAGGTGTTCGATTCCTCGCCCTATGCCTTCGTCATGGGCCAGAACCATCCGCCATTGGCCATCGAGCACGTCGGGCTCGACGACGCTCGCGCCCAGGCGTTGATCCGCCAACTGAATGACGACCTCGAACGAACGGGCGACGGTCACCGCGCCTTCCGCCTCGGGCCCGACGATCTCGGCGCCGATCGCGGCAGCCTGGTCGTCGCCGAGCTCGACGACGAGCCCGTGGCCTTCGGCGCGTATCGACGCACCGATGCCACGACGGCCGAGATCCAGCGCATGTACGTGTCCCACACGGCGCGTGGGATCCGGGTGGGCGCGGCCGTCATCGCCGAGCTCGAGACCGCGGCAAGGAAGTCTGGAGTGCAGCGACTGCTGCTGGAAACCTGGCCACGGCAACTTCCCTTGCTGGAGAACTTCGGGTTCCGGCGGTGCGCCTGCTGGGGCGAACACACCCCGTCGGCGACATCGATCTGCTTGGAGAAAACGCTCACCGCTGAGCCGAGCCGTTTAGCCTGACGGCAATGCTTGCAGTGATCGTGGTGCGCGACGGGGTGTTGCCGGCGGGCGCCAACGAGACCATCTCGGAATGCGACGGCCGCGCGCTGCTGGTCGGATCCGGCACGACCGCGGCCACCGCCGAGGTGCAGCACGTGGCTCGACGGGTGACCACCGTCGAGCTCGGCGACTTCCAACCCGACGCCTGGGCGCAAGCGTTGGCGCCGTCACTGGCCGACGAGCTCATCGTGGTGCTGCCTGCGTCGCCGGACGGGCGCGACTTCGCCCCGCGGCTCGCCGTACAGCTGCAACGACCGCTGCACGCGACGGCTATGGCGGTGTCGCCGTCGAGGATCGAGCTCGTCCGTCGCTCGGGCGCCGAGTTGCACTCGTTCGAACCCGCCGCCGCCTTCGTCGCAACGCTGCAACCCGGCGTGCGCGGCGTCGATCACCTCGACGCGCCCACCATCGTCACGACGAGCACCATCGAGGCGCCCGAAGGCAACGACGCGATGGTCGAGTTCGTACTCCCGGCCGACGCGACCACGATCGACCTGTCGGAGGCCTCACGGATCATCGCCGGTGGCGCCGGTCTCGATGACCCACGCCGGTTCGATCAACTCGGTCAACTGGGTGCCGCGATCCGCGCCAGCGTGGGCGCGACACGCGTCATCACCGACCGGGGCTGGGTCGGTCATGAACGACAGATCGGCACCACCGGTGTGATGGTCGAGCCCCAGCTGTACCTCGCCTTCGGGATCAGCGGTGCCGTGCAGCACACCAGCGGCATCGGGCAGCCCCACCACATCATCAGCGTCAACACCGACCCGCACTGTCCGATGATGCAACTGGCAGACGTCGCGGTCGTGGCCGATGCCAACGCCGTGCTCGACGAGCTCGTGGCCCTGATCGCGGCAGCAGATGGCTGAACCCGACTTCGACGTCATCGTCGTCGGCGCCGGCCCGGCAGGGTCGTGCGCGGCGATCGAGGCGGCACGTGGCGGGCTGCGCACCTTGCTGCTCGAGCGCGGCCCCTTCCCCGGGAGCAAGAACATGTACGGAGGGGTCGTCTACCCGCGCATCCTCGACGACCTCATCCCCGAGTGGTGGAACGACGCCCCGGTCCAACGGTGGGTCACGCGGCGATCGACGATGATCCTCACCGACACCCAGGCGTTGTCGGTCGACTTCCGCAACGACGGCTGGAGCCGGCCGCCCTACAACGGAGCCACCACCTACCGACCCGAATTCGACCGCTGGCTGGCCGACCATGCGGTGGCCGCCGGCGCAACGTTGCTGTGCGACACCACGGTCACGGGCCTGCTGCGCGGGTCGGGCCGCAAGTCGCGACAGCCGGTCTCGGGCGTGCGCACGGATCGCCCCGACGGTGATGTGACCGCCACCGTCGTCATCGCCTGCGACGGCGTCAACAGCTTCGTCGCCAAGCAAGCCGGTCTCTACGGGTCCCCTCAGTCGAAGAACTTCACGCTCGGCGTCAAGGAGACTCTGGCCCTGCCCAAGGATGTGATCGACGAACGCTTCGGAGTACGCAATCGCGACGGCGTCGACATCGAGATCATCGGCTGCACAGGCGCGGTCAACGGCGGTGGTTTCGTGTACACGAACCTCGACACGATCGCGGTCGGTGTGGTGTTGAAGCTGCCCAATCTCGCCGCCCAGCAGACCCGGCCCGAAGACATCATCGCGGCGATGAAGCGCCACTCGGCGATCGCACCACTGGTCGAGGGCGGCGAATTGAAGGAGTACTCCGCACACCTCATCCCCGAGGCCGGGCTCTCGATGATGCCGGAGATGACCGGCAACGGCCTCCTGATCGCCGGCGATGCTGCAGCGCTGTGCCTGGCCGCCGGGATCTGGCTCGAGGGCGTCAACTTCGCCATGGGCAGCGGCATGTATGCGGGGCAGACCGCCGTCGAAGCCATCGGCAACGGCGACGTCAGTCAACGCGGGCTCGGCGGGTATGCGCGCCGGCTCAGCGAGACGTTCGTGCTCCGCGACCATCGCAAGCTGCGCCGCGCACCGGAGCTCGTTCTCAGCGATCGGGTGCAGCACCTCTACCCGTCGATGCTCACCGGGATCGCCGAGCGGATGTTCCGTGTCGACAACCCACTGGCCAAGCCGGGCCTGCGCCGCATCATCCGCGAGGAACGCAAGCGTGCCGGCGTGCGCATCGGCAACTTGGTGCGCGACGGCCACGACGCGTTCCGGAGCTTCGGATGATCGAGCGCGACAACACGTGGCCGGAGGTTTCGTTCACCGATCGGATGGCCTCGACAGAGTTCAAGGTTCACGACCGGCCCCACATCGTCGTCGACGGCAAGGTCTGCGCGGGCTGCAGCACCAAGGCATGCATCGTCGCCTGCCCGGCCGACCTGTTCGTGCCGACCAGCGACGGCGGCATCGTGTTCAACTACGAGCAGTGCTTCGAGTGCGGCACCTGTTACATGGTGTGCAACCACGAGGGCGCGATCAGTTGGTCGTACCCCGAAGGCGGATTCGGCGTCATCTTCCGGAGCACCTGATGATCGCGGTGTGCATCAAATGGGTGCCCAGCCCGGCGCCGTCGGGGGTCTCGGCAGCCGACGAGGCCGCGATCGAGATGGCGTTGCGCCACGGAGCCCACGCGCGGACTTCCGTCGTCGCTGTCACGGTCGGCGGCGTGGCGGCGGAGCACGGCCTGCGAATGGCCCTCGCGTGCGGCGTCAAGACGGCGATTCGCGTCGATGCTGCCGACGAACTCGACAGCGCCTCGGTCGCAGCCGCGCTCAGCCCGGTCGTCGCCTACAGCACCGCAGTCTGGTGCGGCGACTACTCGACCGACCGGGGAACGGGCAGCGTGCCCGCATTCCTCGCCGCTCGGCTGCACCGTCAGCAGGCTCTGGGCCTGGTCGGTGTCGACTTCGCCGATCCGCTGCGCGTGACCCGGCGACTCGACGGCGGACGTCGTGAGGTGCTGCGTGTGACCGGCGCGGCGGTGCTGTCGGTGGAAGGGTCGATCGCCCGCTTACGGCGCGCTTCGCTGCGCTCCGCCCTCGGCGCCCAGTCGGCCGACGTGCTGCCATACGCCAGCTCGGTCAACGCCGCTGCGGCGGCCACGGAGATCGTGGTCGGCCGATACCGGCCACGCGCTCGTGTGCTGCCGGCACCGGTCGGCGCCACGGCGCTCGATCGTCTCCGGGCATTGTGCGATGCGTCCGCCGCGCCGCAGCCGGGCGAGACCGTCGAGGCATCACCGGCGATCGCCGCGCAGCGGATCATCGAGGTCCTCACCGATTGGGGCTACCTCTCGTAACCCTGTGGAGTGTTTCAAGGCACCCAGGTGGGCGTCGAACACTCCACACCAGCCTTGTGATCATCACCCAGATCCAAGGCGACATCGTCTGGTGGGCCGGTTGAAACAATGTCATAACATTGGTATCACAACGTTCCAAGGAGGTCGACATGACATCCGCCACATCACGCCCCCACTATCCTGCGCCCATGGTGCAGCTCGATTCGGTGGGCTCCCTGCTGCTCGAGGCGGCCAGCGACCTGCTGGAGGCCGAGGGGCCGGGAGCCCTGACAGTGCGGCGCATCGCCAACGCCGCCGGCGTCAGCACCATGAACGTCTACTCACGGTTCGGGGGCAAGGACGGGGTCGTCGAGCACCTGTTCATCGAGGGATTCCAACGCCTCGGCCAGGCGATGAACTCGGTCGTGCCCACCGACGACCCGATCGCCGACATCACCTCGTGCGGGATGGCCTATCGGCAGTTCGCCATCGACCATCCCACGCTGTACTCGGTGATGTTCGACCGCGTCGTCCCCGACTTCCAGCCAACCAACGATGCCAAGCTGATCGCCGGGTCGACGCTCGGGCTGTTGGCCCAACGGCTCGACCGGGCGATGACCGCCGGAGCGCTGCGACCGGGCGATCCGCTGCACACTGCCGCGCTGGTGTGGGCCACCTGCCACGGTGTCGTCAGCCTCGAGCAGAAGGCGGTCGGACCGATGGCGGTCGACTGGCCGGAGGTCTACCAGCAGGCGCTGCGCATGATCATCGCCGGCTTGAGATGACCATCCGGCTCGGTGACGTCACGTGGGCGGACCTGTGGGATCTGACGCCGCGGCCGATCATCGCCGTGCCGGTCGGGTCGTTCGAGCAACACGGCCCGCACCT
>JBDTRP010000043.1:0-22337 GCA_039931555.1 Ilumatobacteraceae bacterium | reverse complement strand
GCCTCGGCCCCGAGCTGGTCAGCCCCGACCGCATCAGCTGGTGGTGGAAGCGAGCGCGCCAGATGTCGGGCATCGACCCGAAGTGGCGACTCCACGACCTCCGCCACTGGTCCGCGACAGTCGCCATCGGCCAAGGACACGATGTGCGAACCGTCGCCAGCCGCCTCGGCCACGCCAACCCGGCGATGACCCTGCGCGTGTACGCCCACGCTTTCGCCGCCGCCGACCAAGCAGTCGCCGCCGGCCTCGGCGAGATCCTGAAGGGAGACGGCAAGTGAGCCGGAGGTTCCGTCCCACCGACGCGTTCGTCGACGAGTCGATCCGCGGCCAGCGCTACCTCATGGCGTGCGTGCTGGTCGAAGCTCGTCATCTCACGCAGGTTCGCCGCTCCACCGCAGCGCTCGTCGGCGAGGGGAAGCGCCTGCACTTCCACCAGGAGCTGGACACATGCGCCGAACCGCTCTCGAGTTGATCGCGACGATGCAGGTCCGCGTGACGGTCGTGGTGTGCGACCGGCGCCACGGCGTGAGCGAGTTCCACGCCCGGGATGCATGTCTCGCGGAGATCGTTCGCCAGCTCCAGGTTCGTTCGGTGCCGCGCCTGACGGTCGAGAGCCGACAGGATGACCGTGACGACCATCGAACGATCCTGCGCAACCGCCGCCCGGAGCCACCGTTGACGTTCGACCACCGGCAGGGGCAGAGCGAACCGATCCTGTGGGTCGCGGATGCGGTGGCGTTGGCTTTCGGTGCTGGAAACCGATGGATGCCGCGCGTCGAGCGCATCAGCGAGCGTGTCGTCGAACTGCGGCCGTAAAGCGCAGAACCCGGTTCCCCAACCGAAGGGCTGGCAACCGGGTCCACTTCCAACGGCGCTTGCCCGAGGCACGTCCACTATGCGCCCGCGGTGTGCGATTCGCAAGCCGGTTCGGCGATTGACGGTCCGCTGGCGCCGACCGGTCGGTTCTGCTCGGTTCGCGTCATTCCTGGCTGGTGAAGATCGACAGTTATGGCGCAGCTCGCTCGCTGGTCATTGCCATTTCTGGTCTGGCGATCGGGCTCGACAACCGGAAGCCTTTCCACGCGCAGTAGATGCCGAGCGACAACTCCCACGCGGCCTCCGGCAGTGTCAGGAGACCAGAAGGTCCCTCTCCGTTCTTGTACACGCCGATCAGCTGCATCACGAACGAGAAGATCAGCAACGGACCACCGATGAGACCCAACAGCGCCATGCGAGGCGGCACAAGCGCCGATCGGTACATCAAGTAGCCCAGCATCACGCCGTTCCCGATGCCGGCGACGAGTCCTGGCCCCCACAGGAACGCCCACTCGTAGGTGTGCACCAGGGAGTTGCCTTG
The DNA here is from genome assembly GCA_039931555.1 of Ilumatobacteraceae bacterium. Classification (GTDB taxonomy): domain Bacteria; phylum Actinomycetota; class Acidimicrobiia; order Acidimicrobiales; family Ilumatobacteraceae; genus JAENVT01. The sequence continues at coordinate 20,980 of JBDTRP010000043.1, read as the reverse complement.
TGTGCCGAGGACCGTGGCGCCGACGCCACTGGCTCCGCTCAACGCATCAACGATGGACACGACCGAGATAATGCTCATGAGGCCGATCGCGGCGAAGACGGACTCCATGATGCGAGCGGTGACGTATCCGAGGGAGACCGTTTCGCTCTGGCGCCTGACCAGCGGATAGATCACGACTGCGGTTCCGATTTGGGTGACGATCAGCCCGAATTCGAGGATCGCGCCCAGCTTGAGGCTGGTGTTGGAGGCATCCCCGGCGACGAATCGCATGTCGATCCAGGTCGCGCCCACTCCGTGAATGAAGAGAAGCCGAGCCGGGATGCTCGTTATGAATGTGCCGATGAACAGCCAGCCGAAAATGCGACCAGTCCTCTGAAGATCCATTCGCTTCCCCCTGTGCACGGCTCGAACACAGTCCCATCTGTTGCCTGGGAGTGGTGGAGATGCGCGGACTGTAACCAGGATCTGTCTCGAAGGCAAGCCTCTCGCAACAGCTTCCATCTGTGATGTCCATCGCTACAACGCGTCGATTTGGTCGACGGCATGCTCCGGGGAACGCGAGCGCGCATCTGCCTGAACTTTGTCGCTGGGAGGTCGCTCAGCGACACGGGAGCGACAAAGGTTCGAGTGACCGAATCCGGACGAGCGCGGGAGTCGGCATGATCACCGGGTGGCGCGAACCAACTTCACGGGGCGATCGGCGATCGAGCCGTGGGAACCCTCGGCGCTGGCGAAGCCGGCAGCGATCAGGCGTGATGCCACGGCCGCAGGATCGATCGTGGCGAAGTGCTGATGTCGGTGGGCCCCTCGCTGCGACTTCGCAAAGGCGGGATGCGTCGGCGCGTCGAAGTCCTCGTCCACCAGCACGAGCCGCCCACCCGGTCGCAGCACCCTCGCCAGTTCGACGATCGCCGCATCCAGGTTCGTCCAGTGGTGCATGGTGTTGACCGTCCACACTGCGTCGACGCTGTGCTCGTCGGCGGGGATGGACTCGGCGGAGCCGTCGGCCACGTGGATGGCGCTGCGGCCACGTTGACCGAGTCGGCGCAGGGCGAGGATGCGGCGCATGTATCGCGTCGGGTCGACCGCCAACACCGCGGCGCCGGCCTTCGCTGCGAGCACGGTGGCAGGTCCCATGCCGGCACCGATGTCCACGACATGCTCGCCTGGCTGTGGCGAGATTGCGCGAACCACCTCGCGACTGACCGGCGATCGCCACATCTTCGGAAACATCTTGATGTAACGCACGAAGCCGCGCATCCCACGGTCTTGCTCGTGGCCGTGCCCGACGTGACCGTGAGAGGTCCTCACGTCTGCGGGATCAGCGCCAGCAATTCGTGGTCCATCACCGCCGCCGACGATCGTTGCAGCATCTGCCTCATGAAGGCTGCGCCGCGGTCATTGGACGGGTCAAGGGTTCCGGCGATCAGCACCGCATAGGCGAACAGGTGCAGCACGACCAACCGATAGTCCGCCCAGCACTGCTCCAGGGAGTAGCCCTCGACGCCGTGGTCGAGCAGGCCCCGATGGTAGTGCTCGATGATCTCCGGCTCGTGCGCTCGCCGTTCCGCGAGGTCGACGTTCTGGGTAACGAGGTAGGCCACATCGTGCAGTCCGGAGGTCTTGGTCAGCGTCCAGTCCAGCAGCACCACCGGTCGCACGTCCGGTGTGTTGCCGAACATCATGTTGTCGAGGCGGAGGTCGCCGTGGATGACCGTCTGTACCAGACTGCCGACCCCCGCGATCTGCGGAGGGTCGTCGACCTTGGTCACGCCCTCGAGCAACGGATGGTCGATCCGTTGCCAGTACGAGGCGTGCAGTGGGATCACCGCGTCGAGGATCATCATTGCCTCCGCGGCGCTACAGCCCGCCACCTGATCGCCGGTCCGGGGCGCGGCGAGGCCATCGATCTCGGCACTGACGCGGGTGTAGAAGTTGACCTCGCGCTCGTACAACCGGTACGTCATCCCGATCTCACGGTTGCCCGGCACTGCGCTGGGGAACTTGGCGATCACCGTCTGGGGTGCCTCCGCCGCCGGTCGGTCGTAGGTGATCGCGACGCGCGCCAGGATCCCCAGCATCCCGATGCCCTTGCCCACCGGCGACGTCGACAATCGCGTCACGTGAACCCCGTGCAAGACACCGGCGGCCTCCAGCGTCGCCGTGAGCCACTCCGTCGTCAGCTCCGAGGGATGCGTGGGATAGTCGGTCGTCGTCATGGTCTACCTCCCCCTGTTACACCGGGCAGCAGTTTGCCAGAATGCGCGTCGGCGACCCGACGCGTCTGCGCCACCCGCATCGGGTGGCGCAGGATCATGATCTGCTGTGGTCAGTGTCAGTGTCAGCGCGCGGCGCCTGCCATGGGGGTGTGCGGATCGTGGTGGAAGAACGCGAGGCGGTGCTGACCACTGTGGCAATGAAGGGACCTTCGTCGGTACTTCGGCGTGACACCGGCGTCGCCGAAACTGCCCCGGGAGGGAGCAAGGTGCTCGAAGTTGAACATCACGGTCGGAATATACCCGTGGGGGTATATGTTGAAGAGATGGCAGATGGATCCGAGCGGGTCCCTGAATCGAGAGGATCAGACATGGCAACGGTGATCAAGGCAGACGACCAAGCCAGCTTCCAGCGTGAGGTGCTCGACTCGTCGGTACCCGTCGTCGTCGACTTCTGGGCGGCCTGGTGCGGCCCATGTCGAGCGGTCGGCCCGGAGGTCGAGGCGCTCGCCGAGCAGTACGGTGCGGCGATCAAGGTCGTCAAGGTCGATGTCGACGCCAACCAGGCTGTGTCCGGTCAGTACGGCATCCGAGGCATCCCGACCATCGGTTTGTTCGAGAGCGGCAAGCTCGTCAAGCAGATCGTAGGCGCCCGCCCGCGTCATGCCATCGAATCCGAGCTCGGTCTTGCTCGATTCGCAACGGCCGCGGCGGAGTGACCATGCGCTCTCTCGAAACGATCACCAAGCTCCCCATGGCGGAAGCCGAATCTGCAATACGCGAGGCACTCGCGGATCAGGGTTTCGGTGTGCTCACCGAGATCGATGTCGCAGCCACGTTCAAAGCCAAGCTTGGCATCGAGCGCCCAGCGCTGAAGATCCTCGGCGCCTGTAACCCGACATTCGCACACCGAGCGCTCGAGCTCGACCAGTCCGTGAGCCTGCTGCTGCCGTGCAACGTCGTGCTCGCCGACACCGGGGATGGGACGAAGATCAGTGCCGTCGATCCGCGCGAGTTGATGGCCGATGAGGCGTTCCGAGAGCTGGCTGCTGACACCGCTGCGCATCTCACTGCGGCACTCGCCGCTATCCCTCTCCGCTAGGACGGTGCTTCGTTGCGTCGTGCGTCGAGCCAGATCAACGACTCGCCCGAGTCCTGAAGGCTGAGCCGGCGCCGCAGGACGGGGTTGTCGTTCGACTGGGTGGCGTGGCGCTTGATGGCCTCGTGCTGCAGTGTGCGATCTACGTCGATGGTGAGATCGATCTCGGACGGGTCTCGCCCGACGAAGCCGGCTCCGAACTCGACGTTCAGCGCCTCGGCGACGGATCTGGGCAGTGTCCAGGCCAGGACGTGAAGGCCGAGCCGGTCGGCGGTCGCCCGCGCAGCCGCGGTGGCCGCCTGGTGATCGGGGTGACCGGTGATGCCGCTTTCGTCGAAGACGAGCAGGCAGTCGATCGAACGTTCGGCGGCAAGCCCATCGATCTCGGCGGAGAGCACCTCGATGCCGATCTCCGACAGGTGGCCGTCCGGGTACGACAGCAGGCGTGTCGTCCGGATGCCGAGAACGGCAGCTGCTGCTTCCAGCTCGACGGCACGTCGGTCGGCCAATTGGTCGCTGTTCGTGCCGAGCGTCGAAGCTTCGCCGTGGGTGAAGCACAGCAGCGAGGTCTCGATTCCGAGTCCTCCGAACGTGGAGATGACGGCACCGAGCCCGAACGACTCGTCGTCCGGGTGGGCGCACACGGCCAGGACGGATCGAAATCGGAACTGGTCAGCGGGTTCAACGGTCACGTCAACCTACCGCTGCCGTTGTGAGCGAACGCGTGTCGGGCCGATGTGTCCTCAGTGCGATCATTGCCACACCACCGGCCAGTGCCGGGAGCAGCGTCCCAGCGGCTCGGTAGACGAGGGTTGCGGCGAGTGCATCGTCGAGCGGGGCCCCGAACCGATGCAAGATCGCGGGGATCGCCACCTCGACCAAGCCCAGCCCACTGGGGAGGAGCGGAATCCAACTGGCCACCGTGCCCACGGTGCGTGCCAGGAGGGCGAGTTCAGGGTGGATGTGGAAACCCGCGGCGTGGCACGTCGCCCACAGTGTCGCCGCATCGGCAAGGACGGCGGCTGGGGTGACAGCGCCGAAACCGAACACGACGAGCGAGAGCCCAAGTGCGGCCAACCGACTCATCTCGCCGGTGCGGCGGCCGAGCCGGCGCAGTTGTAGACAAAACAGAACGAGGCGGACCACAGCGAAGCCGAGAGCAAGAACGACATACCCACCACGCATCCGTCCGACGGCACCCAGTGCATCGCCCACCCCTCCAGCGGTCGAGACGACCAACCACATCGCCGCCGTGACGACGATTGACCCGATGGCGACCTTGACGATCGGATGCAGCCGTCCAATGGTCATCGCAGGGCGAGGCCCGAGCGAGCGGCTGTGTAGAGGGCGACGACGACCAGAAGTCCGACGAACCAACGCTGCAACGACGTGGAGTCGCGGGTGTGGGCGAGGTGACTCCCAACAACGACACCGACCAGGCTGGCGATGGTGAAGGGGATCACGGTGCCCCATTCGATGGCGCCGGCCTGCAGTCGGGTGGTGAGCGCGACGGCGGAGTTGATGGTGATGACGAGCAAGGATGTACCGATCGCTTCGGGCATCGTGAACCCGAGTGCGAGCACCAGCGCCGGCACGATGACGAAGCCGCCACCGACACCGAAGAATCCAGTCAGCAGACCGACGATCGTGCCGGCAATGATCACCTTCACGATTGTCATCGGCTGGATCCAGGCGATTCCCGGTGATATCGGAGGAGCCGCGGCCGCGCCGACGGACTGGGGTGCCACTTCCTGGGGCGAGCGCGTCAGGCGGCGCCACATGCCGTACGCCGCGATGAGCATGAGGCCCGCGAAGGCCAGGAGCAACACGTCGGGGTTCGCTGCTTTGTTCCAGTGGGAGCCGAGGAGCGAGCCACCGATGCCGGCCAGACCGAAGATCGTGCCGGCTGCGACGCGAACGCGACCTGCACGCCAGTGCGGCACGATGCCGATCAAGGCGGTCAGGGCCACGAGGACGAGCGAGGTGGTGGTGGCGTGCTTGGGGGATTGGCCGGCGGCGTAGACGAGCGCGGGCACGGCGAGGATCGAACCACCCCCACCGAGCGCGCCGAGAGAGAGGCCGATGAGAAACCCGAGTGGTGAGGCGAGCAGGGCGCGCATGATGGTGCCGGGTCACGACCCCGAGTGGGCGACTCGCCGGGCTTGCCACGCCGTGTAGCCACCGACGAGATCTGACACGTCGGAGAACCCGTGGGCCCGTAGCAGGCTGGATGCGATCGCCGACCGGTATCCGCCTGCGCAATACGCCACGGTCGGTGCGCTTGGATCGAGCTGGTCGAGGCTTGTGAGGAGCGCCGGCAGGCTGATGGTGCGGGCTCCGTGAATCGCGCCGAGCGCGACCTCACCAGGGTTGCGGACGTCGATGATGACGAGACCGGGCACGGAGCGAATTCGCTCGGCCAGCGACTCGGCGGACAACCGAGACAAGGGTTCGACCAGCTCGGGGTGAGCGATGAACGCACCGACCGGATCTCCGAGCGCGCCGAGGACACGATCGAAACCGATCCGGGCCAGGCGCACCTTCGCTTCGGCTTCGTGGCCGGGTGGCGTCACGAGCACGATCGGTGTCTCTGCTGCCATCACTTCGCCGGCGTACTCGGCGAATCGGCCACCAAGGCCGACGTTCACCGAGCCACGGAGGTGGCCGGAGGCGAAGGCCATGTCGTCGCGGGCGTCGATCACGACGGCCCCGTCGAGTTGGTGGGCAAGGACCTCGTTCATCGTGAGACTCGGAACACTGATGTCGTCGGCGAGCAGTTCGCGCAGTTCCCGGTTGCGGTTCGCGGCGAACGAGAAGTACAGCGGGGCGACGGTCTGGCCGTGGGTCACCGCCTCGACGAACTCGTCCTCACTCATCGACCCCAGCGCATAGTTGGTGCGGCGTTGTTCGCCGATCGTGGACATCGTCTCCGTGGACAGGTTTTTGCCGCAGGCTGACCCTGCGCCGTGCGCCGGGAACACCTTGGTGGTGTCCGGCAACATCAACAGCTTGTGGTGCAGCGAGTGGAACAGTTGCCTGGCCAGTGCGTCGGCGGTGACTCCGACCGATGCGAGCAGGTCGGGTCGACCGACGTCGCCGATGAACAGTGTGTCGCCGGTGAGCACGGCGTATGGAACGTCGTCGCTGTGGTGGGGGTAGACCACGATGCTGATCGACTCCGGCGTATGACCGGGCGTTTCGAGGATCTGCAGTGCGACTTCACCCAGGTCGATCCGATCGCCGTCGCCGTACGTGACGATGGGGAACTCCGCCCGCCCAGCCGCGGCTTGGCCGAACGCGATCGTGGCGCCCGTGGCGGACGCCAATTCGAGGTGGCCGGAGACGAAGTCGGCATGGAAATGTGTTTCCAGCACCTGCTCGATCGACAAGCCGTGTGCTTGGGCGTCGGCCAGGTACTCGGCGATGTCGCGCTGGGGATCGACCACGACGGCACGACCCGTGCTGGTGTCACCGATCAAGTAGCTGGCATGCGAGAGGCAGTCGAGGTAGTACTGGCGGAAGAACATGTGGATCGGCTCCTTGGTGCAGGTATCGGCCTCTCGAGAGCCTATACCCCTAGGGGTATCAATACCGGAGTGAGGCCGGTACACGGCGACCGACCTCGCTCCAGATCCGGTGTCGCCCGCTGCCTCAGGTGAAGATGATCTGCCCGCCGGCGGCGAGATCGAAGAAGTCGCCGACGGTGATGATGTCTTGGACCTGTGGGACGAAGTCGTTCTTCTCCATGCCGAACATGTCGACCGATGCCTTGCATGCATACAGGCCGCAACCCGTGTCGCCGATCATCTCGATGAACTCGTGGATGGGCGGTATGTCGAGCTCGCCCATCTTCTTGGTCATCATGTGCGTCGCGATCCCGCTCATGCCGGGCAGGCCACCGATGAGCGTGGGGATGTGCATCCCCGGGTTCCCGACGGTGGCGACCTTGATGTGATCGATGCGCTTCTGATGGATGGCGTCGAGGCCGAAGAACGTGAAGAACAGGTTTGCCTCCATGCCTTCGGCGCGGGCGCCGTTCGCCATGATCAGTGCCGGGTAGATCCCTTCGAGGGACCCTTTCGACACGATGATCGAAACCTTGGTGATCTTGCCGTCATCGTCCATGATCAGATGCATCCTTTCGGCTTGGGGATGCCGGCGATGCGGGCTGCCATCTTCGCCGGACCCTTGGGGAACAGTTGGTAGAGCTCCTTCACGCTGACCCCGGAGGTCTTGCCGAGCACTCGCACGGTCGGGCCAGTGCCCTTCTCGAAGTACTCCTTGCGCATGAAGTCGATGACCTGCCAGTGCTGGTCGGTGATCGGCGAGATGCCATCTGCTGTGGCCATCTCGACGGCGATCTCGCGGGTCCACTGTTTCGGGTCGACGAAGAAGCCTTCGTCGTTCAGTTCGACGGACGTGCCGGCGATGGTTGCGGTACTCATACCAGTGCCTCCTCAGGGGCGGTTTTGGGGTGTTGCTTGCCGTGTTCGGGCATGTCGGCGCCGATGCCGGGCACGTCGCGGCCCGGCAACAGGGCGTGCCAGTAGAACCACTGGAACATCAACTTGCCCAGGTGGTTCAGGCGGCTCTCCTTCATCAGGGGCATGCCGAGGCGCGAGGGGAAGTGGCCGGGCAAGGGCTCGGTCTCGTAGTTGAAATCGATCAGCAGGGCCTTGCCGAACCCGGTCTCGATGAAGCAGTTGGCGTGCCCGTCGAAGGTGCTGGACAGATCGCGCCCGTCGAGGAAGCGCACGATGTTGTCGACCAACACCTCGCCTTCGAAGTGGGTCACCGACCCGGCCTTCGAGGCCGGGACGTTGGTGGCGTCGCCGATGGCGAAGATGTTCTCCTTGGCCAAGGTCTGCAGGGTCGACTTGTTCGTCGGGACGAAGTTCAGGTCGTCGCCGAGACCATCGCTGCGGCCGACGTAGTCGGCGCCGCTGTGCATTGGTACGACCACCGCCAGGTCGAACGGCACTTCGCGGCCGTCGTACCCCACGAGTCGGCCCCCGGGTCCGTCGACCTCGCCGGTGTTGAACTCGGTGACGAGATCGACCCCCTTCTCCTCGAGCAGTGTCGACAGCGTCGCCGATGCGACCGGTTTCGTGAAGGCACCGTCGAGCGGCGTGACATATGTGATCTCGACCTTGTCGCGGATGCCGCGATCGGTGAAGTACCAGTCGGCCAGGAAGCAGAACTCGAGAGGCGCAACCGGGCACTTGATGGGCATGTCGACGACGTTGACCACGAGTCGGCCGCCGTCGAAATCGGCCAGTGCCGCTTCGAGCGCCGTGGCACCCGCCAAGTCGTAGAACGTGAACACCTTCTCGTTCCAACCGGGACCCGTGAGGCCGTCTGTTTCGTCGAGTGCCAGGTGTGAACCGGTGGCGATCACGAGCAGGTCGTAGGAGATCTCGCGACCGCCGGTCAGCACCACGATGTCGCGGCCGCTGTCGACGCGGTCGATTCCCGACTCGATGAACTCGATGTCCTTGTGCAACTGCTGCGCGCGGGGCCGCACGATCTCTTGTTCGTGGGCCAGACCGAACGGCACGAAGAGCAGGCCTGGCTGGTACAGATGGTGATTGTCCTGGTCGACCACGGTGATCGCGACGTCGCGGTGTGCCTTGTGGTAGTGGCGGTGGAGTCGGTTGGCGACCAGTGTCCCACCGGTTCCACCGCCGAGGATCACGATGTGCTGATTCATCTGGTGACTCCTTGTCTCGCCTCAATTCTCGCCCGCCGATACCCCCAGGGGTAGGGCAAGAAGTCCTGACTCGGGCGAAATCCACTTGGGCGTCAACCAGTGACATGGTACCCTGGGGGGTATGTGCAGACGCGTGACGTGCAAGGTGTGCAAGCGACCGACATGGGCCGGGTGTGGCGCTCACGTCGAGCGGGTCCTGGGCGACGTGCCGACGAACGACCGTTGCGCGTGCCGGAGTGAGGCGCACGCGTCACGCACGCCGCCGCAGCCGCGCCGGTCGTGGCTGAGCCGTTTGACTGGTCGTTGACCTCCGCGATTGACCCTCGGTGGTGGGCTGAACCGATCTGGTAGGTGCCCAATCGCGCCTCCGGTCGTGCGGAGAGCCATCGCACGCAGGTCGGACACGGCATTCACGTCCCCGTGACATTGCAGAAAGTCCGAGGCGGGGAGCATGCTCGGTGTCGATCGGGACTCCGTTCACGGCGCACCAAGAGAGATGAACAGTTGCCGCAGCGCTGCGCGTGCGCTGACCAATCAGCGGTACATCGCCGAGCACCACTCGCGCTCAGCCGCTGCCGACCACCGTTCGCATCGAGCTCGGCCCCACCGCCGTCGAGTTCCCGCCGGCGTCATCGACGGACACGCGCCCGTGCCGGCATGGCGCTCGGCCAGCGTCAGGCCGCAGCGGTTGTCGCCGGGGCGAACTCGCAAAACGCAGCGTATGCGCGCGGACCGTAGATGGTCGCGGGTCCGCCGTTCATGAGCATCGCGACGCCGATCGCCTCGGCCGCTTCTTGCCGAGTTGCGCCGGCGCGGGCCGCGCCTTCAGCGTGCGACGCGATGCAACCGTCGCAGCGCTCGATCACGCCGATGACCATCGCCATCAGTTCCTTGGTCTTGGCGTCGAGCGCGCCCGGCGCGAATGCAGCGTGATGAAACTCACCGAACCCTTTGTACACATCGGGAATCGCATGGCGAAGCTCGCGATGGAGGGGTCGAAGCTCGTCCAGGACCGCCTTGCCGTAGCCGGTTTCGCTCATGTCCGAACCCCTCTCGTGTTCATGGATACCTCTGTATGATATACCCATAGGGGTATCATCGACTAGGGTCTTTGGTCGGAACATTTCTCTCGTCCTTGCGATCGTTGGTGGTACCCGGTGGGGTATAGTTCTGGCTGATCACGAGCACCGAGGAAGGCGCCGCATGGATCTACCTGAAGAGACCGTTGCCGATCTCAGCAAGCGTTTGCGTCGTGCGGAAGGACAGGTGCGTGGGGTGCAACAGATGTTGGCCGAGGGCCGCGACTGCCGCGAGATCTTGACGCAACTCTCAGCGGTCACCAAGGCGCTCGAACAGGCCGGGTTCCTCTTGGTGGCAGCGGGTCTGACCTGGTGCGTGTCGGATCCCGAGCGCGCCGCAGCCGAAGGCTACGCGTTGCCCGATGTGCAGAAGATGTTCATGAAGATGGCCTGACGATGACCGAGCCGGTGGCACCGCGCGGAATGTGGGAGGAGCGATTCGGTACCGACAACTACCTGTTCGGCACCGACCCCAACGAGTTCCTGCGCCGCAACGTGACACAACTGCCACAGGGATCTGTGTTGTGCCTGGCCGAGGGGGAGGGCCGCAACGCCGTCTTCCTCGCTGAATGCGGCTACCACGTGAGCAGCGTCGATCTCGCCCCTGCCGGTGTGGCCAAGACGTTGCGACTCGCCGAACAGCGAGGTGCGCAGGTCGACGCGGTGGAGGGCGATCTCGAGACCTTCGACATCGGAACCGAGCGTTGGGAAGCGATCGTCTCGATCTTCGCGCACATGCCACCCGACGTCCGCCGAAGCCTGCACGCGCGCGTCGTGGCCGCGCTGAAGCCGGGCGGCGTGTTCCTGCTCGAGGCCTATACACCGGCCCAGGTCGGCCGAGGCACCGGTGGCCCATCGACACCCGAGACAACAATGAGCCTCGCCGCACTGGGCGACGAGCTCCGTGGGTTGGAGCACATCCACGCCCGAGAACTGGATCGAAACGTCATCGAAGGGCCAGGTCATACGGGGCTCGGGTCCGTCGTGCAGGTCATCGCCCGCAAGCCTGGGTGAGCGCCCGGCGGTCCGCTACGCCCGTGAAGGCGACCGTGTGCTCGTCGTCGATCCGGAACCTGGCGTCAGCAGACGAGACGGTCACACCGGGGTGCTCCTGCCCGTTGACGGGGGCCAATCCGTCCGGCGCGGCTGAACGATCGCAGGCCTCGGCACTCGTCGGCGTAGATTCGCGGCGATGACCGAGGATCGGGCTGTGGTGCACGGTCCCCGTTGCGACGTGCCGGTGGTGCGAGCGGCAATGGTGCATTGGTGGGAGGAACTGACGTTCATCCACTGGCGATTCGACCCCGCTGAGGTGCAGCGATTGCTTCCGCCGGGTTTGACCGTCGAGACCTTCGACGGCTCGGCGTGGGTGGGCCTGGTTCCGTTCTTCCTTCGCGTCGGGCTGCCCAGGGTTCGATCGATCCCATGGTTCTCCCGGTTCGCCGAGACGAACGTGCGCACCTATGCACGAAGCCGGGATGGGACCAGCGGAGTGTGGTTCTTCTCGCTCGACGCAGCCCGGTTGGGTGCCGTGGTCACCGCCCGGTGCACGTATCGACTCCCGTACTTCTGGTCGAAGATGAGCATCGAACATTCGGAATCGACGATCTCGTACCGAGCGACACGCCGCTGGCCGCGGCCGGAGGGCTCGACCACAGCGACCGTCGAGATCGGGAAGCCGTTCGATCCGCCAGAGCTGACCGAACTCGACCACTTCCTGACCGCTCGGTGGGCCCTGTTCAGTGCTCATCGCGCCGGGCTGCATCAGGCGCGCGCGTTCCACGACCCGTGGCCGCTGCATCACGCACGGCTCGTCGATCTCGACGACAGCCTGGTTGAGGCTGCCGGCTTGTCGGCGCCCGACGGCGCGCCGCTCGTGCACTATGCGCCCTCGGTACAGGTGCGCATCGGCTGGCCGACCAGGGTCTCACACTTGGCCTGATCGGTGAGCCTTCGGACCCGGGAGTGCGCTAGGGGTGTTCGACCCAATCGGCCAGCAGGTCGGCGACGCGCAGGTGCTCCGGGATGCGCTCGGCCCCGATGACCTTGTCGATCCAGGCCTGCACGTGCCAGATGCGGCGCTCCTGGTAGTTGATCGCTTGCCCGCCGTGTGCTGCGGACTCCATCGAGCGCTGGATCGGCTCGAGGTTCTCGTAGTCCTCGTCCATCACGGCGTCGAATCGGTTCAGCCGCTGCTTCCAGATCTCGGCCTGCTCGGCCGGCATCTCACCCTCGCCCCAGTCGGCGGCGAACCAGGTGATGTCGAGCCGAGTGCGGTCGATGGCCAGCGGCCAAAAGCCCAGGAACGGGAAGCCGCGGGCATCGAACGGCGTGATGAGGTTCGGGAAGAAGCCGTAGGCGGGTTGCACATCGCCGTCGATGAAGAGGTTGGTGGCGCCCTCGAACACCGGCAGCAGCTCGCGGCTGTCGCCGCGAGCGCCGCGGTTGACGGGCGAAACCATCGACTGGTGACCGTGGTCGTAGAGCGTGATCACGGTCCCGCGCGTATCGAGGCTGGGGCCGACGGTCTTGGGGTGGATCGTGCGAGCGTGGTACACCTCCAAGAAGGCCTCGGCGAGGATCTTCCAGTTGCATCCGAGCTCGACCTTCTTGACGTCGATCACCCGGAACGGCGCTGCGGCGACCTCGGGGAGCAGCGATGGGAGTGGTGCCAGCCAGTCGAGCAGCGGCTCGGCATGCGGGTCGAGATTGACGAAGTACCACCCTCCCCATGCCTCGCATCGCACGCCGGGCAGGCCTCGTTCCGACGTGTCGAGCTCGACGAAGTCGCGCTCGTCGGGCACCCTGACCAGTTGGCCGCACAGGTCGTAGCTCCACGAGTGGAACTGGCAGATCAGCACGCGAGCCGTGCCGTGTTCGTCGCGAACGACCGGGGCGCCACGGTGCCGGCAGGCGTTGTAGAAGGCCCGTACCACGTCGTCGTCGCCTCGCGTCAGCAAGATGTTGGCGCCGGCGATGTCGCGCAATGCGTAGCTGCCTGCGGTCGGCAGCTCGGACTCATGAGCCGCGTAGAGCCACATCCGCTTGAACAGGTGCTCGTCTTCGAGGGCTCGGAACATCGGGTCGGTGTAGCGACCGAGCGGGAGGTCGCGCAGTTTGGGAAAGCCTTCGGGCGGGCCGGTGCGCGCTGTTTCGTAGGCCGAACGTTCTCGGAAGCGAGCGAGGTACTGATCGTCCACGTTCGTGCCCTTCGGTCAGTCGACGAGCGATTCGTCGGGGAGGTCGAACCATCGCAGGTGCTCGAACTCCGCCGAGAGGGCCCCGGCGTGCGGGGTCGTCTGCGTCCAGGAACTCGCTGCCTCGAATCGCGCTCGGGCGGCATCGAGATACCCGACAAGCGCGTCTTCCGAAGCCCGGGCACGATCGACCGGCGGGCGCCGAAGTTCACCGGTCTCCGGATCGTACGACAGTTGCGAGAGGCGCAGCGGTGGCTCGATGGGCCCGTGGTGATGGCGCCACAGGCCCGACGCGGGGTTGAACCGGTACTCGGGAAGCAGCTTCCACCCGTGTTCGGCGACGAGATCGACCGCTTCGACGAGGTATTGGAACACGGTCTCGGAGATGAAGTAGTTGAAGCTGACGCGCGTCCACCCTGGCTTGATGCCCTCGCAACCTTGGGTGATCTCGCGCTCGAACTCGTGTGACCGCTCGATATCGATACCGAGCAGGCGGTGGCCGTACGGGCCGGCGCACGAGCAGCCTCCCCGCGATTGGATGCCGAACAGATCACTGAGCAGCGCGACGACGAAGTTGTGGTGCAGGTAGCGACCACCCGGGCGCCTGATGACGAACGACAGGATCGACAACCGGTCCGAGGAGGTGTTGCCGAGCACCTGCATCGCCGGATTGGCCGACCACCTGGCGACGGCGCGCCGCCAGTACGACTCCTCGAGTTGCTTGATGGTGTCGGCGCCGACGGCTTGTTTCAACTGGAAGACCAATCCGGCGCGGATCGATTCGATGATGGCCGGGGTGCCACCCTCCTCGCGGTGCACCGGATCGTCGAGGTACCGGTGCTCGGTTGGGTTGACGTAAGCAACCGTTCCGCCGCCGACGACGTCGGGGACGCGGTTGTGCAGCAACGAGCGACGAACCACGAGCACTCCGGGGGTGCCCGGTCCGCCGACGAACTTGTGCGGACTGATGAACACAGCATCTTTGTAGGCCAGCGGGTGCTCGGCACACTGCGGGTACATGTCGATGGCGATGTACGGCGCCGCGGCGGCGAAGTCCCAGAAGGAGAGCGCGCCGTGGCGGTGCAGCAGGTCGGCGATGGCGCAGGTGTTGGACACGATGCCGGTCACGTTCGAGGCCGCGGAGAACGAGCCGAACTTCACGGAGCGGTCGGCATGGGCGATCAACTCCGCCTCCAGCCGCGCCAGATCGATGTGGCCGTCGGCGTCCTCGGGAATGGTGACCACGTCGCCGATCGACTCGCGCCATGGGACTTCGTTGGAGTGATGCTCGAACGGTCCGACGAAGATGACCGGCCGGTCGGCCTCGGGGATGGAGTCCGACAGGCGATATCGGTCGTCGAGATCGGCCGGCAACCGGAGATTCATGATGCCGATCAGCTTGTCGATCGCCCCGGTTGCCCCGGAGCCGCAGAAGATCACGCAACACTCGGCATCGGCGCTGACAGCATCGCTGATGATGCGACGAGCGTCTTCGCGCAGACGCGTCGTCTGCAGACCGGTGCCGGACGACTCGGTATGTGTGTTCGCGTATCGCGGCAACACTTCGTCGCGGATGAAGTCCTCGATGAAGCTGAGCGCCCGACCGGAGGCGGTGTAGTCGGCGTAGGTGATCCGGTGAGGCCCGTAGGGGCCATCCATCACTTGGTCATCACCAATGACGGACTCGCGTATCCGGCGCAGCAATGGAGTATCTACTGCGCCGAACACAAGTCCAATCTAGTTCCGCCGATCTGATGTTGCCGCCTGCGGCCGAGAGGCGGTCATCACCTTCTGGGATTCAGTTCACTCGGCCGTCGTGGGACACGGCGCCGACAGCGGTCGGGCGACCGAGACGGCCGTCCCGCGACGCGGTGGCGCGAACTCGCTGCTCGGCATGGCATACAACTGTTCGAGATCACTGATCACACGGTGGTGCGGCTTGGCGTGCATCCACCCGGCCGCCCAGGTCGTCCACAACCGTTGCGGGTAGGTGACGTGATCTGGACGGTGCGCGGCTCGGCGGGCCATGAGGGTGACGGCGACGATGACGCCCAGGAACACGAGCATCATTGCCGGGTCGTCGATGACCTTTGCCGGCTCGATGGTGCGGATGTATGGCGCCACGGCAATCGCCGTGCCCGTCGAGACGGCGGCCAGAGCAACCGTCTTTCGCGAGGGCGAGGTCGGGCGGACTCCCATCGTGCCGTCGGCCACAGCGAACAACAGCACGATCTCCATGACGAGGTAGAACGCCGAAGGGTTGACCTTGCCGGCGATGATGAAGACCACGTTGAGCAGCACCGCCCAGCGCAGGGCGAGCCGTAACGGCTTGCCGAAGGCGATCGCCAACCCGCAGCCGAGTTGTGTCAGCACGACGATGATCGCCACGGTTTGCGCCCCTGGCGCGATGACGTGGTCCATCACCGGCCTGAAGAATGGGAGAGCGTCGTCGTGTTGATTGGTGAGGAACGTGCGGAGCTTGTTGCCCGTCCACCACTGGTGGTCGATGAGCTTTTCGGCAGCCGCTCGAAGCCAGCCGGCTGCGAGGAACAGCCGGAGTGGCAAGAGCACGACCCCTGCCCGGTGATCGATTCTTCGGCGGGATGGTTGGCGGTCCAGCGGTTCTGGCCGGACCCGAATTTCATGGTCGAATGTGTCGATCATGAGGTGTGTTCTCCTTCGATTCGTTGCCGAATGCGTCCAGGCGCGCGAACGAAGATGGTCATTTGTTGGGGGGCCGTCTCCGCCACGTCGATATTGCGAACACATGACAAATATTACGGATACATTACAGAAGGACACGCATGGCCCGCCGGAAGGGTTTCGATTCCGTGTGGTGACAACTATCACACGACACCCGATCGATACAGGTTTCAGCACGCAACTGGACAAACGCGATTGTCGAGCAAGGTGGTACGTTCTCGCATGTTGCACGATCTGGTCATCGACTATCAGTGCGATGGGTTCGCGTTCCGGCCAGGACTGCTGTCTGTCGCGGAGTGTCAGGTGCTGGTTGGCGAGACGGATCGCTTGCTCAGCGGCGAGTGCCGCCCTGATCGTTTCGTGCTCGAGAAGGATGGCGGCACCGTCCGAACGATCGTCAACCCCCATCGATTCAGCGATGTCTTCGAGCGACTCGTCGCTCACCCCACGTTGGTCTCCGCCGCGCAACAACTTCTCGACGACGATGTGTACGTGTTCCAACTCGGCGTCAACAACAAGGCGAGCTTCCACGGCGACGTGTGGTTCTGGCACCAGGACTACCCCGGCTACCACTACGACGATCACATACCGGTACCGAACATGGTCAACGCGCTGGTGTTCCTCGATGACGTGTCGCACTTCAACGGCCCGCTGATGATGGTGCCGGGCTCGTATCGCCACGTGGCGGCACGGCCCGAGGTCTCCGACAAGGGCACGTCGTACTCCTTCCGGTACTCCGACAACGACACGGTGACGGCGCTCGTCGGCGCGGGTGGGATCGTCGCCCCGACGGGTCCGGCCGGCTCGACGATCTTCATGCATGTCAACACGCTTCACGGCTCGACGGCGAACCTCTCGCCATGGCCGCGGCGGATGATCACCCTGACGTACAACGCGATGTCGAACAAGGCGACGAGCCCCAGCACTCGACCCCCGCACATCGTGTACGACGATCGCGAACTTCCAGCGGTGGTCCCGATGCACGCGGCGTGCCTCGAGGAGCTCTCGGCCTCGGCGCTGTTGCCGTGACCGTGGCGGAGTCGGTCGAGGCGAGCCATGGGCACGCCGGCGCCCGACCGACGTGGGCCGAAATCGACCTCGCTGCGATCACGCACAACATCGCCTTGATCCGCGAGCGCGCCGGTCGGGCGGTCAAGCTGCTCGTCCCGGTCAAGGCCAACGCCTACGGACACGGGGCCGCCGTGGTGGGGCGGCACCTCGAATCCCTCGGTGTCGATGGACTTGCCACGGCCAACGTCGATGACGCCGTCGCGATCCGCAGTGCGGGCGTCAGGCTGCCCATCCTGCTGTACGGCGCGCAACTACCAGCGGGCAACCACTACCTCCTGCAACACCACCTCACGCCCACCGTCTATTCGTCGGAGTCGTTGCGATCGTTCAGTGACCTGGCAGTCGATTCCGGCAGAACGGTCGACGTCCACATGAAGGTCGATGCCGGCATGGGTCGCCTCGGCGTTCGCCTCGACGAGGCCGCCGCGTTCGCCGACGAAGTGATGGGTGCCCCCAACGTGCGACTCGAAGGCATCTACACCCACATTCCGTTCTCCGACGGGCCCGGTCAGGCCTGGTCGCGCCGGCGCCTCCAGGCGTTCACCGAGGTCGTGCGGGCGATCGAAGCGAGGCACCGCACCACGATCGATTTCGTCCAAGCTGCAGCGAGCTCGGTGTTCGCCGAGGACTTCCCCGACGTGCTGAACACGATTGCTCCGGGCCATCTCACGTTCGGGCTGCACCCGATCGCCGGTGCCGGCGCTGAGGCATCGGGCTATCGCAAGGCACTGAGCGCCCTACGAGCCGCGGTGATCCACATCGGTCATCGTCGCCGGGGCGACGACCTGCTGGGGTCCGGGTCCGGCGGTCTCGCCGCCGACGCAACGGTCGGCGTGGTTCTGTTCGGAATGGACAACGGGTATCGCAGCGGGCCAGCGGTCACGCCGGCGTACATGCTGTGCCGGGGTCGCCGCTGCGCGGTGCTCTCGGTTTCGGCGGAGTACACCGTGGTGGACCTGACCGATGTGCCGGGTGCCTCGGTCGGCGATGTCGTGACAGTGATCGGACGCGATGGCGATGATGAAATCACGGTCGAGACGGTGGCCGAGCAGCTCGGGGCGCCCAGCGCTGCGTACTGGATGGTCGGATTGAAGAGCGTGCCGTACCGCTACTCGGCGATCGACGCCCGGTAGCCGTTCAGGACCTAGCGGTCGCCAAACCGGCGTCGACCGAGGGCGATGCCGTGGCGATCTTGACCCGCACGGCGCGCATGCCATAGATGCCGGCGACGATCGCCGAAACACCACCGATGGCCACACCGAAGCGCGCCCCGAAGTGCTCGCTCACCCAACCCAGGATCGGGCCACCGATCGGGGTGCTGCCGAGGAACACGATCGCTTGCAGCGCCAGCACGCGACCGCGCATCGACGGATCCGCCCGCAACTGCACGATCGCAGTCGATGTGGTCATGAAGGTGATGCTGGAGATGCCGACGAGCACGCCGATGGGATAGGTGAACGGCACGTTCGGAGTGATGGCCAGCAGCAACATCGACGCACCGAATGCGTAGGTCGACCAGATGATGTGGCGCACGCTGACCGACGAACGCCGCGCCGACAGCAGCGCACCGACCAGCGAGCCAATGCTGATGACGCTGTAGATCAGGGTGAACGTCCGGGTGTTGCCGTGCAGCGTGCGCTTGACGAGTAGCGGCATGACCGTCTGGAAGTTGAAGGCGAACGTGCCGACGATTGCCATCATCACCAGTGGGACGAACAGCTCGGGCATGGTGCGCACGTAGCGCAGGCCTTCGCGTACTTGACCTTTGCCGCGCGGAGTCACGAGGTGGGGGCGGTTCTCTCGCGTGCGCATCATGAACAGCCCGAGGATCACGGCGAGGTACGACACGCCGTCGGCGACGAAGGTCCATCCGTAGCCGACCGTCGTGATCAGCAGTCCGGCCAGCGCGGGGCCGACGACGCGTGAGCCGGTCATCAACGCGCTGTTGAGACTGACGGCGTTTTGGACGTTGGCCTCGGGAACCATCTCCACCACGTAGGCGCGGCGCGCCGGGTTGTCGAACGCGGTCGCGATGCCCCCGAGCACCGCAACGACGTAGATCGCCACCACGGGCGGGTGGTTCATGAAGGCGATGAACGCCAGTGAGAACGACTGCAGCATGGCGAACGACTGCACGATCATCAGCAGCTTGCGCTTGTCAGACCGGTCGGCGACCAGACCGGACCACGCACCCAGCACCAGCACCGGGCCGAACTGGCAGGCGGCCAGCAGACCGAGGGCGAAGCCGCTGTCGGTGAGCTTCAACACCAGCAGCGCCTGGGCGATCAGGGTCAGCCAGTTGCCGATCTGCGAGATCAGTTGGCCGCTGAAGAACAACCGGAAGTTGCGGACTCGCAACGAGTCGAACGTGCTGACCCGACCCGGGGAGGCATCGATCGTGATCGGTGATGCCGCCATCAGCCGACCTCCTCGGTGCTGTCGACGAGCTTGGCCAAGACGTCGACTGCGTCGGTCAGGCGGCGCCGCTCGTCGTCGCTCAACGAGGCCAGCTGCGTGGCCAGCCACGACGTGCGCCGACTGCGAACCTCGTCGAGGTGGTGGATCCCGGCCGGGGTGACTCGGATGCGTGTGACCCGGCGGTCGTTGGCGTCGGGTTCGCGGGTCACCAGACCGAGCGTTTCCATCTTGCCGACGACGGCGGTGATGGTCGGGGGAGCGACCTGTTCGATCGCCGCGAGCTCACCGTGGGTCGGCCCACCGTGCTTGGCGATCGAGGCCAGCGCGGCGGTCATCGTCGGCCCAAGGCCGGTGCGGTCCTGCTGCCGTAAGCGACGTGCCAAGCGAGCCACGGTGGGTCGAAGGGCGTTGGCCAACTCGAATTGGGCCTGTTGGCCTCGGGTCGCAGTCGTTGACGGCGTTGGCATGCAGCAAGCCTACCGGCAATTAGTTCGTTCGTCGAACTAATTGATATTCGGTCGAGCCTGCAGCGCGATCACGTCCCACACGCTCTCGGCGCACGCCGTCTGCATGCCGGCCTCGAGCAGCATCGTTCGCACCACATTGGCGCCACGCATCTCGAAGCGCTCGGGCCCGTCGAACCGGGCCGCCAGGCCGACATCGTGCAGGATCGTGCCGATGTAGAGCACTTCCATATCGACCTCGTCCGGTTCGGCTCGGGCCACAAGGGCGGCGAACTGAAAGCTGCGCTCGCTGTGCGCGACCACATGTGCGGGGCAGCATGCCAGCACGAGGTCATGGGCCCAGCGGGCGAGTTCGGTAGCGGGCGCGGGGACCGGTAGCTCGCTCACGATTGCCCGGCGGCCTCGGGGGCGTGGCGCGCCGCGATCACCTCGATCTCGATCAGCCAGCGCTCGTCCCAATGATCGGTGACCAGTACGGTCAGCGCCGGCCGGCGGCCACCGAGCACTTCGTTGCGTACCGTTCGGTTGTCTTCGCGGTAGCGACGGTCGCGGATGTACATGTTGACCTTGGCCACGTCGTCGAGTGTGAAGCCCCCGGCGGTCAGCGTGCGCTTGACGTTGCGCCAGGCCAGGCGGGCCTGTGCTTCGAAGTCGTCGGGCACCGTGCCGTCGACGTCTTCCGGCGTCTGTCCACTGACGAACAACAGATCGGCGCCGGCCGAGACGATGGTGGCATGGACGAAATTGCCGGCGGGCACCCGGACCCCGGGCACATCGACGCCTCGATGGATCGGACGGGTCACGAGTCGAGCCTAAACGCGATGATGCCCTCTCCTGTACGGGGAGAGGGCATCACCTTTCAACAGTCCGGGGGACGAGATGGGCAACCACATGAATGGCGCGGGCACGCCGAGCGGAACTGACCCAACACCGGACGTTGGCCGATGAGTAGGGGCGGAGCCGTCGTCGCTCCATCCCCACCCGGGATGTGTGTGTTACGGCGCCAGGATGAAGTCGGTGGCG
>JBDTRP010000042.1:0-70333 GCA_039931555.1 Ilumatobacteraceae bacterium | reverse complement strand
CCAACGATCCATACCCGGCAGAGCTGCAAGCCACGGCCCAAGCGGTGGCCGCGGTGGCCGGCGTCGACAACTGGGGCCTCGCCTGGCAGAGCGCCGGGCGCACACCGGAGCCATGGTTGGGGCCCGACATCTTGCAGGTCATCGACGAGCTTGCCGCCGATGACACGACGCGGGGGGTGCTCGTCAGCGCGGTCGGGTTCGTCGCCGACCACCTCGAGGTGCTGTACGACCTCGACATCGAGGCGAGTCGGCGGGCAGCTCGGCACGGCCTGGGGTTCGCCCGCACGGCCTGCGTCAACGACGATGCGAGAGTGATGGCCGCATTGGCGGATCGCATCGTCGGCGCCACATGAGCAGCGATCGTCACATCGCCGTGATCGGCGGCGGCATCACCGGTCTCGCCGCAGCGCACTCTCTGATCGATCAGGGCGCCCAGGTCACCCTCTTCGAAGCGGGCGACCGTCTCGGCGGGATGATCCGCACCACGCCGTTCGCAGGGCACCCGGCAATCGATGAGGGTCCGGACGCGTTCCTGGCGCGAGTTCCGTGGGCAGGCGATCTGGCACGGAAGGTCTCGCTCGGCGACTCGTTGACGTCGCCGGCGCTGGGACAGGCGGCGGTGTGGTGGAACGGCCTGCACGACATCCCCACCGGCCTGTTGCTCGGCATGCCCACCGACCTGTTCGGGGTGGCCCGATCGCGGCTGCTGTCGCGGCGCGGCAAGGTCCGAGCTGCCATGGAAGTCATGCGACCACGCACCGAGACCGCATCCGATTCGATCGGCAAGTACGTGCGTGCCCGATTCGGCGACGAGGTGCACGAGCGGCTGGTCGACCCGTTGATCGGCAGCATCTACGCCGCCGACACCGACGACTTCAGCCTGGTTGCGGTCCCACAACTCGCAGAGCTCGCGGAGCGTTCGCGCAGCGTGTTGCTGGCAGCGCGGCGCAACCCGGCGCCGACTGCCACCGGCCCGGTGTTCTACGCGCCGACGGCAGGGATCGGAGCCCTCGTCGACGCAGTCGCTGCGGTGGTCGGTGCACGCGGCGGCGACCTGCGATGCGGCGCGCCGGTCAGTCAACTCGCAGCCGATGGAACCCAGTGGCGAGTGGATGGCGAGCCGTTCGACGTCGTGGTGCTGGCCTGTCCGGCGCGTACCACCGCTGCCCTGCTGACCAGCGTCGAACCCTCGGCGGCCGCAACCCTCGCCGCCATTCCGGCTGCCGATGTCGCCCTGTTGACCCTGGCGTTACCGACCGACGGCTGGCCGGACCGTCTGCGGAAGCTGTCGGGCTACCTCGTCCCGAAGCCCCGGCAGCGACTGGTGACCGCCGTGTCGTTCGGGTCGCAGAAGTGGGCGCACTGGGCAGAGCCTGGGCAGATGATCCTGCGTGTATCGCTCGGCCGCGACGGCCTGTCGGCTCTTCATCTGTCGGACGATGAGCTCCTCGCAGATGCACTCGACGAGCTCAACCTCCACCTGCAGTTCGACGCCCAGCCGACCGCGGTACGAATCAGCCGCTGGGCCGGCGCCTTCCCGCAATACCGACCGCATCACGGAGCAACGATCGCTGCCGCCGAGCGCTCGCTGCCCAGCGGGCTCGCCCTCGCAGGCGCCAGCTACCACGGCATCGGCATTCCAGCCTGCATCCGATCCGCGCAACAGGCTGCCGCCGCGGTGTTGATGCGCTGACATGCTGGCAGACTGTCGCATGCGGCGTCGGTCAATCGCGGTGGGCTTCGTCGCACTGCTGTGCCTCGGTGGGTGCGGCCAAGACCAGTCAGCCGCGACAGCTGCCACACCAGCACTCACTACCGACAGCTCCACGACGTCGACCACCACACCGCCGACCACCTCGACCACCTCGACCACCTCGAGCACGACGTCGACATCGTCGACCACCACGTCGACGTCATCGACGACGACCGCCGTCCCCGGCACGCTGCCGAACCCGGAGGCAGTGCCGGCCGACCCGCGAGCTGCGGAGCCGCTGGTGCAGTTGGGCACGATCGAGATACCCAAGATCGGTGTGTCGAAGCCGTTCTACGAAGGGATCACCCTCACCACACTCGACCACGGTCCGGGGCACTGGCCTGGCACGGCGATGCCCGGGCAACTGGGCAACGTGGTGGTCGCCGGACACCGTGTCAGCCACGACAAGCCGTTCCGCCACCTCGAGCAACTCGAGCCCGGGGACGACGTGATCTTCACGACAGACTCAGGTCAATTCGTCTACAACGTCACGAGCACCGAGGTCGTGTACCCGAGCGCCGTGTGGATTGCCGACCAGACCCCGGACTACACGGCCACGTTGTTCGCCTGTCATCCGGCGGGCTCGACGAAGCAACGCATCGTGGTGCACCTCGCCTTCGCGCCCAACGGCTAACAGTCTGCGCGCCGGCCCGACGGCTATGGTCGCTCGCTGATGTCGATTCGAATTCCACGCGTGTCGGCCTCGGCCGTGCTGGCGCTCGGCGGGGGTCTGAGCGTCGCTCTCTCGCTGCCGCCCTGGGGGTTCTGGCCGATGGCGTTCGTCGGCATCGTCATGTTCGAGATGTCGCTCGGCAAGAACGCCTCACCTCGTCAGCGCGCCGCCCGCGGCTGGCTGTTCGCTGCGGCGTGGATGTACCCCGGCCTGGCGTGGATGTGGTCACTGACGGTGCCGGGCTACGTTGTGGCCGCGGCGATCTTCGCCGGGTTCCATGCCCTTGCTGCCGCGGCAGCGCCGGCCGGACCATGGCGCGTGATCGGCAGGCCCGCGGCGCACACGCTCGCCGAGGCGCTCCGTCTGGTGTTCCCGTTCGGTGGCGTACCACTGGCGACGTTGCCGATCGGCCAGGCCGACGGCCCGCTGGCAGGAACGGTGCGCCTCGGCGGGGTGATCTTGTTGACGTGGGTGGTCTTCCAGATCGGCTTCGCGCTCGCCGGTCCCTCACCGTTCGTTCCGCAACTGGCGCGCAATCGAGGGCGTCGAAACCGGGGCGAATGGCATGGCGCCATCGGTCTCGGCGCCGCCATCGTCGTGGTGATCATCGCCGGAGCGATCGCCCCGACGGGTACCGGTGCAACGCAGCCGCCGTCGCTTCGGGTCGCCATCGTGCAAGGTGGCGGGCCGCAAGGTACCCGCGCCATCCACTCCGACCCTCGCGAGGTGGTCGAACGCCATCTCGAGGCCACTCGCACGATCAAGCCGGGCTCGGCCGACCTTGTCGTGTGGCCGGAGAACGTCATCGACGTCGCCTCGCTCGCCGGCAGCCCGGAGCTCGCCGAAGTGACTGCAGAGGCCACGCGCATCGGTGCACCGTTCGCCGTCGGGATCACCGAGGACGCTCCAGACGATCACTTCATCAACGCCCAGGCGGTCATCACTCCAGACGGCCAGGTCGTGTCGCGCTACGAGAAGGTGCACCGCGTGCCGTTCGGCGAGTACATGCCGCTGCGCGGGTTGTTGCACGCACTGGGGGCGCCGACCGATCTCGTGCCACGCGATGCGGTTGCCGGCACCAGCCCGGCATATCTCGACATCCCGACGAACAACGAAACAGTGCGCGCCGCGACGGTGATCTCGTGGGAGGTCTTTTTCGGGAACCGGGCGGCCGATGGCATCGATCACGGCGGCACCTTCATCCTCAATCCGACGAACGGTTCGAGCTACACGGGCACCATCTTGCAGTCGCAACAGGTGGCGTCGTCGCGGTTGCGGGCATTGGAGAACGGGCGCTGGGTCGTGCAGGTGTCTCCCACCGGGTTCAGCGCGTTCGTGTCGCCGGACGGCGATGTGTTCGACCGCACGGCGGTCAGCGAGCAACGCGTCGTCATCCGAACGATCACACTCAACTCCGGTCGAACGTGGTACTCACACCTCGGCGACACCCCGTTCGTGTTGCTGATGTTGCTGACACTGCTGGGTGCCTGGCACGTGCCCGGGCGTGCCTGGCTGGCGAGACGCCGGGCTACACCTCCAGCATCACCGTGACCGGTCCGTCGTTGACCAACGACACCAGCATCTCGGTTCGGAACCGACCGGTGGCCACGGTGGCACCGCTCACTCGAAGCTGATCGATCACGATCTGGACCAACGGCTCGGCGTGCTCTGGCCGCGCCGCGTCGATCCAGCTGGGGCGGCGGCCAGCGGTCGTGTCGCCGTACAGCGTGAACTGACTGACGATCAGCACTTCTCGGGTGGTGTCGGCGACCGAGCGATTCATCACGCCGTTCTCATCGTCGATCACACGCAGACCCCAGATCTTGTCGGCCAACTTCCTTGCTGTCGCCGCGGTGTCGTCGTGCGTCACGCCGACCAACACGCACAGTCCCGCGCCGATCTCGCCGACCACATCACCGGCCACCGTCACCGACGCCTTCGACACTCGTTGCACCAAGCCACGCATCGCACGAGTCTGCCGTACAGAATGGGCATGTGATCGAACTCCGCGCCGGATCAGCCGCATGTACCGTCAGTGCCGTCGATGGAGGTCGTGTCGCCTCGCTGAACGTCGGCGGCGTCGAGGTGATCCTGCGGCACGACCCGTCGCTACCCGCTGCGGGGTGGGGCAGCTATCCGATGGTGCCGTGGGCCGGACGCATCCGCCGTGGCGAGTTCAGCTTCGACGGTGCCGACTACCGACTGCCGATCAACTTCGAGACGCATGCGATCCACGGCACCGGGTTCGAGCAGCCGTGGGAGGTGTGCGGCAGCGACGAGGCAAGCGTCGACCTCGCCTGCCGGCTCGACTGGGTGCTCGGTGGCGTCGCGGAGCAACGCATCGAACTGACCGACCACGCGTTGACGTGCACGCTGACCGTCCGAGCCGGCGATCAAGCGATGCCCGCCTCGATCGGTTGGCATCCGTGGTTCGTGAAGCCCGAGCGCGTCGATCTGCAGTTCGAGCGCATGTACCTGCGCGATGACGACTACATCACCGACGGTCAGGTCGCTGCGCCGCCCCCGCCCCCGCCATGGGACGACTGCTTCGCCGGTGCGCTGACGACGCCGCGCCTGTGGATCGCCGGGCTCGAGCTGTCGATCACCAGCGACTGCAAGTACTGGGTCGTCTACGACATGCCGACGCATGCCACGTGTGTCGAACCGCAGACGGCGACGCCCGACGCGTTCAATCGGCCGTTTGATCTTGGTGGCGCAACGCGGTTGGAGCCCGGAGAAGCGCTGCAGCGCACGATGACGGTCGGGTGGACGGCGGCCTGATCTCGGGCCGTTCGTGGCATCTCTTCACCTCGCCTTCACCTCGGCGACCCCGGCCTCGTACAGGGCGTGTTGTTTCCTGATCGCAACCACCAGATTTCCGGTGGGAACGACCACGAGGAGAAGCCCCATGTACAGCATCACCAAACTTGGCGTCGGCGCGATCGCAGCCACACTTCTGGCCGCCTGCGGACCGGACTCGAAGGCCACGACGACTCCCACCACCAAGATTGCGGTGACGACCAGCATCGCGGCGAAGCCGACCACGTCGGTGAAGTCCGCCGCGGCACCGACGACGACCGTCAAGTCGGCGACAGCGACGACGACCACAGCGACCAAGTCCGGCGCCACGGCCGGCGCGCTCGCGCTTGCCACGACCAGCAAGGGCAAGGTGCTGGTCGACAGCGAAGGACGCACCCTGTACCTGTACGCCAAGGACACGCAGAACAAGCCGAGCACGTGCGAGGCGACCTGCGCGACGACCTGGCCGCCCGAGGTGGCGTCCGGCACCGCGGTTGCCGGCACCGGTCTCGATACCAGCAAGTTGTCGGTCCTGAAGCGCACAGACGGCACCGAACAGTTGGCCTACAACGGATGGCCGCTGTACCGATACGCGAAGGATGCCAAGGCCGGCGATGACACCGGCGACGGCGTCGGGGGCACCTGGTTCGTCGTCGACGCGACCGGCAACGCCATCAAGCCCTGACCCAGGCACGACAAGGGGATGGCCGTCAGCACGGCGTGCGTGAAGCAGAGGCACGCCACGTTGCAACCCTGTGACGCTTACCAGTCGGTAACAACCCACCGATAGCGTGGCGGTCCTATGTCCGCCGTCACGTCGGCTGGCGCTTCGGCACTGCCGCCTGACGCCCCGCTCTCGATCGCCTATCTCACCTACCGCGGCAAGCCACACGTCGGCGGCCAAGGCGTCTACACCCGTCACCTCACCAAGGCACTCGTCGATCTCGGGCACACCGTCGAGGTCTTCGGTGGCCAGCCGTACCCGATCCTCGACGAGCGCATCGCGCTGCATCAGTTGCCGAGCCTCGATCTGTGGAACGATCACTTCCCCGGTCGCTTCCCCGGTTACTGGGAATTGAAGACCAAGGCCGATTGGGCCGAGGCGTTCAGCCATCTGCGCGGTACGTTCGGCGAGCCGTTGGCGTTCAGCATGCGTGCCCTCGCCGCGTTGAAGGTTCGGCAGGGCGACTTCGACCTGGTGCACGACAACCAGTGCCTCGGGTACAGCATCCTCGGCATCGAGAAGCTGATACCCACCATCGTCACGCTCCACCACCCGATCACCCGCGACCGGGCACTGGAGATGGCTCATACCGAGACGTGGCGGCGGCGGTACTCGATCGGCCGTTGGTACAACTTCGTGAAGATGCAGGGCCGAGTTGCCAGCCGCATGCCGCGGATCGTGGTCGTCAGCGAGAACTCGATCAAAGACATCCACGCCGATATGGGCGTCAGCCTCGACCGCATGCGACTGGTACCGGTGGGCGTCGATCCCGAGCTGTTCACGCCCCTGCCCCACATCACCCGCAGACCTGGCCGGCTCATCACGACCGCATCCGCCGACGTGGCGTTGAAAGGGTTGCCGTACTTGCTCGAGGCCGTGGCCAAGCTACGCACCGAGCGCGACGTGACCCTGACCATCATCGGCAAGCCGCGAGCCGGTGCCAGCAACGATCTGATCGACCAGCTCGGCCTGCGACCGCACATCGAGTTCGTCACCGGTGTGCCCGACGAACGCATCGTCGAGCTCTACGCCGAAGCCGAGATGGCGGTCGTGCCGAGCCTGTACGAAGGGTTCAGCCTCCCGGCGATCGAGGCGATGTCGACGGGCATCTGCCTCGTCGCGACCGACGGCGGCGCGTTGCCGGAGGTGACCGGTCGCGATGGCGAGACCGTCCTGCAGTGCAAGGCAGGCGATGTCGACGCTCTTGTCGCCGTGATCCGCCGCGGGCTCGACGACAGCGAGCTTCGTGCTCGCGTCGGTGAAGCCGGTCGTCGCCGCGTCGTCGAACGCTGGAGTTGGAAGCACTGCGCACAGCTCACGGTCGACCAGTACCGCGAGGTGCTGGCAATGCCACACAACATCGACAAGTTGCGCAGGAACGGTCGGCTGTAGTTGTTGACGATCCGTTTCCGACAACTCGGCGTGCGGCCAGGCGATCTCGTGCTCGATGCTGGCGCGGGGTTCGGTCGACATGCCTTTGCACTCGCCCGTGACGGCGCCAACGTCGTCGCCCTCGATTATGCACTCGACGAAGTCCGGGCCACTCGGGCAACGTTCGCAGCGATGGCCGAAGCCGGCGAGATCGCCGAGGAGCGGTTCGTCGGTGGGCTGCGCGGTGACGCGACCCGGTTGCCGTTCGCAGACGGCAGCTTCGATCGCGTGATCACCAGTGAGGTGCTCGAACACATCGATGCCGACACGGCAGCGATCAACGAGTTCGCCCGCGTGTTGAAGCCGGGTGGCACCTTCGCAGCCACGGTTCCCACCTGGCTCCCGGAGAAGATCAACTGGATGCTCAGCGACGAGTACCACGCACCCAAGAGCGCCGGCGGGCACGTGCGCATCTACAGCGCAACCGAGCTCAAGGCCAAGCTGCGCAGCGCCGGGTTGACCGTCACCGGCAGCCATCACGCACACGCTCTGCACTCACCCTACTGGTGGTTGAAATGTGCGGTCGGCGTGCGGCGCGACGATCACCGTCTCGTCGCGGCATACCGGCGAATGCTCGAATGGGAAATCGTCAAGCAGCCCCGCGCCCTGAAGGTGGTCGAACGTGCCGCCTCACCGCTGCTCGGCAAGAGCTACGTCGTCTACGCCCACAAGGCCTCCGAGAAGGTTGCTGGTCATGCCGCAGCTGCCTGACATCGACGGCGTGATCTCCGCCGAAGAGATCGTCGAGACCGCGGAGTGGATCGCCTCGCTGCAGCTCGACACCGGCATGATCCCGTGGTTCCCCGGTGGTCACTGCGATCCGTGGAACCACGTCGAGACCACGATGGCCCTCGATGTCGCCGGGTTCCATGCCGCAGCCGAGCGTGGCTACGAATGGCTCGTCGACATCCAACGCGACGACGGCAGTTGGTGGAACTACTACCTGCCCGACGGCAGCGTGGAGGAGGCCAAGCTCGACACCAACGTGTGCGCGTACATTGCCACTGGCGTGTGGCACCACTGGCTGTGCACCTGGGACCGGGCGTTCGTCGATCACCTCTGGCCGACCGTACAGCGCGCCCTCGACTGGGTGTTGTCGATGCGCCGCGACGATGGCACCGTGTTGTGGGCCTGCACCGATGAGGGGCGCCCATGGAACTACTCGTTGCTCACCGGCTCGTCGTCGATTGCTCATGCGTTGCGTTGCGGGGCCAACCTCGCCGCGGTCAGCAACGAGCCCCGGCCCGACTGGTCGGCAGCCGCTGATCGTCTCTGCCTGCTCATCAACGACCACCCGCGCGTCTTCGAGCCCAAGGATCGTTGGGCGATGGACTGGTACTACCCGGTGCTGACCGGCTGCCTCACCGGCGAGCGGGCCAAGATCCGCCTCGCCGACGGTTGGCCGGAGTTCGCGATGGAGCACCGCGGCATCCGCTGTGTCAGCGACGAGCCGTGGATCACCGCGTCGGAGACCGCCGAGTGCGCCATCGCCCATGCCGCGATCGGCGACAACGCCACGGCCACCGACCTCGTGCGCTGGACTCGGCGACACCGCCGCCGCGACGGTGCCTACTACACCGGGATCGTCTATCCCGGCGAGATCCGCTTCCCGGTCGAGGAGGTCTCGGCGTACACCGGCGCCGCCGTGATCCTCGCTGCTGATGCAATCGATTGCGCCTCGCCGGCCAGCGGTGTGTTCGTGCCGCGCTGCTACATCTAGGAAGATCTCGGCCCGCTCGCTCGAAGGGCTATGGCTCGCCCACGGTCCAGCCCCGGCGACGCAACTCGTCGGCCAGCACGTCGGCGGGGAAGCCGCGGATCAGCAACGCCTGTGCGGACTCCAAGCTGTCGGGTTCCTCGCTGGCCGACACCGTCGGGTTGTCGGCATCGGTCGACGTCAACCGGTCGATCAACGCCGAGGCCTCGGCCTTGGTGAACTTGCCCCGCGCCTGACGCTGCGTCAGCCGGTACTCGGTGCGTGCCGAGCGAAAGTCGTCGTAGCCGGCTTTGCGCATGAGGGCCTGGATGTAGGCAACCTGCTTGTCGGATGCTGGTGGACCTTGCTGGGCAAAACTCACGGCGCCACCGTACCCAGTACCGATGCCGGGCAAGTAGGTGGCAGCATGGTTGCGTGACACTGCCCAGTTCCTCCTCCCTCACCGACCTTGCCGACGCCGCGCTCCGCGCATGCGGTGCGCCGGGTCTGACCGCAGACGGCCCGCACGCGGCGCGCAGCCCCATCACCGGCACGACGTTGGGAGCAATCGAGGCGACCACAGCGGTCGATCAGGCTGTCGACCAAGCGGCCGGCGCCTTCCAGATCTGGCGAACCACTCCCGGCCCGTTGCGTGGCGAGCTCATCCGCCAGTTCGCCGCCCTCCTGCGTGCTCACAAGGCCGACCTGGGTCGCCTGGTGCAGATCGAGGTCGGCAAGATCGAGAGCGAAGCACTCGGCGAAGTCCAGGAGATGATCGACATCTGTGACTTCGCAGTCGGCCTCAGCCGGCAGTTGCACGGATTGACCATCGCCAGCGAGCGTCCTGGGCACCGCCTGATGGAACAATGGCACCCCCTCGGCACGACGGCGGTGATCACGGCCTTCAACTTCCCCGTCGCCGTGTGGAGCTGGAACGCGGCCCTCGCCGTCGTGTGTGGCAACCCTGTGATCTGGAAGCCGAGCGACCTCACTCCGATGACGGCAATCGCGACCAGCGCACTGTTCGACCAGGCTGCCAGCGCGGTCGGCGCACCGGCCAACCTCAGCCAGGTCGTGCTCGGCGGAGCCGATGTCGGTGCGGCGCTGGTCGGCCACCCTGGCGTCCCGCTCGTCAGCGCCACCGGCTCGACCCGCATGGGCCAGCAGGTGGCGGGCGTGGTCGCCGGACGGTTCGGGCGCAGCATCTTGGAGCTCGGAGGCAACAACGCGGCGATCGTCGCCCCGTCGGCCGACATCGAATTGGTCGTTCGAGGGATGACGTTCTCCGCAGCCGGCACCGCCGGGCAGCGCTGCACCTCGCTGCGTCGCGCCATCGTTCACCACTCCCGGATCGACGAGGTCGTCGAACGGATGTCGGCCGCGTACGCGACCCTGCCGGTGGGCAGCCCCCTCGATGCCGGCACGTTGGTCGGCCCGCTGATCACGCCGGTGGCGCTCGAGCGAATGCACGCGGCGGTCGACACCGCATGCGCCGACGGCGGCAAGGTGACGGTCGGCGGCGATCGATTGATGGCCGAAGATGCCCCCGACGCTGCCTACGTCCGACCGGCCATCGTGACGATGCCGGCCCAGACCGACATCGTCGCCGCCGAGACGTTCGCGCCCATCCTCTACGTGTTGGGCTACGACGAGTTCGACGAGGCGGTGGCCCTGCAGAACGGCGTTCCACAGGGTCTGGCCAGCAGTATCTTCACGACCGATGTGCGCGAGGCCGAGCGCTTCTGCGCCGCCGACGGCAGCGATTGCGGCATCGCCAACGTCAACATCGGGCCCAGCGGCGCCGAGATCGGCGGGGCCTTCGGCGGTGAGAAGGCCACGGGCGGAGGACGCGAGAGCGGCAGCGACGCCTGGAAGGCATACATGCGCCGGGCGACCAACACCATCAACTACTCCAACGACCTCCCCCTCGCCCAAGGCGTCAAGTTCGGCTGACCGTCCGTCAGGTGCGACCCCGGCCAGCGCGGCGTGAAACCGCGCTCGACCAGGTCGATTGGGCGCGGTGTGAGTACCTCCAGTACCGAAATTGCGCCCGACCAGGTCGATTGGGTGCGGTGTGAGTACCTCCGGTACCGAATTCGCGCCCGACGAGGCGATCCCGGGGGCGTGGGGTCAGGCGGTACGGCGCAACAGACTGAGGCTGCCGGTGGCGCCGATCTCGGTGAACTTGCCGCTGCGCACGGCAGGCAGGTAGATCTGCTCATAGGGCGGGCGGCCGCCGTCGGCGGGGTCGGCGAAGACGTCGTGGATCGCGAGCGTGCCGCCGACGGCGACGTGTGGCGACCAGCCTTCGTAGTCGAGCCGCGCCGGCTGCTCGCCGTGCCCGCCATCGATGAACAGCAGCGACAACGGCGTGGTCCAGTACCGGGCGACGGTCGGTGATTGCCCGACGACAGCGATCACGACATCCTCCAGCCCGGCGTCGTGGATCGTCGATCGGAACGTGGGCAGCGTGTCCATCCGCCCGGTCCGCGGATCGACCACGGTTGGATCGTGGTGCTCCCAGCCGGCCTGGTTCTCCTCGCTGCCACGGTGGTGATCGACGGCGAACAGCACCGTGCCGGTCAGTCGTGCGGCGGCGCCCAGCCACACGGTGGAACGACCGCAGTACGAGCCGACCTCGACCATCGGCCCGGCGACAGCGTGCGCCGCAGCGACCGCGGCTGCATAGAGCGCATCACCTTCCTCGGGCGGCATGAACCCGTTCGCGGCAATGGCGTGCTCGCGCAGCGCCGGGATGAGGGGCACCGAGGGCATGTGGGGCACCATAATCGGCAGATGCCAGACGTCGCGACCGCTCCAGCCCCCATCGCGGCCTCGACCCGACACGTGCCCCCGTGGGCAATCCCGGTCGCCGCGGCCGTCGCCGCCGCCCTCGTCTTCATCGCCACGCGACACGACCCGCTGCTGTCGCCCGACTCCATCACCTACCTCTCGGTCGCCGACCACGTGCGCTCCGGCCACGGGCTGACGGACTTCACCGGCAAGCCGCTGGCGGTCTTCGGACCCGTCTACCCGCTGCTGTTGTCGCCAGGTGGCCGCAGCTTGATCTGGGCCACCTTGATCGGTGCCGCTTCGATCGCGACCGCGGCCACGCTGATGGGGCTGCTGCTCCGACGTCGGGTCCGTCCGGTCGTCGCAGTTTCGGGCGCGTTGGCGCTCGGCGCCAGCCAGGGACTGGTGCGCGTGGCCTCCGTCGTGTGGAGCGAGGCTCCGTACGCCGCCATCGCGCTGGCGATGTTGCTGGTGCTCGCGCGCCGGCCGGTGACCACGCGCACTGCCGCGGTCGGTGGCCTGCTCGCCGGCATCGGGTTCCTGACCCGATACGCCGGGGTCGGGCTGATGGCGACCGGCGTCGTGATGGTGGCCGCGTCAGCCTGGAACTCCGACGAGTGGGCCATGTTCATCAAGCGGATCGTCGCCTTCGTCTCGGCCGCGACCGCAATCAGCTTGCTGTGGGTGGTGCGAAACCTTGTCAAGAGCGGGCAGCCGCTCGGGCCCCGCTTCGAGGGTGGGGCCGACGAGCCGCTGTCGCGCACCATCCACCTCGCGCTGGTTGGTACGGGGCACATCGTGATGGGCGACGGATGGTCCGAGTCTTCACGGGCGCGGATCGGCACCATCATCGTCATCGGGATCGCGGTCCTCGTCGTGTTCGCGATCGCCAGCCGAAGGTCGATCACGCTCGATCTCGGGATGGCAACGTTCGCAGCGACCTCGTTCGTCGTACCGATCGTCGCCCGCATGGCGACCGCGAACGACATCGAGCTCCGGGTGATGTCGCCGATGTTGATCCCCGTCGTCTACGTCGCCATCGTCACGTTCGATCGGGTGTGCACCACGCGTGGCATCGTCGTGGGTGGATCCGTGCTGCTCGGATGGTGGATGTACCAGGGCGCGGCGTTCGCAGTGCGCTTCCCCGATCTGGCACCCGGCAGCAGCGGTTACAAGCCGCAGTTCTCGCCGCAGTTGTACGACGCGATCGATGCCCTGCCGGCCGACGCGCGTGTCCTGACCAACAATCCCCAACGGGTGTGGTGGTTCACTGATCGTGAACCGACCGTGATGGGTTTCACGGTGCCGCGAGCGGGCAATAGTCACTATCCACTCGATCCCGAACACACCGTGCAAGAGGCCTGCACCGGCCGCGCCTACCTTGCCTGGTTCTCCGGTCTCCAGAACGCCGGCGCCGGGCCGAACGAGCGTCGCCCCGACCTCGTCGCGCTCGTCGACCTGCAACTCCAGACGTCAGTTCCCGGCGGCGAGTTGTACCGGATCGCGCCTCTCGACCCCACCACGTGCCGATCCGACACGGGCGAACCCGCTGGGCAAGGATGAATTCATGACTGCCCTCGACGATCTCGTCAAGCTGCTCGACCTGGAATCGATCGAGGTCAACCTCTTCCGCGGCCGGTCGCCCGACGAGAGCCGGCAACGAGTGTTCGGCGGCCAGGTCGCCGGCCAGGCCTTGGTCGCCGCGACGCGCACGATCGATGATCCCGGCCGCCAGGTGCACTCGCTCCACGCCTACTTCCTTCGGCCCGGAGACCCCCTCGTGCCGATCCTCTACGAGGTCGATCGGATCCGTGACGGGCGCAGCTTCACCACTCGACGCGTGGTCGCCATCCAACACGGCAAGGCGATCTTCAACCTGCAGGCCAGCTTCCACCTCCACGAGCCCGGCGCAGATCATCAGTTGACCATGCCCAAAGACGTGCCGGCGCCCGAGACGTTGCCCGACTTCAAGACCCGCATGGCACCGTACAAGGAGCGCATGGGCGTGTGGTTCGACCGACCGAGGCCGATCGACGTGCGCTACATCGATCGCGACCCGTTCAATCGTCAGGACAATCCCGCGGACGGCCAGCGGGTGTGGATGCGCGCCGACGGTCGCCTGGCCGACGATCCCACGCTGCACGCGTGCATCGTGACGTACGCCAGCGACATGACGCTGCTCGACACCACGGTGTTGCCGTTCGGGTTGTCGTGGGACAGCCCGGGCATGCAGATGGCCAGCCTCGACCATGCGATGTGGTTCCACCGCCCGTTCCGCGCGGACGACTGGCTGCTGTACGACCAGAGGGCGATCTCGACCAGCACCGGCCGCGGCCTGGCGGGTGGTGCGATCTTCACGAGCGACGGCACGTTGGCAATCACGGTGGTGCAAGAAGGACTGGCACGGATCGGAAAGACATGACACTGCGACGATCGATTCGGTGGTGGGGTGCGATCACCGTCCTCATCGCTTCCTCTGGGTGCTCGAGTGACTCGAACGGGGTCGAGGTCAGCAATGTGGCATCGAGCGCTGCACCGGAGGCCACCGCTGGCGATACGACACCGGCGCCCACCGGCGCAGCGTCGACATCGCCCAGCGCTGCGTCGACGACCGCTGCCACCGCCTCACCGCCACTCGTCGACCCGGTCGTCACACTGACGCAACTCGGCACCTTCCCCCACCCGGTCGAGGTCGCCTGGCGATCCA
Organism: Ilumatobacteraceae bacterium; assembly: GCA_039931555.1. Classification (GTDB taxonomy): domain Bacteria; phylum Actinomycetota; class Acidimicrobiia; order Acidimicrobiales; family Ilumatobacteraceae; genus JAENVT01. Next base: position 55,757 of record JBDTRP010000042.1, on the reverse strand, counting down.
CCGACGGCTTGACCTATGTCGTCGAACAGGACGGTCAGGTCGTGATCATGACCGACGGCCAGCCCGGCGCCGTGGCCCTCGACATGACCGATCTCACCAGTGCCGACGGCGAGCGCGGGCTGTTGGGGCTGGCGATCAACGCCGAGGGGACCCTGGCATACGTCGACTACACCAACAACGACGGCAACACCAGGATCGACGAATACGCCATCGACGCCGACGGGATCTTCGACCCGGCATCGCAACGAGAGGTGCTCGGCTTCGACCAGCCCTATCCAAATCACAACGGCGGCGACATCGACTTCGGTCCCGACGACATGCTCTACATCAGCGCCGGTGACGGCGGCTCCGGTGGCGACCCCGACCGCCGGGCGCTGAACCTCGGCGAATGGCTGGGCAAGTTGTTGCGGATCGACCCCCGGCACAGCGCGGACGCCGCCTACACCGTCCCGTCCGACAACCCGTTCGTCGGCGTCGAGGGGGCTCGTCCCGAGATCTGGGCGTACGGGTTGCGCAACCCGTGGCGGATCAGCTTCGACCGGTCGACCGGAGACCTGTGGATCGCCGACGTCGGCCAAGGCCAGTGGGAGGAAGTCGATGTCGGCTGGGCCGCCGACGGCGGTGGCCGAGGCCTGAACTTCGGCTGGAGCGCGATGGAGGGCAACCACCGGTTCAACGACGACCAGTCGGCCGACGGCGTGACCCCGCCGATTCACGAGTACGAGCACGTCGGCCAGGACTGCTCGATCAGTGGCAGCGCGTTGTATCGCGGCACGGCGGTCCCTGCGCTCGTCGGCTGGTACGTGTTCGCCGACTACTGCAGCGGACAGGTGCGGGCCCTGCAGATCGCCGACCGCGCCGAGGTGAAGCAGGTAGGGCTGGCCAAGACAGGCAGCGTCACCGCGATCAGCGAAGGGCCCGATGGCGAACTGTTCGTGCTGACCAGCGGCGGCCAGATCTACGCGATCGCACCAGGCTGATCAGGCTCGCCTGTGTCAGGCGACGCGTTCGAGCTTGACCGAGCGGCCCGGGATGTCGGTCGACACCACGCGCACGCGCAGGTCGTCGCCCGGCTCGAGACGATGGCCGTCGACCCGCGACACCACGGGAAGCTCGCACAACTGAATGCGCGCGCCCCGATCGTCGACATCGGTCACGACAGCGCCGAACGTTCGCTGCGTCTGCGCACTCAACAACGCAGTCTCCGCAAGGTCGAGGACGGCCCGTTCGATCTGACGCCCGGCTTCGTCGGCGCGCTGCATCACCGGCGGCAGTTTCGGCAACGCTGATGCAACCGACTCCGGTACCGGCTGGTTGTTGGCGACTGCCAACGCGGCCATCACCACGTAGCGGTCGGCCAGCCGGCGCAGCGGTGCCGTGCCGTGCGCGTACATGGCAGCCATCGCCGCGTGCCACGGCCGCTGACCTGGGGCGAACGGCTCGTACGATGCACCGCCACCGGCTCGGCGAATCGCCATCAGCAGTGCAGCAGACTTCGCCCCGTTGCCGTCCAAGGATCGTTCGAAGTCGGCGAGCTTGGTGTCGGCGGCCCACTCGACGCCGAAGGCGCGAGCCGTGTGGCGCAAGCGTTGCTCCGCTCGCGCGTCGGGCTCCGGCATGACCCTGAACAACCCGGTTCCGGCGGCGTACAACAGGTCGGCGATGGCGAGGTTGGTGGCCAGCGACATCGCCGCGTTGTCATCCTCGGATTGCAGGCGCGGTCGGAACGAGATGTCGTACCCGCCGCCATCGAGAGCGTGCACTTCCTGCTCGAGCGGCTCGATCCGCGCAGCCCCGCGTGCTGCTTCGGCGCGGGCGATGCGTCGAGCCAACTCGCCAAACGCGTCGGGCAGTTGCGCCGGTTGCACAGTTTCGTAGGCGAGCTGGGCTCGGCTGCGGATCAACGAACGCTCGACTCCGTCGATCTTCGACGCCCCCTCGGTGTCGACGCGCACGTGGAAGACGATCGCCGGGCGCGGCCCATCGGGAAGCAGGCTGGCCGCGCCTTCGGCGAGCACTGGTGGGTAGAGACCGGCCTTCCCGTCGGGGAGGTATTGCGTTTCGCCCCGCTGCCATGCTTCCTGGTCGAGGACGCCCCCGTCGTCGACGAACCAGGCGACATCGGCGATCGCGTAGTGCAGCAACACGTCGTTGCCCGTCATCTCGATGTGGAAGGCCTGATCGAGATCTGTCGAAGTCGCCGGGTCCAGCGTGACGAACGGCCAGTCGGTGCGGTCGGTGTGCGCCGCCGGAGCACGCGTGGCTGCAACGTCTGCGGCCTGTACGACAGCGGCAGGAAATTCGGCCGGGATCTTGAACTGCCCGCGGATGCCGCGGAGACCCTCGACGATTTCGTCGGTGAGATCAGCTCGGATGCGCACTTAGCGGCGAGCGCCCATGAACATCGTCTTCAGCGCGTCGTAGTGCTCGATGCAGTGACCTGCACCCATGACGACCGCTTCGAGCGGCATGGTCGACATCTTCACCGGCACCTGGGTCTCGCGTTCGATCCGTTGGGCCAACCCGCGCAGCAAGCCGCCGCCACCCACCAAGTACATGCCGCGCACCAGGAAGTCTTGGGCCAGTTCGGGTGGGGCCTTGGACAGGCAGCGCACGACTGACGCCGTGATGCTGCTGATGACATCGTCGATGGCCAGGCGAATCTCTTCTGGAGTCAACACCACCGTCTTCGGCAAGCCACTCATCAAGTCGCGGCCGCGAACCTCCGCCTGGTTCTCGTCGTCGGTCGGATCGGCGGAACCGATTGCGACCTTGACCTCCTCCGCCGTTCGCTCGCCGATCGCGATCCCATGTTCGCGACGGACATACGCCTGGATCGCAGCATCAATGTCGAAGCTGCCGACTCGCACCGCCTCGAGCGCGACGATGCCACCAAGGCTGATGACGGCGGTCTCGCTCGTGCCTCCGCCGATGTCGATCACCATGTTGCCGACCGGCTCGTCGATCGGCAGATCGGCGCCGATCGCCGCGGCCATCGGCTGCTCGATCAGTTGCGCATCGGCTGCGCCGGCCCGGCGCGCCGCGTCGGTCACCGCTCGGCGCTCGACCTCGGTGATGGCCGACGGAACACAGATCACGACTTTGGGACGTGTGAACCGGCTGACGCCGACGCGCTGCAACAGCAGCCGGATCATGCGCTCGGTGATCTCGAAGTCGGTGATCGCCCCACCGCGCAGCGGCCGGACGGCCACGATGTAGCCGGGCGTTCGGCCGATCATCTGCCACGCCTCGCGCCCGGTCGCCAGCACCTCGCCGGTCTGACGGTTGAGCGCGATGACCGACGGTTCGTTGAGCACGATCCCGCGGCCCTTCATGTAGACCAGCGTGTTGGCGGTCCCGAGATCGATTGCAAGGTCACGAGCCATGAGTCAGTCCGTCGGCTCGTGCGGTTCGGAGCCGGGACGTTTGCCGAGATCGCCGTTGTTGCCCGGGGGCGCGGGACGAACGCGGTCCATCACCTCGCGACGCGACTCGGGCGACAAGGCGTCGATGTGCCGGCGGAAGCTGGTGAGGCCGGCGTCTTGACGTGGCCGACGGGTGTAGGCGATCAGACCGATGACGAGCAACAGCAGGGCAGCGGCGGCCGCGATGACGACCGTCACGACGAGATCCGCCGACCGGACGAGGTCGGAACCGACGCAGCATCGACCGGCACGCCGGTCGCGACACCCCAGTCGGAGCCACCTTGCCACGACTCGTGCTTCCAGATCGGCGCGCTGAGCTTGAGGGCATCGATGGCGAATCTGGCGGCCTCGAAGGCTTCGGCCCGATGCGTGGCGCTGACCACAGCGATGACGGAGCTCTCGCCGAGTGCCAGGGTGCCGGTGCGATGCATCAACACCACCCGGCCCGTCTCCGGCCACCGTTGGCGCAGCTCGACGTCGATCGCCTCGAAGCGCGGCACGACCTGCGACTCGTACGCTTCATACGTCAGCGACTCGACATGGTGGCGCAACACACCCTGTTCGTCGAGTGCATGGTCGCGTACGGTACCGCTGAACAGCACCACCGCGCCGCATTGTGGAAGCACCGCCCATTCGTAGGCAACCGCGATCGGCAACGCATCATCGGTCAGGCTGAGCCATGAGTTACCGCTAGCCGGAGGTTGCACGACTACCCATCGTAGCTCGCCGCTCGGCAAGCGACACCGGAGTGGCAGGGGCGATGCCCACAGCGACGTCCGGCTCGGTAACCTCTCCGGCTCGTGGAGCGGAGTGAGTGGCCCGACGACGACGCGCCTGATGACGCGCCCGACGACGCAACCGAAAGCCGCGCCTATCCACCCGCTCCGCTTCCAGCTCATGAACGCCAGTGGCGCCACCCCTCCGAAGTGGGCCGAGCGGTGTGGACACACACCGAACCACCCATCACCATCGGCCGGGGGCTGCTGGTCACCACCGGCGCCATCGGCGGGCTGCTGTCTCTCGCAGTGCTGTGGGCGATGCTCCCGTCGGTCGGCCGAGATGGTCAGGCCGCTCCGTCCGTCGTCACCAGCCGAGCCAACGATCCGTCGGGCTCGGTGATCACGGTCAGGCCCGAGACACTCGTGGCGACATCGCTCGATACTCGGGTACCGTCCACCACGACCGTGCAAACAGCGCCACTCAACGCCCCGGCCTCCGAAGTGAGCACTACGACGCTCGATCGTCCGCAGGGATCCGTCGGCACTCAGGGCTCTGAACTCGTCGAGACCCCGGTCGCCGTCGGAATCGGCGACTCGTTGGTCATCACCACCGCGCGTGCAGTTCGCGGCCGCACATCGGTGACCGTCACCGGCACGGACGGTCAGCAACGCGACGCAACGGTCCTGATGGTCGACACCCGTCTCGGCATCGCTGTGCTGTCAGCCGATCCCGCCGCCACCGGCACGTCGTACGGAATCGGTCCGGCGGCCAACCCCGGCGACGTCGTGATCGTGATGGGCGCCACTCCGGCGTCGGCCAACGTCGGGGTCGACGCACTCGGGCGCCTCACGCTCGATTCCTGGGCGGGCAAGATGGCCGAGGGAACACCGGTCGTCAACGCCGGCGGGCTGTTGGTCGGGATGTGCAGCCACGGATCATCCGGCCCCGAGTTGGTCAGCGTGGCCAACGTCGGTGCGATGCTGCCGCCACCCGCCAAGCCGCAACCAGCGCCGTGGCTGGGTGTCCATGTTGTTGCCAATGATCAGGGCGTGCCCACGATCGACGCAGTCGATCCCAGCGGCCCCGCCGCGGCCGTCGGCCTGGTCGCCGGCGACGTGATCGTCGCCGTCGACGGCACCGCAGTCCTCAGCGTGGATCAATTGAAGATGGCGATCTCCGGACATGTGCCCGCCGACATCATCACCCTCACGGTCACGCACGCCGACCAGACCTCGGCGGACGTCGCCGCCACCCTGGGCGCCGCCCCCTCGATGTAGCTCCGAGGGTTCGAAGCCACGGCATGGGGGTTCCGCGCGCGAAGTGCGAAACCTCGATGCGCACTGTGTGCATTGAAACGACGCACTTCGGCACAGCGGTCGGACGCACCGCGCGTCGCCGATAGCTTTCGGCAGATGTCCGTTCTGGCCCCTCGGGCCGTGGCGGAGTTTGCGGCCTCTCACCATGGTCTCGTCGTTCGTAGCCAGGCCGCCGCCTTTGGGCTCACACCTCGCGACATTCGACTCGCCAAGGAACGTGGCTGGCTCACTGAACCCGTCCGCGGAGCGTTGGTTGTCTCTGGCTATCCGGCGACATGGGAGCAGAGACTGGCAATCGCGACCGCGACGAGTGTCACTCGTCCCCTGGTCAGTAACGGGGCGGCGGGCCGATTATTTGGACTGGATGGGTTGGAATCTGCCGACCCGGAGGTCACCGTCCTTCGCCCCGGCCGGCTTACAGGGAGCGCGGTCGAGGGAATCGTCGTGCATCAGACCACCGTGCTCGACCCTGCCGACCGGTACGAGCGCGACGGCCTGCCGTGCACGACATTGGCCAGAACCCTCGCCGACCTCGGCTCGAGCGAATCCGAGGACAAGGTCTGGCGTGCATTGATCGCTGCCCGACGAATCCACCGAGTCAACCCCCTGTGGTTGCAGCAGACCGCCCTTCGCCTCCATCGGCCCGGCCAGGAGGGGACCAGCATGTTGATCCGGGCGCTGCGCCGGTGGAGCCTCGAAGGGACGCTGCCCGAGTCGTGGTTCGAAGAACTCCTTCGCTGCATGCTTGCCCATCCCGACATCCCACCGATCGTGCCTCAGTTCGTCATCAACACCAACAGCGGTGCGTTTGTCGCCCGCGTCGATCTCGCCATACCGGCAGTCCGTATCGGTATCGAGGGTCACAGCCGGGCGTTCCACTTCGGTCCGATACGAGAAGCGGCAGATGAGGATCGCGACCTCCGGGTCACAGCGTGCGGGTGGGAGTTGATCTATCTGGGCTGGTATGCCCAACGTCGACCTGCTCACGTCGCCCAGCTCGTTGCCGAGGCCTGTCGAACCCGTCTCGAACAGCGAAGTGCGTAGCCTCGCTGCGCACTGTGTGCATCGAGACTACGCACTTCGATTGACTCGACGGCGTTGGGCGCGGCGAACGCCTCGCCACACCGCGATACCGATACCGACCAGCAGCGCGCCGAGGCCGCCGAGGGCGATCTCCTGCCGTCGTTTCGGGCTGACCATGGTCCACCACTTGGCCTCGGTCCCCTCGACGTACGCCTGCTCATTGGTCACGGTCGGCGCCCAGCCCTCGGCCTTCAACCGGTCGTTGGCGACGAGCCACGGCCAGCGCGTGTAGCTGCGCAGGCCGGGCGGGATCGGGCCGCGCTGGAACCTCCAACGAAGGTTGCCGATCACCTCGGTCACCCGGGCGGGCAGCTTCAGCCGCGGCACCGCGCCGGCCAAGGCGCGCACCCGTTCACCCGCGACCCACCCATCGGGAGCCACGTTGTAGACGCCGTCGAGGCGCTGCTCGGCGGCCAGCACGACGGCCGCGGCAAGGTCGTCGAGGTGCAAGAACTGCGCCGGGGGGTCATCTTCGCCGACGCGCTGACCCATGCCGGCGGCAAGCGCGGCAGCCAACCCCACGGTGCTGTCGGCTGCCATGCCGACCACCGGCCGCAACACGGTGACGGTGCGGCCGGGCACGGCAAGCCGCCACTCGTCGGCCAACTGCTCGACGGCGCCGAGTTGACGGGCGTAGACGAACTCCACGTCGGGGCGCAGCACGGCCTCCTCGGTGATCGGCACAGGATTGTTGGCCCATGCGCCGTACACCATCGCCGACGAGACCAGCACCAGGTGGCGCGCATGCTCGGCCTCGGCCAACGCCGAGGTGACACCGTCGGTCGCGCTCTGCCGCCGACGGGCGCGAGCGTCGGCGTCGGCCGATGCCAGCCAGACGATGACCTCGCTGTCACCGATCAGTCCTTCGATCATCTCCGGCACGCGATTGAGCCGCTGCAGCACACGCCGACCGAGACCGTCGGAGCCATCGCTCACCCACACCGTGGAAGTCGTCGACACGACGGTCATGGCGACGGACGCTAGCGCCGACGTTGGCCGTAGGCTCGCGTTCATGGCAGACGGACCAGGGTCCGAGAACCCGTTCGAGAACCTTCCGATGTTCGGCGACCTGGCCCGGGCGCTGTCCGGCCAGGGCCCACTCAACTGGGACGCGGCGCGGCAGTTCGCCGGACTCGCCGCGACCGGCGGCGGCGCCGAGCCCAACATCGACCCCAGCGTGCGCATCAAGCTCGGTCAACTCGCCCAGATCGCCGAGTTGCACGTGCGCGACCTGACCGGGTTCGACGGGCCGTCACCGGAGATCCTTCCGGTCACGTCGGGTGCATGGGCGCAGCGCACGCTCGAGGCGTATCGGCCGCTGTTCACCGAGTTGGCCACCTCGCTCGGCAAGCCGGCCGTTTCCTCCGAACCCGATGCCATCGATCTCAACGCCGACCCGATGATGGCGATGATGGCCAACCTCAGCAAGATGATGGCGCCGTCGATGATGGGCATGGCGGTCGGCTCGATGGTCGGACGGATGGCCACACAGGCATTTGGCCAGTACGACCTGCCGATCCCCCGTCAAGACACCAGCATCACCGTGCTGCCCGGCAACATCGATCGCTTCGCCGAGGAATGGAGCATCTCCGCCGACGAGATGCGCATGTGGGTCCTGGCGCAAGAGCTCACCGGTCACGCGTTGTTCTCGATCACGTCGTTGCGTGAAGACTTCGCCTCGCTCGTGCGCCGCCACGTCGGCGCCTTCCGACCCGACCCGGAAGCCATCGCCGAGAAGCTCGGCTCGCTCGACTCCGACGACGAGGATCCGATGCAGGCGATGCAGCAGGTCCTCGGCGACCCGGCAGTCCTGCTCGGGGCTGTGCAATCTCCCGAGCAGCGCGAGCTCGAGCCGTCGCTCGATGCCGCAGCTGCGGTGGTCATCGGGTACGTCGACTACATGGTCGACGGAGTCTCGGTCCGCGTGATCGGTGGCGACGCCCTGCGCATCGCCGAAGCAGTGCGGCGCCGTCGGGTCGATCACGGCGCCGACGATCTGTACATCGAGCGGTTGCTGGGCCTGCGACTGACACACCATCAGGTACAGCGCGGCAAGAACTTCGTCGGCGGAGTCGTCGACCGCGTCGGCGAGGCCCGGCTCAGCGCGCTTCTTGCCCGCCCGAACGCCCTGCCGACCCCGGCCGAGATCGACGCGCCGGGCCTGTGGGTGGCCCGCCTCGAACTCGCCGGCGACTAGGCACACTGGATGGCGAGCGACCGCGCGATCGCATGCGCGACCCCTGGATGTAGAACACGCCGGCCGCAACACCGATCAGGCCGACCAGCAGGAACGCAGCGCGTCCCGGGAACGTGACCAGCACCGGAATGACACCGGCGACCGCCCAAGACAGCTGGAACCTGGTCTCGAACTTGGCAAACGCCCGGCCCTGGTTGGCGTCGGGGGCGTCGCGTTGCACAATCGAGTCGAACGCCATCCGTCCGATCCCCGAAGCAACGTTGACGACCGCCGCCAGCACGATCGCTGCGCCGACACCGCCGAACGCCGCCGCGCCCAGCCCCGAGACCGCGATCATGAGGATCGCGGTGGTCAGCATCAGCTCCTCGCGGAGCCGGCCTCGCAGCGGCGATGCCAGCCCGTTGCCGATCATCAGCCCCACTGTCGACGCCCCGATCACTGCGCCGATCCACACGTTGCTGTAGCTGTTCTCGCGAAGCCAGAAGAGCAGTTCGAAGAACATGAACCCGATCACGGCGCGGATCATGCTCATCGCCACCGCCGCCGAACGCAGGGCCGCGTTGCGCAACTCGAGCCGCTCGGCCGGCTTGGCCGACGGTGCGACTGCGCCGCGCGGCAAACGGCTCGCCGAGATCACGGCACAGCCGAACATCACAACGCCGAACAACAGCGAGAGCTTCGGCGAGATCGCCGCCAGCCCGCCCGCCGGGGCCGCGGCAAGTGCACCGATCGCTCCTGAGATCAGACCGAGCTTGGAGTTCGCCTCGACCAGTTCCGTCTTGCTGTTGACCACCGTTGGAATCAACGCCGAGCGCGAAACGCCGTAGGTCTTCTGCAGGATCATCACGCCGAACGACAGGGGGAACAGCAGCAGGTCGTCGAGATGGAAGATCATCGTGATGAAGAGCAGCGCCCGCCCGACGGCGGTGAGTTGGATGATCAGCCGGCGGCCGCCGGGAGCGCGGTCGATGAACGGCCCGATGAGCGGGGCGACGACGGCAAACGGGGCGAAGCTGACGAGCAGGTACAGCAGCACCTTGCTGCGGGCAGCATCGGGGCTGATCGAGAAGAACAGCGATCCGGCCAGCGACACCACCATCGCCACGTCGCCGGCCGTCATCAGTGCATGGGTTCTGGCCAATCGCCTGAACGGCGACACGACGGGGACCGGCGGGTGCGACGAGACGGGAGGGCGCCGACCACTGGACACGCCCGGCATGGTAGGACTCAGGTCAGTCTTTGGCGCGGTCGAACTTGTAGCCAAGGCCACGGTAAGTGATGATCCGCGTCGGATTTGCCGGGTCGGGCTCGACCTTGGCGCGCAATCGCTTGATGTGCACGTCGAGCGTCTTGGTGTCGCCGACGTAGTCACCGCCCCACACCCGGTCGATCAGCGTCTCGCGAGGCAGCACCCGGCCGGCGTTGGCCAACAGCAGGTGCAGCAACTCGAACTCCTTCAACGGCAGCGACACATCCTCACCGTCGATGGTCACGCGGTGCTCGTCGGGATCGAGCACGACATCGCCGACCGAGACCGAGCCAGGTGAGAGCTCTGACGCAACGGATCCGTCGCCGGGGGATCGGCGCAACACAGCGCGCATCCTGGCGACAACTTCGCGCATGCGGTACGGCTTGGTGATGTAGTCGTCGGCACCGACCTCGAGCCCGACGACCGTGTCGATCTCGGCGCCCTTGGCCGTGACCATGATGATCGGCACGTGACTGCGCTTGCGCAACTGGCGACACACGTCGATGCCGCTGAGACGGGGCAGCATCACGTCGAGCAGCACGATGTCGGGCTGCACGTCGTCGAAGCGCTGCACGGCTTCGAACCCGTCGCCGACGGACACCACGCGGAAACCCTCTCTCGTCAGGCCGATGGTCAGCGCCTCGACGAAGCTGGGCTCGTCCTCGACGACCAGCACGACCGGTTGTGTCGTCACGACTCCGCCATCGGTACACGAATGGTGAACACCGAGCCCTCGCCTTCTCTGGAGTGGACCGTGACCTCGCCCGCATGGTTCGTCACGACGTGGCGGACGATCGACAAGCCAAGACCGGTGCCGCCCGTGTCTCGGCTTCGCGCTCGATCGACGCGGTAGAACCGCTCGAAGATGCGGTCGATGTCGCGGGCAGGAATGCCGACGCCAGTATCGGTGACGACGATCTCGATCCACCCGTTCTCGCTTCGGGCCTCGACCGCCACGCTCGAGCCCTCGTCGCTGTACTTGACCGCGTTCTCGAGGAGGTTGGCGACTGCCGACACCAGTTGTCGATGGCTGCCCACGACGTTCAGGTCACCCGAGCCATGCTCGACGCCGACCTTGATGGCGTGATGCTCGGCTGCGGGCTGGGCCCGCTCGACGGCATCGTCGATCACCTGGGCCACGGAAACAACATCCGTCGCCGGCGCGCCACCGAGCTCGGTTCGTGACAGCTCCAGGAGGTCGTCGATCGTTCGCGCAGCACGATGAGCTTCGCCGACCATCTTGTCGGCGAGCCTGCGAGTGGCTGCCGGGTCGTCGATGTCGACCAACGCCTCCGCCAGGACGGCGAGGGCGCCGACAGGCGTCTTCAACTCATGGCTGATGTTGGCGACGAAGTCGGTGCGCACGGCATCGAGCCGAGCGCGCTCGCTGACATCGTCGATGGTCACCAGGGCACCACCGTCTTCCAGGGGTATTGCATGCACAGCCAGCACGGTTCGCGGTGGCCCGATGAACTCGACCGTTTGCCCGCTCGCGTCACCTCGTACCGCGCGACGCACGTGACGTTCGACGGCCTCTTTCACGAGCACCGCGGCATGACCGTGGTGCGTGCGAGCAGCGACGTTCTCGACGGTCGTCTGACCGGTCGAATCCGCCAGCACGACGCCGATCGGCAGAGCGTCGAGCGCCCGCCGCAGCTGCAGGACATCGGCTTCGAGCTGGACCAGCAATTGGCGATCGCCGTCGTTGTGCGACTCGACCACCGGGGTAGGTCGGCGACGACGGAAGGTCATCACGATGAGTGTTCACCGGGCGGGTTGGTCGCCAGCCGTGGCAGTTCGCCCGTGTCGTCGGTACGCAGCCGAAACCGGGCAGCACCATGATGCTCGGGCAACCACCCGGTGATGACGAATCGGACTCGCTCACCGACGTTGACGGCGTGGTCACCGATGCGCTCGTAGAAGCGTGCGACCACCGCCAGCTGCACCGCGACCTGGAGGTCGATTCGTCCAGCGGCGTGGCTTTCGAAGATCGCCTGCACGAACTGCTTCTGCAGCCCGTCGAGGTATGAATCCATGTCGTCGATCGCCGCGGCCTTTGCAGCGTCGTTCTCGACGAACGACTCGATGGCCGCGGTGTACAACTGCTGGGCCTGCTCGCCCATACGCGAGATGATGCCGCGCAGCTTCGGGTCGAGGTCGTGCCCGTAGATGCGACGCGCCGCCTTGCAGATGTTGCAGACGAGGTCGGCCGAACGCTCGACATCGGCAATCATCTTCATCAACGCGACGACCTGACGAAGGTCGCTGGCGACCGGGGCCTGCAACGCCAGGATCCGGTAACAGTGCTCCTCGAGATCGAGCGAGCGGGCGTCGATCTCGTCGTCGCCCTGGATGATGTAGTCGGCTCCTTCGAGATCGCCATCGAGCAACACGGCCGTTGCTCGGGGGATCAGTTCGGTGACCGATGCAGCGAGCCGCACGAGCTCGGCGCGCGCCTCGTCGAGATCGTTGTGAAAGCCTTTGCGGAGCTCGTCCATCAGCCGAACCTCCCGGTCACGTAGCGCTCGGTGCGAAGGTCGCTGGGATTCGAGTAGATCTTGGCGGTGCGGCCGAACTCGACCAGCACGCCGGTGCGTCGATCGCCTTCGCTGGTGACCTCGGTGGTGAAGAAGGCGACCTTGTCGCTGACACGCGCGGCCTGTTGCATGTTGTGGGTGACGATCACGATCGTGTAGCGCTCCTTCATCTCCTGCATCAGTTCTTCGATCCTCGCAGTGGCGATGGGATCGAGGGCGCTGCAGGGTTCATCCATCAGGACCACATCGGGCTCGACAGCGATGGCCCGAGCGATGCAGAGGCGTTGTTGCTGACCACCCGACAGACTCAGCCCCGACGCCTTCAGCCGACCCTTGACCTCGTCCCACAGTGCCGCACCGCGCAGCGAGCGTTCGACGATCTCGTCGAGCTCGGCCTTGTTGCGCAGACCGGTCAGACGTGGGCCGTAGGCGATGTTGGCGTAGATGCTCTTGGGGAACGGGTTCGCCTTCTGGAAGACCATGCCGATCCGTCGGCGGACCTCGACGGCGTTGACAGCCGGGTCGTAGAGGTTGACACCGTGATAGTTGACCGTGCCTTCGACTCGAGCGCCGACGATCGGGTCGTTCATCCGGTTGAAGCAGCGCAGCACGGTGGTCTTGCCGCAGCCCGAAGGGCCGATGAACGCAGTGATCTCATGCTCTTTGATCGTGAGATCGACATCGCGCACTGCACAGAACGCTCCGTAGTACACCGACAACCCGACCGTCGTGAACAATCCGGTCGTAGCTGGAGCTTCGCTGATCGATTCGTCGGCGCTCTTGTCCTGCAACGTGGTCACTCGTGGCTCCGCTGCATCGCCGACATCATCGACGGCAACGGTAGTTGGAAACGGGGGATGAACCGACACGAGCACCACGGACAACGTAGAGAGCACAGGTGTCGCCAATCCTGAGTCGAGGTGAACCGCAGGTGAACAGCGGGCAAACGCCGAGCGAATCAGCGCCGTTGTCGGTCGGCCACCCAGTGGTAGAAGCGCTCCTGAGAATCACCGTCGGGGAAGGACTCCGGCCCGCATCGCTGCCAACCGCCGTCGGCGTCCATCTCCCAGCGCACGATGTCGTCGGCGAGGTCGAAGCTGAAGACCTGGTCGAGCCACGCCTGGTGCTTGGGGTGGTTGACCGGAACGAGCACCTCGATGCGCCGATCCAGGTTGCGCGGCATCCAATCGGCCGAGCCGATCAAGAACAGCGGCCCGCCCTCGTCGCCGTGGGCGAAGCGAATGATGCGTGAATGCTCGAGGTACCGACCCAGTATCGAGCGCACGCGGATGTTGTCGCTGACGCCGGCGACGCCGGGACGCAGGCAGCAGATGCCACGGATCGCCAGATCGATCTGCACACCTGCGTTGCTGGCCTGGTACAGCGCTTCGACCAGTTCGGGGTCGCCGAGCGAGTTCAACTTGGCGGTGATGCGGCCCTCGGGACCGAACGTCGTCTCGTGCTCGATGAGATCGATCAGCTGCCCGCGGAGATCGCGCGGCGCGACCAGCAACGAGTAGTAGTCGTGCGCCCGGCTGTAGCCGGTGAGGTGGTTGAACAGCTGTGCCACATCGTCGCCGACGGGCGGGTCACACGTCAGGAACCCCACGTCTTCGTACAGCCGGGCCGTGCGCGAGTTGTAGTTACCGGTGCCGATGTGGCAGTAGCGGCGCAGCCCGTCCTCGTCGGCCCGGACCACGAGCACGCATTTGGCGTGCGTCTTGAGCCCGACGAAGCCGTACACCACGTGAACCCCGGCGCGTTCCAACGCCTTGGCCCACGAGACGTTGGTGGCCTCGTCGAACCGGGCCTTCAGCTCCACGAGCACTGCGACCTGCACGCCGCGCTCGGCGGCGCGCATCAGGCTGCGGGCGATCGGGCTGTCGCCACCGGCGCGATACATCGTCATCTTGATGCTCTGCACCCGGGGATCGTCGGCTGCCTGGGCGATGAACGATTCGATGCTGCTGGCGAAGCTCTCGTACGGGTGATGCGCCATCAGCGGGCGCTCCCTGATCACCGAGAAGATGCTGCGGTCGGCATCCTCGGCGGCGGCGATACGCCCCGCCGTGACCGGCGGCCACGGCCAATCCTTGAGATCGGGGCGGTCGAGGGCGTGCATCTGCCAGAGGCACGTCAGGTCGAGCGGCGCTCGATGTTCGGTCACGTCGCTGGGGTTGAGGTCGAGTTCGCGCAACAACAGCTCGAGCATCTCCTCACTGATCCCGGCCTGCACCTCTACACGCACGGCGCGCCCGAACCGGCGGCGACGCAGCTCCATCTCCACGGCCGCCAGCAGGTCGTCGGCCTCTTCGTCCTCCAGGGTGAGGTCGACGTTGCGGGTGACCCTGAAGACGGCATGCTCCTCGACCACCATGCCGACGAACAGACTGTGCAACTGAGCGGCGATCAGCTGTTCTGCCGGCAGGAAGCGAACGCCGTCGGGCAACCCGACCAGGCGCGGGAACACCGTCGGCACCTTGACCCTGGCGAAGCGTCGCTCGCCGGTGTCGGGATCGCTGACCATCGCCGCCAGGCTGAGGCCGAGGCTGGAGATGTAGGGGAACGGGTGGGCAGGGTCGACTGCGAGTGGTGTGAGCACCGGGAAGATCCGCTGCTCGAACACGTCGGCCAGGTACAGCTTGTCCTCGTCGTCGAGATCGTCCCACCCGACCAATCGCACACCGTGCTGGGCGAGATCGGGCACGAGCACGTCGAGCAACAGCTTCTCTTGTTCGATCACGAACGTTTCGACGTTCGGGCCGATTGCGGCAAGTTGCTGGCTGGGGGTCAGCCCGCCCGTCGCCGTACCGGCCACGCCGGCAGCCACCTGATCTTTCAGCGCGGAGATGCGAACCTGGAAGAACTCGTCGAGGTTCGACGAGCAGATCGCCACGAACTTGAGCCGTTCGAGCAGCGGGATGCCCGGTTCATGGGCCAGTGCCAGGACGCGGCGATTGAAATCGAGCCAGCTCAGCTCCCTGTTGAGCAGCCGACCAGACATCTCTGGAGCGACCCGTTCAATCGCCTTCTGGAATGCCGAGATCCCATTCCAGCGAGATTCGTTCGCGCTCGGCGTCGCGGACGATGCGCTCGCGGTTGCGACGGAACTGCGGGTCGTCTCGAGGCAGCAGCACCAGCCGGGCCATCACGCGAGTACGGAACTCCTCGAGCACGGTGCGGTCGCCATAGTCGCTGTACAACTCCCAATGTGGCGACACCGGGCCGAGGTACACGATGCGAACGTGAGCTCGCGGTGGCTCGTTGACGATGTCGGTCATGGATGTCCTCTCTACGCCCGATTCGGCGGCGAAGCGAGTGTACCGGCACGTGGTGCCTGGCTATCACTGCACAGTGATGGTATAAAAATGCCTCCAGCGGGAACCAAATCACTTCGCCAGACGTCTATACCCAGCAAGCGAAGTGTTGCGGCCATACGGAGCCACCCTCGGCTTTGTCGGGCGCACCACCTAGACTGCGACGCGTCGCGGTCGACGAAGGAGGCACGATGCACCGTATCGAGAACCCCACCGAGGTTGACACTGTCACTGCGTGGATGTCGGAGGGCAACTGCCGCAACTATCCGCCGGCGGTGTTCTTCCCCAGCGACGGCGTGGGCGTGGACCGCGCTCGCAAGATCTGCAACGACTGCCCGGTTGCCACCCAGTGCCTGGAATATGCCCTGGAAGAGCGCATCGAACACGGCGTGTGGGGTGGTTGCAGCGAGCGCGAACGGCGTCGCATCCTGAAACGCCGCCGAGTCGCCAACTAGGCACCAGTCGTTTCACCCCTGGCGCGAAACGACGCCGGGGCACGAGGCCACCGGCGCCGGGTCGGTCAGATCGGGGATTCAGCTGGTGGAGTCGTCGACCGTCTTGTCGGCGGGCTTGGTCTCGGCGGCCTTCTGACCTTCGGCGAGTCCTTCTTTGAACTCCTTCTGGGCCTTGCCCAGGTTCTTGGCCAGCTTCGGCAGTTGGGCACCTCCGAAGAGCACCAAGACAACGACGAGAATCAAGATTATCTCCGGCGGATCCAAGAATGCGAACATGCGGTCACGCTACCACCGCTGATCGCCGAGCGGTATGCGTTGGCTCAGGCCGAGGTACGCCGCCCGGCTTGGGCTCGTTGGCGACGCAAGCGGCGACGCTCGCGCTCCGAGAGCCCACCCCAAATACCGAACTTCTCACCGTTGACCAACGCGTACTCGAGGCAGTCGAGCCGCACCACGCAACCGCGACACACCTCTTTTGCTTCGCGGGTCGAGGCGCCGCGCTCCGGGAAGAACAAGTCGGGGTCGACCCCCAAACAGTTGGCCTCGTCCTGCCAACTGCGCCCGTCTGTGTCGATGTGGTCTTGCATGGGTGGCCTCCTGCCGTACGGCCCCGTCGTGGGAGCGGTATCACGCTCCTGTAATTACACAGACGTCATTCTCCACTATCACACCCGCTTTGCGCAAGGGGGGATTTCGAAATGTCATCTTGCTGGTATGACGCGCGTTGCGCGGCGAGGCAACCAAATTCACCCAGGACGCGAGTGGTGGCATCCACACGGAGCGCGGCCGGAGCGCCTCGGCGACTACGAGTCGGCGGCGTGCGACGCGTGCACCGAGTCGGTGGCGGAGGCGAGATCTTCGCTGAGCCGACCCAGCCAGGCGTCGAGTGCCTTCGTCAATCGACGCGTGTCGCCGGTCGCGAACAGGTCCATGACGAGGCCGGTGAAGGTGGCCTTGATCAACGAGGCCTCCAATACCGCCCGCTCGGGCGTCAAGCCTTCCGACACCAGTCGCTGCTCGACGTCGTGACGCCACACGCCGATCTGGTCAGCGCGCACGTCGCCGGCCAGACCAGTGACCGTCGGCTCCAGCGTGGCGGCTTCGTAGTTGAGCCGCACCAGCGCGAGGTTCCGCGGCGCTGCGCACAGCCACTTCCACCACCGCCCGTACAACTCGACCTGGGTCAGCTTGGGTACCCGTTGCAGCCACGTTCGCTGCACGTCGATCTGCAGATCGATCGCCCTCGCCAACGCCGCAGTGATCAGCTCGTCCTTCGAGCCGAAATGGTGCATGAGCCGGTTGATGCTGACACCGAGATCGGCCGCCATCGGGCGCAACGTCGTCTGTGCAAGACCCTGATCGGCGAGATAGACGACGACGCGGTCAAGCAGTTCGAGCTTGAGTTGCGGATCCGGGGTACGCGCCACGGCGGCTCACCCTAGTTCCGCCAATTCGAGGATTCCGCCGTAGTCGGCCAGGTCGCGCTCGAGGAAGCCGCGGATCCTCAACGTGGCGCAGGCGTCGGCCACATGTGGATCGTGAACGACAGCGGCCAGTGCGCGGCGCAGTTCGCCGAGATCAGCGCCCGACGAGCGCGCAGTGATCAGCGGCAGGCACGGGACGCGCGGACCGCGGCCGATGACCGACAGTCCGGCGTGGTCGAGGTACTCCCACGAAACCGCGTCGATCGAGGCGAGGTGCGCGGCGCCCTGGCGGAGCATCTCGACACTGAGTGCGTGCGTCCCCGTCCACGTGACGGCATCGAGTTGCACACCATGCGTTGCCGCGGCCGAGCGCATGCTGATCCACCCGGACAGACTGTCGGAGCTGTTGGCGGCGACGACCAGATCGGGTCGGTGCACGACATCGATCAGCGAGTCGCCCGTGGCGGTGACCAGGACCGAGCAATAGGTCCCGTCGGCGGCGCCGTCGACGTCGACGTCGAAGGTCCCGACGACATGCACCTTCGTGTCCAGGCGGGTGACCAGCGGCCAGCCGCACGTCTGGCCGAGCAGCAAATCGTCGCGGCCACTGGCCTCCGTCGGGTCGATCTCCCAATCCAGTGCCGGCGCGGCAAACGACAGCCGGGAGCGAACGCCGTCCCACAATCGGGTCTGGGCGGCTCGCAGCGGGAGAAACGGGTACATCGCCAGCGAGGCGATCGTCATCGAAGTCCTCGCGCTCCGAACGGCCGGGCACCGGGCGATAGCGGGTGGTCGGGCTGGCAGAACGGGCGCACGAAGTTGCGCCGGGCTACCTCGAGGTAGCCATGTCGGTAGAGACCGGCGCCCTGCGCGGCGATCTCGTCGGCCTCGAGCGATCGATGCAGTGCGGGCAGGTCGTACCACGGCGTGGAGGGCTCGGCGTGATGGGTGTGGTGCAGGTTGTTGTTGAGGTACATCAACGACATCACCGGGCCGGCCTTGACGACCGCTGACCGCGTGCCCTCGGCGACAGCGCAGTGCTCGACGAAGGACCGCAGCAGCGTGAACGACTGGCCCATGATGACGAAGCCCAGCAGGTACTCCCACACCGGCACACCGACAACGACGAACAGCCACCATGCCAGCACCGCGGCCGCGATCAGATGGGCCAGCCACCTGGACGCCGCGGCCCGATCGGAGCGCATCGCGCGGACCTCGTGCCAGAGGTAGCGACCGATGCTGTGGAACGTGCCAACCGTGAGCCGTCCGATCATGGTGCGGCTGATGAGGATGTACGAGCGCTTCACCAGACCCGCCGAGGCCCATTGTTCGGGGCGAAGGTAGAAGGACTCGGGATCGAACTCGGGATCGGTGAGGTCGGTGTGGTGGTGCACCAGGTGGCTGGCCCGGTAGCCGAGGTAGGGCAACCACAGCGACAGCGGCGCGAAAGCCAACGTGGTGTTGACGCCGCGCCACGAAGTCGGGTGCCCGTGCAGCGCCTCGTGCTGCAGCGACATGTAGAAGCCGCCGAGCAATGCGAATGCGGCGACCGATGCCGGCCACGGCATCGACCGATGGGCGACGACCACGACGAGCCACGCGGCGTAGAAACCAACGAACAATCCGAGCGTCATCCACTCGATCCGCCCCGTTCGATTCGCCCGCGCCACCACCTCGTGTCTCCTTCTCTGGCCGTACCGTTACTGCTTGCCTACATTGTGTATCGGCCAATGGGCCCAGACCTGCAATGAGACAGCGAAAAGATGCATATGATACGATGTTCCACGATACGGGTCGATTCTGCATCGTGGAACACCCGGTAGCAAACGGAGCCGACCCTATGAGTGAACAAGACGATCTCGACCTCGCCACGCTGAACGATGCGGACCTCGTCGCCCAGATGCACGACGATCTGTACGACGGCCTGGCCAACGAAATCCTCGAAGGCACAACGATCCTGCTCGACCGGGGCTGGGGCCCCGACAAGGTGCTCAACGACGCCCTCGTCGAGGGCATGCGCATCGTCGGCATCGACTTCCGCGACGGGATCCTGTTCGTGCCCGAGGTCTTGCTGGCCGCCAATGCGATGAAGGCGGGCATGGGCATCCTGCGCCCACTGCTCGCCGAGACCGGCGCAGAGTCGATCGGCAAGGTCGTCGTCGGCACGGTCAAGGGCGACATCCACGACATCGGCAAGAACCTCACGGCGATGATGCTCGAAGGCGCCGGGTTCGAGGTGATCGATCTCGGCATCAACACCGACGTCGACAAGTTCCTGGCCGCCCTCGAACTGCACCAACCCGACATCTTGGGGATGTCGGCGCTGCTGACCACAACCATGCCGTACATGAAGGTCGTCGTCGACACGCTGATCGAGAAGGGCCTGCGCGACAAGTACCTCGTCTTGGTCGGCGGCGCACCGCTGAACGAGGAGTTCGGTCAAGCCGTCGGCGCGGATGCCTATTGCCGCGACGCGGCAGTTGCTGCCGAGACCGCCAAGAAATTGGTCAGCGCGCGTCGCGACCGGTTGAGGGCCGAGCCGCCCGGCCCCTCGGTGGCCTGAACCGACGGACCACCGGCATGACCATCGCGCCCCTTGTCATTGCCTGCGGGGCACTCGCCTCGGAGCTGCGCACGGTCCTGCGCGCTCAGGGACTTGCCGACTCCGTCGAGGTCACCTATCTGCCCGCCAACTTGCACAACCGCCCAGAGCGGATCGTGCCCGAGCTCGAGCCGCTGCTTGCCCAGGCCGCCGCCGATGGTCGCGCGGTGTTCGTCGCCTATGCGGACTGCGGCACCGGCGGGGCGCTCGACGCCTTGCTCGAACGGCACCCGACGGTCAGCCGGCTGCCAGGGTCACATTGTTACGAGTTCTTCACCGGCACCGAGCGGTTCGCGGCACTGCACGAAGAGGAGCTTGGCACCTTGTTCCTCACCGACTTCCTGGCCAAGCACTTCGAAGCGTTGCTCTGGGAAGGCCTTGGACTCGACCGCCACCCCGAGCTCCTCGACATGTACTTCGGCAACTATCGGCGGGTCGTGCTGATCTCACAGACCGACAGCGACGCCCTCGTGGCCTTGGGTCGCGCTGCAGCGGAGCGCCTCGGCCTCGAGTTCGAGCATCGTCACGTGGGCCTCGCGCCCTTCACCGAGGCCGTCGAACGTGGCGTCGCGGTCTCACTGTCGCGGCGGGTGGCGTGATGGCCCGCGCCGGTCGAGGCAACCGCGAGTTGATCGTCATCTACTGGCGCGACATCCCGGCTCAGGTCAACGCCCAAGAGGGGCGCGATCGGCATCAGGTCGTGCTCGGCGGAAAGTTCCAACGAGCCATCGACCGCGCCAAGCGCAAGGCCAAGATCTACACCGCCGACGAAGAGGTGGCGCAGTGGCGCCGCGAGAGCCGGCCGATCACCGGAGACCTCGCCAGTGAGGCGAAGGCCGCCGCTGACGCGATCGAACATGAATATCGGCGCGATCGCCTCGGCTTGCTGGCGTTCTACGGCGGCTGGGAGGCCGACGTGATCAACACCGAAGCCATCAATCGCGACATGCTCGACGCGCTCGAGGAACTCGACGAAGAAGACGATGCACCAGCGCAGGACGAACAGGAGAACCCGTGACCGACACCGTTGTCAGCTCAGCCACCCGTGAGGTGGTGATCGGCTTCGAACGTCCCTTCGTGATGATCGGCGAGAAGATCAACCCGACGGGGCGCAAGCTGCTGGCCGAGGAGATGAAGAATGGCGACTACACCAGGGTCGAGGTCGACGCGCTCGCCCAGGTCGTGGCTGGCTGCCAGATGCTCGACGTCAACGCCGGCATCCCGCTGGCCGACGAGCCGGCGATGTTGGCGAGGGCGATCACGCTCGTGCAATCCATCACCGACGTGCCGTTGTCGATCGATTCGTCGATCATCGCCGCCCTCGAGGCCGGGCTTGCGGTGTACCAGGGCAAGCCGCTGGTCAACTCGGTCACCGGCGAGGAAGAAGTGCTCGAGCGGGTCATGCCGCTGGTCGCCAAATACGGTGCCGCGGTTGTCGCGATCTCCAACGACGAGACCGGCATCTCGATGGATCCCGATGTTCGGTTTGCCGTCGCCAAGCGGATCGTCGAACGCGCCGCCGACTTCGGGATTCCCGCATCCGATGTGGTCGTCGACCCGCTGGTCATGCCGATCGGCGCGCTCGGCCAAGCGGGCCAACACGCATTTCAACTGATCCGCCGCTTGCGCGACGAGTTGAAGGTCAACACGATCTGCGGCGCGTCGAACGTCAGCTTCGGGTTGCCCAACCGCCATCAGGTCACCGGCACGTTCCTGGCCATGGCGATCGGCGCCGGGATGACCTCGGCGATCATGAACCCGATGCACCCCGAAGTGAAGGCTGCGGTCATGGCTGCCGACGTGCTGGCCGGTCAGGACAAGGACTGCGCGGCGTGGATCAAGGCCAACCGGGCGCCGACGGCTGCGTCGGACGAGCGCGAGGGGCGACGTCGCCGTCGCAGCGAATAGCACCGATGCCTCGAATCGTTTTCACTCCCTCCGGCCTGACCGGCGAGGTCGACACCGGCACCACGGTGTTGGCTGCGGCGCGCCAATTGGGAGTGGATCTCGATTCGGTCTGTGGTGGTCGAGGCATCTGCGGTCGCTGCCAGATCGAGCCATCGACGGGTTCGTTCGCCAAGTGGGCCATCGACAGCGGGCCCACGGCCCTGTCGGACTGGTCGGCTGTCGAGGTCGACTATGAGACGAAGGGCAACGCCCGCCGGCCCCTACGCGAGGGTCGCCGGCTCGGCTGCGCTGCCACCGTGCTGGCCGACGCTGTCATCTCCGTGCCATCCGAGAGCCAGGTGCACAAGCAAGTCGTACGCAAGTCGGTCGATCTCGCCGGGCTGGTGATCGATCCGCAGTTCACCCTTTTCAATGTCGACGTGCCGAAGGCGGTGCTGGGAGACTCCGAGTCGGTCACCGAACTGATCGGTGAGGCCGTTGCTCGTACCCACGGTGTGACGGTGCAGACATGGAGTACCACCGTGTTGCGCTCCGCACACAAAGCCGCGGCGAACGATCACGGCTCGGTCACCATTGCGGTCGACCGAGATGGTGTCGCGGTCGCGATCTGGCCGGGCTTCGTCGACACGGCGCTGGGAGTGGCGATCGACGTCGGCTCGACAACCGTCGCCGGTCATCTGTGCGACCTGTCGACGGGCGAGGTGCTGGCCACGTCGGGGATGATGAACCCGCAGATCCGCTTCGGCGAGGACCTGATGAGCCGCGTGTCGTACGTGATGATGAACCCCGGCGGCGACAAGGAGCTGACGGCCTGCATCCGCACCGCGCTCGGTGAACTGATCACAGACCTGCTGCGGCAGGCCGATTCGCCCGCCGACGAGTTGCTCGACATCGTCATCGTCGGCAACCCGATCATGCACCACATCGTGCTGGGCATCGATCCCACTCCACTCGGTCAGGCGCCGTTCACACTCGCCACTGCAGAGGCCGTTCGCACCACGGCGCTCGACCTCGGTCTGGGGTTCCCGACCGCTCGTGCGTTCCTCGGCCCGTGCATCGCCGGCCACGTGGGTGCCGACACCACCGCGGCGATGCTGGCCGAAGGCCCGCACAGAGGCGCTGACTGGCAGCTCCTCGTCGACGTCGGCACCAATGCCGAGATCGTGCTGGGATGCGCCGATCGGCAGTTCGCTGCATCGAGTCCCACCGGCCCGGCGTTCGAGGGAGCCCAGATCTCCTGCGGCCAACGGGCGACCGCAGGCGCCATCGAGCGGGTGCGCATCGACCGAGCCACGCTGGCGCCGCGCTTCAAAGTCATCGGTTGCGACCTGTGGAGTGACGACCCGGGATTCGCTGCGGCGACTGAAGACCTGACCATCAGCGGGGTCTGCGGCTCCGGAATCATCGAGGTCATCGGCGAGATGTACCTCTCCGGTGTGATCGACGCAGAAGGCGTCGTGCGCGGCGAGATGGCCGACACCTGCGCGCACATCGTTCCCGACGACCGCACCTTCCGATACGTCTTGCATCGCACCGCCGGCGTCGAGCTGTCGATCACGCAGAACGACGTGCGCGCGATACAACTCGCCAAGGCCGCCCTACGCGCCGGCATCGATCTGTTGATGGGCCACGCCGGTGTCGAGTCGCTCGACGACATGCGCTTGGCCGGTGCGTTCGGCGCCCACATCGATCCGCTCTACGCGCTCGTGCTCGGGCTGGTCCCCGATGCACCCGTTGCCGCGGTCCGTTCGGTCGGCAACGCCGCCGGCGCAGGCGCCGTGCGAGCACTGCTGTCGATGCAGGCACGCACCGAGCTCGAGGCAACGGCCCGCGCCGTGGTGAAGATCGAGACGGCGACCGAACCGCAGTTCCAGGCGCTGTTCGTGGCGGCCATGGCGTTTCCCCATGCGACTGCCCCATCACCTCACCTCGCGTCGGTCGTCACCTTGCCCGAGCGAACCTCATCTGTCGATGCCGCTGGAGGCCGTCGACGCCGCAGACAGGAGAACAGGTCATGAGTCCGACTGAAGCAGGTATCGATCACGGCGCCGAGGCCGGCACCGGCAGACGCAGCGGCGGACGGGCCGGACGTCAGGCGCTGCGCGCCTCGCACGTCGTCGAAGCAGAGACGTACCTCACGCGAACGATGAAGCCGTTCGAGATCGTCAGCGACGAAGGACTGGAGATCATCGAGCGCAACGCCGAGACCATCCTGCAAGAGGTCGGTATCGAGATCCGCGACTACCCATCTGCGCTGCCCATCTTCGCCGCGGCTGGCGCCACGGTCGATGGAACCAGGGTTCGATTCCCCCGTGGGATGTGCCGTCAGATCGTGCAGGCAACGGCGCCGAGCCAATACATCCAGCACGCCCGCAACCCAGCCCGCAACGTGCAGATCGGCGGCAACGCCACGGTGTTCGCGCCGAACTACGGCTCCCCGTTCGTCCACGACGTCGAGAACGGACGCCGGTACGCGACCATCGAAGACTTCCGCAACTTCGTCAAGCTCACGTATCAGTCGCAGTTCCTCCACCACAGCGGCGGAACCGTGTGCGAGCCGGTCGACGTCCCCGTCAGCAAGCGTCACCTCGACATGGTGTTCACCCACCTCCGCTACAGCGACAAACCGTTCATGGGTTCTGTCACTGCGGCAAGCCGTGCCCAGGATTCGGTCGACTTGGCGCGGATCGCCTTCGGTGGCGACCTGGCCGATCGCACGGTGATCACCAGCCTGATCAACGCATCGTCGCCATTGGTGTGGGACGGCACGATGCTCGGCGCAGCCGAGACCTACGCCCGCGACAACCAAGCCTGCATCATCACCCCGTTCATCCTCGCCGGGGCAATGGCGCCAACCACGTCTGCGGGGGTCGCTGCACAGACGTTGGCGGAGGCGCTCGCCGGCATGGCGTTCACCCAGATGATCCGCCCCGGTGCACCGGTGATCTTCGGTTCGTTCGCTTCGTCGATGTCGATGCAAACCGGGGCACCGACGTTCGGGACCCCGGAGCCGGCCATCGTGCTGTACACGATCGCTGCGTTGGCTCGTCGCCTTGGCGTTCCCTTCCGCAGCGGCGGGTCGTTGTCAGCATCGAAGATCCCCGACGCGCAAGCCGCGTACGAAAGCGCGGCCACCCTGCTGCCGACGGTCCTCGCCGGCACCAACTTCGTGCTGCATGCCGCGGGCTGGCTCGAGGGCGGCCTGGCGATCGGCTACGAGAAGTTCATCATGGACGAGGACCAATGCGGGATGATGGCCACGTTCGTCAAGGGCCTCGACCTGTCGGAGAACGGCCAGGCGATCGACGCCATCCGTGACCACGAGCCCGGCCAGCACTTCCTCGGCACCGCGCACACGTTCGCCAACTTCGAGACGGCGTTCTACCGCAGCAACGTCGCCGACAACAGCAGCTTCGAGCAGTGGACCGAAGACGGCGCGACCGATGCACCCACCCGCGCCAACGCCATCTGGAAGAAGCGTCTCGACGAGTACGAGATGCCACCGATGGACGATGCCATCGCCGAGGAGTTGACCGAGTTCGTAGATCGCCGCAAACAGGAGTTGCCCGATGAGTTCGCATGACGCCCGCCGCCGCTTGATCGAGAATGCGCGGTACGAGTTGATCCCACTGAAGTCGATGCACAGCCAGATCCCGCACCTCCCGTCGGGGTGCTCGGTCTCGGTCACGTGCTCGCCGACAAAAGGCATCGAGCCGACCCTCGAGCTCAGCGCTGAGCTCAACGGCGCCGGCCATCACGCTGTGCCGCACATCGCAGCCCGGCTGGTCGAGGGCCGCGAACACGTCGAGAAGATCGCAGCCCGGCTCAACGAACACGACATCACCGAGATCTTCGTCGTCGGCGGCGATCCGGACCCGGTCGGCCCGTACACCGACGGTCTCTCGCTGATCAGCGATCTCCTGCCGCTGTGCCACACCGTCCGCACGGTCGGGGTGCCCGCCTACCCGGACCACCACGCCGTCATCCCCGACGCCGCACTCGACGAGGCGTTGCTCGCCAAGCAGGCGCTGATCGCCGAGCTCGGCCTGCAAGGATTCGCCAGCACACAGATGTGCTTCAACGCCAAGACGATCGAGCAGTGGCTCACGCGGCAACGGGCCGGCGGCATGACGTTGCCGATCCACCTCGGCGTGCCCGGCGCCGTCGAACGGACGCGGCTGCTGAGCCTCGGCACTCGGCTGGGCATCGGTTCGTCGCTGCGCTACCTGCGCAAGAACTCCGGCGCGATCCTGCGCATGTTCTCGCCGGCGAGCTACGACCCCAACAAGCTGATCGCCCCGATCTCGAGATGCGCCGACGAGTTGAACATCACCGGGCTGCACGTCTTCACCTTCAACTCCATCGAGTCGACCGCCGCGTGGCAACGCAAGTCGCTCGCCTGAGGTCTTGTCAGGCAGGTGAGGTTCATGTACCACTTGGTACATGATGACCGAAGGCAGTGTGGAGATCGACGCCCCAGCGTCGGTGGTGTGGGACGTATTCGCCGACCCTGAACAGTAGCCCTCGTGGACCGCCTCGGCGACCCGGATCGTGGCGCGCGACGGCCCCGGCATCGACGTCGGCGTGGTGGTCGGGGTGCTCATGCGGCGCCTCACGAAGCGATACCTCGGCCAGGAGGCCCAGGGCCTCGCGGGCGATCGTTGCGCCAGTGCAGTTCGGAGTACGACGCGAATCCTCGACTCTGGAAGTCGTCGTCGAATGCAAAGGCCAGTTCGATTGCACGACTTCGCATGACCTCGAACGAGGTGCAATCGACGAGGCTCACACCCACGAAGTCCCGCTGCCAGCATCGCCGCGGTGGCACCGCAATGGAGGTCCTGGTCGACCCACACTGTGGAGAACAACGGGATGAAATCGTCGACCACGACCTTCACGGCTTCCATACCGAGACGGCGCTGCGCCAGTGCGACGGTCTCGACGATGACCGAGCCGTGCGTGACTGCTTCGATGTCGTCGGTTTCGACGCCGTTCAACAATTGTTGAAACGCCCTGCTCGCCGATTCGTGGTTGACGTCATCGGCGTCGAGCACTGCATAGATCGCAGAGGTGTCGACAAAGACGGATGTGCTCACGCGGAGAACGCGTCGGCCAACGCGCCGTCGTGTTCGACGCTGGTGTCAGCCGACCCGGAGTGAAAGGCGCCGACTGCGAGGCGAGCTCGAGCGATGCGTCGGCTGCGATCTGAGTCGCCGATCAGCACGTCGAGCGCGTCGCGCATGAGCGCGGCCTGCGAACGGCACCGAAGCTCCGCCAAGCGTCGCAAACCCTCGGCCTGCTCGTCGGTCATCGAGATCTGGGTGCGGATCATGCCGAAGGTGATAACACTAACAGTCAATCTGTTATCACTCGATGAGCGTGAGCCAACAGAAACGCGGAGCGTCTATGCGCGCACACAGAGGCATCGAGGCACACCGACCAACAGATCCGGCGCCGACCGATTTGCCACACCAGAGATTCACTGCGACGGGAATTACCGGAACAACTGTACTAGGAATGCCAGGCCTGACTAGTCTCGGCCGGTGACCAACGACCAGGGCCGTCGACGACGAGGTCGCGACACGAGCCCGCGCAGCACGCTGCCGCTGCAGCGTCCTTGGCAGCAGCCGCGCATGCGGTTGAACCACACCGAGGTGGTGTCGGCCGATGAGCTCGAATCGATCCACGAGGCATCGTTGACGATCCTCGAACGGATCGGCATGGATATCTGGGATGGCCAGTCGCGCAGCATGCTCGGCGACGCCGGCGCCGACGTCGACGAGGCAGCGCAGCACGTTCGATTCCCCAAGGAGATGATCGTCGAGCGCATCGCAACCGCTCCCGCGGAGTTCACGCTGCACAGCTGGAACCCGGAGAAGAACCTCCACATCGGGGGCAACTGGATGGCCAACGGCACGGTGGGCAGCGCTCCGCACATCGTCGGGCTCGACGGCGTACGCCGCACCGGAGACCACGTCGGTTTCGACAACCTGCTCAAACTGGCCCACATGCTCAACTCGATCCACTTCGTCGGCGGCTATCCCGTCGAGCCGGTCGACATCCACGCCTCCGTGCGCCACATCCACGCTGCGTTCGACGTGCTGACGCTGACCGACAAGCACATCCACTGCTACAGCCTCGGCCGCCAGAAGAATCGCGACTGCATCGAGATGGTGCGCATCGCCCGGGGTGTCGATGACGCCACACTCGACTGCGAGCCCTCGATCTTCACGGTGATCAACTCCAACTCACCGTTGCGCCTCGACACGCCGATGTTGCACGGCATCATCGAGATGTGCTCCCGCAACCAACCCGTCGTGATGACACCGTTCACGCTCGCGGGGGCGATGGCGCCGGTGACCTTGGCTGGTGCGCTCGCCCAGCAGAACGCCGAAGCGTTGGCGGGAATTGCCTTCTGCCAGATCGTTCGACCAGGCGCGCCCGTGGTGTACGGCGGGTTCACATCCAACGTCGACATGCAATCCGGTGCGCCGGCGTTCGGCACGCCAGAGTACGTGCGCACCGCGATGATCGGCGGTCAGTTGGCCCGCCGCTATCACTTGCCGTACCGAAGCAGCAACGTGTGCGCCGCCAACGCCGTCGATGCGCAGGCTGCCTACGAGAGCGTGTTCGCTCTGTGGGGCTGTGTGATGGGTGGGGTCAACATGATGATGCACGGCGCCGGTTGGATGGAGGGCGGATTGCACGCCAGCATGGCCAAGATGGTGCTCGACGCCGACCTGTTGCACATGGTCTCGTCGATGATGGACCCGGTCGTGGTCGACGACGACACGCTGGCCATCGATGCCATCGAAGAGGTCGGGCCTGGCGGCCACTTCTTCGGCGTCCAGCACACGCAGGACCGGTACCGCACCGCGTTCTACAAGCCGATGGTCAGCGACTGGCGGAACTACGAGAGCTGGGACGAGGCCGGCAGGCCCGAGGCCGCTGGAAAGGCCCACGATCTGGCAGCCGCGTTCCTTGCTGCGTACGAGCAACCGGCGATGGATCCGGCGCGGCTCGAGGAGCTGAAATCGTTCGTCGCCCGCCGCGTCGCCGAGGGCGGCGTCGCCACCGATTTCTAAACGCACCGAGCTCAGGAGCACGAGATGAAAGCGTCAGCGCAAGTCGTGGTGGTGGGAGGCGGGGTGGTCGGTGCCAGCGTGCTGTACCACCTCACCAAGGCGGGGTGGACCGACGTCGTGCTGCTCGAACGCAAGCAGCTGACGGCCGGCTCGACGTGGCACGCAGCGGGCGGCATGCACACGCTGAACGGCGATCCCAACGTCGCCCGCCTGCAGCAGTACACGGTCAACCTCTACCGCGAGATCGAGGCCGAGTCCGGCCAGCAGTGCAGCATCCACCTGCCCGGCGGTCTGATGTTGGCCGACACGCCCGAACGCCTCGACTGGCTGCGCATGGCGCAGGCCCGCGGTCGGTACCTCGGCATGCACATGGACATCATCTCCATCGCCGAGGCCAAACAGCTGAACCCGTTGCTCGAGGAGAAGTACTTCGTCGGGGCGTTGTTCGACCCCGACGAAGGCAGCGTCGACCCCTATGGCGTGACGCATGCCTACGCGATCTGCGCCCGCAACCGTGGCGCCGAGGTGTACACCGACACGTGGGTGACCGGCTTGCAGCAACGGCCCGACGGCACGTGGGACGTGATCACCGATCGTGGCCACACCATCCACGCCGAGCACGTCGTGAACGCCGGCGGTCTGTGGGCGCGCGAGGTCGGACGCATGGTCGGGCTGGAACTGCCGGTCCTGGCGATGGAGCACCACTACCTGATGACCGAGCCGATGCCGGAGGTGATCGCCTACAACGAGGAGCACGGCCGCGAGTTGCCGCACATGATCGACTTCGCCGGCGAGATCTACGCCCGTCAGGAGGGCCAGAGCATCCTCTTGGGCACGTACGAACAGGACAACCGGCCGTGGTCGCCCAACGAGACGCCGTGGGACTTCGTGTTCCAACTGTTGCCCCACGACCTCGACCGCATCGCGCCGGAGCTGGAGCGCGGGTTCGCCCACTTCCCCGCCGTCGGTCGCGCCGGCATCAAGAAGTTCGTCAACGGACCGTTCACGTTCAGCCCCGACGGCAACCCACTCGTCGGCCCGATCAAGGGGATGCGCGGGATGTGGGTGGCATGCGCAGTGATGGCCGGGTTGTCGCAAGGCGGTGGCGTCGGCCTGTCGCTGGCCAACTGGATGATCGATGGCGACCCGCACGACGACATCTGGGGAATGGACGTGGCCCGCTACGGCGACTGGGCGTCATTGGCCTACACCAATGCAAAGGTTCGTGAGAACTACTCACGCCGATTCCGCATCACGTTCCCCAACGAGGAACTGCCGGCCGGACGACCGCTGCACACGACTCCCATCTACGACCGGCTGACGGCCCACAACGCCGTGTGGGGCGCCGGCTTCGGCCTCGAACACCCGTTGTGGTTCCAGGAGCCCGGCGCCGAGCCGATCGAGAACGTCACGTTCCACCGTTCCAATGCGTTCCCCCTCGTCGCCGAGGAATCGAGGGCCGTCCGCGAGCGGGTCGGCCTCTCCGAGGCATCCAACTTCGCCAAGTACAAGGTCAGCGGCGACGGCGCAGCGACGTGGCTGCAGGGCCTGTTCACCAACGCGCTGCCGAAGATCGGCCGCACCACCCTGACGGCGATGCTGAACCCGCAGGGCCGGATCGTCGGCGAGTTCTCGGTGTCGCGAATCGGGCCCGACGAGTTCTTCGTGTTCGGCTCGCAAGCAGCAGAGGTGCACCACCCGCGCTGGTTCGTCGACCATCTCCCGCAGCCGAGCACCATCCGGTTCGAGGTGTTGGCCCTGTCGATGGTCGGCCTGACGGTTGCCGGCCCACGATCGCGCGACGTGGTGCAGAAACTCACCAAGACATCGCTGGCGACCGCCGACTTCTCGTTCATGGCGTTCCGCAAGGTCGACCTCGGCATGGCCCCGGTTTGGCTGTCACGCATGACCTACACCGGCGATCTCGGATACGAGATCTGGGTGCAACCCGAGTACCAGCGGTACCTCTTCGACCTCCTGTGGGAGGCGGGCCGCGAGTTCGACATGCGCCTGTTCGGGTTCCGTGCCTTGATCACGATGCGTCTGGAGAAGAACTTCGGCACCTGGTTCCGCGAGTACCGGCCGATCTACACCCCACTCGAGGCGGGGATGGACCGCGTGCTGAAGTTCGACCACGAGTTCATCGGCCGAGCCGCGGTCGAGGCCGAACGCGCCATGGGTGGCCCGAAGCGCAAGCTGACGATGTTCGTCGTCGATCCCGATCCCGATGAGCCGGCCGATGTGATCGGCGACGAGCCGGTGTGGCACTCCGGAGCCGAGGGCGAGCGGGTGGTCGGCTGGATCACCAGCGGGGGCTACGCCCACTACTCCGGTGTCTCCTTGGCCTGGGGGTACATCCCCGCAGAGCTTGCCGAGCCCGGCACGACCGGCTTCGACATCGAGATCATCGGCAAGCGCCGGCCGGCCCGTCTGCAACTCGAACCGGTCCTCGACCCCGCGGGCAGCCGAATGCGTGCGTGAACATCTTGATGCAATGATGCAGTGATGCTACGGTGAGTCGATGCGAACGACGATCGACTTGCCCGACGATCTCCACGCGATCGCCACCTCATTGGCTCATGACCGCGGCTGCACGCTCAGCACAGCGGTGGTCGACCTGCTGCGACGCGCGTTGGGCTCGAACACCCAGGTCGAGGTCATCGACCGACAGACCGGCTTCCCTTTGCTCGCATCTGGGCGACCCGTCACGACCGACGATGTTCGCCGTTTGGATGACGAGGAGTGAGCTTCCTGCTCGATGCGAATGTCCTCATCGCTCTGGTCGACCCCGACCACGTGCATCACGAGTGGGCTGCAGATTGGTTCAGTCAGCACGACGACTCGTTCGCGACCTGTCCGATGACGCAAGGATCCCTGATCCGACACCTGCTACGCGCCGGCCACACCAGCGGTGACATCGGAGTCGCCCTTGCTCGCATCCAGGCACTACCGCGACACGAGTTCTGGCACGACGACCGTCCGTTCACGAACGACGTCATCACCACCGTGATCGGTCATCGGCAGGTGACCGACGCGTACCTCTGCGATCTCGCCCGCAGTCGCGCCGCCGGCGTCGCCACGTTCGATCGCGGTCTTGCGGCAGTTCATCCCGACGTCGCTGTACTGGTCCCCTCGAGTCGCATCGCCGACTGAAGTGTGACACGGGGTTTCTGCTCGGAATCGGCGCCGCTAGTGTCGCCGTGGGCGGTGTGAGGGACAGGAGTGTCAATGAGGTTGCTTCATCGCCGGGTGGCGCGCGTTTCCGCCATCGTCGCTGCGCTGTGCCTGAGCGTGTGCATCGTCGCACCGGCCGCCGTGGTGCATGCGGTCGCACCGGCCGGCGCATCGTCGTATGTGCCGGTCCCTCCGTACCGAATTCTCGACACGCGCATCAGCCAAGGCCTTGCGCACCGGGTCAGCGCCGGTGAGAACTTCACACTGACGCTGACCGACGTGCCGCCGACCGCGAGCGCGGTGGTGTTGAACCTGACCGTCGATGGCTCAGCCAACCCCGGGTTCGTCATGGTCTACCCCACCGGCGTCCCCCGCCCGGTGGTGTCGTCGATCAACGTCGACGGTGCCGGCCAGACCATCGCCAACCTGGTGACCGTGCCGATCGGAACCGGTGGCACCGTCGACGTCTACTCGCTGATGACCACCGATCTCATCGCCGATGTGCAGGGCTACTACACGCCGGCCGTGATGGCTCAGGCCGGTCTGTTCGTACCGATCAACCCGACGCGTCTGATCGACACTCGCGAGCCGACCTCGCCTCACTTCGGACCGCTGGTCGCCGGTGAACAGATCAACCTCGACGTCGTCGGTCGGGCCGCATTCGCCGGTGTGACCGTGCCCGCCGATGCCACTGCCGCGGCCTTGAAGGTGACCGTCACCGAGAGCACTGCCGGCGGGTTCTGGACGGTGTTCCCCGCCGGCAGCGCACGACCGATCGTCAGCAACCTCAACGTCATCGGGACCGGTACCACGATCGCCAACCAGGTGCTGGCACGCCTCGCCGGTGGCAGCACCACGGTGTTCACCCAGACCGGTGGGCATCTGGTGATCGACCTCGTCGGTTTTTTCACCGGCGCCAGTGCGCCGGCCAGTGATGTCGGCCTGTTCGTGCCGGTGACCCCGCAGCGTCTCTTGGACAGTCGCGAACCGCCGCTCGGCGCGCTGCCGGGCCACAACCGCACGGCCCAGGTGCCGGTGGCCGGTCGCGCCAACCTTCCGGCCACTGGAATTGGCGCGGTGGTGGTCAACGCCACCGTCACCGACACCGTCAGGGACGGTTTCTTCTCGATCTGGCCGGCGCAGACGTACCGGCCGACTGCATCGAGCCTCAACGCCACCCACGCCGGGCAGATCATCGCCAACCACGTGATCACCCCGGTCAGCACGGGAGGCCTCAGCTTCTACACCCAAAATGGCGCGCACCTCATCGTCGACATCTCCGGGTGGTACACCGGCACCGAGGTGGCGACCGTGTTGCCGCCACACGTCCCCCTGACCGGCCCGAGTGGTCCGCCCACGACGCAGCCCTTCAAGTTCGCTGCCGTGTTCAACGGTCTCGCCGTACGGTGGAACCCCTGTCGAGCCATCCGCTACCTCGTGAACCTGGGCGGCTACGGCTCCAGCTTCCGAGCAGTCATAGCCGAAGCGGTCGAACGCCTAGAGGCGGCAACCGGCCTTCCACTGGTACCGGTAGGCGACACACCCTTCATGCCCAGGCTCAACAACGGCGGACAATTTCCGACGGGGAACAGCGAGCTGGTGATCGCCTTGGGCGACCCCCAGCAGTCCGACCTCGTTGGGGGTTCGATCATCGGCCGCGCTTCGACCGTCTTCAACCCTGCGACCAGTGAGATGTTGAGAGCCTCGATAGTTGTGAACATGGTTGCCCTCAACAGCGACCCGTGGTCCAGCGTCGGCACCGGCCCGGTGCTGTTGCACGAATTGGCCCACGCCGTCGGGCTCGACCACGTGCAGGACCCGACGCAGCTGATGAACGCTTCGGCATCGTCCGGGGGGCCCACCACCTACGGCGCCGGCGACCTGACGGGGCTCAGCAAGGTCGGCGCGGCGGGCGGGTGCACCGTCTAGCGAGTCAGCCGTACGCGGCGGCCTGGATGCGGAACAACTCGGCGTACTGGCCGTTGCGCGCCATCAGGTCGTCGTGGCTACCGAACTCGACGACGCGAGCGCCGTCCATGACCACGATCAGGTCGGCCATGCGCACCGTGGAGAATCGATGCGACACCAGCACGGTCACCCGACCGGTGCCGGCGTGCGAGCGCGCCGCCGAGGCGAAGCGCTCGAACAGGGCGTGCTCGGTCTCGGCGTCGAGCGCGGCCGTGGGTTCATCGAGGATCAACAACAACGGCGCATCACGCATGAACCCGCGGGCCAGCGCCAGCTTCTGCCACTGCCCGAAGCTGACCTCGGCGCCCTCGTCCCACGACGGCCCCAGCTGCGTGTCGATGCCATAGGCCAACCGATCGATCACGTCGTGAGCGCCTGCTCGATCGATGGCGTTGTCTGTCGCGGTGCGATCATCGACCCGCGGCAGATCCCCGACGCCAACGGTCTGCTGCGCGTGCAGCTCGAACCGGTAGAAATCCTGGAACGCTCCCGCGAGGCACGACCGCCATTCGTCAGTAGCGATCCCGGCCAGGTCGGCATCGTCGAGCATGATGCGGCCCGCCGTCGGTGCGTACATGCGCGCCAGCAGCTTCACGAGTGTCGACTTCCCGGCACCGTTCTCGCCCACGACGGCGACGACGGCGCCGGCCGGAAGCCGGAGTGAGATGTCGTCGAGCACGAGACGATCGGTGCCCGGATATCGGAACGAGACGTGGTCGAACGTGATCCCGTCGTTCAGCCGGGTGGGCGCAGCCGCGTCGGCCGAGGCATCGATTCCCGCTGAGTAGTCCTCGAGCCATGTCAGCCGGCGCGACGAGTCGAGCCAGAAGCCGCGCAGGAAGCCGAGCTCGCCGGCCGTCGCGCCGACGTAGCGCGCCAATCGCGTGCCGGCGGCAAGAACCAGCACGATGTCGCCGACGCCGCGGTCGAGACCCGAAGCCACCCAGACGATGGCCGATACGTAGGCCCCGGCGAACATCGCCCATGCCATCGTGTGCCATGCCGCTGTCACCCAGCGAACTCGCGCGACCGGGACGTAGTAGCGGTCCCACGCAGCGCGGCGTTCGGCGACCAACCACTGGCCGGTGTTGGTCACGCGCACCTCCTTGGCCGGGGGCGCCGTGGTGCCCAGCACGAACAGGTGCCGGCCGAGTCGCGTGTTGGCGATCACCGATTCCTCGACTCGACGCTCGACCGCCGGCCGCCACGTCGACACCCAGAACGCGGGCAGGGCGAACAGCATCAACAGCACCAGCGCCGGGTGGATCGAGCCCAAGAGCACCGCCGTGATCGCCAGTCGGAACAGCCAGCCGAGCGTGGAGAACAACGACATGAACATGTGGTCGAGGGCAAAGACCTGATCGCGCAGCATCGCCAGCCGGTCGAGGTACTCGGGTCGCTCGTGGTGCTCGATCGTCGGGACCGACGCCTGCAGGTGGGCAACGTGTGATTCGAGGGCGATGGCGACTCGATCACGGAACCGGCGTTGCACCCGCTGCGACAGCAGTGAGAGGTACCACGTCGCGGTGACCGAGATCGCCAGACCGAACCCGGCGATGAACACCCGCCGTCGTTGGCCGTGAAGCACACCGTCGACGAGGAACTTCAACCACAGTGCCAGCAGGGCGTCAGGCAACATCATCAACAGCGCCAGGCCGAGCGACAGCGCCAGCAGTCGTGGCTCGGCGCGATACCCCAGCCGGAACGTTCGCAGCAGCGAGCGCATCGCCGGCGGCAACTCCTCGTTGGGGCTGCCGCCCTTAGCCGAGCGAGTCATAGGTCATCTCCTCGCCCTGCTCGTCGTATTCGGTGAAACGGGATGCCTGGAGCTCGAACATGGTTCGATATCGGCCGCGCCGCGCGATCAGCTCGTCGTGGCTGCCGAGCTCGACCACCTTGCCGTCCTCCATCACGCAGATCCGGTCGGCCAGCCGCACGGTCGAGAAGCGGTGCGAGATGAGGATGGTCGTGCAGTGACGTGTGGCCGCGAGCACCCGCTCGAAGATCTCCGCCTCGCCGCGGACGTCGAGCTGGGCCGTTGGCTCGTCGAGCAGCACGACGCCGGCGCCCTGCTGCACCGCGCACAACGCCCGAGCCAGGGCGATGCGTTGCCACTGCCCGCCCGACAGATCGGTGCCACCCGGGTAGCCCTTCGACAAGATCGTGTCGAGATCGCCGTTGGCCAGTTCCGATCCGCCCGCCGAGGCCAGCGCGGCACGAATCACTTCGTCGGGTGCACCGGTGGGCGCGACGTTGTTGCGAAGCGGCAACTCGAAATGGATGAAGTCCTGGAACACGGCGGTGACCTGCGAACGCCATGCGTCGAGATCCAATGATGCCAGTGGGAGACCGTCGATCTCGATCGAGCCCGACGTCGTGTCGTAGAGACGGCACAAGAGCTTGGCAAGCGTGGTCTTGCCGGCCCCGTTCTGGCCGACGATCGCCATCGATGTACCCGCAGGGATCGTCAGATCGAAGCCGTCCAGCACCGGACGCCCGCCGTGGGTGTAGGCGAACGACACGTCGCGGAACTGGATCTCCTTCGGGCCCGCCGCGGGGATGACAGTGCCCGCCGCGAGCGCGCCGCTGCCCACCGCGGACTCGACGCGCTCGAGCGCGACGACCGGTGCAGCGGCGCCATCCATCGCCCAGTTCAAGCCGCCGAAGGCGATCGACGAAACGCCGATCGCGGCCTGCACGAACACGACGACACGAGCTGTAGTCAGCGTCGAGCCGGCGGCCGCGTCGGCCAGCAGCCAGAACACCGCCACGTTGGCGCCGAGCACGATCACGAGGCACGTCAGGACCGACTTCTCCCGCAGCCGAGTGGCTTGGTACTGCAAGTCGTACAGATGGCGACGAGTACCGACGAACCGGTCGGTCACCCAGCCCGCCAAGCCGAAGAACCGCAGCTCCTTGGCAGGTGCGGCATCGACCGCCAGTCGGTACGAGTACTCCGCATGACGCTGGGCCTTGCGCACCTCGTCGGTGTTGCGGTCCTTCCACACGCCACTTTCCCGAAGTAGCCAGTGGGTCGACAGCCACGCCATCGCCAACAGCAGCGCAGCCCACCAACGGAACCCGAGCAACAAGATCGCGGCGCTGACGCCGACCACCAGATCGACCAACCCGCCGGCGATGAAATCCATCGAGATGTCGAGCGGTGGGCCCATCATGCCGAGGTCGAAGTCGCGGGCCATCGTGAGATCCGTGGTCAATTCGGACCGCTCGAGGTGGGCGATGCCGGGCGGTGAGACACACACGGTGAGGAGACGGTCGTACAGGTGCGCCGCCATCCGCGCCCCGAGGTTCGACGACACCATCTGGTGCAGCGGTTGCGAGACCAGCAACAACGTGAACGAGACACCGACCATCACGAGCGGGCCGACCAACGACACGTGCCGAGTGATCGCACTGACCAACCATCCGAACGCAACGGAGGTGACCGCAGGCAGCGTTCCACGAAGCACCACCAGCACCCACCAGCCGATGGCGTAAGCAGGTGCGGCGCGGCGCAGGGCGCTGAAGAACTTCCACTCCTGCCTGCCTCGCAACCGATCGATCATCTCCACCACCTTGCCATCGTTGATCCTCCGACATCTCATCGCTCGGGCGCGGCGGATTCCGCCGCGCCTATCATCTCCGCCGAACGGAGGACTATGCGCGACCTCGGGTCCATGATCGTCGGAATCGACAATGGCGGAACGAAGAACAACGTCACCATGCTCGACGAGGCCGGACACTTCCTGATCGATCACATGATCGAGGTGCCGAGCCGAGTGACCGAGGGGACGGGCCCGGCGCTCGATGCCCTGGCGGCCGCGTTCGAGTCGGGGCTGCAGATCACTGGCATCGAGCGCTCGGATGTGCGCGCGGTCGGCCTCGACACGCCCGGTCCGGCTTCAGCCGAAGGGGTGATCTCGTCGAAGGGTGCCACCAACTTCGCGTTGCCGGAGTGGTGGGGATTCGACGTGCGCGCCGCGCTCGAGGCTCGACTCGGCATCCCGGTCGTGTACAGCAACGACGGCAACGCTGCGGCCCTCTACGCCCACTACGCCTATTACGGGGAGAAGGCGTTGCGGCGATCGTCGGTCTCGGCGATCGTCGGCACCGGTCTGGGTGGCGGCGTGATCGAATCGGGTGCAGTCGTTCGCGGGGCGGCCGGCATGGCGGGTGAGCTCGGGCACGTGCACATCCCGATGGACGGACTGCTGGGCGAGGGCCAACCGATGCCGCAGTGCAACTGCGGATTCGTCGGCGACGTCGAGAGCGTGGCCTCGCTGACCGGCATCCGCCGGAACCTGCTGCCGTACTGGTTGACGCGGTATCCCGATCATCCTCTCGCCGGCACGCCCATCGACGAGGCGTCCAAAGAACTGCGCGGCTACGGCGAACGCGGCGACGAGATGGCCCGCAGGGTGTTCGAGCAGCAGGCGATGGCAATCGGCCGGCTGTTCACCATCGCTGCCAACTTCACCGATCCCAACGCGTACTTCGTGGGCGGCGGTGTCGTCGAGGCCGATCCGGCGTTTCGCGATTGGTACCTCTCGGTGGTTCGCACCAACACGCACTTGCGCGACGAGCAACTCGATGTGGCCGAGTTCTCATTGGTGCCCGACCTCGACATGGCCGGTGCACGCGGCGCTGCCGTTGCGGCGCGCAGCGCCTTCCCGCTGTAATTCCTGCGGCGCTCGCCCTCAGTCGACTCGGGCAGCAAGGTGAGTGGAAGTGCGTACTTTCAGAGCAGACAGTGCGCACCGAGACGACGCACTTCCCCAATGGCCGGGTGTGACCGCGACCTCTCCTGACCAATGCCCCGGGCTCGTCACCTTGCTGCCGAACTCACCGTCAGTTCAGTGTCAGCGCGACGTTGATCTTCTGCAGCACGTCGCCGGTGTCGGCGTCTCGTTCGTCGCTGCGCATCATCGACTCCAGGTACCACGAGCGGGCTGCGTCGGTGTGGCCGCTGTCGCGTAAGGCTGCAGCGATGTTCATCGCCACCTTCGGCTTCCACTCGTCCACGACGTTCGGGTGGTCGTACATGGCGTACAGGATCTCCAGCGCCTGTTCGTACAGGCGGGCGTTGATCAGCCCGGGCGTGAGCACGAACATCGTGCGCAACTCGTCGGGCGTGGATGTCGGCGAGACCTGGGCGGCCGTCACCGGCGATCGTGCCTCACGGACCTGCTCCAGCACGCGTTCGACGAGCGCCCGCTGCGTGTCGTCGATCGGGCGCCCGAGGGCCTCGATGGCCCACGACTCGGCGTACTCGAGATTGCCCGTTTGGTGGTGACCTCGCGCCATGAGCGCCGATGCCATCGCCTGCTCCGCGTCGCTCGCGTCCGGATGCTCGTACGCCAGGAACGCCTGACCGAGCGCCTCGTTTGCATCGGCGCCGGTCAGCGCGTCGTGCGCCGCCGTCAGCAATTCGGCCGCGGTGCGCGGGCCGTGCGATATCCACGGATAGCCGGCGGCGCGCTCGGATCCCACCCGGGCCAGCGTCAGCCGCTCCTCGGCGATCGCCTTCTCGGCTTCGGTTGCCGCACCGTCGTACCAGACCTGTTCGAACAAGGCGATCGCATCGTCGTCGCGCCCGTTGACGTCGAGGACCTGGCCCATCGCCAGCAGGCAGCGGATCCTGAGGTGAGGCGACACGTTGGCGTGCAGCGAGATCCCATGCAGGTCCTCGAAGGCCTGGTCGAGGTCACCTTGGTGGAACTGGGCAATCGCCTCGTCGTGGGCGAGCTCGAGATCAGCCAGTGGGCTGTCGGCGTGGAGTTCGACACTCATCCGCCGATGATGCTCCAGCCTCCGGTCGAGCGCGAGGGCCATTCGGGCAGTCGTCGAGGCGCGTCGCTTCGCGTTGACGGGCACGTCACCAGGAGCCCGAGCTACCTCCACCGCCGCCGCCACCGACGCTGCCACCGGAGAACCCGCTGAACGAACTTCCACCCGATGAGCCGGACGGCGCCGGTGCCATCTGCGTACTGGTGAACGACGGACCCATCGTGTACAGCCACATCGGGCTGGCCAGGTTCATCTCCGGCGCAGGCACGTTGCTGGCAGCGAGTGCCCGACCCCACGCGTCAGCGGCACCGAGCGCCACCGCCCACGCGCTGTACTCGCGGAGCAGGCCCTGCTTCCACGCCCAGTCGACGTGCTTGCCTTCGCTGGCCACGAGGAACCGACGGAATGATTCGGCGCGCAATGCCAGCGCCGAGCCGGTCGCGCTGCGGGCCGGGCGCAACACTGCGTACACGAAGCGGGCGAAGATGAACGGCACCACCACCGCGAAGAGCAACGCCGGCACCTTCGCGTGGAACGCGCCGAGCAGCGCCGACAGGAACGAGCCGGCGCCGAAGACGAAGAACAGCACGATCACGAGGCCCAACCACTTCGTGCCGGCCGCACCGCTGCGCATGCCGCCCGGCGGTAGCCGCTTCCACCATCCGGACGCGACGATGCCTTCGCGTTCCAACGTGGACACCTGGCCCCACGCTGCGCTGAAGTTCTGGTTGTACGAGCCGAGTGCGAGCTCGTCCTTGAAGTCGAGCATCTGATCGACCAACGCCTTGGTGGCGCCGGCGAGCTGGTCGCGGTGCGGCCCGGCGCGCAGCACCAACCCGCTGTCTTCTTGCGTCAGCGTGATCGCATCCTTGGCGACGAGACCCGACACCCATGCCGCAACAGTCGTGCGATCGATCCTCTCGTTCAACAGCACCGAGCCCTGCCACGGCTCGATCCCCTTCGGTGGCACGAACTCGATCGTTGCCAGCTCGTCCATCTTGCTGTCGGCCACCATCCGCACATCGGCCCGCGGCGACGCATCACTGCTCGGCTGCGGCAGCGATCCGTACGCCGCATCGGCGGCCCCGCCGGCGAAGACCTCATTGCGACCCGATCGTCGCGAGGTCACGTACACCGCACCGGCGCTGATGAGACCGAGGGGGATCGTTGCCAGCGCCAGCGCCATGCGATCGTCTGCACGACGCTTCGGCAGCGGCGGATCGGCGACCTGCGCCACCGGGATGCTGCCGGTGATCGTGCCGCCGATCGTGATCCCCTGACCGGCCTTCAATGGGCTGATGACCGCTCGATACACATCGCCATCGCGCTTCAGCGTGCAGCCCCCCGACGATCCCTGGCCGCCGACATTGCACGTCGGACCCAACAGGTTCAGTCCGGAGACCACGACCTCGAACCGACCGGTCTCGAAGGTCTCGTCGGTCCCGATGATGTCGAGCGCGAGTTGGCCTGTCGACACCAACGCGTCGGGCAAGGTGTAGGCGAGGACGTACCGATGCTGCCCGGTGAACGTGGAGCTGGCCTCACCGAGCCGGATGCGATCACCCTCGAAGAACGACGTGACGTCGACATCGGCATTGGCGTCGGGCGATGATGCCTCGATGTCGATGGGATGGCCGAAGTCGATGGGGATGAGCCGCTCGTAGCCGTGACGGTCCTTCGTACCGAAGTCCTCGTCGACCACCTCACGGAGGCGAAGCCCGTCACCTCCGGCCGGTGTAACGGTGACGACCTTCGACTCGAACCGCTCGTCGGCGTTGCCGCGGCCGATCACGCCGATCGCCGCGAGCAACGCCGTACCAGCGATCGCGCTCGTCGCGACAAGGTGACGCCAGAGACCGAATTTTCCGAGCATGTCCTCAGTCTGGCGGGCCCAGGATGATTCGACTCACACCTCGCTGCGTGTGTGCCCTTCGGTCTGCGATGATCACTGCATGGTGACTGGATATGGGGGGACGTACCGGGGAACGGTCGTCGACGACGCCGACCCGATGCAGCAGTACTGCCTACTGGTG
Source organism: Ilumatobacteraceae bacterium (assembly GCA_039931555.1). Classification (GTDB taxonomy): domain Bacteria; phylum Actinomycetota; class Acidimicrobiia; order Acidimicrobiales; family Ilumatobacteraceae; genus JAENVT01. The sequence goes on along the minus strand of JBDTRP010000042.1, from coordinate 13,480 downwards.
CTGGTGCCCGACGTGTACGGCGACACGCCGATCTGGGCCGTGGCGTTGATGTCGGGAGCGCAGCTGCCGGCGATCGGCGACCTCGTGTCGGTCTCGTTCGAACACGGCGACAGCGACTACCCGATCTGGGAGCCGGACACCGGCGGCCGGCCGGATGGGCACGCGACCGGCGGGTACGTCGGCCGGTATCGCGGCATTGTGTTGTCGAACGACGACCCGGTGCAGGAGAATCGACTCGAGGTCATGGTCCCCGATGTCGACCCGGGCGCGGCCTGAGCGGCGCCGCGGGCGACTGTCGAGCAGCTCACCCGGAACTTTGTCGCTCCCAGGTCGCTCAGCGACCTCCCAGCGACAAAGTTGCAGGCAAGACGTTCAGTTCGCGGCTTCCAGCTGTGCGAGGTCGCGCCGCGCGTAGCGGTTGTGCCAGAACTCTTCCTCGAAGACGGTGTAGAGGCACTCCTGCAGAGGGTTCGTGCCGTTCTCGAGCACCTCGATGGGGCTTGTGAAATCGGTAGGCGCCACCGATGCGAGGTAGTGGCGAAATCGATCGGCCCGGTCGGCACGCACCGCGAGCGCATCATCGACGGACGGCTTCAGGTCGTAGTCGAGGCCAGGCCACGGGAACCCGACGGAGCCCGAGTTCGGCAAGCCGATCGGGTGAAACCCCTCTCCGAGGACCGGAGCGGTGAACCACTTGTCCATCGCGAAGACGAGATGTCGCAGTGTCTGGACGAAGGACCACTCCTCGTCGACCGATTCGTGCAGTGAGTCCTCCGGGAGCGACTTGGCCAACGCGATCGTCTTCGCCCACTCGTCTTCGAGCGCCACCCGCGTTGCGCGCATGTCGTCCGGGTTCGAAGGACGGAGCATGGCGCGCAGCGGGTACCACGGATCACGCTCGTTCACATATGACGTCACGTCGACACCGTTGATGACCACCGAGTCGACCAGCGCGTCGATGTCGACGTTGACCAGCCAGGCGTGGCTGATCTTGGCGTCGGTGAGGTTGACGTCGCGGAAGCGGGCGCCGCTGAGGTCGGCGCCCCAGAACACGGCTCCTGCAAGATCTCCTTCGAACTCTTCAGGCATGCTTCCTCCCGTCGTCTCGCTGCTCTTCAGCGCGCAGCTTCGTCAAGTCTGCCAGCGGTCAAGGGTCCGCGGTGGCGGCAGACGGGTCGAGGTCGTAGCGTCGGCTCGAACGATGGACACTCGGCCCACAGAACCCAACCCCGAGATCGCCGAAGCGCCGGTCCCTGCACCGCGGTGGCCCGTTCTGGTCGGGGCCATGGCGGTATGCGCACTGTTGTTCGCGTTCGCCGCCTCGCCACAAACGGCGCTGTACTGGTACATCTTCCCGCTCTTCGGTCTCGGCGGCTGCTACCTCGTCCAGTTTCGATCAGAGTTCCCACCGCGATGGAAGGTCACTTTCGCCGCAAGTGCTGTGTTGAGCCCTGTTGCACTGGCGTTGAATTGGCCGTTCTCTGGTCACGTGCTCTGGAACGTGCTCTTCATCGGGCACGCCTGGGTCACGGGCAAACGACGCTCGACATGGATGGTGCTGATGGCAGGGTCGCTGGTCTACCTGTTCGTGTTGAAGATCGCGTTCCAGACGAGCCGCGACTTGGCAGGCGCCGGCATCTCGGTCGTCGTCGCGTCGATCGCGCTGCTCGCTCTCGCTGACCGCCGCCGCGCCAAGTCCAAGTAGACGGTGCGAGAATGCGCGACATGGAATCACGCTCGCTCTCCCCGAAGCATGCCGATGCGCCGATGGTGCCGATCATCGGGATGGGCACGTCGAAGACGTTGGACACCGACGATCTATCACTCGCCGGCGATGTGGTGTCGGCAGCGCTCGACGCGGGCACGACGTTGTTCGACTCGTCACCGATGTACGGCAAGGCGGAACGCGTGCTGGGGGCCGCGCTCGACGGTCGACGTTCGGGGGCGCTCGTCGCGACCAAGGTCTGGACGGATGACGACGAGGTGGCAGAGCGTCAGATCGCAGCGTCGCTGTCGTTCTACGGCGGCCACATCGAGCTGTTGCAGATCCACAACATGGTTCGCTGGTCCGAGCGGCTGCGGCGCATCGAGGAACTGCGAGACAACGGCCAGGTCACATTCGTCGGCGCGACGCACTGGCAGGCCGCGAGCTTCGACGAGCTCGAGGCGGCGATGGTCACGGGTCGTCTCGACGCCATCCAGATCCCGTACAACCCTCGCGAGCGCGAGGTCGAGGACCGGTTGCTGCCACTGGCCGAGGAACTCGGTCTCGGCGTCCTGATCATGCGCCCGTTCGCCGCCGCCGCCCTGATGCGCACTCCCCCGACCGCCGCCGAACTCGCGCCGCTCGAGCCGTTCGGCATCCACACCTGGGGACAGGCGCTGCTGCAGTGGGGACTGAGCCATCCGACGACCACGGTCTCGATCCCCGCCACATCGAATCCGGGTCGGGCAACCGAGAACGCCGTTGCCGGCGATGCCCGCCCGCTCGACGACGAGCACCGCACGTTGGTCAGCCGCCTCGCGGGCGCCTGACCTTTTGCGCAGCGATCGCTTCGAATAGTTCGCCTTCGGACCGATGACCTCGCAGCGAGCAAGTCACCGAATCTCCGGTGCAACCGGATATTTCGTGACTTGTTGGTCGTGACACCCGACGCTCAGCCGCGGCCGACGAAGGGCATGCCGGCAGCCATCACGGTCATGAACAGCACGGTGGATTCGGGAGGCAGGCCGGCCATGTAGCGGACGGCACGGGCGGCGTCGTCGACGTTCATCACCGGCTCGGGTCGACGGCTGCCATCGGGCTGCGGCACGCCATCGGCCATACGGGCGGTCATCGGCGTCTCGGCGTTGCCAATGTCGATCTGGCCGCAGGTGATGCCGAACGGGCGGCCGTCGAGTGCGATCGACTTGGTCAGGCCGGTGATGGCATGCTTGGTCGCGGTGTACGGGGCCGAGTTCGGTCGCGGGGTGTGGGCGGAGATCGAGCCGTTGTTGATGATGCGACCGCCGGCGGGATCTTGCCGCTTCATCATCGCCATCGCTCGCTGCGCGCACAGGAACGACCCGGTGAGGTTGGTGTCGACGGCGCGCTGCCACTGCTCGAGGGTCAATTCGTCGAGGGGGACGGGTGGCGCACCGACGCCAGCGTTGTTGAACAACAGGTCCAGCCGCCCGAATCGCTGATCGATTGCGACGAACAGAGCGGCGACACTGCTCACGTCGGTGACGTCGGTGGGGTGCAGCAACGTGCCGGTGGCGATCGTCGCGGCTGTCTCGTGCAACGCGTCGGCTCGGCGGCCGGCGAGGACCACGGTGAAGCCGTCGGCGGCCAAGCCAACAGCAACGGCACGACCGATGCCGCTGCCGGCTCCGGTGACCAAGGCGACTCGCGTGGTCATGTGCGCCTCCCTGCGAATGCGGCGAACCGGTCGGCTGCAGTCGCACCTGCGAGTGGCTGCATCTCGTCGGCGTACGTTTCCGGGTTGCGGCCACGGGTCGCGAACCGCAGCTGCAACAGTTCGAGGCCGGTGGAGAACATTGCCGGCGCGAGATCGGTCGACATGCCCACGGCCGTGGCCAGATCCCACGCGTGAGCCAGCTGATCAGTCGACCGGACCAGCACCACAAGGCCAGGCACTTCACCGAACGACACGGAGAACGTTCTGTCCAGCCCGCCGTTGGCTTCGAACGTCGCGGCCGCTGAAGCCGCGCTGTCGGCGTACGCGGCAGTCAGGTCGTCGCCGATCACGTCGTCGCCAGGGGCGGGCGGGTTGCCGGCGATACGACGATTTCCACCGATCATGTGCTCGAGGACCTGGCCCACGTTCCATGCGTCGCAGGGGGTGGGAAGCTCGAAATGTGATCGATCGATCTCGTCGATGACGCCCTGTGCAACACGCAATGCCTCGCGGTGAAATCCCCCACGATCCATGTGGCGTAGTTTCGCATGCCGTTCGATGAATTCATTCACAGAACAGTCGTGCCGTGAATCGGCGATTCGCTACAGTCGGCCGAGCATGCGCATCGTGGTTGACGACCAACCGATCGAGTACACCGACGGCGATTCTGTGGCCGTTGCGGTCGTGCGCGCCGGTCAGCATCCACAGCACGGCGGAACCCTGTGCCTGGCCGGCGACTGCGGGAACTGCTGCGCGGAGATCGACGGGATCGCATTCACCCGCACCTGCCTGACGGCGGCACGGCCGGGGCTGCGGATGATTCGACACCCGGCCGTCGGCGCTCCCCCGCTGCACCTCGACCCGCCGGTCGACCCGGTGGCGTCGCCCAACCACACCACCACGACATTGCGGAGAGAGCACGCCGACGTGGTGGTGATCGGTGCCGGTGAATCGGGAACGGTGGCCGCTGCTGCGGCTCGCGCCGAGGGCCGCAATGTGACGGTGCTGGCCGGGGAGCTCGGCCACGATGTCGTCGGTGTCTACCCCGGGCCCGTGGTGATCGTGAGGCTGACGACCGGCGAGATGCTGCACGTGCACGCCCACGACGTGGTGATTGCAACCGGGGCGTCAGAGCTCCACCCGGTGTGCGATGGCAACATGCTGCGCGGCATCTACACGTCGCGCGCTGCCGAGCAACTTCGCGCAGCGGGGGTCGACCTCGGCGTGCTCGCCACCGTTGACCTCGACGAACTGGTACGAGTCGACGGGATCGATGGCGCAGTCACCGCCGTGGTCACCGCAAATGGTGCGTCGACACCGTGCGACGCCGTGGTGGTCACGTCGACGCGTGCCGCGCCGCGAGACCTGCTGGCCCGCATGGTCGCCGATCCGCACGTGCGAACCGTCGGCCCTGCGGCGGATTCGTTCGAACTTCCCTCGTGCCCGACGACCGGGGTCGTCTGCCCGTGCTCGAAGGTCACCGTCGGTGACCTGCAGATGGTGTGGGACAAGGGTTTCCAACACATCGAGCTGGTCAAGCGAGCCGCGCTCTGCGGTACGGGCACGTGTCAGGGAAGCGTGTGCATGCCACACCTCCGCGCTTTCGTCATCGATCGGTCGGGTCAGCCCGTCGCGCCGTTCACCGGTCGACCGGCGTCACGCCAGTTGACGATCAGCGAGGCCGCGGCCGACATGCACCTCGACCCGTTCCGGCGCACCTCACTGCACGACGAGCACATCGCCCTCGGGGCGCGCATGGATCGCTTCGGTGGTTGGTGGCGGCCGTGGAACTACGGCAACTTCCTCGACGAGTACTGGGCGGTGCGCGAGGGCGTGTCGTTGGGTGACGTGTCGACGCTGGGCAAGATGATCGTGACGGGTCCCGATGTGATCGAAGCACTCGAGCGCATCTACCCGACCACGATCCGCGACATCCGTCCCGGCCGCAGTCGCTACGTGCTGCTGCTCAACGAACGGGGCCATCTGATCGACGACGGCATGGTCTGTCGCGAGGCCACCGATGATGGCTCCGACCGTTTCCTGCTGACCTTCACATCGGGCGGCGCGTCGTTCGCCGAGGCATGGATTCGTGACTGGATCGAGTCGTGGGGGCTCGACGTGCACATCCTCGATCGCACCTTGGCCCTCGGCGCGATCAACGTGACCGGTCCGCTGGCGGGCGAGTTGTTGCGGCGCGTCGGCCTGCAGGAGCCGCCACGGTTCCTGCAGCACGTGCACACCGATGTCGCCGGGGTCCCGTGCCATGTGCTGCGGCTGTCGTTCACGGGAGAGGCCAGCTTCGAGCTGCATCACCCGCGCACGCACTCGGCGGAGTTGTGGCAGGCGTTGATGCATGCCGGCCGCGACCTCGGCGTGCGACCGCACGGCCTGCAGGCGTTGTTCGCCTTACGCCTGGAGAAGGGCCACGTGATCGTGGGGATGGACACCGAGATGGACTCGACGCCGCGGCGACTGAACATGGACTGGGCAGTGAAGCTCGACAAGGCCGACTTCATCGGCCGAACTGCGTTGTTGCGCACCGCCTCCCTCGACGACCGCCGGCACCTGTTCGGGATGACGATGCACGGCGCGGCGCCGGTCGAAGGTGCACCGATCTGGGTCGATGGCGAGATCATCGGCCATGTCACCTCGAGCTTTCAATCGCCGGGGCTCGGGATGACGGTGATGTTGGGCTGGCAGAAGCACACACCGTTCGCCGACACCGTGACCGTCGACGGTCGCCTCGCCCACGTCACTGCTACGCCGTTCTACGACCCCGAGGGTGCCCGTGCGCGCGCCTGAGCAACTGCACGGGTTGCGTGTCGTGGCCAAGCCGGCTGCGCTCGATGCCGTGGCGTTGCCGAACGGCGCGACGATGCTGCGCATCGCCCCCGACGATGCGATCGTCACCGATGCGGCGACGCTCTCCGTCGACGATCCGTTCGCGATCGTCGAACCCGAGTATGCGTTCGTGCACTGGCGCCTGACGCCCGCCGAGTTCGACGGCGTCACCAACCACATCGAATGGCCGCTGCCTGCCGACGGCACGCTGGGCCAGGGCCTGATCGCCGGCGTGCCGGCCAAGATCCTGATCGGCCCGGAGCACGTGTTGCTGGTCGTGTCGGCCGGTCTGGCCCACGAACTCTCGGAGCGGCTCTGGTGAACGAGTTCGTCGAGACCCTGCTGGAGCTGACGTGGCACGAACCCAGGGCCAGCTACGACGTCGTGATCATCGGCGGCGGCGGCCACGGCCTGGCGACCGCGTACTACCTGGCGACGCGGCACGGCATCACCAACGTCGCGGTCATCGAGGCCGACTACATCGGCTCCGGCAACTCCGGGCGCAACACCACGATCATCCGGGCCAACTACGGCATCCCCGAGTCGATCCGGTTCTACAACCACAGTGTCGAGCTGTACCGGGAACTGGAGGACGAGACCGGGTGTTGGATCATGCACGCCACCAAAGGCCTCATCTGGATGGCGCACACCGAGTCGGGCATGCGCGCCGAGCGATCGCGGGTGCAGCTCAACCAAGCCTGCGGCGTCGAGACGTTGCTGATCGACCCGATGGAGGTCAAGCGACTGTGCCCGCAGATCGATCTCACCGGCGGAGGCCGCTACCCCGTGTTGGGCGCGTCGTACCACGTGCCCGGCTCGTCGGCGCGCCACGACCGAGTCGTGTGGGCCTACGCGCAGGGCGCAATGCAACGCGGCGTGCACGTGATGCAGGGCACGCGGGTGACCGGGTTGTTGCGCGACGGCGATCGGGTGGTGGGTGTGAAGACCTCGCGCGGCGACATCAGCGCCGGAACGGTGATGAGCGCGGTCGGCGGCGACGTATCGACCATTGCTGCACACGCCGGGCTGCGTCTGCCCGTCCGCACGCACCCGCTGCAAGCGTTCGTCACCAACGGGTACGCGCAGGGCCTCGGGCCCATCGTGTCGTCGACGGATCTGCTCTGCTACGTCTCGCAGACCGCCCGCGGGCAGATGCTGATCGGGCACGAGTTCGAACGCGAATCGAGCTACTCGCGGCAATCCTCGTTCCAGTTCCTGCAATCGTGCTCACTGAAGATGGCGTTGATCCTGCCGTTCGTCCGCGACCTCAAGATCCTTCGCCAGTGGACCGGCCGGTGCGACATCTCCGCCGACTTCTCCCCGATCATGGGCTTCACCGGTGTCGACGGTCTCGTGATCAGCACCGGTTGGGGCACGTGGGGATTCAAGGGCATCCCGGCCGGCGGCGAGCAGATGGCCGAGCTGATCGCCACCGGCCGAACGCCCGATCTCATCGCGCCCTTCGCCTTGTCACGCTTCGGCGCCGACCACCCGATGGCCGACCAGGGCTCGACGGGAACGCGCTGATGCTGACGATCACGTGCCCGAACTGCGGTCCTCGCCCGGTCGAGGAGTTCCGCTTCGGCGGCGAGCTGCCCGAGTCGCCGGCGCAGCTGACCGGCGAGTTCGATCGCGACCTCGATCGCGTCTGGATGTTCACCAACGCCGACGGCGTGCAGACCGAGCGCTGGTTCCACGAGGCCGGGTGCCATCGCTGGCACACGGCGCGCCGCGACACCAGCCTCGATCGCTTCGTCGACTGACTACCTCCGAGGTCAGGGGCTGCTCTGCAGCCGCCGCAGCTCGTCGATGGGGATGTGGCAGCGCATCGCGTGGCCGGGACCGACCTCGAGCAGCAGTGGCTCGGTCACCTCGCACACCCCGGGGATCACACGCGGGCACCGCGGGTGGAACACGCAACCGGTCGGCGGGTTGGCCGGCGACGGGATCTCACCTTCGAGGCGGATGCGCGACGTCGGCTCGCCATCGACACTGGGAATCGCCGACAACAGTGCCTCGGTGTACGGGTGGTTGGGCCCGTTGAACACGTCGTCGGTGGGCCCGACCTCCTGGATACGACCGAGGTACATCACCGCGATGCGGTCGGCCAGGTAGCGCACCACGCCCATGTCGTGGGTGATGAAAACGTAGCTGACCTTCTCCTCGGCCTGCAGGTCGGCCAGCAGGTTGAGGATGGCCGCCTGCACGGAGACGTCGAGCGCGCTGGTGGGCTCGTCGCACACGACGATGCGAGGATCGCCGGCGAAGGCTCGAGCGATCGCCACGCGCTGCTTCAGCCCGCCCGACAGTTGCCGCGGCTTGAGGTCGAGGTGACGGGGCGTCAGACGCAAGTGGGCGGCCAACGCCTCGACGCGTTTGTTGGCCGCGTCGCCCTTGATACCGGTGAGCTTCTCGACGCTGCGCGTCAGGATCCGCCGCACCGACCAGCTGCGGTTCAATGCCGAGTCGGGGTTCTGGAACACCATCTGCATCGCCCGCTTGTCGGCGGTGCTGCGCGACGAGGTGTTGGGTGCGACCGTGTTGCCGTCGAGCGCGACTTCTCCGCCGCTGTCTGCCGACTCGATGCCGAGGATGGTCTTGGCGAGCGTTGACTTGCCCGAACCCGACTCGCCGACGATGCCGAGCGTTTCGCCTTCCGCCAGTTGGAGGTCGACATCGACCAGTGCAGGCACCTCCGAACCGCGCTGCTTGAACGTCTTGGAAAGATTGGTGAGCTCGAGCACCTCGGGGTTGGCGTCCGATGGGGCCAGGATCCCAATCGGCGCGTCGGGCAGCGCTTCGATCATCTCCGGGATGCGGTCGGGGTGATGGCACCGAGTGAACCGCAGGCCGTCGGCGCCCACCGGAGCCACCGGGGGCACTACGGTGCGACACGTCTCGTCGGCCAGCGGACAGCGGTCGAGGAACACGCACGTTGGCAAGTTGCTGCCGATCAGCGGCAGCATGCCCGGGATGGTGGCGAGTGCTCGCTCGGTCTTGCGCACGCCGTGCCTGGGCAGGGAACGCAGCAGACCGACCGTGTACGGGTGCTGAGGATCGTCGAACACCTGATGGCTGGGGCCTTCCTCCACGATTCGCCCGGCGTACATCACACCGACCCGGTCGCACAACGAACGGATGATGCCCAGGTTGTGGGCGATCAGCAGCACAGCCGCGTTACTCTCCTTGCGCAGCACCCGAACCAGGTCGAGCACCTCGGCCTCGACCGTGGCATCGAGGCCGGTGGTCGGCTCGTCGAGCACGAGCAGCTTGGGGTCGCAGGCCAACGCCATGGCGATGACCACACGCTGCTGCATCCCACCGGACAGTTGGAACGGGTACCGGTCCATCACTCGCGCCGGGTCCGCTATCCGCACTCGATCCAGTGACTCGAGGGCCGACTTCGCGGCGTCGGCCTTGGACTGGCCGAGCAGCACGAAGCTCTCGATCAACTGCCGACCGATCTTGACCGACGGGTTCATCGCCTGCGCCGGGTCCTGGTACACCATCGATGCCTCGGTGGCCCGGAAGCTCTGCAACTGCGACGTGGTCATGTTGGTGACATCGTCGCCACCAACGAGCACGCGGCCGCCGACGATCTTGCCGTTGCGCGGTAGGTAACGCAGCGCTGCGTAGGCAGTGGTCGACTTTCCGCATCCACTTTCACCGACCAGGCCGTAGGCCTCGCCCGGGGCGATGCTGAACGACACGCCGCGCAGCACTGCGCGATCGACGCCGCGGACGGTGTAGACGACCTCGAGGTCTTCGACGGCAAGTGCCGTCGTGGTCGAGGGTGCCGAGATGGTGGTCATGATGCCTCCAACACCGACTGCACGGAGTCGGCGATGAGATTGACGGCGATGACGAGGCTGGCGATGGCCGCTGCAGGGAAGAACGTGGTCCACCAAATGCCGGCGCTGATGACGCGGAAGGCATCGCTGACCTGAGCGCCCCAGTCGGGTGATGGGGGCTGCGGCCCAGCACTGACGAACGCCAGCGTGGCGACGGTGAACACGGCGTAACCGATGCGCACGGTGAGCTCGACGATGATCGGCCCGCTGACGTTCGGCAGGATCTCTCTGAACATCACGAACGCCGACGACTCACCGCGCAGCTTGGCCGATGTGACGTAGTCGAGGTCGCGTTCGGCGAGCACCGCAGATCGCACCGTTCGAGCGACGACCGGGGTGAACAACGCGGCGACCACGCCGATCACCACCGCCGGGGAAGCACCGAGCGTGGTGACCGCCAGCAGTGCGAGGAGGATCACCGGCAACGCCAGGAACGCTTCCACGATCCGGCTCAGCACGTTGTCGAGCCAGCCGCCGAAGTACCCCATGATCATGCCGACGATCACACCGAAGAGCACGCCGAGCAGGGCGGCCAACGGGGCAACCTTGAGGACGTCGCGGGCACCGGCCATCACACGCGACAGCACGTCGCGGCCTTGTTCGTCAGTTCCGAACGGGAACTTGGCACGCGGCGACAGATGCGTTCCCGCTCGGTAGTCGAGCGGGCTGTGCGGTGTGATGCGGTCACCGAGGACGGCACAGGCCGTCCAGACCAGCACGATGAACACGCCGATGATGAACGCCGGCCGGCGCCGGATCAACCGCCAGTTCTCTCGGCGGGCCAGTTGACGCTCGCTGACCTGCACGACACCACTCAACTCGATCTCCGCCGGCGTCGTCGGGGGGGTGGCCGTACTGGTCAGCGAAGTGTGCGGCACGAACACATCGGCGCCGGGTGTGGAGATGATCTCTTCGGGCCGGGGGTGGAACTCGTTTGAGTCGCTCATCGTGCTGTCTCCAGTCGAACACGCGGATTGAGAAATGCAATGAGCACGTCGGCGAGCAGTGTCGAGATCATGTAGATGATGCCGACGAGCAGCACGGCGCCTTGCAGAACGGGCACGTCCTTGCTGATCACGGCGCTGAGCATGGTCGAGCCCAGGCCGTGGTAGTTGAACACTTTTTCGACACCGATGATGCCGCCGAACAGGTATCCGATCTGCACGCTGATCACCGTGATCGTCGGCGCCAGTGCATTGCGCAAGATGTGCCTGCGCATCACCTGCCCCTTCGAGAGGCCCTTCATCGTCGCCGTGCGGGCATAGTCGGATTGCAGTCCGTGGATGACCCCGGCGCGAGACATTCGGGCGATGTATCCGAAGTAGGCGATCACCATCGCCAACGCAGGCAACAGGAGATACCGGAGTTGACCGATCACCGATGTGCCGCTCGGCGGGTCGGCGAACACCTTACCGAGCTTCCAGTGCACGCAGAAGATCGACATCAATACGGCCGCAGTGACGAACTCGGGTATCGACGACGTTGCCAAGCCGGTGTTGACGACGACTCGATCGGACACCTTGTCCTGTCGGCGAGCCGCGAATATCCCGGCAGCGATGGCGACCGGGATCGTGATGACGAACGCCAGCAGCGCCAACTTCCCGGAACGGAACAGGGCTGGATAGACGATCTTCCTCACCAGGTCGCCGCTGACATACGAGTTCCCGAAGTCGAGCGTGAACACCCGACGAATCGACGAGAAGTACTGGTTGATCAGCGGACGATCGGTGCCGATCCGGTGATTGAAGAGGGCCACGTCCTCTTTCAAGGCGAAGGGGCCGAGGACCCTGCGGCCGACGTCGCCGGGAATGACGTTGACGATGAGGAACACGATCGTGGCCAGCAGCCACAGCGTGACCACGGCCGACGCCAAGCGCCGCAGCAGATACCGGCCCATGGTGCCTCCTTCGTGGGTTCAATCGGATACGAACGACGAGATATAGCCGTCTGGCCTGTGCCGACGCCACACCGAGGCGGCGACCACACAGGCCAGACCTTATTCGATTGGAGCCGAGGCTCAGGCCGTGAAACCTGCCTTGCCGCAGTAGAAGTGCCCGAGGCCGGTTACCACGACGCCCGTCACCTTGTTCGTTGTGGCATACAGCGAGTTGTAGAAGTACGGAATCACGTAGGGCACATCCTCGTTGGCGATCTTCTGGATGTCTTTGATCGCCGTCTTCTGGCCGTCGAGGTCGAGCGACGACTGGTACGCCTTGACCGCCGTCCGGAAGGGCTCGGAGATGTAGTGCGCCGAGTTCCACTCGCCCGTGGCATAGGCCTTGACGAGGTAGACGTCGGGCACGCCGCGCGGGCCGTAGTCGACGATGCCGAAGTCCATGCCGCCGTCGCAGCCTGCCGGCTCGACCTTCGAGTCGTACACCTTGCACCACTCCTCGCCGTCGACAACCGCTTCCTGCTTCAATGTCACTTCCATGCCGATGTCTTTCAACTGGCTCTGGATCAACTGGGCGAGCTGCGGGATCTCCTGCAACTTCGGGAAGTACAACGTGGCCTTCATCCCGGTCTTGCCCGCATCGGCCAACAACTTCTTGGCCCCTTCGATGTCGCGCGCCCGCTGTGTCTGAGTGGCGTCGAAGAACGGGTAGATCGGCGAGATGGGGTGATCGTTGCCGATGTCGCCCTTGCCTTTCAGCACGTTGTCGATCAACGCCTGGCGGTCGATGCCGAGGGCAACAGCCTGGCGAATCCTGACGTCGGTGAAGTCGCCCTCACGAGTGTTCATCCAGACCTGGCGGTGTGCGGAGCCGTGGATGATCCCGACCGTGAGGTTGCTGTCGTTCAGCACCGCGTCGCCGCCGACCACCGAGAACTGCACGATCGCGTCGGCCGCGCCGCCCTGCAGACCTGAGACCTGCGTCGCCAGGTCGTCGCTGAAGATGAACTCCAGCTTGTCGAGGAACGGCTTGCCGCCCCACCAGTCGGTGTTGGCCTCATAGGTGGCGCCCGTGGCCGGGTCGTACTTGGTCAGCTTGAAGGCGCCGGTGCCGGTGGGGCGCTTGTCGAGCGTCGTGCCGAGCACGAAGTCCTTCGGCGTGATGACCGCCTGCGGGTTGTAGGCGCCGACCTGCTGCGGGAACTGGCCATCGGGGCTGAGGAGGGTGATCTCGACGGTGAAGTCGTCGATGGCCTTCGCCGATCCGGCGGCGATCGACGCCTTCAGGTTGCTTCCGGCCAAGCGATCCATCGTGGCGACGACGTCAGCGGAGGTGAACGGCGTGCCGTCGTGCCACTTCACGCCTTGGCGCAGGTTGAAGGTCCACACGCTGCCGTCGGCGTTCGGCGACCACTTCTCGGCGAGCATCGGCTTGACGTCGGCGCCGAGGATGTCGACGAGGTACTCGAACGACGTCACCACGGGCGTGTACG
>JBDTRP010000041.1:0-72981 GCA_039931555.1 Ilumatobacteraceae bacterium | reverse complement strand
GCTCTCCCGATCGGGGATGTCGACAGGCCGAACTGTAGCGGTTCGAAGCCCTAGCCGGTGGGAGCCACACATCCCGATTGTTCGACCGAGATCGTGGTCCGCACCGCGCCCCGTACTGCATCCGCAGGCACCCACACGCCGTCGGCGCCGGTTTGGGGATGGCGCCACTCGATCAGTCGCACGTCGTCGACGTCGAGCCGCGGCGACGCGCTGGGCACGGCGAGGTATCGGACGGATCGATCACGAATGGCTCGGGCAGGTAGGTCTCGGCCTCGATCGTTCCCGCCACGGGCTGGTCGATTTCAACTGACGGGTGCCGGGAATGTCGATCGGCTTGGTGTTGCCGATTGCCCGCATCACGGCCGTCGCGACCGGCGCGCCTTGCTCGTCGACCACCGAAACCTGCACCGACTGCTTCGCCGGCCGAGGCCGCTGGTTGGCCGGTTGACAGGCGACGGCGGTGAGGAGCACGAGCACCGCCACGAGAATTCGACGCCATGGCATGAACCATCGAGCCGAGGACCCGAGCTATTGGCGCTCCCGGACTCCGCGTGAATCGCACCGTACTCGGCGGTTGGCGAAGCGCTACTCGATCGTGCCGTAGGCGCCCACCGCGCTCTGACCACTGTGATGGCTCGTCTGCAGCACCTCGTCGACGCTGGCACGCAGGTCGGCCACCAACTCGTCGATCTTGCCATCGTGCACAACGCTGACCGTGCAATGCAGCGACGGGGGAGGGCCTTGGCGGTCGACGTACCAACCGCGACGCCAGAGCGCGTCGGCAACAGCGAACACGTCGAGGTGTGCCTCGTCTGCCGCGCCGAACGCCACCAACGTCGCCTGCGGCGCGGCACGCACCACGAGCCCTGGGGTTGCCACGATCGCGTCTGCCAGTTGCAGGCATGCGGCGCGAGCGGCCGCCGTGACTCGCATGTACCCGTCGTTGCCGAGGTAGTGCATCACCGCCCACGCTGCGGCCATCGAGCCGCCGCCCTTCGTGCCGAGCACGCCCGACGACCCATAGACACCGCCCAACCAGTTGTCGGTGACGAAGGTCTGGTACCCACGCAGGCGCTTGTCGCGGTGCATGATCACCGAGGCACCCTTGGCCGTGTAGCCGTACTTGTGCAGGTCCACCGAGATGCTCGTCACCCCCGGCACCTCGAAGTTCCACGGCGGGACCGGCTCGCCGAGGCGGGCCAGATAGGTCAAGGTGACGCCACCCATGCACGCGTCGACGTGGCAGTTGATGTCACGGGCCAGGGCCAGTGCGGCGATCTCGGGAATCGGGTCGATCGCGCCGTGCGGGTACTGCGGCGCAGAGCCGACCAGCAGCACCGTGTTGTCGTCGATGGCCGCCTCCATCGCGATGACATCGGCGCGCCAGTCGGCACCCACTGCGACGCGGCGACTCTCCAATCCGAAGTAGTAGCAGCCCTTCTCGAAGGCGGCGTGCGCGCTGGAGGGCAACACCACGTTCGGCCGGGTGATGTCGCGCTCCTTGCGCCCTCGCTCGCGAGCAGCCTTGACCGCCATCAGGATGCTCTCGGTGCCCCCACTTGTCATGAACCCGGCGCCGTCATCGCCGGCCTGCAACCAGCCGCCGACGATCGCCACGACCTCGGACTGGATGGTTCGCAGGCTCGGGAAGGCGTCGGTGTTCAGCGCGTTCTCGCTCGAGTAGCGCCGATACGCCTCTTCGGCCACGGCCAACACATCGGCGCCCCCGTAATACACCAGGGTGAGGGCCCGACCATCGCGCCAGCGCACGTCGTCGCGCTTCAACTCATCGAGGCGCGAGAACACCGCGTCGGACGACCAGCCTGAGTTCGGGAGCTCCATGTGGTCGAAGGTAGCCGCGCCGGGAGCGAGCACGTGCCTTACGGGGCCGTGGCCGCGGCGACTGCGAGATCGATCACGCCCACGAGATCATCGGTGCTGTCCGGCACCTTGCCGCTGACAAGCACCGAGACGGTCAACCCATCGGTTCGATTGACCACGATGGCATGCGTCGACTCGATCGTGCCCGTGTGCCCCCACGAGCCGTCACCGAACAAGATCAACCCCAGGCCGTAGCTCCACCCGTTGAGCGGTGGCGGGTCCTCGACGGGCACGGGGACCGGCACTCGCATGGCATCGACGGAGGGCTTGCCCACCAAGGCGCCGTCCGTCGGAGCGATCTCGGCCAACCGCAGTGCCGACGCCAGCTTGGCAACGTCGAGCGGCGTGGCGACCCATCCGCCCGCGGGGCCGAGCGCCTCCATGTAGTTGCGCCCGGTCGCGGACGCATGCAGCGCGTCGCCGGCCTGGGTGTCGAAGGTCGGGGCCAGGTGGGCCTTGGCGCCGATCGGTTCGAGAACTCGCTGGCGTATCGCCGTCTCGAAGGATTGACCGGTGACCGACTCCACCAGCAGGCCGAGCAGGCAGTAGTTGGTGTTGCTGTACTGAAACGCCGTGCCAGGGTCGAACTGCAGCACCTGGCCGAACGCGTTGCTCGCCGCCTGCTGCCACGAATCGACCCCGTGGCCGAAGAAGATGCCACGCGAGGCCGCGAAGCCCGAGGTGTGCGACATCAACTGGCGCACCGTGACGGTGCCGACTCGGGGATCCGCGAATGGGCCGTCGAGGCCCAATTGGCCGGCGAAGGCCTGGTCGAGCTCGATGGAACCGGCCTCGACGAACTGCATGATCGCGACAGCCGTCAGCATCTTCGAGACGCTGGCGATGCGGAACCGGGTGCGCGTCGTCGCCGGCTTCGACTCGAACGGGTTCTCCATGCCGAACGCCGCGGTGTGCAGCACCTCGCCGTTGCGCATCACGGCAACACCAGCGGCGATGTCGCCGTGAGCCACCGTCGCCGTGGCCACGACGTCGTCGAACGCCTTGTCGTCGAACGGGCCGTTGTATGCGGGCATGGTGGTGGTGGTCGTCGTCGTGGTGCTGGACGACGACGTGCTGGTTGAGCTGGTGCTCGATGGCTCTGTCGGCGCGGGCTCGGTGACCACCGCCGGCTCGGTGATCGGGCGACTGGGCGGTGGACTTGTGATCGTTGCGGCGCCCGACAACGGTGACGAGGTCACCGCAGGATTGGCGGCAGTCCCACCGAACGAACTGGTGGTCGATGCAAGGGCGACGACGACCACCCCTGCAGCACCGATCACCCATGCGCGCCTCGCCATCGCTCCATTCTCGCCCTTGGAGGGCCGAGATCTGCGGCACCCGGGTTCCCGGCCGAGCAGCAAGCACAAGTTGCGGCGTGCAACATCGCGCGCATGCAGGGTGTTGATTCCCGGCCCGCAAGCGGCGCGGTGCGGGTGCCGACCACCCTGTAGCGTCGTGGCCCATGGCCGAACGACCGACGATCACCATCCCAGAGCAAGAACCACCCGCTGACCTTGTCATCGAAGACGAGACCATCGGCGACGGCGAAGAGGCGGTGATCGGCAAGCGCGTCTACGTGCACTACGCCGGAGTCGCCTGGAGCAACGGGACGGAGTTCGACGCCAGTTGGACCCGCGGCGATCTGTTCGACTTCCGACTCGGTGCCCGCGAGGTGATCGAAGGTTGGGACAAGGGCGTCGCCGGCATGCGCGTCGGCGGCCGCCGACGATTGACCATCCCGCCGCACCTCGGCTACGGAAGCAGGGGAGCGGGTGGCGTGATCAAGGGAGGCGAAACCTTGGTCTTCGTCGTCGACCTCGTCGACATCCGCTGACCCCACGACTGCGGGTCAGTCCTCACGCGCCATGACGTCCCTCGCCGGCGGCGAACCGGGCGGCACCGGCCTGCGTCTCACCCGAGCGAATGGTCGCCAGACCCAGTTGCGTCTCGTTGGCCAGCGCCTCGTCGTAGCTCAATCCCCACTGGTCGAAGCTGCTTCGGCGGTCCGAGCGCAGGCAACGCTGGGGGAGCGCGGCAATCTCGCTCGCCAACGCCACAGCGGCATCGAGCGCTGTCCCGTGCGCCACCAGACGATTCGCCAACCCCATGCGCATCGCTTCGTCGCCAGAGACCCCTCGGCCGCTCAGGATCATGTCGAGCGCATGGCTGTGCCCGATCAAGCGGGGGAGCCGCACCGTGCCGCCATCGACCAGCGGCACGCCCCACCTCCGGCAGTACACGCCGAACACCGCATCTGCGGCAGCGACCCGCAGGTCACACCACAGCGCCAACTCGAGCCCCCCGGCCACCGCATGACCCTCGACCGCGGCGATCACCGGCTTGTCGAGCAGCAACCGGGTCGGGCCAAGTGGTCCATCGAGCGACATGTCGATTTCCACCCGGTTCCCGTTTCCCGAGCCGATCTGCTTCAGGTCTGCACCGGCACAGAACGTGCCCTCCATGCCGTACAGCACAGCGACGTGCAGTTCGGGATCGGAGTCGAAGGCGCGGAACTCCTCGGCCAACGCGCGCGCCGTCGGGCCGTCGACTGCGTTGCGGGTGGCGGGACGATTGATCCCGATCGTCAAGACGTGCTCAGCAGGCTGGTCGACGACGATGCTCATCGCGCCATTGTGCCCGGAACTTTGTCGCTGCGAGGTCGCTGAGCGACCCGGGAGCGACAAAGTGCCAAGGCGCACGACAAGTCATCCGTAACAATCTGACATAACGATGATTATGGGCGTTGTTGCGGCAATTCTCGGTTGCGGATCGGGCGTGCCGCCTCGAGCAGCCAGGTGAGCATCTCTTTGAACTCACCCTTCGCCGCTGCCTTGCCGACGGACGCCAGGTCGCGTTCGACGTCGTCGACTGCGCATGCCAGGACGTAGAGCTCGTCGTGCAACTGATCCAATTCCGACTTGGTGATGATCAACTCGGTCTCGTTGAGTTGTAGTTCGTGAGCCCGCTGGCGCCCGACCCAATCCCATTGCCGGCACGCATGGCTGCAGAAGATGCGTGGCCGGCCGATCTTCTGTGCGGGAAGCACTCGACGACACCATCGGCACCGCGATCGGCGGTCATCTCTGTCACCGCCCTCTTTCGTCATGACGAAAGACTAGCGAACATCGGCCGCCAGTGATGCGTTAGCCTCCGACGATGGTCGACTACTTCTTCAAAATCGACAACGTGCCGGGGGACAGCCACGACGCTCACCACCCGAACGAGATCGAGGTGGTCTCGTTTGCGTGGGGCGAGTCCAACGTCGCTCCCCTGGCGGCCTCGGGCGCCGGTGCTGGCAAGGTGCACATCGAGGACTTCCACTTCGCTGCGGTCACGAGCTCGGCGTCGCCCCGGCTGATGCTGTTGTGCGCCAATGGCAAGCACGTCGTCAGTGCGGTTCTCGTGGCCCGACGCCCCGGCTCGTCGCAACAGGAGTACCTCAAGGTGACCCTCAACGATGTGACGGTCGCCGCCTATCACGTCAGCGCGTCGTCGGGCGACGTACCACTCGACGAGGTGTCGCTGCGGTTCTCCAAGGTCGAGATCGACTACCGGCCCGAGAAGGCGACCGGCGCGTTGGGCGCCGCGGTGCATGCAGGCTGGGACGCCAAGCTGAACAAACCGCTCTGACGCGTCAGTCGGCGTGCACCTGCACGATCGCTTCGATCTCGACGCAGAGGTCGAAGGGCAGTTCCGCCATCCCGACGGCACTTCGCGCGCTGCGCCCGGCCTCCCCGAAGACCTCGATGAACAGCTCGGAGCACCCGTCGATCACGCCGGGTGTGTTGTTGAACCCCGGCGCGCAGTTCACCATCCCCAACAGCTTCACGACCTGCGAGACCCCGTCGAGCGAACCCAATTCGGCCTGCAGCGCCGCGAGCAACTGGAGCCCGACCAGCCGGGCAGCATGGCGTGCCGTCTCGAGGTCGACCGCTCCCCCGACCTTACCGGTGACCACACTGCCATCCGGGCGGATCGGGGCAGCCCCTGACAGGAACACCAAGTCCCCGACACGCGCCGCGCTGCGGTACAACCCGGCGGGGCGCATCAGGTCGGGCAGGACGATACCGAGTTCGGCGAGGCGCGCTTGTGCAGACATGCGCGCATTCTCGCGCACGGCACCATCGACCGATATCCCCAATGAATCCACAGGTAGTTGGCACTGACGATCCACAGGTCGGGTAGTTCACAATGGAGTGATGGCGATCAACATGCGTGATCCTGCTCTGCGACCTCGGCGTCATGGGGCGTGTCTCGAACCGGTCGATCGCCGCGCCCTCGAGCGGGCCGGTTGGCGGACCATGCTGGACTATCGCGAGAACCACGTGCGCGGCCGCGATGGCCGCCTGGTCGAGGTGGAGGCAATCTGGATCGCCGAGGCCGAGCGGTTCGACGGCGCCATGAGGTCTGCGTCTGCCGTCGGAGCAAGTGTCGAGGAAGCATGGGCAACGCTGCGGGCCGACATCGATAGCTCGCGAGTTCGCACGCTTTCACGGGTTCGTCTGCTCGAGCGGTGACCCGCACGACCGGGCGGCGATCCGCACCGATCACGACGCTGGCCGACTCATCATTTTCGCCGGGTGTTCGCGTAGAACTACGGGCGTGCATCGACCGCACCACTCCCCTCGTCCCCGACGGCTCCTCACCTGAGGGCACTGCCCTGCCAGACTGATCCCCATGCCCGACGCGCCGAGCCCCCGCCAATCAGTACGAGTCGGGCTGGTCGGCACCAGTTGGTGGGCCGAGGCGATGTACCTCCCCGCGCTCGCCGACCATTCGATCGGCACCATCACGGGACTCTGCGGGCGTGACCTCGAGCGAGCGAAGAGTGTCGCGGCCACCTGGCAGGTTGCCCAGGTGTACGACGACTGGTCGGCGATGTTGGCGAGTGGCGACATCGATGCCGTGATCATCGCCACCCCCAATGAGACACACTACGAGATCACCATGGCAGCGCTCGAGCGTGGATTGCCCGTGCTGTGTGAGAAGCCACTGGGCATGAGCGTCGCAGAAGCGCACGAGATGGCCGGCGCGGCACAGCACACCAGCGCGATCACGATGGTCCCGTTCACCTACCGCTTCATGCCGACCAACCAGTTCATCAAGCAGCTCATCGTCGACGGCTATGTCGGTCAGCCGTACCACTTGAGCATGCGCTACTTCGCGGGCTACGCCCGCGACGGCGCGTACGCATGGCGGTTCGACGAAGCGAAGGCCGGCGCCGGCATCCTCGGCGACCTCGGCTCGCATTGGCTCGACATGGCGAGGTGGTTCCTCGGCGAGGTCACCTCGGTCAGCGCCCACTGCGACAGCTTCGTGCCTCGTGAGCCGCGACCCGACGGCTCGAGCTACACACAGGTGGAGGACAGTGCGGTGATCCTTGCCCGATTCGAGTCGGGTGCCTCGGCCACGTTGCAGGTCAGCGCGGTGTGTTGGGAAGGCACGCCGTTCGGACAGATCCATGAGCTCGATCTGCACGGCAGTGGCGGCACGCTGCACGCCCTCAACGACTGGGACACCGTGCAAGAGGTCCGTGGATTGCGCGCCGGACAACCTGGGCCGGCGCACGTGCTGTCGATTCCCGACGAGGCATGGCAAGGCGCCCCGCGCGAGAACGTCCACGACACGTACCGCCACATCTTCCGTCGCACCGAGGCCATGACCCGGCAATGGGTCACGGCGATCGCCGAGGGTCGGCAAGTACAGCCCGACTTCGCAATCGGGGCGAGGGTGCAGGAGTTGGTCGCCGCCGCAATCACCAGCGCTGCGACCGACGGCTCGTGGCAAGCAGTGCCTGCCGACTGATCGAGAATGTCCTTCACCGCTCGCTGAGCGCGTTGCTGGCCCGCCATGCGGCCTCAGCGCGGTCCAGCCGCTCTGTGGCAACACCGCGCAGACGGATCGCGACCCCCGCAACCAACACGTTCATCAGCGCGAGCGTGCCGACATGACTGTCGAACGGGCCGGCACCTGCGGCAGTCACGACCAGCGTGCGCTGCGAACACGCCGCGACGGGCGACAACACGCTGTCTGCGATCGACACCGTCCACACACCTGCCTTGGCAGCCGTGCGAGCCGCGTCGACCAGCCAGCGGTCGTAGCGTCGGAGGTCGACCGCCACGAGAACGTCGGTCTCCTCCATCAGCGCCACGGTGCGACGCACGGCGACGTCGTTGCCGTCGATCATCGCCACGTGGGCACGCAGCGCGGCGAGGTCGCCGACGAACTGAGTTGCCACACCGAGCGACGCATCGCCCGACAGCACGTGTACGCGGCGAGCAGGATCGGCGAGGTGCTCGACCACGTCGGCGACTGCGACCTGGTCGATCTCGCCCAGCGTCGTCCGCACGTTGCCGACCTCGAGCTGCAGATGACGGCTGAGCGAGTCGTGCACTGCCGGATCACGGATCCGTTCTGCGGCCGGCCGCAGTTGACTGGCAAGGTCATGTTGCACCGATGCCTGTAGTGAGCTGAACCCTTCGAAGCCGAGCTTGGTTGCCAGCCGGACCACCGTGGCCGCTCCCGAGCCCGAGCCCTCGGCCAGATCGGCGACCGTTCCGAACGCCACGAGCTGCGGGCTCGCCAGGATGACTTCGGCAACGCGACGCTCCGCCTTCGTCAGGCTGGTGCTGGTCTTGCCAATGCGATCGGCTACTTCCACGGCCGTGGAGCATAGTGGCAGAGGAATTGTTGATCTGTTTGTTCCCGATACAATCGGAAACGGAACATTTGTTCCACTCCAAATCATGACCTGGAACGGACGCAATGAGCACCCTGACACATCATGCAGCACCGATCGCCATCATGTCGCCCCCGGCGTCGGTGAAGCACGTCCCGACGCTCGACTCCCACATCGAGTCGTTCGTTCGTGCTGCCGGGCATGCTGCACGGTCGTTACCGACCGTGGTGCACGATGCGCTCGTCGACTTCGCCGACCACGCCCACCAATCCGGTTCCCTGCTGCTGCGCGGGATGCCCGTCGGCGATCTGCCGCTCACACCCGCGACGCCGACGACGCCAGCCGACAAGGACTCGGTGAGCGAGTTCACGCTGTTGACCGTCGCCCGACGGCTGGGACAGCCCGTCGGCTACGAGCCGGAACATGGTGGTGACCTCGTCCAGAACATCGTTCCCACCCGGGCTGCCGCAGATCGACAGGTCTCCACTTCGTCGAAGGTGCAACTGATGTTCCACACCGAAGCGGCGTTCCATCCGTACCGGCCGCGCTACCTGCTTCTCCTCTGCCTCCGAGGCGACGCGCACGCTCGAACGACCTTGGCGTCGATCTTCGAGGTCTTGCCGCAGTTGCCATCCGACGTGGTCGACGTGCTGTTCGAACCCCGCTTTCGCACCGCCACCGACGAGAGCTACCTGCACGGACGGGCCAGCGTGCTCGGCGAACCAATGGCGGTGCTGACCGGGAATCGGAACCGACCATCGATGGTGTTCGACGCAGACCTGATGAGGGGGATCGACGACCACGCCGACGAGGCCATCCGCGTGATGGTCGAGGCGACTGCGACATGTCACACCTCCGTGGCGCTGGAGGCCGGCGACCTGCTGATCGTCGACAACGCCGTCGCTGTGCACGGTCGATCGCCGTTCACCGCCCGCTTCGACGGCTTCGATCGCTGGTTGCAGCGCACCTTCGTCGTCAGCGACCTGGCTCCGAGCGCGACGGACCGCACCGGCAGAGTCATCACGACACACTTCGGCCTGTGATACCAATCGGGTCAGAATGGCGACTGTGAACTCCGACTTCGCTCAGCGCATCGCCACCATGCCGCCCGCCCCGCAGCGCGACTTCTCGAGCGACAACGCGGCCGGCGCGCATCCGGCGGTGCTCGAGGCGATCGTCGCCGCAAACATCGGTCACGCTGTCGCCTATGGCGCTGACCTCTGGACGGCCGAGGCGTTGGCCCGGTTCCGTGACATGTTCGGACCCACCTCGCAGGCGTTCCTGGTGTGGAACGGCACGGGAGCCAACGTGATGGCGCTGGCCACGATGATCCGCCCGGCCGACTTCGTCCTGTGCACCGAGTGGGCGCACATCTCCGTCGACGAGACCGGTGCTCCCGAGCGGGCCCTCGGCGCCAAGATCGTGCCGGCGCCGGCCGACGACGCCAAACTGCGCCCCGAGCAGATCGAGGGCTTGGCACACTTCCAAGGCGACATGCATCATGCCCAACCCGGTGTGGTCTCGATCACCCAGAGCACCGAGCTCGGCACTGTCTACACCGCCGACGAGGTCGCCGCCGTGTGCGACGCTGCACACCAACTCGGGATGGTCGTGCACATGGACGGGGCGCGCCTGGCCAATGCCACCGCGGCACTCGGGGGGACGCTGACGGCATTGCGCTCGTTCACGGTCGATGCGGGGGTCGACGTCTTGAGCTTCGGCGGCACCAAGGCAGGCCTGGCGGGTGGCGAAGCCGTCATCTTCCTGAATCCGGCGCTGGCAGAGCGAGCCATGTACGTGCGCAAGCAGGTCAACCAACTGCCGTCAAAGATGCGCTTCGTGGCCGCACAGTTCAATGCCCTGCTCGAAGACGATCGCTGGATTCGCCTTGCAGAGCACTCCAATGCGATGTCCCAGCACCTCTACGAGGCAACATCGAACATCGCCGCGGTGGTGCACCGCGGCCCACCGGTCGTGAACAGCGTCTTCCCCAGCGTTCCGCCCGAGGCGATCGCACCGCTGCAGGACTGGGCGTTCTTCTGGGACTGGGACGCCAGCAGGTCGCAGGTTCGCTGGATGACCGCCTGGGACACCACCCTCGACGACGTCGAGCAGTTCGCCGCGGGGATACGGCACCTCCTCGGCTGAATTTCCTTGCAATCTACAATTGACTCTTTGTCAACGCCGACTTAGTCTGGCGGTGCTGGCCGATTGGGTGCCCTGGGGGGCCGGTGCAGCACGAAATGCAGTACCGCACACAGTCACATGAGGGGGTTCTTATGGCCGCGGTGGAGATTTTCTTCCATCGAGTGCTCACAGACGATCGCTGGATGAACCAGGCAGCGTGCAAAGGGCTCACGCACCTGTTCTTTCCTCCACCCGCCGAACGGCCACAGGCCAGGGACCGGCGCGAAGGCGCGGCCAAGTCGGTGTGTGCCAGCTGCATCGTCCACAGTGCGTGCCAGGAGTACGCGCGCACGAACCACGAGTACGGGTTCTGGGGTGGGGAGAGCGAAGACGAGCGCCACAGCGCCGGCTACCGCCTGATCGCACCGATCGGCGTACGAGCCCGCAACGTCAGCTAGTCGAGGGCCTACGATCGCCGCATGAGCGGCGAGTCCTCCCACCGCCAGGCTGTCGACGCGGCCTGGGCCGCGTATGGCGACGACCGAACCATCACCGCGGCCGACGAGGTCAGCGCCAACGTGTCGACGAACCGTGTCTACCGGCTGCACCTCGACGACGAGTCCACCGTCATCAGCAAGGTGTCGTCGTACGGATCGTACTTCTTGTTCGTCGAGGACCACGAGCAGCTCAACCGCTGCGCAGGGTTGCTCCACGCAACCAGGTTCACCGGCATGCTGGCCGACATCTGGAGCCGTGACGGCCGCGTCTTCACTTGGTACGACCAGCACATGTGGGCCGTGCTCTACGACGACGTCCCACGCCGCGATGCCCTCCCCCGCATCCTGTCGGGCGCGCAGATCGTCAACCTGGCCACCGAGATGGCCGAGTTCCATCTGGCCTGTGCCGAGATCGCCCCGCTGCTACCGAGCGCGTCGAAGACGATCAAGAGCGACGCGATCCACCTGCTCGATCTGCTGGAGAGCCCCTTCGCGCCGCGCAACTTCGATCTGCCGCCGGAAGCCATCGCCGTCTTGTGGAAGCACACTCACCGCTTCCTCGAACGTCTGGTGGAAGTCGGCTACGACGAATGGCCGAAGATCCCGATCCTGATCGACTGGAACCTCGGTAACTTCTCTGTCGACACGCATACCGATGGCCGATTCCGCTTGTACAGCCGGTGGGACTACGACTGGTTCCGCATCGAGCCGCGGCTGCTCGACTTCTACTTCCTGTCGCGGGTCTCCAGCAGCACCGGCGACCGCACCCGGTTCACGTATGGTCCACACACGCTGGTCGAACCGTCGTTCCTCGCCTTCCTCGACGCGTACCGAGGCGTCTTTCCGATGAGCAACGAGGAGGTCGCCTTCCTGCCCGAGGTCTACCGCTTCTTCATCCTCAACTACGTCGTGCGCGAAGGAGCCCGGTTCTTCCGTCACGATCTGTGCACCCAGTTCCGGCGCGATGCCGTGCGCAGCTACCTGCCGGCGCTCGACACCCTCGATGTGAGCCCGTTACTGCAGGGTTAGCACCGCCCAGCCGTCGAGCGTGCGCCGGCGCGTTTGTCGCAGGGGATGCAGCGCTTCTTCGACGTGGCGATGGCGGTCCGCCAGCACACCACTGATGATCACGACGCCACCGGCCGCGACGACACGGCGAACGTCGTCGGCGAGATCGATCAGCACCGGCGCGAGGATGTTGGCGACGACGATGTCGAACCGCCCGTCGATGTCGGCCAATGGCGCGTTCGACACCTCGATTCGATCGGCGACGGCATTCGCTTCGGCGTTGGCGCGGGTGACGGGGATCGAGGCCGGTGAGATGTCGATCGCAGTGGCATGCGATGCGCCCAACACACAGGCACCGACCGACAGGACTCCCGAACCACAGCCCACGTCGAGTACACGTGCTCCCTCGAACATCGCTGCGTGAATCGCGCTCATGGACAGCATCGTGGTCGGGTGATCGCCCATGCCGAACGTCGATCCCGGCTCGATCCGCAGCACCCGCACACCGGCTCCGGGTTCGAAGGCCACCCACGCCGGACAGATCACCAGATCGGGATCGACGAAGACCGGCACCGCATGCGCCCGCCACGTGTCGGCAACGGTCTCGTCGACCTCCACGATTCGCCATGACCACTGCGCCAACCGATCGGACGCGGCCGCCATCACAACGTCGCCATCGTCCCCCAACGAGGTCCACAGCTCGACGCTACCGGCTATGGATCGCTCCTCGATCGCGACGACGCCCATCGTCCACAGCGCATCGGAGGCGAGGTCGGCGTCGTCGCTGTCGACCGTGACCACCAGAGCGAGCACTAGTCGATGCGCCGCAGTTCGGCGCGGAACTGTGCTGCCCGTTCGACGTAGGTGACCACACCGCGTTCGATGTCTTCGCGGCGAGCCCGGCCCTCCTTGATGACAGCCGGTGTGCCGACCGCCAACGCACCCGACGGCACCACCATGTCGTTCAGCACCACCGCATTTGCAGCAACGATCGCCCAACTGCTGACGACCACGCGATGGAGCACCACGGACCCAACCCCGATCAGGCACCACGGCTCGATCGTGCACGCCTCGAGGTGCACCATGTGGCCGATCACGCAATCGTCGCCGATGGTCGTGGGGTGTTCGCTTGTCGTATGCACCACGCAGCCGTCCTGCACGCTCGTGCGCCGGCCGATGGTGATCGCTCCATCGTCACCACGCAACACTGCACATGGCCACACCGAGCTGTGCGCACCGATCGTGACGTTCCCGATCACGACCGCGTCGGGGTGAACGTAGGCATCGGGATGGATCGACGGTACCTGGTCACCAAGGGCATAGATGGGCACGGCTTCCCACCGTAGTGAGCATTCGACTCGCGCCGACAACTGCGCTTCACGGTGGAGCGAAGCGGCTCGCGCCAGATACGGTTGCGGACCTATGTCCCGAAGGATCGAAATCGAGCTCACCAGCGCGCGCCCAGATGGTACTTGGACGTGGCGCGCTGCCGGAGCCAGAGCACCCAAAGGGGTGCTCGATGGCTCGTTGCTGCCCGATGGCGCCAAGATCGGGTCCGTGCTCAAAGCCGACGCCGAGGTCGAGCTGGATGGCATGACCATCCTGTCGGTCGCGACCGGCAAGGACAAGGCCGAGAAGTCCGGTCTGCTCGATCACATCCCCAGCGACAAGCCATTCGAGGCCGTCACGCAGCAACTGGCGCGACGCGAGCGCAGCGACCGGGGAGACCGCGGTGATCGCGGCGACCGTCCGCCGCGCCGAGACGGACCCGGCGGCGATCGGCGCCCTCGCCGCGACGGCGACCGCCCACCGCGTGGCGATGGCCCAACGACCCGCACCGACCGCCCGTCGGGCGATCGCCCCGGCGGCGACCGTCCCGGTGGCAGCACACGGCACGACCGCGGCCCACGGCCCGAGCGCCGTACACGTCCCAACTTCACTGCGCCGCCCGAGCTTCCCCAGCGTCCGAAGCCCAAGCGGCTCAAGCCCGGTCGGGCTCATCGCAACGCAGTGCTGGCCGACCTTCCCGAAGAGCAGCGACCCGTCGCAGAGCGCGCTCTGCAAGGTGGGTTGCCGGCAGTGCGTCAGGCGGTCAACGAACAGAACCAGCGACTGAAGGCTGAGGGCAAACCAGAAGTGCCGGCCGGCGGGTTGCTGTCGATGGCGGAAGGGCTGCTGCCGCGGTTGCGCGTTGCCGAATGGCTGGACCGCGCCGATGCGGCGATAGCCGATATCGAGGAGCTCGACCTGCGCGACCTGCGCAGCGTCGTGGCGGCGGGCGAGGACCCGATGGTCGCTCGCGACGAGACGACGCGTGCGGTTTCCGCCGACCTCAAAGCTGCGCTGGTCACCAAGCAGGAGAGCGAGTTGGCATTGTGGTTCGAAGACATCGACGCCGCCATTGGCGTCGGTCGTGTCATCCGAGCCCTCAAGCTGTCGTCGCAACCGCCGAAGGCCGGTGTTCGCTTCCCGACCGAACTCGCCATGAAGCTGGCCACTGCCACCACGGCCAACCTCACCGTCGAGGCCCTCGCTGATCGGTGGGTCGCCGTGCTCGAAGCCGCAGCGTTCTCTCCGGTACGCAGCCACATCCAGCCGACGGCCAAGCCGACACAGACGTCCGACGAACTGCTGGCAACGGTCAAGCGCGTCGGTCCCCTGCTGCCGCAGGTTGCCGCGTTGTTCGAGATCGAGGTCACCCAGGGCGCCGCGGCTCCCAAGCCCCTGCGGCCGACCCGACCCGGTGCCCCGAAGAAGGCCGCGCCCAAGGCGCCAGCGCCCCCGAAGGCCGCCAAGCCGGCAACACCCGCACCGGAGCCGGCGCCACTGCCCGCGCCCGAGGAGATGTTGGTCGTCGAACAGAACGAGTCCGTCGGCGTCGACGAAACACCCGTCACCGAGGAAGCCCCTGTCGCCGAAATCGCTGCCGAAGTCGCCCCAGAAGAGCCGATCGCTGTCGAGGAATCGGTCGTCGCAGATGAGCGCCAGGCCGGCGAGCCACCTGTCGCCGACGCACCCGTGGCTGTCGGGGAAGTTCCCGCCGCCGCAGACGAGCCAGTCGCAGATGAGCCAGCCGCGGCAGACGAGCCAGCCGCCGCCGCCGAGCCAGCCGCCGCCGCCGACGATGCTCGTGCCGCCGAGGACCCGCCGAGCGCTGAGGCGCCGGACGCGGCCGAGGCCACCGAAGTTGGCGACCAACCCGTAGAGGGCTGACCGATCCCGCGAAGTGTGACGGGTTCGCATGGCCGGGGTGCGCGCCCGTACAGTCGCCGACATGTCCGACATCGTTCTGTACGAAGCCCGCGGCCGCATCGGCCTGATCACGCTGAATCGCCCGGAGGCGCGCAACGCCGTCAACGGTGATGTCGCCGCAGGTTTGGAGGCGGCGATCGACCGACTCGAGAGCGATCCCGAGGTGTGGGTGGGCATCCTGGCAGCCAACACCGAAGGCCAGGAACGGCCGGTCTTCAGCGCCGGCGCTGACCTCAAGGCGATCAATTCAGGTCAAGCCGGATCGCTCAACACCCAACGCGGCGGATTCGCCGGGTTTGTGTACCGAGACCGCGACAAGCCGGTGATCGTGGCGGTTGACGGCCTCGCCACCGCCGGCGGTTGCGAAATCGTGCTCGCCGCCGATCTGGTCGTCGCCACGACCCGCTCGGCCTTCGGGCTCGCCGAGGTGAAGCGCAACCTCATCGCCGGTGCGGGCGGTTTGTTCCGGCTGCCCCGAGCCATCGGGCGATCGGCGGCGATGGAGGCCATCCTCACCGGCGAGCCGCTTCCCGCCCAACGCGCCTACGAGCTCGGCCTCGTCAATCGAGTCGTCGAACCAGGTCAGGCCGTCGAGGCCGCCATGGCGCTCGCCGAGCAGATCTGCGCCGCGGCTCCCTTGGCAGTTCGAGCCAGCCGCAAGGTCGTGCTGGCCAGTGCGTACGAGGATGACGAGACGCTGAAGAAGATGACGAATGACCAGTTCGCCGCAATCCTCGCATCGGAAGACACCAAGGAAGGCTTGACTGCGTTCATCGAGAAGCGGCCGGCGAACTGGCAGGCCAGGTAGCGGCCCCGTCAGAGACGGGTCGACACGATGATCTTGCGCGCGGTGATACCGGCTCGTTCGTACAGGTTCTTCGTATCGCGATCGCCGGGCAGTGCAAAGCCCTCCAGGGCGCTGCAGCCGTGTCGTTGTGCCTCTTGCCGAGCGGCATCGAGCAATCCGTCTCCGAAGCCGAGCTCGCGGGCCTCGGGCTGTACGTAGACCTGGCGAACCACGGCGATGTCGCCGCTGACGGCCAACTCGAGATACCCGACGACGAACCCATCGAGGTCGGCGACGCCGATCCAACGTGCATGGTCTTCGATGGCCGACGCCCAGTCACCGATCGCCGGTTGTTCGGCAAGCAGCGCAGCGCCGCCACGTTGGTCGATCAGATGGTGCCGTGCCGCGGCTTCCAGCTCGGCGAGTTGGGCAGCGTCGTTGAACTCGGCGGGACGCACGACCTCGTTCATCCCTGACCGTTCATCGCAGACCGTGCATCAGGTTCGAGGGAACAGCGGGCACTCGTCGTCGCCGACCGGGCAGATCGGCGCGCTGTTGCGCACGAGCAGGAAGCAGCTCGGGCACAGCTGTTCGTCGGCTCGCTTGGGTTGGAGACGATCGCTCGACTCGCTGCGATCCTCGGGTTCGTCGTCCTCGTCGTCGCCACCATCGTCGTCTGCAGCAACCAGGCGGTCCTTCAGGATCGTGTCGAGATCAGCTTCGACATCGTCGGGGGCGATGATGTCGTCGTCGTCGTCCTCCTCCTCGGTCGGAACCGATTTACGGACCGGGCCTTCTTTCTCGGTGTCCTCTTCCTCGTCGGTGTCGGTGTCGGTGTCGGCATCGAAGGGATCCTCGATCTCACCGAATTCGTCGTCTTCGACGAGCGCCTCTTCATCGAGGTCCTCATCGGTCAGCTCGGCAGGCTCTTCCTCTTCTTCGGTCTCTTCCTCGAACTCGTCATCGGGCCCAACCACCTCATCATCATCAGCCATCTTCGGTCCTTCATCGTCGTGCGGTAACCCTGGGCGCGGGCGGGGATACTACGGCGGCCAGCGACTGACCCTGCTTCTCGTCCCTGTGACAACGGTCACAAAGCGGCAGGTGTCACCTCAGGAGTGACCCCGGCGTGCCTCGGCGCGGCGCTCCGCGTCGAGCCGTTCGAGCTCGGGCGCCTCCATCGTCATGTGAGTCATCGCTTCGGCGATCGCTTTGTGCCCGGCTTGCTCACCGATCAATCGGTGCATCTCCAAGGCGACCTGGCGATAGGCCGGATGACCCTGCGACGACGACCGCAGTTCGAGCATGTGGATGGCTTCGCGGGCGTTGAACTGCATCGAGTATCGCAACCGATAGGCCATCGAGACGGCATAGGTGGCCTGGTGCGGGAAGTCGTCCTTCAGCAGATCGAACAGCGCAGCGGACCGGGCCATCGCATCGTCGAAGATCTCGGTCAGACCGGCTTCGTCGATCAGGCTCGGGCGCACGTAGCCGTGATTGGGCGTCAGCGACTGCCACTCGATGGTCAGCAGGCGATGCCGCTGCAGGTCGCGGAAGGCGCCGTAGTCGCTGAGCACGTCGAATCGATAGTCAATGCGTTCGAAGGCGCGACCGGGCTTGTGGCGGCGATTCTCGCGTTCGCCGACGTACGCCCGGATCAAGGCAAGCCGCTCCGTCGGCCCGAGGATGCGAACACGTTGGAGCAGCTGGGCTTCGGGCAGGTTGGTGTGCGTGTAGCAGATCGCCGCCAGCAGCTTGTCTTCGGCATCGCGGTCCCAATCGACGAGTTGCACCGACGGAGCGGGCTCGACCGGGGTGCCACCGAACAAGGTGTCGACCAGTTCGGCAGTGCGGTCGCGGGTGGTCGACATGTAATTGGTCCAGCGACCGCCGCGATCGGCGAGATCGACACGGCGAAGAAAGCTGGGGATGACCTTGCGCAGCTCGTGCAGCATCAGTTCGGCGTATTGCCGGGCCTCGGGCAACGGGTGGGCGCGCATGCGCAACAGCAGGTTCTCGAAGCCCTGGCCGCTGCCGTAGATGCCGACGTTCGACAACGACGCGGCGGGCAGCACACCGCGCACCGCGTCGAGTGCCTTGGCCCGAGTGGCCTGGCGAAACACGAAGTCGCTGTCGGCGGGATCGCGATCGACGGTGAGGCGCACGTGGTCGGTGACCTTGCTGAGCAGCAGCGAATAGGTGTCGAACAGCCGATCCATGTCGCCGACATACCGGGTCCCAAAGCGACTCGACAGCACCGCCGGGTCTCGGTAGAACCGGTATCTGCCACCGATGCGTGAGTCATAGGCGATGTAGCGCGTGCTCTGCTCGAGATAGCTCATCAAGCGACCCCATTCGAGCACCTTGGTGAGCACGTTGGAAGCTTGCTCGCAGGCCAGATGCACGCCACCGAGCTGGGCGACGGAGTCGTCGCCGTACTCGAAGAACACCTTCTCGTACAGTTCTTCGGCGCGTTCCAGGCCGATCGTTGCGTCGACCGAATGATCGCCGCTGATGTCGAGGTCGCCCACGAACTCGTCGAGGAACAGGCGCCGCAGGCTCTTGGAGCTGCGGCTGTAGCGTGCGAACAGTGCGCCCTTGACCACTTCGGGCAGGTTGACCAGGGCAAAGACCGGCCCATCGAGATTGGTGAAGTACCGACGCAACGTGTCGGCCTCAGCAGGCGTGTACTCCTCGGGGACGTAGACCGTCACAGCTGCAAATCCTACGGGTTGGCACTCGCCGGTCGGGGCATTCCGCGACGGCCTGACCAGCGGTTAGAGGACCTCGACCGACAACGGCCGTTCGGCGAACGCCACAGTTGTCGCTTCGCGGAGATCGGCGGATGTCCACAGGTCGACGATTGTCATCGCCATCGCCTTGGCGCCGTCGAGCACCGCCTTGTCGCCATCGGGCGAGCGGGCCCACTCGGCGAACTCCAGCGTGTGGATTGCCACGCCGTCGCCGGCGACCTTGATCATCGGGTGGATCGAGGGCACCAGGTAGCTGATGTTGCCCATGTCGGTGCTGCCGACGACCCGTCGCCCGACGGACGCCGGATCGACCACGGTGCGCCCGAGGCGAGCTGCGTTGGTGACGTAGGCGGCGACCATCGGCCCGTTGTCGATCATGTCGGCGTAGGTGTGGTCGTGCCATTCATGATCGATCGAGCACGCGCACGCGCTCGCCGCGGCCTCCAGCGAGGTCAGCACCCGTTGCTTCAATGGTTGCAGCGACTCGATGGTGGCCGACCGCACGATCCATTCCATCGCCGTCTCGGCCGGAACGATGTTGGCCTTGTCGCCGCCTTTGGTGATGATCCCGTGGATGCGTTCGGTTGGCCGGATGTGCTGGCGCATGGCCGCGACGTTCATGTAGCCGAGCACCGCAGCGTCGAGGGCGTTGCGACCCTCCCACGGCGCCGCAGCGGCGTGTGCCGCCTTTCCGTGGATCTGCACCTGCAGCTCCTGCAACGCAATCGTGTCCATCGAGATCAGGTCAGCGTCTGCAGGGTGCACCATCATCGCTGCACCGACCTGCTCGAACGCTCCACGCCGGGCCAACGCGATCTTGCCACCGCCGCCTTCCTCAGCGGGTGTCCCCATGATCCGCAACCTGCCGCCGGCCTGCTCGGCGACCGCTGCCGCTGCCAGCCCTGCGCCGAGGCCTGCGGTGGCAATCACGTTGTGACCGCATGCGTGTCCGATACCGGGCAACGCGTCGTACTCGCACAGCACGGCCACGTTGAAGCCCTGCCGGCCCGCCGATGCCTCGAACGCCGTGTCGACGCCATAGGCGTGGGCCGTGGTATCGAGGCCGGCGGAGCGGAGCTGGTCGACGAGCAAGTCGTGAGCGAAGTGCTCCTCGAAGTTCAATTCGGGATGCGCGTGGATCTCGTGGCTGGCGTGTAGGAGCTGGTCGGCATGCCGATCGACCTCTGCGCACACGGCGACCTTCAGTGCTTCGACATCCATGTCAGCCTCCCTCGTGGGTCAGTACGATCTTGCCCAGCTGCTCGCCACGCTCGAGACGAGCCAACGCCTCCTGGTAGTCCGCCAGCGGGTACGACCGATCGATCGTGATCGGGAGCCCGCGGTCGACCAGAGCGAGGACCTCGTCGAACTCCTGATAGCTGCCCATCGTCGAGCCGATGATCTCGAACTGCTTGAAGAACAGCCTCGGCAGCGTGAGCTCGACCTTGGGGCCCGACGTGCTGCCGCACACCACCATGCGCCCGCCCGGCTTGAGTGCCCGCACCGATTGGTCCCACGTGGCCGGGCCGACGCTCTCGACCACCACATCGGCTTCGACCGCCCACTTCGCCGCGGCGCTGTCGTGCGCCGCTGCGGCGCCCATCTCGAGGGCCTGGGCCTGCTTCTGCTCGCTGCGGCTCGTGACCTCGACGCGTGCACCCATCATCGTTCCCATGGCCAGAGCGGCGCACGACACACCCGAGCCGATCCCGACCACCAACAAGGTGTCGCCCGACTGCAGGCGGGCACGGCGCAGCATCCGGTAGGCAGTGAGGTATGCGAGCGGGAACGCTGCACATTCCTCCCAAGAACGAGTCGATGGCCGCTTGCGGACGTTGCGCTCGGGGGCGATCGCCGTCTCGGCGTGCCCACCCCAACAATGCTCGCCATAGATCATGAGGCTGGAGCCCATCGGGCTGTCGTTGCCCCAAGCCTCGATGTCGGCAACCGACGAGACCCCGGGATTGACGACCACCTCGTCACCAACTGCCACCGTGGTGACCGCTGGGCCGATGGCCGAGACGATCCCTACGACATCGCAACCGGGCACGTGTGGCAGCGGCGGCTTGGGCGCACCACGGGTGACCCACAGGTCCATGTGGTTGAGCGCACTGGCAACGACGCGGATTGCCACGTCGTCCGCGGCCAACTCAGGAAGCTCGATCGACCCCCATCGGTAGGCGCCGGGCGATTCGTCGAGGATCCATGACTGCATGGCGTTCGACCATAGTCCCGGCGCACTCGACGGGCACCTCCGACTCAGACGTAGGCGGTGTAGGCGTCCGGCTCGGCATCGACCTGCACACGGAGGGCAGTGCCACAGCGAACCCCATCGATCCACACGACCATCGGACGTTCGAACGTCAGGTCGACCTCGGCGAGCGATCGCGATCCGACGTGCGGGTGGGGAAGGTGCGTGCCCGTGCGGGCGCGTTGTCGCACCTGTAGGCGTACTCGAAGGCTCATTGCCGTGTCGATGCGGACGACATCGAGCTTGCCGTCATTGGGATGCGAGCGGGGGGCCACGTCGTACGGTCCGTAGAACTGGGCGTTCATCACCATGGCGACATCGCCACGCCACCATTCGCGGCGCGCAACGACGTGGGCCACTCCCCACGTCGGTGCACGGTCGTCGAGGGTCACACGCATCGCGTCGACCTCCACCTTCACCGAGAGCAGATGTGTGCCGCTCGCTCCGCCACATGTGCGTGCCATGTCTCCGCCGGACACCCCGATCGGGCGTACGGGTTGGTCGCGCGTGCGATGCCAGATCACCCAGTCGCGCAGGTCGCGGTCGGTCGAGACCACCCTGACGTCGGGCGGACATTCCGCCGGCTCTCCCCACGGCTCACCTTTGCGGATCGTCATCGCCAGGTTCGCCGATGTTGGTGGCGTCGGGCTCCTCGTCGGGTGACTCGACTGCGCTGGAAGCAGCCACCACCCCGCGGAAGAGTTGATCGGCAGCTTGTTCGGCACAACGTCGGGTCGCGCGCTCCGGCGCGACGAGCGCCAGTTGCCGCAGCACGTCGATCAGTTGCTTCATCGTGCGCACGAAGTCGCCACCGGAGAGCTCTTCGGCCTCGACGACCTCGGCGAATCCCTCCCCGGCCGCCCAGGCGAATGCCACCGCGACGAAGGTGGCATCGGGCGGCCGATGCACCGACAACCCCGCCTCTTCCTCGATCTCTTCGAGCTCGTAGCTGATCTCGGCGATCCGCTGCCAGCGCTTGCGAACCGTCGGCGATGGGAACCAAGCTGTCGGCGGGGGCTCGGGGCTGCGGTGCTCATAGACGAAGACCGAGACCAGGCCGGCCAGCGAAGCAGGTTCGAGATCATCGAGCAGGCCCTGTCGCAGGCATTCCGCGATCAACAGGTCACACTCGTGAAACGTCCTGGCGAGGATCTTGCCGGCATCCGTCAGGGCCCAGCCGTCGACGTAGCCCCAGTTCTCCAGCACCCGCAGCACGCGGTCGAAGTCGCGGGCTACTGATTGGCTGCGGGTGCGCACGCGTGTGCGCAACTCCTCGACTTCTCGCGCCACACGTTCGGCCTGCGCCGCCGCCTTGAGGCGGTCGTCGAGCTCGGGGTCGGCCTCTACCGGGTGCGATCCATCGCCCGACACCTCGACGGCACGACGGGCGCGCTTGGAGTGCGGAGCCAGGGTGGCGAGCTCCAGCCTGTGGACGACCTCCTTCTGGAAGTCGTGGCGGTTCGGCGCGTAGTCGGCGGGCAACTCGATCTTGCCGAGCGCGCGCGGTGGCTCGTCGAAGTCAACTGCCGTCAGCATCACCACGTCGCGGCGAGCGGTCAATCCGGTCAGGCGCATGCCACCCTTTCGGTGCGCGCTGGTCAGCACGGCCACACGACCGGCGTATCGAGCCTTCTCGGCGTAGATCACGTCGCCCGGTCGCAGCTTCATCATCGCCAGCGACACCAGATCGTCGCGGCCGACCGCACCGCCGGGCACCGCAGGCGTGAACCCCTTCATCTCCTTGCGGTACTCGTCGATGTCGCCGAAAGGGCTGCGCGCTCGCTCGAGCAGGTCGGCCAGGTGGGTCTGCCGGCGGTCGAGCCGGGCCTCGATGCGCACGACGTCGCCGTCCGCTTGATACTGGGCGAACGACAAGTTGAGCAGGTGGTGTGCTCGCTCGCTGGTGTACGAGCGAACGAGGTTGGCTGCCATGTTGTACGTCGGCCGGAACGCCGAATTGAGATGAAAGGTACGGCTGCTGGCCAGTGCGGCCACCTGATCGAACGGCACGAACGGGCTCCACAAGACCACGGCGTAGCCAAGGTCGTCCATTCCCCTTCTTCCGGCCCGCCCTGTCAGCTGGGTGTACTCCCCCGGCGTCAGGAAGGCGTGATGGTCGCCGGTGAACTTGGTCAGCTTCTCGATGACCACGGTCTTGGCGGGCATGTTGATGCCGACCGCCAGCGTCTCGGTGGCGAAGACGACCTTGACCAGGCCCTCGACGAAACACGCCTCGACCACTTCCTTGAACGGCGGCACCATGCCCGCATGATGGGCGGCGACACCGGCTTCGAGCTGACCGAGAAAGGTGCTGAAACCCAGCACGGCGAGGTCGGCCGGGTCGATCGCGCCCAACCGGGCGTCGACGATCTCGCGAATGCGATCCCGTTCCGTGCCGGTGGTCAACCGGGTCCCGGCAGCCATCACCGTTCTGGCCGCCTCGTCGCACTGGTTCCGGCTGAAGATGAAGTGGATCGCCGGCAGCATCCGGTGCTGTTCGAGGAGGTCGACCACCTCGAGTCGCGATGGCGTGAACAAGCGCCGCCTCGCCTGCGCCGCTCCCTTTCGAGGCCGGCTGCCCTTGGCGCTCCGGGCCGCCTCCTCATCGAGGCGCGCCGCGTCACCATTCATGCGGCCGTTCACCAACGTGGGCAGCAGGTGCATGCGATCGTGTGTCTTGTCACCGATCAGGTACAGGTTGTCGAGCTTGACCGGCCGACGGTCCTCGACGATCGCCGTGGTCGGCCCGCGCACCGTGGAGATCCATTCGGCCAGCTCGGCTGCATTGCTGACGGTCGCCGACAAGCACACCAGGCGCACCCGCGTGGGCAGGTGGATGATCACCTCCTCCCACACCGGACCCCGGTACGTGTCTTGCAGGAAGTGCACCTCGTCGAGCACGACCACCGCCAACCGATCGAGCGCAGCGCTGCGCGCGTAGATCATGTTGCGCAACACTTCGGTTGTCATCACGACCACCGGCGCATCGCCGTTGATCGTGTTGTCACCGGTCAGCAACCCGACGTTCTGTGGGCCGAGGCGGGCAACCAGATCGTGATACTTCTGGTTCGACAGCGCCTTGATCGGCGCGGTGTAGAACGCCCGGTGGCCGTCACCGATCGCAACGTCGATGGCGTACTCGGCCACAACGGTCTTGCCACTTCCTGTCGGCGCGGCGACGAGCACGGATTGCCCGGCGTCGAGGGCGTCGAGGGCACGGAGTTGGAAGTCGTCCAGTGGGAAGCCGTAGTGGGCAACCAGCTCGGCCCGACGCGCGTTCACGACCTCATCGTGTCAGTTGGCGGCCGCTTGGTTGGCGCGCTTGCGTCGCTGCACGACCACGCCGATCACGATCGACACGACGTAGAAGATCACCATCGGCATGGCCAGAGCCATCATCGAGTACGGATCGCCGCTGGGGGTGATGACGGCCGCGATCACGAAGATGATCACCGTGGAATACCGCCACTGCTTCATCAATGTTTGCGGCGTGAGCACACCGACCAGTTGCAAGAACACGAGCAGGACCGGGAACTCGAACGTGATGCCGAACACCGCGATCATCAGGCCGACCAGGCTGACGTACTTGCTGACCTGGAAGTTGGCCTTGACGCCGCTGCCCGACCACGAGATCAAGAAATCGAGAGCCGGCGTCAGCGTCCAGTAGGCGACGGCTGCACCCATCGCGAACAGCACGACCGACGACATGATGAACGGGATCGCGTACTTCTTCTCCTTGGTGTGCAGCGCCGGGACGATGAACCGCCAGATCTGCCACATGATGATCGGCAGCGCCAGCACGATGCCGCCGTACGTGCAGATCGACAGCCGCGTGGTGAAGCCCTCCAGTGGCCCGATGAACTGCAGCTCGCAGGTCAGCTTGGGCTTCTGCTTGCAGAGCGCTTCGTAGGGCCGACGCAGGAAATCGAGCACCTGGTCGTAGAACGCCAGCATCACGATGATGCCGATCACGACAGCTAACAGCGAGCGGATGATGCGCGAGCGCAACTCGGCGAGATGCTCGGTGAGCGTCATCCGATCTTCGGGGGACGCCACCTTCGGCCGTCCGCTTCGTTTCAACGACAACTTCATTCGGAAGTGGTCTCCTCGACAGCCTCGACGACCTTGGGCTGCGGAGCTGCGGAGTGGAACGTCGGGCCGGGCGGACGGACGAGCGGCGGTTCGTTGCTGGCCGTGGCGGTCTCGGCCGGTTCTGGTTCGGCCGGTTCTGGTTCGGCCGGTGCGGCATCAACGGCGTTCGGCGCAGCTTCACCTTCAGCGACCGGCTCAGCGACGGACGTCGTTGCATCGGGCGAACTGTCGTGGAGGATCACTCCACCGTTGTCGTCGAATTCGAAGCTGACCGCCTTCTTGAACGCATCGGCGGTCTCGCGCATCTCGCGCATCGGCTCGTCGAGGGCCGATTTCAGCTCGCTCTGGAACCCGCTCGACATCTTCTTGATCTCGGCGTACGCCTTCCCGAACTTGCGGACGGCCTCGGGCAGCTTCTCCGGCCCGAGCACGATGAGCGCGATCAACAGCAGAAAAACGATTTCGCTCCCGCTGAGATTGAACATCGCCGGGGAGTCTACGAGCTGGACCTGCGATCAGAACTGCACCGTGCCATCATTCAGTGGTGCAGCAACGCCTTCCATCGCTTCTGGACGAGCCCATTGCGTTCGGGCACCGCGGTGCCCGGGCCCATGCACCCGAGAACACGCTCCCCGGTTTCGAACTGGCACTGAAGCTGGGCGCCAACGGGCTGGAGAGCGACGTGTGGGTCACCGCAGACGGCATCCCGGTGCTCGACCACGACGGTGTGGTCAGGCGGTCGTTCGGTCGCACGCGCACGATCGGCGAGACGGCGCGGGCGGCGCTTCCCGATCACATCCCGTCGCTCGCCGAACTGATCGATCACTGCGGCAGCAACTTCCAACTGTCGCTGGACCTCAAAGATGCAGCCAGTGGCCAGGTCGTGATCGACGTCGTTGCCGAGGCCGCCCCGGCGATGGTCGAGCGACTGTGGCTGTGCGCGCCGAAATGGGAAACCCTCATCCCGCTGCGCGGCCAAGGTGTGAAGTTGGTCGACTCGACGCGCCTGTCGAGCATGAAGGAGGGGCCCGAGCGCCGGGCCGCAACCTTGCGACAGCAGGGCATCGATGCCGTCAACCTGCACCACTCCGACTGGAACGGCGGGATGGTGGCCCTCTTCCACCGCTTCGAGCGGGCGGCATTCGGATGGGACATGCAGGAGCCGCACATCTTGCAGTCCGGACTGCGCATGGGTCTCGACGGCGTGTACAGCGACTGGGTCGACCGCATGATCGACGTCTACCACGCCGAGATCGGCCCCCTTCCACCCCTGCGATAGTTCCGCCAGTCCTTACAGCCAGCGCCAGTCCGCGGTCGGCCAGACGACGACGAAGGCTCGTCCGATCAGGTGGTCGTAGGCGATCTGGCCGATGGCCGGCATTCGGCTGTCGAGCGACGCAGCCCGGTTGTCGCCCATCACGAACACGTGCCCGGGTTCGACCTCGACCGGCGTTTGCGATTGGCCGCAATGGTCGGCACCGACGAGGACCGGGTCGAGGTATGGCTCGGTCATGCGCTCGCCGTCGATGAACAACTGACACTCGCGGTACTCGATGGTCTCGCCCGGCAGGGCGATCACTCGCTTGATCAGATCGCGGACCTCCAGGGTTGCCTTCGCATCTTTCAGCACCACGATGTCGCCGTGGCGGGGATCATGCATGTCGTAGCTCAGCTTGTTGACGATGACCCGGTCGCCGGAATGCAACGTCCCGAGCATCGACTGACCGTCGACAGCGAACTGCTGAACCACGAATGCTCGCAAGAGGAACGCCGCGGCCAGGGCGACCGCGGCGATGACCAGCCAATCGATGGCAACGTGTCGGCGGCGACGCGCAGATGACGTGACCGTCGGCGTCGTGCCCGTGTTGTGAATGCTCTCCCCCGTCGACGGAGGCTGGTCGCCCGTCGGCCCGATTGGTGCATCGAGGCCGAACTGCTCTACCGCTTGCGTCCACCACTCATCACCGGTCATGTAGGGCCCGGTGCCGCGTTACAACCACTGCCAGTCGGCGAAGGGCCACATGACCACGAAGGCGCGACCGATGAGGTTGCTGTACGCGATCTGGCTCACGCTGGCGTCGCGACTGTCGAGCGATCCACCACGGTTGTCGCCCATCACGAAAACATGCTTCGGTTGGACCTGCACCGCCGGTTGGTCTGCGCCACACCGGTTGGGCGCAACGATCTGCGGATCGAGATACGGCTCTTTGACCAACGAGCCGTTGATGAACAGCTGGCAGTCGCGGTACTCGATCGTCTCACCGGGCAGGCCGACAACTCGCTTGATGAGGTCACGCTCTTGAGCGTTGCTCTCGATGCGCTTCAACACCACGACGTCACCCCGGCGCGGGTCGTGCAGGTGGTAGCTCAGCTTGTTGACCAGCACCCGGTCGCTGGGGTGCAGCGTGTTGAGCATCGAGGTGCCCTCGACGGCGAACTGCTGGAGCACATAGGCTCGAACCAGGAGTGCCGAACTGATGGCGACGACGACGACGATGATCCACTCGGCCAGGCCCGACCGCTTGCGCTTGCCGTCACTGTTTTGATGCGACGGCGAGTCAGGGTCGGTCACATCGTCGTATTCGTCCTCGACCGAGAGGTCGGGATCCGGGTCAACGACGGTTGCCCGTGGGTCCTCAGTGGCCATCGAGTCCCACGCTAGCGGGCGGTTCGGTCGTTGCGAGGGCAGGCGTCACAGAGAGGCGATCAGCTTCTCGACCCGCTCGTCGCGGCTCTTGAACGGGTCCTTGCACAACACTGTGCGCTGCGCCTGGTCGTTGAGCTTGAGATGCACCCAGTCGACGGTGTAATCCCGCTTGCGTTCCTTGGCGCGCTTGATGAACTCGCCGCGCAGTCGGGCCCGTGTGGTCTGCGGAGGGATGTCGACAGCAGCATCGATGTCGGCATCGACGCACATCCGCTCGACCATACCCCGGTCCTGCAACTTGTAGAACGGGCTGCGCTCACGCGAGATGTCGTGGTACTGGAGATCCAGCAGCTGCACCCGGGGGTGGCCGAGCGGCAGTTCGTGGCGAGTGCGGAAGGCGTCGAGCAACCGGTACTTGATGACCCAGTCCACCTCGCGGTCGAGCTTCAGCGGATCATTTTCGATCGTGGTGATGCAGTGCTCCCACATCTCCAAGGCACGCTGTTCGAGCGGTGGGAATCCCTTGGTGTCGGCATACCGATGCGCCCGATCGAGGTACTCGCGCTGTATATCGAGGGCGCTGACCTCGCGTCCATTGGCCAGGCGCACCTTGCGCCGGCAGGTCATGTCGTGGCTGATGTCGCGGATGGCCCGAATCGGGTTCTCCAGAGTCATGTCGCGCAGCACGACGGACGGATCCTCGAGCATGCGCAGCATGCACGCGGCCGAGCCGACCTTGACGAAGGTCGTGTACTCGCTCATGTTGGAATCACCGACGATGACGTGCAACCGGCGATACCGCTCGGCGTCGGCGTGGGGCTCGTCTCGGGTGTTGATGATCGGTCGACTGCGAGTCGTTGCCGAGCTCACGCCTTCCCAGATGTGCTCGGCGCGTTGAGCGATCGAGTACATCGGGCCGCGCGCGGTCTGCAAGACCTTGCCCGACCCGGTGAAGATCTGCCGGCTGACGAGGAACGGGATCAGCACCTCGGCGTAGTGACCGAGGTCGTCGGCGCGCCTCGTGAGGTAGTTCTCGTGGCAGCCGTAGCTGTTGCCCGCCGAATCGGTGTTGTTCTTGAACAGATAGATCGTGCCGCGGATGCCCTCCTCGCGGAGCCGCTGCTCGGCAGAGACCAAAAGGCTCTCGAGAATCCGCTCACCGGCTTTGTCGTGGACGACGAGGTCGTACAGCGAGTCACATTCCGGCGTGGCGTACTCGGGGTGCGAACCGACGTCGAGGTACAACCGGGCACCGTTCTGCAGGAACACGTTGCTGCTTCGGCCCCACGACACCACCCGACGGAACAGGTAGCGGGCGACCTCGTCGGGACTCAACCGGCGTTGACCGCGCAACGTGCAGGTGACGCCGTATTCGTTCTCGAGGCCGTAGATGCGGCGCTCCATGTGCGCAACGTAGCGCGATGCGGCGCAGATTGCTCGCCTATCCGGCCACATGACGAAATCGCAACGCGGTGCCGGGTCGGGCTTGGGCGACGGAGGGCACGTGATACGGCGCCACGACAGCGATCACCGGGTAGCCACCGGTCACCGGATGATCGGCGAGCATCACGATCGGCTGACCGTCGGGCGGCACCTGGATCGCCCCTTCGACCAGCCCTTCGCTGAGCAGTTCACGGATCGCCACCCGCTCCAGTGGGGTGCCACGGAGGCGAGCGCCCACCCGATTCCCCGACGGGCTCACGACGAAGGACTGGGACGTCAAGATGCCCCAGGCCTCGGATGTGAACCAGTCGCGACGTGGACCCTCGGAGAAGTGGATCTCGGTCGTCAACGGCGGGCGCACGCCCAGATCGGTGGTGATCGGCGTCTTCGGGTCGGGGCCGATGCCGATCCGAAGCCCCGCTGTCAGCTGAGGCCCGAGTCCGGCCAACGTGTCGAAGCTGCGCGAACCCAGCACCGGCGCGATCGTGAGGCCACCCCGAAACGCAACGTAGTACCGCATTCCCGAATCGGGCGCCCGCAGCGTGATCTCGGCGCCGGCCGGAAGGTGCTCGACACCGTTGACCGCCATCGGCCGGCCATGACGCACATCGACCACCCCATGGGCCCCGGTCACGGCGACGACCGCCGGCTGGTGCAACCGCACGCTGAGACCGCCGCAACTCTCGATGGTCGCCTCGGACTCCTCGTTGCCCACCAGACGATTGGCCAAGCCGTGTGACGGACGGTCTGCGGCACCGCTGCGACCGACACCGAGATGCGACAGCCCCACCCGGCCGAGGTCCTGGAACGAGCTACCGATTCCCGGGTTGACGATCTCGATCATGAGCGCACGAATCGCACGCGATCGCCGGCCATCACCAGCGCAGGCTTGTCGCGGTTCACGTCGAACATCCGCTCGTCGGTGTGGCCGAGCAGATGCCATCCGCCGGGGCTGATCGTTGGGTAGACGCCCGTGAACTCGTTGGCGATCGCGACCGAGCCGGCCGTGACCGATGTACGCGGCGTCGAGCGACGAGGCACCCGCAGCGCGGGTGCGAGGCCGACCAGGTATGCCCACCCCGGCGTGAACCCCAAGAACGCCGCCGAGTAGATCTGCGACGAATGGATCTCGATGATCTCGTCGGTCGTCAGGTCGGTCGCCTCGGCGACCTCGTCGAGGTCGGGGCCGTCGTACACCACCGGGATCTCGACCACGGGTCCCTGCGGGCGCGGGTCGCCGGCGGTCGGCACGAGGAGCACATCGAGGGCTA
Organism: Ilumatobacteraceae bacterium; assembly: GCA_039931555.1. Taxonomy (GTDB): domain Bacteria; phylum Actinomycetota; class Acidimicrobiia; order Acidimicrobiales; family Ilumatobacteraceae; genus JAENVT01. The sequence continues at coordinate 42,293 of JBDTRP010000041.1, read as the reverse complement.
CCCGGTCGACCTGTCGGAACATGACCATCACGGTCCGCGCCGCCGGGACGATGTCTTCGATTCCGCCGAGACCCGATGAGCGCAATGCGTCGTCGACCGCCATCACCTCTGCCAACGAGTCGTATTCGGCAAGGACCGCGCCCGGCCCGAACGGGAGCACCCTCATCGGGTGAATGGCCGCAATTCGTAGCCCGCCTGGAGCAAACCCACGGCGACCGCAGCGCCAAGCGTCGCGGCACCAGGAGTATCGCTGTGGAGGCAGATCGAGATGATCCCCCGGTCGGCCACCGCGACTGCCTGCGCGACAGCGGCATCTTCGTCGGTCAACAGCGCGCCGGGCTGGCCGCGCGGGATCAGCGTGCCGTCTGGCGCATACCCGCGATCGGCAAAGCCTTCGAACAGGAACGTCAGGCCGTGTGCGGCCGAGGCGCGCTCGATCGCGCTGTCGGTGCCGGGCAAGCCGAGAAGCGGCAGCGTTGCGTCGTACTGCTTCACCGCACCGGCGACGGCGTCGGCTTGGGCCTGGTGACGGACGATGGTGTTGTACAGCGCGCCGTGCGGCTTCACGTAGGTGATCGCCGACCCGGCAACTCGTGCGCACGCCTCGAGCGCGCCGAGTTGGTAGACAACCGCGTCTGCCAGTTCATCGGGTTTCATGTCGATGAATCGGCGACCGAAGCCAGCGAGGTCGGGGTAACTGACATGCGCGCCGATCGCGACGTGGTTCTCGACCGCCAAGTCGCATGTGCGACGCATGATCGACGGATCGCCGGCGTGGAAGCCGCAAGCGATGTTGGCCGAGGTGATGATCTTCATCAGCTCCCGGTCGGGGCCTCCCGGCCACGCCCCGTAGCCCTCGCCGACATCGCTGTTGAGATCGACGGACTTGGCCATGGTGCTCTAGCTCCCCAGGATCTCGGCGACCTCGGCGTCGGTCATCCGTTGGAAGCATCGACGCCCGTTCGAGCGGGCCAGCACCGCGACCTCGAGGTCGTCGGCTCCCAGCGTGCGATCGGCGCCGCGCAACGCTGCGGTTCCGGCGGTGATGGCTTCGGCGAGTGTCAAGGTGTCGACATACGACTCGTCGAGGCGACCGGCGATGGCTTCTGCGTCGCCGCCGAGCACGCTGAAGCGTCGCTCGTCCATCACCGTGCCGTCGTACAGGATGTGGAACAGCTGATAGTCGTCGTCGCCGTGGCCGACTTCAGCGACGAGGATCTCGACCTCCATCGGCTTCATCTCGTGGGTGAACACCTGTCCGAGGATCTGGGCGTATTGATTGGCGAGACCGCGAGCATCGACGTCGTCACGCGAATACTGGTAGCCCTTGAGATCGGCCGCGCGCACCCCGGCAACACGGAGCTGGTCGAACTCGTTGTACTTGCCCACGCCGGCGAATGCGATGCGGTCGTAGATCTCGCTGACCTTGCGCAGCGTGTTCGAGGGGTTCTCGGCGACCAACGCGATGCCGTCGGCGCACCGCACGGCGACCATTGCCCGACCACGGGCAATCCCCTTGCGGGCATAGTCCGCGCGGTCCTTCATGATCTGTTCGGGCGCGACGTAGTACGGCATCGTCATCGGGCTCTCACCTCCGTGGCAATCTCCTCGAACACCGTTGCCAGCCGATCGTCGGTGACCCGTGTCCAGCCCTGCGCTGTGATCGTGGCCACGATCGGATAGATCCCGCGCAGCGCGTCGGGACCACCGGTTGCGGAGTCCGCGTCGGCAGCTTCCCACAGCCCCTTGCAGGCCAATGCGATGGCGTCGTCGGATGACATCGCCTCGCGATATCCGATCTTGATGACCGTGCCGGCGTGCAGGCTGCCTGAACCCGTGGCGACGTAGTCCTGCTCTTCGTAGCGGCCACCGGTGACGTCGTAGGTGAACAGCCGGCCAGTGCGCCGCCGCACGTCGTAGCCGGCGAAGATGGGCACCACGACCATGCCCTGCATGGCCGCCGGCAGGTTGCCACGCACCATCATCGACAGCTGGTTGGCTTTGCCCTCGAGGCTCAGGAACGAGCCTTCTACCTTCTCGTAGTGCTCGAGCTGCAACTGGAACAGCTTGATCATCTCCATCGCCGGGCCTGCTGCGCCGGCGATCGCAACACCGCTGAAGTGATCGGCCTGCACGACCTTCTCCATGCCACGATGGCTGATCAAGTTGCCGCTGGTCGCACGACGGTCGCCGGCCATGACCACACCGTCGACATAACGCATCGCGACGCATGTCGTTGCGTGGGGAACGACCTGATCACCGACGCTGACCGCGTCGGTGCCCAAGCCGATCCGGCGCAGCAGTTCAGGGAAGTTCGAGCCGGGATCGTGGCCCGGCGTGAAGAACGGCATCGCCATGGTGGTTACTGGCCACCCTTTTGCACGTACGACTTGACGAAGTCCTCAGCGTTGGTCTCGAGCACACCGTCGATCTCGTCGAGCAGATCGTCGAGTTCTGCCTTCAATTTGTCACCGGACGCCGACGTTGCCGGAGCTTCCTCGACGGTCTCTTCGGTGCGACTGGGTGCCGGTTTTTGCTTCTGGGTGCGTTCAGCCATGATCTCCTCCGTTCGAACCCTATGCCCCTAACCGGGCGAGCAGCTCGGCAGGGGTGTTGCTCTCGTCGATCAACCTAGCGACATGCTCGGCCGTCCCACGCAATGGTTCCATCATCGGGACCCGACGCAGCGGATCCCGACCGATGTCGAAGACCAGGCTGTCCCAGTTCGCAGCGACGATGTCGGCCGGCCACTTGGCCAGGCACCGCCCGCGAAAGTAGGCCCGCGTGGTGGTCGGGGGTTCGGTCTTGGCGGTGGCAATGTCAGCATCGCTGATCAGTGTCTGGAGGCCGACGCGTTGCGCCAGGCACTTCTCGGGACGCAGATCGTGGTACTGCAGGTCGAGTGCCTTCAGCCTGGCATCGGTGACCTTCAAGCTGTGCCGTTCGGCGTAGCCCTCGATCAATCGTTGCTTGGCGACCCAGTCGACGACATCGGCGACGGTCGATCGATCACTCTCCAATCCAGTGAGCACCGCCTCCCACCTCGCCAGCACATCGGCGCCGACCGATTCGCCGATCACGGCGAACCCGTGCGAGCGCTCGTACTTGCGTGCACGCTCGAGCATTCCCCACTGCACCTCGACCGCCGTGGCGCGGCGGCCGCTGCGCAGCAGCACCGTTCGCTGCAACGTGGGGTCTTGGCTGATCTGACGAATCGCGGCAACAGGGTTGGCCAGCTGCCAATCATCGCCCAACGCATCGTCTTCGATCATCGCCAGCACGATCGCCGTTGCGCCGACCTTCAGATAGGTCGCTACCTCGCTCATGTTGGCGTCGCCGACGATCACGTGCAGGCGGCGGTACTTGCTGGCGTCGCAGTGCGGTTCGTCGCGCGTGTTGACGATCGGCCGCTTCAACGTGGTCTCCAAGCCGACTTCCTCCTCGAAGAAGTCGGCTCGTTGGCTGATCTGATACGGCACGTCGTCAGCAGACATGCCCGGTAGTTCGCAACCCACCTTGCCGGCACCGATCACGATCTGGCGAGTGACGAAATGTGCCGTCACCTGCGAGACGATCCGACCGAACGGGACGGACCGGGCCAACAGGTAGTTCTCATGGCAGCCGTAGCTGTTGCCCTTGCCGTCGGAGTTGTTCTTGTGGCACAAGATCTCGGCGCCATCGGGGAGGTGACTCCTCGCCGTGACCATGCTCTCGCGAATGATCTCCTCTGCTGCCCGGTCGTAGCGCACCACCTCGAGCGCGGTCAGGCACTCCGGGGTGCTGATCTCGGGGTGCGCGTGATCCACGTAGTAGCGGGCACCGTTGGTCAGCACCGAGTTGACGAGGTTGGTCTCGATGTCGGGTGCCAGCAGATCGTCGACGGCGAACCCGCGGGCGTCGTGACCGGGATGCTCGTCCTCGAAGTCCCAGCCGACCTTGCGGTAGTTGACCGCGAGGTACGAATTGATCAGCAGTGACGACGCGGTCACCGGGTTGCTATCGGCCCCGCGGACCATGATCCCGTACTCGGTCTCGATCCCACAGACCTTTGGGATTGCCATGTCAGCACCCTAACGAGCGTGCGACTCGCTCACACGAAAATGACCCGTCGTCCCCGAGTGTCAATACCTGTGCACCAACGATGCCGTCGGCGTTGAACCGGAAGTCGTTGCCGTCGTGCTCGATGGCGTAGTAGGACGAAGGAGCGCCGCAGACCCGCAGATCCCCGTCGAGACGGTCGAACGCCTGGTGCAGATGACCGCTGACCACCGCGCGGACGTGGGGGCGGGCTCGCAGCTCGGTCAGCATCTGCTCGGCGCCGATCAGCTGGAACATGGGGTGCGTGCTCGGCGACGTGGGCGGGTGGTGGATGGCGAGCAGCGTCGGGCGGTCATCGAGCCGGTCGAGCCGGCCGATCAACGCCGCGACGTCGACCGCGCCGTGGTCCTTGCCGGGAATGACGGATTCGACGGCCAGCAGCCGCCACGCGCCCAGGTCGACCGTGTCGGTCGAACCGAAGACCGCGAGCACATGGGCACGGTCGTCGTGATTTCCGGCGACGGCCACGCACGGCGTGGCGAGTTGGTCCACGAGATCCCGAACTCGCGACAACGCGGCAATCGTGCCGTCGTCGGCGAGGTCACCCGTCAGCACGACGAGGTCAGCATGGATGTCGCGCACCGCGGCAACGGTCGCCGACAACGACGCGTCGGGATCCTTGTCGACCGGGGTGTGCGGGGCTTCCCGCAGGTGGCTGTCGCTGATCTGCACCAAGATTGCCATCGTGACACCTAAAGGTATTGACCGGTACCGACTCGCTCGATCGCCCGGCCACCCTCGCGGTCGGCTTCGGCGCGACCCTTGACGAGCGTGCGGATGAACACGATGCGTTCGCCCTTCTTCCCGCTGATCTTGGCCCAGTCGTCGGGGTTCGTCGTGTTCGGCAGGTCCTCGTGTTCCTTGTACTCCTGCTTGATCGAGTCGAGCAGGTCCTGGGTCGACACACCGCGTGCTCCCCCGGCGATGACCCGCTTGATCGCCAGCTTCTTGGCACGGCGAACGATGTTCTCGATCATGGCGCCCGACGAGAAGTCCTTGTAGTACAGGATCTCCTTGTCGCCGTTCTGGTAGGTGACCTCCAGGAACTGATTGGCCTCGTCGCTTCGGTACATCTCTTCGACCGTCCGAACGATCATGTCGGGGACCTTCTCGTGCGGCGCGATCGGGATCTCGTCGGTCAGGTAGCGGGCGAAGATCTGGCGAGCCGCGACGTCGTTCGGGCGTTCGATCTTGATCTTCACGTCGAGACGACCCGGTCGAAGGATCGCCGGATCGATGAGGTCCTCGCGGTTGGTCGCCCCGATCACGATCACGTTACGCAGCCCTTCGACGCCGTCGATCTCGGCCAGCAACTGCGGCACGATCGTGGACTCCATGTCGCTGCTGATCCCCGAGCCACGGGTACGGAACATCGAGTCCATCTCGTCGAAGAACACGATGACGGGCCAGCCCTCTTCGCTCTTCTCCCGGGCACGCTGGAACACCAGCCGGATCTGGCGCTCGGTCTCACCGACGTACTTGTTCAGCAGCTCCGGGCCCTTGATGTTGATGAAGTAGCTACGACCCTTCTCTCCACCCGTTTTGTCGGCGACCTTCTTGGCCAACGAGTTGGCGACGGCCTTGGCGATCAGCGTCTTGCCACAACCGGGCGGGCCGTACAACAAGATGCCCTTCGGCGCCGGGAGTTGGTGCTCCGCGAAGAGGTCGTGGTACAGGAACGGCAACTCGACAGCGTCGGCGATCTGCTCGATCTGACTGTCGAGGCCGCCGATGTCGCTGTAGGAGATGTCGGGAACTTCCTCCAACAGCAGATCCTCCACCTCCGGTCGAGGCAGCTTCTCCAACAGCATGTTGGTGCGAGGGTCGAGTCGCATCGTGTCGCCGCTGCGAAGGTGCACCCCACGCAACGAGTCGGCGAGCTCGCAGACCCGCTCCTCGTCGGCGCGACCCACGATCAGTGCCCGAACGCCGTCGTCGAGCAGTTCCTTGATCGACACGACCTCGCCCGTGACCTCCGGTTGGCGGGCCTGCACCACGTTGAAGCTTTCGTTGAGCACGACCTCGGATCCACGGGGCAACTGTTCGTGGTCGATGTCGGGATGCAGCCCGACGCGCATCTTGCGCCCGCTCGTCAGTACGTCGACGGTGCCGTCGTCGTTCTTGCCGACGATCACGCCGTACGCCGATGGCGGCTGCGTCAGCTTGTCGACCTCGTCGCGCAACGACGAGATGTGCTCGCGGGCCTCGCGCAGGGTGTAGCTCAACTTCTCGTTCTGTGACACCGCCTGGGCGAGTTGGCCCTTGGTCTCCAACAGGCGCTCCTCGAGTGCGCGTTGGCGCTTTGGCGCATCGGCGAGGCGGCGGCGCAGTTGATCAATCTCCTGTTCGAGCACGACGACTTGCGCCTGCAGCACCGCATCGGTGGGGTCAGAATCATCTGCCATGGTCGGAACCTACACGCGCGCGGTACCCGGTGACGCGCACTGACCGGCCACCAGCCCCCGCCGGCCCGGCGTGACCCCTATCACCTGGAAGGCTGTAACCAGTGTTTGCAGGTGACCGGCCTGTATGCTCAGCCACGTCTGACCCTTTCGAATGAGGAGACGTTAAGTATGAAGGTCTGGATCGACCAGGATCTGTGCACCGGCGACGGACTGTGCGAGGAGATCGCGCCCGACGTTTTCACGCTGCTCGACGATGGCCTTGCCTACGTCAGAGAAGGCGACAAGATCTACGCCACGGCCAAGGGCAATCCTCAAGGCGCTGAAGGCATGGCCAGCTTTCCCGACAGCAAGCTCGACGCTGTGATCGAGAGCGCCGAGGAATGCCCCGGCGAGTGCATCTTCATCGAGCCGTAGTTCTCAGAGTTTTCTGACGAAAGGGCGCCCGTTCGGCGCCCTTTCTTCGCGTCTCAGGGCCTGACGGTGTGGCTGCACTCGAACCTTTGTCGCTCCCAGGTCGCTCAGCGACCTCCCAGCGACAAAGTTCTGGCTCGTCGTCAGGGCAGGCCGACGCGTCAGCCCAGGAATCTCGCGGTGGTCAGAAAGCCGGTGTGGGCGACCATGCGGTGGTCGGGACGCACTGCCTGACCCTCGACGTACCAGCCCCGATGGAGCACTTCGAGGCTGCGGGTGCCGTTCCACGCCTTCGATGCCAACGCAGTGCGGAGCTGCGACACCTGGATGATCGACGGGGTGTAGGCGATGAGGATGCCGCCGGGCCGCAGTGCTTCCATCGCGTGGGGCACGACCTGCCACGGCTCCGGCAGGTCGAGCACGACTCGGTCGATCCCGCGCTCGTCGATGCCGTCGTAGCAGTCGCGCAACTCGACGTGATAACGCTCCATCGCCCCTTCGCCGAGGAAGCTGCGCACATTGGCTTTGGCCCGATTGGCGAAGTCCTCACGCAACTCATAGCCGACGATCTCCGCGCCCCATCGCAGCATGGTCATGCTGAGCGCCCCCGACCCGACACCGCTCTCCAGCACACGGACCCCAGGACCGATGTCGGCGAGCATGCACATCGGCGCCAAATCCTTCGGATAGATCACCTGCGCGCCTCGGGGCATCTCGACGACGAAGTCCTCGAGCGTCGGTCGCAGCGCGGTGTACGGCGAGCCCTTCGTGCTCTTCACCACCACACCTTCCAGTTGCCCGACGAGGTCGCTGTGGGCGAAGAAGCCGTTGTGACTGTGGAACTCGGAACCCTCGGCAAGGGTGATCAGATACCTGCGCTGCTTCAAGTCGAGCAGCAACACCTTCTCGCCGTAGGCGAACGGTGTGTTCATCGTGGGCCTCTCCCCTTCTTCATGACCAGTTCGACCGGCACGGGGGCGTGGGCAGAAGCCGTCTCCACCAGACGGCAGAAGGCGCACACGGTACCGGTCGTCGGCGCGCCACAGTTCGAGCACGATCCGAGGGCCTGACCATCGGCCATGGCACGGCCGGCCAGCAACGGGGCCATGTTGTCGATGAAGTTGAAGTAGAACCCCGCCTTCGTACCGGGCGACGTCTCCTCGATCGTGTTCAGCGCCGCCTTGTAGGCCAAGTGCTTGTTGCCCGCAGCCATCGGGCATTCATCGACGAGGTAGTCGATCCCACGCACGATGCACCACGCCGCGGTCTCGCGTTCGGTGAGCCGGACCAATGGCTTGACCTTCTTGGGAAAGCCGGGGCGGGCTTCGAGCACCGGCAGCTGACGAGCCAAGTACTCGACGTCCCAATGCAGCGTGTTCCCGAACAGTACCGCCGCTTCGTCGTCGAGGTTGTGGCCGGTGACCAGCACCGTGTAGTCGCCATCGAGCGCGGCCTTGTCGAACACATGTCGCTTGCTCATGCCACACGCGGAACACGGGACACGGCGTGTCGCCTTTGCCGCGGTCGGCACGTCGTACCCGTACTCGTCGCGCAGCTTGACCTCGATCAGGTTCAGGTTGCGATCAGCCGCGAACGCGCGAGCGTACTCTGCAGACGTTTCGCTGTAGTCGCCGATGCCCAGCCCCACGTAGAGGCCGTCGGCGTCGTAGCCGAGTTCGACCAGCAGATCCCACACCGCGAGGCTGTCCTTTCCTCCCGAGACGGCGACCAGCACCTTGTCGTCGCGAGTCATCATGTCGAAGTGTTCAATGGCCTTGGTGACCTGGCGACGGCACAGTTCCAGGAAGTGCTCCGCGCAGAAGTTGGCGTTGTGCCGCGGCAGATCGATGATCGCCGGACCTCGACAGGTACGGCACTTCGAGCCGACGGCCACCATCACGCACCCCCGGAGATCACCGGGCGGACCTCGACGACGTCGTCGTCGAGCAACTCGGCGTCGCCGGGAACAAGCGTGCCGTTGCGAATCACCAAGTGCGACTCGCGATTCAGGTCGAGCTTGGCCAGAAGGGCATGGACCCGGTGGACGCCCACCACCTCGATCTCACGGCGCGGGTTGCGCAGCAGGACCTTCATCGAGCGCGGCGACGAGCGCGATCCTCGGCACGTGTCGGTCGCTTGATCGCTTCGATTCGTAGTGCCTGGCCCGGCTCGAGTCGTTCGGTGGCGACGACCTGCTCGGTACGCCCGAGGGCCTTCTTCAACAACCGCGGCGCCCACACGACAGCGCCGATCGCCAGCCAGCCGCGCTGGCCGCCGAGCAGACCCTTGTAGATCGCGTTGCGACGGAGTGCAATTGTCGGCGACACGAGTCGGGGACGAGCCATGTGTCAGACCCGGCGGATCTCGACCAGCGTGGTCTTCTTCTTGCCGCGGCGACTGCCGAGCATGAAGAAGACCAGCAGCAGCACGACCCCTCCCACGACACCGACGGTTGCCAGCGTGCGCTTCTTGTCGTCGACTCGACCTTGGACGTTGTCCTGAAGTTGCCGAAATCGCGACTCGAGGTCGTCGCGGGTGATGCGTTGCTGCGCCATCATCGCCTCTCTTTCTGCAAGGTCTTCTTCTTCGAGATCCGCCACGCGGCCACGCCGATCACGGACATGCTGGCGACAAACGCGAACAGGTAGGGCAGCATGGTGACCCAGCTCCCCCGAAACGATCGGCCGAACTCGTTCTGCACCATGCGCAACACGCCGAGCACCAAGAACACGCATCCGGTGCCCAACAGGACGGCGCCCGCGGCCCCCGCTGCCAGCCATCTCCCGGCACCCTTGATGGGTCCGAGTGTCTCTTGACGGGCGTAGTCCTTGACGAGGTCGATGACCTGACCGATCTGGCCTGCGTCGCCTTTCGAGGCGGATTTGTCCTTGTCGGGCACGGCCATATGTGTAGCACGCCGAGGTGCAGAACCGCGACTGATCAGCCCAGGCGGAACTGCAGGCCGGCCTCGACGTCGTCGAGCAGACGATCGATGAGGTCGAATCGGGCCAGAGGATCCGGGGCGGCCAATGAGGCGTACTGATCGGCGGGCCCGAACGGGCTGATTGCCGTCAGGACGAAGCTGTCGATCGACGGATCACCCGTCAATTCGCCCTCGGGAACATTGGTCTGATCTCCCATCTCCACCGCCAGACCGGCACACCGCCGGGCACGAGAGGCGGTGGCCGCGATGCGAGCGTCGGGCACGTCGGCATCGGGATCCGGCCAATCCTCGACGTCGGCGCGCGGGTACGGGTCGTCGTCGAGCCAGCGCGTCACTCGGATACGACGAGTCCCAACCGCCACCACCGCGAACCGTCCCGCATCCATCGTGCCAACCTGCAACATGCTGGCGACGACGCCGACGTTCATTCGTGAGTCGCCACCGCCGACTTCGCTGCCACGATCGATCAGCACGACGCCGAACTCGTGCTCGGTCGATTCAAGGCAGTCCCGGACGAGTTGTTGGTACCGGGGCTCGAAGACGTGGAGAGGCAAGACCACTCCGGGCAGCAGCACGGTGCCCAGCGGGAACATCGGCATGATCGCCATCAGGTCGTCACCGCGGCGCGAGCGTCTCTGTGCTCGGGCCGGTCGGGTACGGCGCCAGGGCTTGACCCAGCTGATCCCACAGCGCCTTGTAGCTCTTGGCGATGCACTCGCCGTTCTGCAACAGGACGAATTCGATCGCTCCGCCTCCGACCTGCGGCACATAGCCACCGAGCGACTTGGCGCCGAGTTGCCCAGGGTTGCAGTTCGGATTCAGCGAACCCGTCTTGCCATGCAATCTTCCCGCCAACGGGGTCCCGGTGAACACGTCGTACAGCGTGCCCCCCGGTGCTCCAGCGACCGGCATGCCCTGGCCGACCGCGTCGGTCGCCGAGCCGTGCTCGAGCACCGCCAGGATCGTCGCGCACGTCAGTCGATTGGCGTCGGACAACCCCGATCCGTCGACCAGCAAGTCACCAGCGGTGGGCACGCCCCACGACGTCAATCGATCCATCACGACTTGCAGTCCGGCGGCTCGAGTGCCCTGGCCCGTGCTGTGGAAGCCGATCTCTTTCAACACCATCTCCGCGGTGTTGTTGTCGCTGGTTGTCAGCATCTCGGCCAAGATCGCAGGCAACGGCTGCGACTTCACCTCGGCGATCGTCGCTCCGCCGGTGGCAACGCCGGTCGACGCCTCGCCAACGGTGATGCCGCGATCTTTCAGCATCGAGCGCAGCACGGTCGCTGCACCGAGTGCCGGATCCTTGGCGGCTACTTGCGGGGTCTGCCACGAGTCGTTGGCCAGCAAGGCGTCGATCGGGCCGGCTTGCGTCACGTGGTCCGGCTGGGCCCACGTCGGGGCGAAGAACTCGTCGTCGTACCGCGATCCATCGCCAACCACCTGCCCGGTGATCTTGGTGACTCCCGCTTGTTGGATCGTGTCCGCCAGGGCCTCGAACGACGTCTCGTTGAATGGCGGCCACTTCGGGTTGTTCCCGTTCCACCACTCGCTGGCCAACACGGGATCACCGCCACCGATCAGGAACAGGTCGCCCTCGACCACACCATCGGCGCCGAGGGCACCAACCACTTTGGTCGAGTAGGTGAACCCGGGTCCGAGCACGTCGAGAGCCACGGCCGCCGTGAGGATCTTCAGGTTGCTCGCAGGCGACAGCGGCAGCGTGTCGTTCTTCGCCGCCACCTGCTGGCCATCGATCGCCAACGCAAAGCAACGGCTGTCATCGACCGAATCGAGCAGCGGTTGTAACGCTGCTTGCAGCGCGCTGAGGTTGACCTGACGCGACAGCACCCCGGGCGCGCGCCGAACCGATAGCAGCGGTGTGCTCATCGCGGCCGGCAGTGTGACGGGGTCGGGCGCCACAGGTTGCGCCGCGGCGGGTGGGCGACGAGCATCGGCGAAGCGCCACAGCGCCCCCAGCCCCACGGCCGGAATGGCCGCCAGGACGACCAGAACGGCGATCGGGTTGATGCGTCGTCGCCTGGTCATCGATCGAGACCTCGACGTTTGCGGAACTCGGCGTACTGGAAAAGGTGTTGTAGGGCAGTCGCGGCGCGGTTTCCGGTCGCGTAACACAACCGACCCGTCGCCCGGACGGCCGCCGGACCGGAGTTGTCGGGATCGGCAACGCCCAGCTCGGTGGCCGTGAGGATCGGCTTGTCGTAGCGACGCGACAGATCGTCGGCCGCTTCGGCGAAGCGTTGATCCTGACGCTCGTGATACGAGACGATGCGATCAAGACCGTGTGCGGGGTGGAACTCACCCTCGCGCATCAGGCGGGCCTCGTTGCTCTGGATCCCCAAGCCGAGATACACGATTGCGTGGACATCGGGATGAGCCGCGATCATCTCCATCACTTCAGGAATCGTGTCACGCGTCTCGCCGCCGGCGCAGTCGACCGGGTTGTTGCGACTCCACCGCGCCGGCAACTTGGTGTCGATGTCGGCAAGGAGATCGGGCGGGAGGGCCATCAGCGTCAGGCCCTCGGATCGGGCTATCGCATCGGAGGTCACGACCCCCCAGCCGCCGGCGGTCGTCAGCACCACAACGTTCGGGCCTTTCGGCAACGGCTGCGTGGCAAAAGTGGCAGCAGCATCGAAGGCTTCCTCCACGTTGGCGGCGCGCGTGACACCGGCCTGACGACACACGCCGTCGAACACCTTGTCGTCCGCTGCCAACGCTCCCGTGTGGCTAGCAGCTGCCAGAGCGCCGCTCTCGGTAGCGCCGCCCTTCACCACCACGAGCGGCTTGCGACGTGCGACGGACGCGAATGTGTCGAGCAGCGCGCGACCGTCGTTGATGCCTTCGACGTACGCGAGCGACACTGCGGTCTCCGGATCATCCGCGAACCAATCAAGGTATTCGGCCGGGCTGACCGCCGCGGCATTGCCGGCCGACACGGCGCGGCTGATTCCGACGCCGGTGAACCTGGCGTAGTTCAAGAAGCTGCTCACGAGGTTGCCGCTCTGGCTGGCAACGGCAATCCGGCCACGGGGCGGATACGGCGCGACGATTTGGGCGCACAGGTTGGCCGGCGTGCTGACCAGGCCCTGCCCGTTGGGTCCCGCCAGCAAGATGCCCAACTCGTCGGCCAGCGCGACCAGTTCGGCCTCCGCAGCGCGGCCGGCCGGGCCGGCTTCGCCGTATCCGGCACTGGTCAGGAACGCAGCCTTCACGCCCTTGGCTGCGCACGCGCGCAGCACGCGTTCGTTGGCCGACGCGGGGGTGCACACGAACACCAGGTCGATGGCATCGTCGGGCAGGTCGGCGACATCGGCGACCGTGCGGATGCCAAGCACCTCCTCGGCTTCGAGGTTCGTACCGAACACCGCGCCCCGGTACCCGCTGGCCAAGATGTTGTGCAGGCTGACGAATCCGAACTTGCCCGGGTGCGTGCTGGCCCCGGCGACCAGCACGCCCTTCGGATCGAACAACGCACGGAACTGAGCATCGGTCGGCCGGGCGCGTCGGGTGCGGCTCACCGCTTCCTGCTCCCGGAGCTCCACGAGCGCATCGACGGCGACCGGCGACCCGTCGGCGGTGACGATCAGCGGGTTGACGTCGACACTGTTGATGTCGGGTCGCGAGGTGATCAATGCCGACAGTCCGAGCAGCACCGCCTGCAGTTGCCCACGATCGACTGCAGGCTCGCCACGAAACGCTCCGAGCAGCTTCTGGGTCGACAGTCCATCGATCATCTCGGCTGCGTCGACGTCGGTGATCGGCGCCGGCCGGAACTGCACGTCGGCGAGCGCTTCGGCGACGATGCCGCCGACCCCGAGCATGACGTTGGCGCCGAACTGCGGGTCGCGTACCACCCCGGCGATCAACTCGCGATTGCCCGAGATCATCGGGGCGATCAACAGCGACACCTCCCCATCAGCGGGCGTCGCCTTGGCCAGGAGATCGGTCGCCGCGGTCTCCACTGCATCGCTGTCGGCGAGCCTCAGCCGTACCAATCCGCGCTCGGTCTTGTGTGCGATTGCTGCGCCACACAGCTTCACCACCACCGGATAGCCGAGTACATCGGCCGCCTCGGCCGCCTCCTTCGGTGTCGACGCCTCACGCTCGTCCGCCATGGGCACGCCGTGCCTGCGCAGCAACACCTTCGATGCTGCTTCCGACAGGGTGTGTGGTCCGCTCACCCGCGTCACGCTAGGCGAGGGCCGTGTCTCGTCGGTGGCTTCTCGTCGGGGTGCTACGGCACCAGAGCCGTGCGGAAGAAGGCGGTGATGTGGTCGCGACGACGCAACAACGCATCAGCCGCCAAGGGATCCTCGTCGAGCAGACCACCCAGGAACGGCGAGTCGGAGAAGTAGCTGAGGATCGCTCCGTAGCCGGTCAGCAGCAGCTGCTCAGGGTCGTGCTGTCGAAAGACACCGGCCTCCATCTGCTCGCGAAAGTAGTCGACGCTGCGGTCCCACAACGGCCGCAGCACTGCAGCCAGATCAATACCGAGGTGTGCACCTCCGTCGAGGGCTTCGCGACGCATCAGACGAACGTATTCGTGGTTGTCCGCGAAGAAGTCGAAGCCGGCGCCGATCACCAGTTGCACCTTCGTCCAACCACGCTCCGAACTGGCGATCGCCCCTGTCAGGCGCTCGAACCAGTCGCTGAGCAATCGTTCGAACACCTCGTGGTACAAGGCCTCTTTCGAGGGGAAGTGATGCAGCAGGCTCGGGCGGCGGATCCCGACTCCAGCGGCGATGTCGTTGAGCGATGTCCCGTCGTAGCCGGATTCGGAGAAGCAGTGCAGAGCTTCGTTGATGATCAGGTCACGGGTCGACAGGTGTTCGCCCGCATGTACGACCATGGAACCGCAGTCTAGTCCTGATCGAACACGGCCTACCGACCAGTAGGTAGGTCTGCTAGACTGAGGCGATGCTGCGGGTGGTCGCGCTGAGTGTGCTCGTTGGTTTCGGCGTATCGTGCGTCGCGTTCGTGGCCTCGACGGTGTTCTTGCATCGTGGGCTGGCCCACAAGGCGGTCACCTTCAAACGCCCGGTCACCGAGGCGTTTCGGCTCCTCGTCTGGATCACCACCGGGATCCGCCCCCGGCAGTGGGTCGCCGTGCATCGTAAGCACCACGCCTTCACCGACGTCGAAGGCGACCCGCACTCACCAGTGCTGCTCGGTTGGTTCAAGGTGCAACGCAGCAACGTCGCCCTCTACCGGCGCGAGGCACGAAACACCGAGACGATGAGTCGCTATTCGCGAGACGTGCCGCCAACGCGCGCCGATCGATGGTTCTACGATCACGCCCTCGTCGGGCTGGCGATCGGCATCGGGATCCTGGTCGTCGCCTTCGGTCCGGTGGTCGGGCTGCTAGCCGCGTTCGTGCACATCAACCTGTACCTCGGGGGCTCCGCTGCAGTCAACGGCGTCGCCCACCACTTCGGTCGGCGCCCGTACCCCAACCGCGCCGGCAACCTGCAATGGCTGGCGTTGATCACGGCCGGCGAAGGGCTGCACAACAACCATCACGCAGCCCCCACCTCTGCCCGCCTGTCCCACCGATGGTTCGAGATCGACCCCGGTTGGTGGGTGATCCGGGTGCTGATGCTGTGTCGCCTCGCCAAGGTACGACTGACCGAATTGCGATTCGTCTCGACCGACCGGGTACCGGCCTGATACTCGAGTGGAGTGTCTGAACCATCGCGAGTGCGCGGCGCAAGAGCCATAGCTGGCGTAGCCGGCCGAATGTCGGAACGTTTCACTGTTTCTCGGGACCGGCCGCACTCGACCGGGGTCGAGTCGACGAGCCACACATCGCCGTGCCACGACGGGCAATCGCGAGCAAGCGTGGCGATGATGTGTTGCATCGTGGCGCCGGTTGCGCGGAGTCGTTTGTTGTATGCCGGCATACGCGCGGACCGCGCGAACCCCTTGGAACTCATCGTCTCGGTGCCAAATTCACGGTCTGCGCGGGGAAGCAGCGTCGGAACCCCCCTTGGAGCCAATCGTCTAGTCGCCGTCGATCTTGTCGAGCACCTCGTGGGCCTTCTCGGCGACATCGCCGATGATGCCATCCTTGGCGGCCAACTTCTCTGCCTGGGCGTCGACCGACTGGGCCACCTTCTGCGCCTGCTCCTTCGTCGACTCGCCCTTCTTGCCCGCGAGCATTCCTTTCAAGCTGTCCATCAGACCCATGATGTTCTCCTTCATTTGCGCCGCGTGGCGCGGCGCACTGTGTAGCACATGCCGCTCGGTCAATCAGCGACGTCCAGCTTGGCGACCACGTTGCTCGGCGTGACGCGCACGACCATTTCCGGCGGCACGGCGTTGCGTCGGCCGTACTGCTCGGCCTGTTCATCGCCCATGTACCGGGCGGCGATGCGCGTCGCCCAGTACAACAGCTCGGCCGGTTCGGTCGAGGTCGAGGTCGTGCCCGAGACCGTCACAAACGAGAACGGCGGCCGCTCGTCGTCAAAACAGAGCGCGACCCTGCCATCGCGCAGGATCGACTTGCCCTTGATGGTGTCCGCCGAGGTCATGAAGACGATCTCGTCACCGTCGAGATCGACCCATACCGGAGCAACGTGCGGGCTGCCATCGCGCCGGCTGACGGCGAGCTTGGCGGTGCGGGCCGGCGACGCCGCGACGAAGCGCTGCCACCAACCTTCCGGCGCGGCCGTGTAGCCCATAGGGAGCGACGCTACTCTCGCCGCCATGCACATCGTGTCAGCCCTGTTCGTCGAGAACTTCGAAATGCGCCAAGCCCCGGGCCCGTCGACCCGCATCGATCTCACCGGTGCGATGTTTTCGATGGCCGCGCCGTCGGAGGTGCCCGTCACGCTGTCACCACACCTGGTCGCGCTGATCTACTGCACCGCCTCGGAGCCGGGCAACGGAGTCTTCGAGGTCGTGTTCCGAAAGGGCATGTCGGAGGACGACGAGCAGATCGCCCGCAACGTCAGCCCGTTCACGGTTGATCCTGGCAAGTTCACGTATCGGCTGGTCAAGGGCGAGTTGGAGTTCGCCGAGTACTGCCAGATCTTCGCCCATTGCCGCATCGACAACGGTCCCTGGCACCTCGTGCCGTTCACCCTTCTGCCCCCGGTGGCCTGACCCGGGATACAGTCAGTTTCGTGCCTACGACACTGACCCCTGAGCAAGAAGCCGCCGCGATCTCGCTGATCCGCGGGTTTGCCATGGACGCCCCGCTACAGGCCAAGAGTGGTCACCAGGGAACCGCCATGGCGTTGGCTCCCCTGGCGCACGTGCTCTTCAACCGAGTGATGCGCCACGACCCCGCCAATCCTCACTGGCCTGACCGTGACCGATTCATCCTGTCGAACGGGCACGCCTCGATCCTGCAGTACTCGATGCTCTACCTGTGTGGGTACGGCCTCGAGATCGACGACATCAAGGCATTCCGGCAGTGGGGCTCGCTGACCCCTGGTCACCCCGAAGCCGAGCTCACGACCGGCATCGAAGTCACCACCGGCCCACTTGGCCAAGGGTTCGGCAATGCCGTCGGCATGGCGATCGCCGAACGCCGCCTACGAACCCAATTCGGCGAGGATGTGATGAACCACCACATCTTCGTGATCGCCGGCGACGGCTGCTTCGAAGAGGGCATCAGCCACGAGGCGGCATCGCTCGCTGGGCACCAACGCCTCGGCAACCTGATCTGCGTCTACGACGACAACCACATCACGATCGACGGCGACACCTCGCTCGCGTACAGCGACAACGTCGGCATGCGCTTCGAGGCGTACGGCTGGAACGTCGTGCATCTCGGAGAAATGGCCGACGACTGCGACGGCCTGGAGGCTGCGCTCCTGGCTGCCAAGGCCGTGACCGATCGGCCCTCGCTGCTGATCCTGCGCAGTCACATCGCCGCGCCGAGCCCCGACCTCACCGATCACCACGAAGCACATGGCAGCCCGTTCACGGCTGAGCAGGTCTCGCGCACCAAGGCCGTCATGGGGATTCCCGACGAGCCGTTCTGGGCGCCAACCGATCTGGTCACCGCGTACCGTGCCGTCAGCGCCGAGCGCGGAGGCGCCGAGTTCGACCAGTGGTCGAAGCGCAAGGTGGCCTCGTCGCTGGACGAAGCGGTGTGGGATGCATGCTGGGGGGCAACTGGCATCGCCGGCTGGGAGGCCGCGCTTCCGACGTTCGCCCAAGGCGACAAGGTCGCCACACGGGTCGCGATCGAGAAAGCGTTCAACGCCTCCTTGGAGGGAGTCCCCGGCTTGCTGGCCGGTGCCGCAGATCTCACGGGCAACACGGGAACCAAGCTCTTCGGGCAAGAGCCCCAGTCATTTGATCATCCCGGCGGCCGCCAGATGTACTACGGCATCCGCGAACACGCCATGGGAGCCACGATGGTGGGCATGGCCCGGCACGGTGGCGTGCTGCCCGCCGGCGGGACGTTCTTCGTCTTCCTCGACTACATGCGACCCAGCGTCCGACTTGCTGCGCTCAGCCGTGCCAAGGTCGTGTTCGTCTGGACGCACGACTCGGTGGGCGTGGGCGAGGACGGCCCGACACATCAGCCGATCGAGCACCTCGCCACCCTGCGAGCGATCCCCGACCTCCAGGTCATCCGCCCGGCTGACGCCAACGAGACGGTCGAGGCATGGAAGGCTGCGGTTGCTCACCACGGTCCCACGGCCCTCGTGCTCAGCCGCCAGGCCGTCACGGTGTGCACCGACGGCTCGGCGGTGGCGACCGGAGCGGCAGTGGTTCGGCAAGCCGATCATCCACAGGTCGTGATCGTCGGCACCGGCAGTGAGGTGTCGCTGTGCGTCGAAGCCGCCGAGCAACTCGCTGCGGCCGGCGTGAGCGCCAATGTGGTCAGCATGCCATCGTGGGACCGCTTCGCCCTGCAGACCGCGAGCTACCAAGACGACGTGCTCCCGGCAGGCCTCCCCGTGCTGTCGGTCGAGGCGGCCGTGACGTTCGGTTGGGAACGGTATGCGGACGAATCCATCGGAATCGACCGTTTCGGAGCCAGCGCTCCCGGGAATGTGGTGATGGACAAGTTGGGAATCAACGTGGCCAATGTGGTGGCAGCCGCCACTCGGTTGGCCCAGGCAAAGGGGTAATCATGGATCGTCTCGCTCACCTCTACCACGAGTTCGGGCAGAGCCCGTGGCTCGACAACTTGAAGCGTGGCTACATCACGTCGGGTCAGCTCAGCCACCTCGTCGATCGAGGGATACGCGGCCTCACCAGCAACCCGACGATCTTCCAGAAGGCCATCCAGGGCTCGCCCGACTACGACGAGCAGTTCCGAACATTGGCTGTGGTTGATCACCCGATCATCGATGACTACTGGGCGATGGTGCTGGCCGACATTCACGGCGCCCTCGAGGTCTTCGCGCCGCTGTATCACGACAGCCACGGCGCCGACGGGTACGCCAGCGTCGAGGTCGACCCGGGATTGGCCCACGACGGCCCGGCGACCGAAAGGGCGGCGCGCGACCTGCACGAACAGATCCACCGCCCCAACCTGATGGTCAAGATCCCGGCGACCGCCGAGGGGGTCGATGCCATTCAGGCCATGATCGCCGAAGGTCGCAACATCAACGTCACCCTGATCTTCAGCCTCGACCGTTACCAGAGCGTGATGGAGGCCTACATCCGCGGCCTGGAGATCTACGCCCGACAGCCCGGAGCCAACCTCTCGGCTGTTGCCAGCGTCGCCAGCTTCTTCATCAGCCGGGTCGACACCGAGATCGATCATCGCCTCAACGCCATCGAGTCACCCGAGGCGCTCGCTCTCCGCGGCAAAGGCGCCGTCGCCCAGGGCAAGTTGGCCTACCAGTTGTTCCAGAAGACCTTCAGCGGTCATCGCTGGGAGACGCTCGCGGCCAAGGGAGCGGTTGTTCAGCGCCCGCTGTGGGCCAGCACGTCGACCAAGAACCCGGCGTACCGAGACACGCTGTACGTCGACGAGCTGATCGGCCCCGACACGGTCAACACGTTGCCCGATGCCACAATCGAGGCGTTCGCCGACCATGGGCAGCTCGCCCGACGCGTCGACGCCGACCTCGATGAATCGATCGCCGCCTGGAAGGGCCTCAGCGAGGTCGGTGTCGATCTCGACGATGTCGCCGACCGGCTCGAGCGCGAGGGTGTCGCCAGTTTCCAGAAGAGTTTCGACGAGTTGCTCGGCGCCCTCGAGACCAAGGCTGCCGAACTCCGATCGTGACGACACCGCCTATCGACGACTTGCTCGACGGCATGGGGCTCGGCCGCAATCGCCGCCTGGCCGGCCAGCTGATGGGTTCTGCGTTCGCTCTGCTCGAAGACGAGCCGAGCCTGCTCGACCTGAAGATTGCCAGCGCTGCGCTCGAGGAGATGCGCGAGGCGTTCAAGATGTTCGCCCCGTTCCGCAACGTGCCGAAGGTGACGATCTTCGGCTCCGCCCGAACGCAGATGGCCGACCCGCTGTACATGCAGGCTCGCAAAGTGGCCCAACACCTCGCCGAGGCAGGCTGGATGGTCGTCACCGGGGCGGGCCCGGGCATCATGCAAGCGGGCATGGAGGGGGCGGGCCGCGACATGTCGATCGGTGTGTCGATCCGGCTTCCCTTCGAGCAGGGCGCCAACCCCGTGATCGCCGGCGACGTGAAGTACGTCAGCATGAAGTACTTCTTCACGCGCAAGCTGATGCTGGTGAAAGAGAGCAAGGGCTTCGTGTGCCTGCCTGGCGGGTTCGGCACCCTCGACGAGACGTTGGAACTGCTGACGCTCACACAGACCGGCAAGGGCCTGCCGGTGCCGATCGTGCTGCTCGACACGCCGGGTGATCCCTACTGGGAGAAGTTTCACGAATTCATCGGCCACCAACTGGTCGAGCGCGGCCTCGTTTCACCGGCCGACACCGAGCTGTACCTGGTCACCGACGACTGTCAGGACGCCATCGACGAAGTGCTCGGGTTCTATCGAAACTACGACTCGATCCGCTACATCGGCCACCTCGCGGTGATGCGGATGAAACAGTCGCCGACGGACGAGCAGCTCGCCTCGCTCAACGAACGCTTCGGCCCATTCTGCGAGAGTGGCGGCATCGCTCGAGCAACGCCGTTCGAACCGGAACGGCGAGAGAACGACAAGCTCGATCTCGCCCGGATCGCGTACACCTTCGTCGGGCACTCCAGCGGAACACAACGCGAGCTGATCGACGCGGTCAACTCATTCGTCGACGTCTGAGCTGCCTCCGAGCAGGTGGATGGCCTTCTCGACGGCGCGACGTGCCTGGGTCAATCGCTTGTCGTCGGGCGGCCTGGCCCGGCCCTCGGCAGAGGCCTCGCGCAGCTGATCGAACGTGACCTGATCGAGATCGTCGACCACCAGCTGCAACCGATCGACCAGGTCGTCGTACCGACCACTCATCACAACGCCTCGGCGACGAGATCCATGGGGTGCTTCACGTTGACCCCTGCAGCCGCGAGATGCAGCGCACACCCCGGGTTGGCGCTGGCAACGACCTGGGGTCCGGCTCGATGAATGGCTGCGAGCTTGCGCTCGCGGATCTGTCCGGCGAGTTCGGGTTGCAACGTGGAGTACGCCCCACCGGCGCCACAGCACAACCCTTCGTCGTCGAGTTCGACCACATCGGCAACGGCCGCCAGCACGGTGCGCACCGGTAGGTGCGCTCGCTGGACATGGCGGAGATGGCAGGGATCTTGCACCGTCACCGGGCCGAGCCGGCGGCGTACGGGTAACCGGTCGATCAGCGGAGCCACGAACTCGCTGGCGTCGCGCACCCGCGCACTGAACGCTCGCGCCGCCTCGGTGTCGAGCAGGTGTGCGTAGTCCTTCATCGCGGCCCCACACCCCGCGGAATTGACCACGATCGGCGCGTCACCGGGCATCGAGCGCATCACGTGTTGGGCAAATCCTTTGGCCTCGTCGGTGAGTCCAGCGTGGGTGTGCAACGCACCGCAGCACGCTCCACCGCCGCCCGGCCCTCGATAGGTGACGCCGACCGCGGCGAGCACCTTGGCGGTGTTGCGGTGCGTTTCGCGCTGCCACGCATCCATCACACAACCGGTGAACAGCCAGGCTTCGTCACCCGTCGCGAGCGGTGCCGGACCGCGGCGCAACGCCAGTTTCGGCAATCCCAGGCGCTTGGGGATCAGCCGCAACCGCTGGGCAAAGGCCAGCATCGTCGAGCCGGCGAGTAGCAGACGGTGGTGGCCCAGCACGCGATATCCCAGCTTCTGCCACCAGGGCGTCATCCGCTTCTGGGCGGCCAAGGTGTCGCGCGTGCCCTCCATGAGTCGCCCGAACGGCACGCCGCTGGGACACGCTGGCTCGCAGCCGCGGCACTGCACACAGGTCTCCATGAAGTGCACGAAGTCGTCGGTGACTGCTGCGTTGTCGAAGTGCACCGAACGCATCGCCGAGATCCGCCCCCGCGGCGACAGCGCCTCCTCACCGGTCACCCGAAACGTCGGGCAGTGCGGCAGGCACAGGCCACAGCTCACGCACGTACCCAAATCGTTGTCGTCGAGTTGAAGTTTCACAGTGCTCCCACCGTACCCGTAGCGTCCTGCCAGCATGCCTGAGGGTCATACCATTCACAGAATCGCTCTCGACCACAACAAGCTTCTGCGCGGCAAGCACGTTGCGGTCTCGTCGCCGCAGGGCCGCTTCACCGACGAGGCAACCCTCGTCGACGGCGTGCGTCTACGGCGACTGGAGGCGTACGGCAAGCACCTCTTCTACCACTGGGCCAACGGTCTCGTCGGCCACGTACACCTCGGCTTGTTCGGCAGGTTCCGTGTGTATCGCAATCAACTGCCGTCGGACGCGTCGACCGTACGAATGCGACTGGACGTTCCAAAGGCGACGATCGACCTGATTGGTCCGACCGATTGTGCGATCGGCACACCCGACGATCGGGACCGAATCGTGCGCCGCCTCGGACCGGACCCGTTGCGACCGGATGCCGACCCACAGAAAGCGTTCGAGGCGATCGTTCGAAGGGTCGCCCCGATCGGTCAGTTGCTGCTCGATCAGAAGGTGATCAGCGGTCTCGGCAACGTGTACCGGGCCGAGGCGCTGTTCGCCAACCGCATCAACCCGAAACGTCCGGGGAACCAGATCGCGCGCGATGACTTCGACGGCCTGTGGGCCACGATCGTCACGATGCTGGAACGCGGAGTCGCCGAGGATCGCATCGTCACGCTCGACCGCGATCTGTTCGACGTCTCGGCGGGCACGGCACGCCGTGGTGACACCACGTACGTGTACCACCGCGATCTCTGCCTGCTTTGCGGCGCCCCGATCCAGACGGTCGAGCTGGGCGGTCGTGCCTGTTACTACTGCCCCGTCGATCAGCCCAGCTGACTACTGAGCGTGCCAGGGCGGCGCGTCTGGCTCGCCACGCCAGTAGTGCAATCGCAACGCAGCCTCGTCTGCCGCAGCCGGGTTCGACTTGGCGACCCGTAATCGCATCAGGGTCGCGGCCACCAGGCGAAGCTCGGCGATCGCCTCCGCCAACGGGTCACCGCGCAACACCAACCCGGCGCCTTGCGCGAATGCCTCGTAGATCCCGGGCTCTCCGCCCCAGCGTTGCGTCCACGTCATCAACGGCGCATGGTCCCAGGCGCGAGGCCCAGAGCACAACAGATCCCAATCGAGCAGAACCGGTCCTCGCGCAGTCTGGATGACGTTTCCTGGGTGCACGTCTCCGTGGCAGATCACCGAAGCCTGCGAACGCTGCGCATCAACCAGTGGCAGGTCGCGGTCGATCGCCGCACTGATGGCGTGATGCGAGGCAGCGTCGAGGTCGTCGCCGGCCTCGGCGAGCAGGGCGGGGAAGTCCCACCACGGGAAGTCGCCGCAGAACGGCACCGGGAACCCGGGCGGCACGTCGCCTCGATCGACTCGATGCAGGAGCGCCACCATCTCCCCCACCTCGCGCCAATCGATCGAACCGTGCTGCTCGGCTGCCGCGATGGCAAAGACAGCGTGGTCACCGCTGACGAACGCCTCGTCACGGACATAGGAGGGCACGCGCAAGCCGAGGCGAGTGAGCGCATGCCCGAGCGCGATCGCCCGCTCGGGCGATGCGCTCGGTCTACTGACGCGAAGCAGCACACCGTCACCGGCGGTGAAGATGCCGTTCATCCCCATGCGCAGCAGTTGCGGTTCGCCAAAGCCCCAATGCGTCGCGGCACGCCGAGCCGACCGAGTGACTGACTCGAGCGTGCCGGGAGGTGCCGCGACGAAGGGCAGTTCAGCCGAGGCTGACACCGGGATTGAGCCGTCCGCTCGGATCGAACTCGGCCTTGACCCTCTGGGTGAGCTTCGTCACCGATGAGTCGTGGCGATGGTCGGCCGGCAGCGGCTCGGCGTGGTGCACGACACCGACGCCGACTTCCGCCACGAATTCGCCGGTCAACGAGCCCACATCGGCGGGCGAAACCACCCGACGTCCGCCCGTCGGCAACGTGGGCGGGCCGTCACAGGCCGTCAGCGAACTGCCGGTCGCCTGAGCAGCGACGTCGTCGGGATGGCCTTCGAGCAGGGCCCACAACCGCGAGCCGTTCCACAGCACCGATGCCGGGCGGTACAGCCGGGTGAACGTCGGGAACGGATCATCGGTCTCGGTCGTGAACCACTGTGAGTGCGCGGGGCGAGGGCGGGTGCGAATGATCACGTCGCCGATGAAGCCGAGCGTGCCGCGCGCCCCGACGAGCAACCGGCACAGGTCGAACCCACTGACGTTCTTCACGGTCGGCCCACCCGCCTGCACGATCTCGCCGCGATCGGAGACGTAGCAGGCCTGCAGCAGGACGTCGCGAACCGGGCCATAACCCAGGCGACGGAGGCCGCTGTGGCCGACCGAAAGCGCCCCACCTACTGTCCCGCCCGTCGGCAACGCCACACATTGCCCGAATTCGGCCAAGGCGGCATCGACGTCGTCGACCGGCGTGCCCGCACCACATCGCATCGTCATCTCGTCGGGCTGGATCCACTCGATCCCCGCCGGTGGATGCACGGCTCGGATGCCCGGTAGCGGGCCGCCGCGGGTACCGAGACCCGTGATCGTGACTGGTTCGGTGCTGCCGACATCGCCGGCGAAATCCGTCAGATCCACGCGCCCTCCGGCACGTTTTGCAGATCTCCGCACGACGCCGCAGAGGGCAGCACCTTGTTCGGATTGGCCAGCCCGACCACATCGAACGAGCGACGGAGTCGCGTCTGCGCGTCGAGGTCGACCGGGTTGAACATCAGCGGCATGAAATCGCGCTTCTCCAGCCCGATCCCGTGCTCACCCGAAAGGACCCCGCCTGCAGCCACCGACACGCGGACGATCTCCTCACCGGCGGCGTGCACCCGATCCATCACGCCGGGCTCTCGTTTGTCGAACACCAGCAGCGGATGCAGATTGCCGTCACCGGCATGGAACACGTTCATCACCAGCAGTTGATGACGTTCGACGATCTCGTATACCTGCCGCAACACTTCGGGTAGCCGGCGCCGGGGTACCACGGTGTCGTGCAGGTAGTAGTTCGGCTTGATGCGAGCGATGGCACCGAACGCGTTCTTGCGCCCCTTCCACAGCAACGCCCGCTCGGCTTCGTCCTGGGCGATGCGCACGGTGCCGGCCCCGTGAGCCTTGCCGATCTCGACGATGCGCTGCACGTCGGCCTCGAGGCCGTGCGGCAATCCGGCGACTTCGACCAGCAGGATCGCTGCAGCGTCGGTCGGCAAACCAGCATGGATGTACTCCTCGACAGCGCGGGTGCAGAGTTGGTCCATCATCTCCAGCGCGGCGGGAACCATTCCGTCAGCGATGATCGCGCTGACGGTTTGCGCCCCATCCTCGACTGTCGTGAAGTCCATCAGCATGGTGCGTACCGCAGGCGGGTTCTGTGTCAGTCGCACACACACCTTGGTGGTGATGCCGCACATTCCCTCGCTCCCGACGAATGCGCCGCGCAGGTCGTAGCCCTCGGGCTCGGCCGTGTCGCCGCCCAACTGCACGATCTCGCCATCGGGCAGCACGACCTCGAGCCCGATCACATGCGCCGTGGTCACGCCGTCGGAGAGGCAGTGCGGACCGCCCGAGTTGTTGGCAACGTTGCCGCCGATCGAGCAGCTCTGCTGACTGCTGGGGTCGGGGGCGAAGTGCAGGCCGTGGGGCGTGACCGCCCGGGTGAGGTCGAGGTTGAGCACGCCCGGCTCGACCCACGCCAGCCGGTTGACCGGATCGACCGAAAGCACCCGGTTCATCTTGGTCGTCACGATCATGATGGCGTCGTCGAGCGGTGTTGCACCGCCGGCCAAACCCGTACCGGCGCCGCGGGCGACGAACGGCCTGTTGTGCGCCACGGCGACGCGGATGCACGCTTGCACCTCCGCCGTCGTCTTCGGGAAACACACGACCCCGGCGTGTCCTTCGAGGTTCGACGCGTCGCGCTTGTACAGCGCGAGTTCGGTCTCACCGACGCGAACCCGATCCGGCGACAGCGCCGAGCCGAGATCAGCGACCAGCGTGTTGGTCATGCGCGGCGACGACGATCGTCGTCTCGATCACGAATCTGCTTCAGCACGATCACCTGACCCGGCGCAACCGGACGCCCGTCGACGAGCACTTCGTCGCCCTCGTCGAGATCGTCGGCCAGCGTGGTGGCCCGGCCATCGAGCCGCGCCCGCAATTCGACTTCGCGTGCACGCATCGCGAGACGTCCTTCGGAGAATGCATCGCGGACGCGATCCCTCACGCTGTGCACCACGTTCCTCGGAGCCAGATGCGTGGCGGCCTGCTTCATCTTCCGTTTGGCCACACCCACCCCGGCGACGCCCGCCACGGCGCCGCCGACGAACCACGTCATTCGCTTGATCATGCCGATCTCCGTTCCTTGCGACGCAGGCGGCGCACCGCCCGCGTGGTGCCAGTTGCCAGTGCCGCGGTCTTGATCACCGGAGCGCTCAACGCCGCGCGGGCAACGCGACTGCCGCCGGCGACAGCGCCGCTGATCGCTTCGGCAGAACCGAGCACGCGGTCGAACCGCTCGAGATCGTTGCGGGCCTCTGCCATGGTCGACTTGGCTTCGTCGGTCGACGCGCGAAGTTCGGCCAACAGCGGACCGGTCTCCTTGCGCAGCGACACGACTTCACCGCGCAACGACTTCATGGTGTCGAGCACGCGCAGCAGCACGACGATCAGCGCGGCGAATCCGATGCTGCACAACACCGCCACCAAGACGACTGCAAGCTCTCCAGCGGTCATGTGCGTTCGTCCATTCGCCTTGCCACGTCTGCCTCTGCTCCGTGCTCACTCGGTTCGTAGTACTGCTTGTCGCGTTGCGCATCCGGTAGGTACTGCTGGTCGATCCAGCCCTGCGGATGGTCATGAGGGTAGTCGTAGCCGACCCCGTGGCCCAGTGACTGGGCGCCTTTGTAGTGCGCATCGCGTAGGTGCGGCGGCACCTCACCAATCGCTCCGTTCTGCACGTCGCCCCGCGCGTTCCAGATGGCCAGTGCGGCACGATTGCTCTTGGGGGCCGTTGCCATGTGGATCGCCGCTTGGCTGAGGTTCAGCTGTGCTTCGGGCAGACCGACGTGTTCCAGGGCCTGTGAGGCGGCAACCGCGACCAGCAGCGCCTGCGGGTCGGCCATCCCGATGTCCTCGCTGGCGAAGACGATCATCCGGCGGGCGATGAAGCGGGCGTCCTCCCCCGCCTCCAACATCCTGGCCAGGTAGTACACGGCTGCTTGCGGGTCGCTGCCGCGCATGCTCTTGATGAACGCACTGATCACGTCGTAGTGGTCGTCACGCCCGTACCGCAGAGCGCTGGTGCCCAATGCGGCTTCGACGTGGGACAGTTCGACCGGGTCCGGGTCCGCCAACGCGCACGCCACTTCCAGGGCGGTCAGCACTTGGCGACCGTCGCCTCCCGCGCGGTCGACGAGGTGCTCGATCGCCTCCTCGGTCGCAGTCGTGCCTTCGGCCTGCAGTCCCCGGCGCACAAGCGTCTCGATGGCCTCGCGGCTCAGCGGTTCCAGCCGGAACAGCGTGCTGCGGCTGCGCAGCGGAGGGTTGACCTCGAAGAACGGGTTCTCGGTGGTGGCCCCGATCATCGTCAACGTGCCGTCTTCGACGGCCGGCAACAGACCATCTTGCTGGGCCTTGTTGAAACGGTGGATCTCGTCGAGGAACAGAATGGTCCCGCGGCCATGCTCGCCGATGCGTTGGCGCGCTCGTTCGATCACCTCACGCACGTCCTTGATCCCCGCGTTGACGGCGCTCATCTGCTCGAAGACCCGCTTCGTGCTGCCAGCCACGGCCAACGCCAGCGTGGTCTTGCCGGTGCCAGGCGGCCCCCAGAAGATCGCGCTGGTGAGGCGGTCCTGCTCGACGAGACGTCGCAGCGGTTTACCGGGCCCGACCAGATGGTCCTGGCCGACGACATCGTCGAGCGTCCGCGGCCGCAGGCGCGCTGCGAGCGGGGCGTGGCTGCGCAGGTGCTGTTCTGCGGCCGCCGTGAACAGGTCGCTCACAGTGTTCCCAGCACGCGCTGGTAGGCAGCGCGACGCCATTCCACGATGTTGGCGATCAGCCAGGTCGGCTCGACCCAGCGCCAGGCCACGAACTCGCTGCCATCAGGACTCGGGGCGATGTCGTCGTGCAAGGCGTCGAACAAGAACCACTTCTGTACCTGGCCGCGTCGACGGCCGTCGTGGCCGTGATCGCGGATGACGTCGTCCGGCCACTCGTACGCCACCCACTCCGGGAACTCGACCCGGGCGATCACGTCGGTCTCGCCGAGGCCGGTTTCCTCCATCAGTTCCCGCCACGCGGCGTAGATCGGCTCCTCGCCCTGTTCGAGCCCGCCTTGGGGCAATTGCCAGCTATCGGCCACGTCGGCGCGCTCGAAGGCCATGATCTCGCGCTGGTTGGGGTGCCGCACCACGATCACGACACCCGCTCGAAAATACTGACCACTCATCGCCCCTCAACGTACCCCGAACGACGACTCGCCCGGCTTCTGACTCAACCTGTGGGGCACGCGCGCCGATAGATGCTGCAATGAATTCCCGACGGCGAATCATGTGGATGGCGACGGCCACGGCACTGCTCATCTCATTCGCGCCTCTCGCCAGAACGCAGGCGTCAGGGGACACCGACGCCAAGCAGACGTACAAGGCCGGCTTGGTGACGCTGTGCTCGACCGACACGTTCATACGCGTCGCCGGGGTCAACGAGAGCCCGATCCCGGTGACGATCGGTCTGACGGAGAAGTCGTCAGACGGCAAGCCGACCAACCAACTCGACGGCGACTCGAGCGACGAGTTGCTAGCCATCTACCCGATCACGATCCCGCCGGCGTCCAAGAACGTTGTGACGTGGGACCTGCCGATTCCGGCGCACCTGAAGGGGCGGACCCGAACCGGCGAGGACAAGGCCAAACACGGTTCATCGACGACTGACCGCTGGCTCGACGAGAACGGTCTCGATTACAAAGCAACTGGGGGCGCAGCGCAACCGAATGGTTCGACGTGTGTTCAACCGGTCGGTACCACAACGACCACCACCACGACGACCACGACGACCGTTCCAGTGACGACGTCCACCTCGACAACCGTCTCCAAGCCCGATCCGCAGCCCGTGCGGATCAGCCCAGCATCGCTGTACTCCACGAGCAACTCACAGTTGGCATCGCGCGCCGGAGACGGCGACACCACAACAGAGTTCGTCACCCAGATGCTCGATTCGTCGCCGCCTACTTGGGCGTGGCTCAACGCCGACCTCGGTGAGAACGTCCCGTTGGCTCGCATCGATTGGATGTGGTCGATGGCGGGGGCGGCCGATCAGTTCCGTATCGACGTCTCAGTCGACGGGATCAAGTGGTCCACCGTGGCCACGCCGGGCGAAGCGCCTGTCGGCGGTTGGAACAGCCTGCAGCTGAATCAGTCGGTCCGCATCGTTCGCTTCTCGTTTCACAACCCCAATCACGATCCTCAGCTAGGTCATCTCGCAGAGGTGCGCTTCTTCGCAGCGAGCGGCTTCATCGCGACCGACCGCCCGACGGTTCTCAGCGCGGCGGAGATCACCAGTCGGGCCGAAGTGTCGGTCAGGCCACCAACCGGGTCGGCTCAGAGCGGCGGCCGCTACAAGGCGAAACGCTCAACTCGCTCCTCCAACTCGCCCGAGAGCTCATCACGGTTGACCCTCGACGGCAAGGTCGACACCGCCTGGCAGACGTCGATGGCCGTACCACCACGCACTGGCTGGACGGCGTACGACCTCGGCGACACCGTGGCACTCGGGGAGATCCGCTGGAAGTTCGCCAAGATCGGTTTCGCCGACAAGTTTGTGCTGCAGAGCTCCCCCGACGGCGTTCACTGGTCGACATTTGCCAAGGCGGGCAACGCCGCAGCAACCAACATGTGGGTTTCGTTGACCACGACTGTCAAGACCCGCTACATCCGCTTCTTGTTCTCGAATCCGAACAAGGATGCAAACGTCGGCTACCTGTCCGAGGTGCGGTTCTACGCCCAGAAATGAGCCGGGCGCGGCAAGCGGGCTCAGGCCTTTGGCGGGAGGGTGCGGATGCCGAGATCGACCAGCTGCTTGAGGTCGACCGGGGTCGGTGCATTCGTCATCGGATCCATTCCGGACTGCGTCTTCGGGAAGGCGATGACCTCGCGGATGTTCTCCTCCCCCGCGAGGATCGCAACCAGGCGATCGATGCCGAAGGCGAACCCGCCGTGAGGTGGGGCGCCGTAGCGGAACGGGTTGAGGAAGAAGCCGAATCGCTTGTCGGCTTCCTCGTCGCTGATGCCGAGAAGGCGGAAGATCCGCGACTGCATCTCGGGCTGGTGGATTCGGATTGACCCGGAACCGAGCTCCCAGCCGTTGAGCACCAGGTCGTAGGCCTGGCTGCGCACCTTCAACGGATCTGACTCGAGCATGTGGATGTCGTCGGGGTGTGGTTGGGTGAACGGGTGATGGCCGGGCTTGGGTCGGCCCGACGCCTCGTCGACGCCGACGAACAGAGGGAAGTCGACGACCCACAGGTACCGATACGGACCCTCGTGCACCGGCGGGCGGCCGAGGTCGTTGCGCAGGGTTCCCAGCACCTCACAGGCCATGGCCCATTCGTCGGCCACGATCAGCAGGAGGTCTCCTGGCTTGGCCGCGAGGCGCTCGCGCAACGCCGCCTGCTCCGATTCACCGAGGAACTTGACGACGGGCGACTCCAAGGAACCATCCTCGGCTACCTTCAGCCAGACCAGCCCCTTGGCGCCCATCGACTTGGCCCTGTCGGTCATCGCGTCGAGCTTGTTGCGGCCGTACTCGGCCGCCTTGCCCGTTGCGTTGATGCCCTTGATCGTCTGCGCACCCGCAAAGGCCTTGAACTCGGTGGCTGAGAACGCGTCGGTGAGCTCGACCAGTTCCATACCGAAGCGAAGGTCGGGCTTGTCGCTTCCGAAACGGTTCATCGCATCGTGCCACGTGATCTTGACGATCTCTCCGGGGTCCTGTCCGGCCGACTTGGCGGCGGCGACCACGGCCGCCCCGATCGCCACGTGCACGTCTTGCTGGCTGGCGAAGCTCATCTCGGCGTCGAGTTGCATGAACTCGTACTGCCGGTCGGCGCGCAGGTCTTCGTCGCGCAGGCAGCGAGCCATCTGGTAGTAGCGGTCGATGCCGGCCACCATCAGCAACTGCTTGAACAGCTGCGGGCTCTGCGGCAAAGCGTAGAACGAACCGGGCTGCTGGCGGCTCGGCACGATGAACTCGCGGGCGCCTTCGGGGGTGCTTGGCACCAGCATCGGCGTCTCGACCTCGACGAAGCCTTGCGCCTCCATCGCCGTGCGGATCGCCGAGTTGGCGGCGGCCCGGATGCGCAGGTTGCGCTGCATCCGCTCGCGTCGGATGTCGAGATAGCGATACTGCAGCCGCGTCGTCTCGGCGACGGTGTCGGCTCGCTCGTTGATCGGAAAGGGCGGCGCCTCAGCCGTGTTGAGGATCTCGACGACGCAGTCCTGCAGTTCGATCCCGCCGGTCGGCAGACGATCGTTGGTGCTCTCCGGCGGCCGTGCGGCCACCGTGCCAGTGACCCGGAGTACGTATTCGGGTCGCACGTCGACGGAGTTGTCGACGACGCATTGGGTCACCCCGGTGTGATCGCGAAGGTCGACGAAGGCCAACTTCTCGCCGTGCTCGCGACGGGTCGCCACCCAACCGCACAAGCTGACCGTCTGGCCGATGTGCTCGGGGCGCAGGTGGCCGCACTGGTGGGTACGCATGGAAGTCGTGCTCATGTACGGGCTTTCTTCAGGTAATCGATCAAGGTGGAGCGGGCGATGGTCTGCTGCCCATCGTTGGTTCGCAGCGGGCGCACGGTAACCGCGCCTTCGGCCAATTCGTTGCTGCCGATGATGACAGCCACCGCGGCGCCACTGCGATCGGCGACCTTCATCTGTGCCTTCATGCTCCGATTCTCGTAGGCCCGGTCGGCGCTGAGTCCGACGGCGCGCAGTTCGGCCGTGAGTTGTAGCGCCTCGATGCCGCCCGTGGTGTCCACGACGAACGCATCGAGCACCACTGGCTGGGCAGCGAACACGCCTTCGTCGTCGCAGGCCAGCAGCGTGCGGTCGAGCCCGAGCGCGAACCCGATCCCGTGCGTCGCCGGTCCGCCGAGAGACTCGACCAGGCCGTCGTAGCGGCCACCACCGCCCAGCGCGTTCTGGGCTGAGTCGAGCGTGCCGCCTTGGAATTCGAACGTGGTGTGGCGGTAGTAGTCGAGACCACGCACCAACGTGTCGTCGAGCCTGAATGGAATGCCGATCGCTGTGAGCCCCGCTTGTACGGAGGCGAAGTGGGCGGCCGCGTCGTCGCTGTAGAAGTCGGCGATACGAGGCGCGTCGGCAATGACCGCCGCGTCACCGTGCCGCTTGGAATCGAGGACGCGTAACGCGTTCTTGTCGAGCGTGATCTGGCTCTCCGGTGACAACGCTGTGCGCTTGGACTCGAAGTACGCCCGCAACGCGGCGACGTATCGGGCACGATCTTCGGGCTCCCCGAGCGAATTGAGCAGCAACGTCACCTGGCTCAGCCCGAGCGCGCGATAGAACTCCCATCCCAGGGCGATCACTTCGACATCGAGGTACGGGTCGTCGGCGCCGAGCACCTCGATGCCGACCTGATCGAATTGGCGGTACCGGCCCCGCTGCGGCTTCTCGTAGCGGAACTGCGAACCGGTGTACCAGACCTTCCACGGAGTGAGCGGCCGGTGCTGGACGAAGGCTCGGCAGACCGACGCGGTCAGTTCGGGACGCAGTGCAATGTGGCGGCCGCCCTTGTCGACGAAGTCGTACATCTCTTTGGTGACGACGTCGGTGGCGTCGCCGATCCGTTGGAACACGCCGAGGTCTTCGAGCAGCGGTGAGATCACCTGGCCGTAGCCGGCCGACTCGACCACATCGGCGAACACGTTGACGAAGTGCCGCCAGCGCGCCGACTCGGGCGGAAGGATGTCGCGCATCCCCGGGCTGGTCTGGAACTCCGGCATCGTCGATCCAGGCTATCGGAGGAGTTTGCCTGGTCAGCCGCCTTTACCCGGCACCAGTCGATAGGCGTCGTAGACGGCATCGATGTGCTTGATGGTGCGCAGTACCGACTCGAGATGGCTGGGGTCGGCCAACTCGAATTCAAATCGCATCCTGGCAACTCGGTCGCCGCCGGTGTGGGTGCTGCACGAGACGATGTTGACGTGCTGTTCGCTGAGTGCGTTGGCCACATCGCGCAGCAAGCGCGAACGGTCGAGAGCGACCACCTCGACGCCGGCGCGGAAGATGGCCTTGGTACGGTCTCCGTCCCAATCGACGTCGATCAACCGAGCCGCTTGGTCACTCATCAGGCTCTCGGCGTTGGCGCAATCGGTGCGATGCACCGACACGCCGCGGCCACGGGTGACGAAGCCGACGATGTCGTCTCCGGGCACCGGCGTACAGCACCGTGACAAACGCACGAGGATGTCGTCGAGGCCTTCGACGTGCACCCCGACCGTGGAGCGCGGGCGATGAGGCCGGTCGGGTCGGGTCGGCGACACGACCGAGAACTGCTCGCCATCGGCACCTTGCGAGAACCCACGGGCAACCTTCTGAGCGATCGAGCGTGCCGAGACGTGATGCTCGCCGATCGCTGCCAGCACCGAGTCGAGGTCGGCGTACGAACTGGCCACGACTTCGTCGGTCAGGACCTTGCTGTCCCAGATGCGCTGCAGGGGCAGGCCTTCACGTCGGAACTCTTTCGTCAGCTCCTCGCGGCCGGCCTCGATCATGTCGACGCGGCGCTCGCGGCTGAACCACTGGCGGATCTTGTTGCGTGCGCGCGGCGAGGCGACGAACTGCAGCCAGTCGCGCGACGGGCCGGCGGTCTCGACCTTCGACGTGAAGATCTCGACGGTGTCGCCGCTGTGCAGCGTGGTGCCCAATGGGACGAGGCGGCCGTTGACTTTGGCACCGATGCAGGCATGCCCGACGTCGGTGTGCACGGCGTAGGCGAAGTCGATGCTGGTCGACCCGACCGGCAACGGGATGACCCGGCCCTTCGGCGTGAAGACGAACACCTCGTCCTGCTCGAGGTCGGTCTTCAGGTTCTCCATGAAGGCCGCCGGATCAGAGATGTCGGCCTGCCAGTCGATGATGCGGTTCAGCCAATCGATATCGCTGGTGGAACCGTCACCCTTGTACGACCAGTGTGCTGCGACGCCCCACTCGGCACGCTGGTGCATCTCGCGCGACCGGATCTGGACCTCGACCACCTTGCCGCCAGGGCCGATCACCGTGGTGTGCAGGCTCTGGTAGAGGTTGAACTTCGGCATGGCGATGTAGTCCTTGAAACGACCCACCACCGGCTTGTAGCTCCCGTGGATGCACCCCAACGCGGCGTAGCAGTCCTTCACCGAGTCGACGATCACCCGGATGGCGACGAGATCGAAGATGTCGTCGAACTCGCGCCCTTTCTGCATCATCTTCTCGTAGATGCTCCACAGGTGCTTGCCGCGACCGGTGACCTCGGCCTCGATGTTGAGATCGTGGAGGCGTCCGCCGACCTCGGCGATCGCCTTGGCCAGGTACACCTCGCGCTCGGGTGTGCGCGTGCTGACCAGATGGTCGAGCTCGGCAAAGCGTTTCGGGTACAGCGATGCGAACGAGAGGTCTTCGAGTTGCTGCTTCAGCTCCTGCATGCCGAGGCGATGGGCCAGCGGGGCGTAGATGTCGAGTGTCTCCTGAGCGATGCGGCGCTGCTTGTCGCTCGGCATCGCGGCGATCGTGCGCATGTTGTGCAAGCGGTCGGCGAGCTTGATGATCAACACGCGCAGGTCGCGAGCCATGGCCACCAGCATCTTGCGCATGGTGGCCGCTTGCTGTGCCTCTTTCGAGTCGAACTGCAGCCGCTCGAGCTTGGTCACGCCGTCGACGATCGCGGCAACCTCGGCGCCGAATGCCGCCTCGACATCGGCGATGGTGATCTCGGTGTCTTCGACTGCGTCGTGCAGCAGCGCGGCGGCCAGCGAGATCTCGTCGAGACCGATGTCGGCGACGATGCGGGCCACCGCCAGTGGGTGGTTGATGTAGCTCTCGCCGCTGCCACGCGACTGATGGCGGTGCGCTTCCTTGGCCGTCTCGTAGGCGCGATTGATCATCGTCACCGACGCCTTCGGGTGCCGGCGCCGATAGGCGCTCAGCAGTGGCGTCAGCTCGTCAGCGGTGACGTTCTGGTGCCTCCGCCACGGAAGCACTCGATCGACAGCAGCCACGGCGGCGCCTCAGTACCTAGCGAGACTTTCGACTCGATGACCCGCGAGCCGCGCTCGACCGTCGAGCTCTTCGATCTCGATCAAGAAGCCCACGCCCATCACGATTCCGCCGAGGGCTTCGACAAGGCGCACGGTTGCCGCGGCCGTGCCACCGGTTGCCAACACATCGTCGATCACCAGGATCTGCTCGCCGGGATGGATCGCGTCGCGATGGATCTCGAGCTTGTCGCGGCCGTATTCGAGGGAGTACTCCTCGCGAACGACCGCCCACGGCAGCTTGCCCGCCTTGCGAACCGGGACGAACCCGGCACCCATGCGGTAGGCAACCGGCGCTGCGATGATGAAGCCCCGTGCTTCCATCCCCAGCACCCTGTCGGCCCGCATGCCGTCGAATCGATCGGCCAACTCGTTGATCGCCCGAACGAAGCCATCGCCGTCACCGAGCAGCGGGGTGATGTCGCGAAAGACGACCCCCGGCGTGGGGAAGTCGTCGATGTCGCGGACGAGATCGGTGAGCCAGTGGCCATTTGACGCCATACGGCTTCACGCTACCGTCGCTCAGCTGGCGCGACGCTTCTTCTTCCGCGGCCGGGGCGGGTGCGTCAGCAGCGACTCGGGCGTGTGCTGGGTGACCGGTAGCACGACTTCGCCCGGTGATTCGTTGCGATGGCGGGCTGCCTCGCGTCGCGCCGCCGGCGAACCGCCGAGCACCAGGTGCTCGAGTTCTGCCCCGGTCGCATGCGCGCCGTGGAACGAGCGATACCGGGGCTCGCGCATCTTGAACATCGCTAGCAACGGCGAGGCGATGAAGATCGACGAGTACGAACCGGTCAACAACCCGACGAGCAGGGCCAGGGCGAACTCACGAAGCGTGATCGCGCCGAGGATGCCGGCGCCGAGGATCAGCAGCGACAGGACCGGCAACACCGCAGCCAAACTCGTGTTGATCGAACGCATCAGCACCTGGTTCATCGACACGTTGATCACGTCGGCATACGGCACGCGAGCGCCGGAGAACCGGTCGGTGTTGTCGTTGACCTTGTCGAACACCACGATCGTGTCGTAGAGCGAGAAACCGAGGATCGTCAAGAAGGCCACCACGGTCGCCGGGGTGACCTCGAATCGCAAGACCGAGTACACGCCCACACTGATCAAGACGTCGTGCAACATGGCGATGATGGCGGCCAGCGCCATGCGCCACTCCAGCCTCCAGGCAATGAACAGGGCGACAAGGATCAAGAAGATGATCAGCGCCCGGACTGCCTTCTCGGTGATGCTGCGACCCCAGGTCGAGCTGACCGAGTTGACGCTGACCGATTGCGTCTCGACCTTGGCTGATGTTGCCAGTGCGGCCTGCACCGCTTCGCGCTTGGCGACGGATTGATCACCGACCTGGATCAACAGCACGGCGCCCGAGGCCGACGTGCGTTCTTGCACCTTCGCATCGGTGCCGTTGATCCCATTGGCGTCGAGCACTGCCCTGGCCTGCTCGATACTGAGGTTCGTGGACGAGACCTCCCACGCCACCCCGCCCTCGAAGTCGAGACCGAGGTTGAGCCCTTGACCGATCAGCGATCCGAACGTGACCACCAGCAGCACCGACGAGATGATCAGACCCCACCAGCGCCGACCGTAGAAGTCGATCGCGGTCTCGCCGTGGTACAACCGGCCGCCCAGCCCGCGCCGTGGCCGGATGTTGGGAAGAACTTCCGTGCTCACGACGATGCCCCCGCTGGTGCTACTTCGATGCCCATCACCTTGCGTCGAGCCATCCAATCGGTTCGGGCCAGCAACAGCACCACTGGGCGAGTGAAGAAGTAGGCGACGAGCAGGTCGCACAACGTGGAGAGCCCGAGGAAGAACGCGAACCCTCGGACCGAGCCGACCGTCAGGTACCACAGCACAGCAGCGCCGATCAGCGACACCATGTCGGCGACGACGATCGTGTGCCAAGCGCCGGCGAAACCGCGCTGGGCGCTGTTGCGCATCGATCGCCCGGCGCGAACTTCATCCTTCAAACGTTCGAAGAAGACCACGTACGAGTCGACCGTGACACCGACCGAGACGATGAGACCGGCGATGCCGGCCAGCGAAAGGGCAAGACCTTGCGTTTTGGAGAGGAACGAGATGGTCGTCCAGATCAGCGCACCCGAGACAGCCAAGCCCCCGGCAACGATCAAACCGAGCAGGCGGTAGTAGAGCAGCATGAAGATGAAGACCAGCCCGATGCCGACCAGTCCGGCGATCCAAGCCGCCCGCAGCGAGTCCTTCCCGAGGGTCGGCGAGACCGTTTGCACGGCCTGCGTCTCCAGCCTGACCGGCAGCGAACCACTGTTCAACACCCTGGCCAGGTTGCGGGCCTCCGACTCGCTGAAGCTGCCTGTGATCTGCACGCTTCCGGTGAAGTTGGCTTGCTGCACGGTCGGCGCCGAGATGACTTCGCCGTCGAGCTCGATCGCCAACTGGCGGGTGGGGCACGTCGCCGTGGCGTTGAAGCACTCGGACGCGAGCACGTTCCACACGTCCTCACCATTCGCGCCGCCACGAAGACTGACCGTGACACCCCATCCAGATCCCGACAGGATTCGTGCCGTGGCATCGTCTTGGAACACCTCGCCAGTGCCGCCGGACGGACCGACGTAGCAGACGCTTCCGCCGCGAGCCTTGACGAAGCCGGGTTGGTCGGGAGCAACATCTGGCAGCGACAGCGGGGTATCACCGGCAACGGTCGTCGTCGGTGCACCCGCCACGGTCGTGGTCGGTGCACCGGTCGCGACCGTGGTCGACGGAGCCTGCGTGGTGCTGGCCGACGATGCAACGGTCGTCGTACTGTTGCCGGTGGTCTGCCGGCGCGATGGACCACCTGCGGCCGTGGTGGTCGGTGCATCGGTGCTGCTCGCCGGAACCGCCGAGCCCGCCACGCTGGTCGTCGTCGCTCCGGCTACCGTCGTGGTGGTGGCGGAGGTCGTCGGTTGCTTCTTCGGATCCGACGTCGTGCAGGGGAAGGGCAGTTGATCACTGGTCAGCACCGGTCGCAGGTACACCTGGCCGGTCACCTTGACGAGTTGCTCGGCCTGCGCCTGGTTCTTGACGCCGGGCAGGTTGACGACGATTGCGTCGCCCTGGCGCAGGATCTCCGGCTCGGCGACGCCGAGGCTGTCGACGCGCTCGCGGATGCGATCGACAGCGAGATCGAGGCTCGAGGTGTTGAACGCGCCCACCGGTTTCTGGGTGATCGAGATACCACCCTGCAGGTCGAGCCCGAGGGATGGCGTGTCGCCGTCGACCAGCGTGGCGATCAGCCCGCCGAACGAGATCACCAAGATGGCGACGAGCGAATAGATCAGCTTCTTGCGCATTACTTGGCGGGCTCGTCTGATTCCGAACCGTCGGACGGCTCGATCTTGGTGCTGCGGCCGGAACCATTGTCACTCGGTACAGCGGTGTCGCCCTGCGCAGTGTCGACCTTGCGCTGCAGGGCCTGGCGAGCAATGCGGATCTGCACGTTGTCGTCGATCTCCAGCCAGGCGATGTCGCCTTCGAGGAGCGTGACGAAGCCGTACATACCCGACGTGGTCATGACCTCGTCGCCCACGTCGATCGACGACTGGAGCTGCGACTGTGTGCGCATCTTGCGTCGCTGCGGGCGGATCATCAGGAAGTACATCGCTGCCCCGATGAGCAACATCGGAACGAACAAGCCGGCCAGGGAGCCGGAGCCGGACTTGGAGTCGGCAGCGAGAATCGACAGGACGTGCATGTGGGATCCAATTTGTGGCGATGGAAGGGGAAGACCGCTAATAACCGACGGGGAATGCTAGCCACCAGTACGACCCGTTGGGCATCTCACCCCCAAACAGAGAGAACCTCTTGACGAAGCGAATCGAAGGCGCCGGTCTCGATTGCACCCCGCATCCGGGCCATCAACTGCAGCGTCCAACTGATGTTGTGCAGGCTCATCAGCCTCGGCGCCGTCGGTTCGCCGACCTGAAACAGGTGGCGAATGTACCCGCGACTGTGTCGTGCACAGACCTCGCACGAGCACGAAGCGTCCAACGGTTCGTCGCTCTGGATGTGCTTGGCGTTCTTGATGTGCAGCTTGCCCTGGTCGGTCAACGCCGTGCCATGACGGCCGATCCTGGTCTGCATCACGCAGTCGAACTGATCGACGCCGAGAGCGACCGCCTCGACCAGGCTGGCCGGGTCACCGACGCCCATCAGGTAGCGCGGCCGATCCACAGGAAGCTGCGACAACGCCGCAGCCAACGCCGGGACCATTTCGCCACGGCTCTCGCCGACGCTGAGACCACCGATCCCGTATCCGTCGAAGTCGAGTGCCGCCGTGCGCTGCGCACTCTCCACGCGGAGTTGTTCGCTGATGCCACCCTGGACGATTCCGAACAAGGCCTGATCGTCGCGACGGTGGGTCGTTCTCGCCCGCTCGGCCCACGCCGAGGTGCGCTCCAGTGCAACGCGGATCACTTCGGGCGGTGACGGCAACGGCGGGCAGACGTCGAGCACCATCTGGATGTCGGCGCCGAGCAACTCCTGCGTGTTGACGGCGGCCTCCGGAGTGAAGCGGATCGACGATCCGTCATAGGTGCTCTGAAAGGTGACGCCGTCGTCGTCGATCTTGGGATCGAGTGAGAACACCTGGAACCCACCGCTGTCCGTCAGTGTCAATCCCTTCCAGCCGGCGAAACGTCCGATGCCGCCAAGCGCTGCCACCGTGTGTGCGCCCGGTCGCAACATGAGGTGGTAGGTGTTGCCGAGCACGATCTCGGCGCCGAGTCGCTCGTAGTCGGCGGCGCTGAGGTACTTGATCGCACCGCGGGTGCCCACCGGCATGAAGCACGGCGTGCGGTAGCTTCCGCGAGCGGTGTGAGCGACGCCGCTGCGCGCCGATCCGTCGATCGCCACTGCCTCGAACCGTACCGGGTGCATCTAGTTCGCCCGCCGATCGAGCAGCATGGCGTCGCCAAAACTGAGAAATCGATAGTGCTCGGCCAGCGCCACGTCGTACAAGCTCCGCCACCGTTCGCCCACGAAGGCGTCGATCATCATCAACAGCGTGGTGCGTGGAAGATGGAAGTTCGTCATCATCACGTCGACGACCTTCCAGTCGTACGGTCGGGTGATGAACAACCGCGTGCGTCCGTGCAGCACACCCATCGCCGCCGATTCGAGCGCACGTACGCTGGTGGTGCCGACCGCCACGACTCGTCGGGCCTGCCGGCACTGTTCCAGTACCTGTGCCTCGACCCGGTAGCGCTCGCTGTGCATCACGTGGCGAGCCGGATCCTCGGCGACCACCGGCTTGAACGTGTCGAGGCCCACGACCAGTTCGACCTTGGCCACCTCAACGCCACGTGCGACCACGGCGTCGAGCAGTTGCGGGGTGAAGTGCAGCCCCGCGGTCGGCGCGGCGGACGAGGCGGGCTCGGCCGAGTACACCGTCTGGTAGCGCTCCGGCTCGGCGAGTTCGACCCCGATGTAGGGGGGCAGCGGCATCTGTCCATGTCGTTGCAGCACGGCAAGCGGGTCGCCCTCGGCCACAATGGTCACCTGCCAGGTGTCGCCGGCCTCGGTTCGGCCGCCGATGCAGACCACGGCGTGGCCCGCCGCATCGACCAACTCCTCCCCGACCCGCAGCTTCCGGGCCGGGCGGATCATCGCCTCCCAGGTCCGGCGATCGTCGCTGGCCGGTTCCAGCAAGAGCACCTCGGCAGCGCCACCAGTCTCGCGCTGCAGGAGGAGTCGTGCCGGAATCACCCTTGTGTCGTTGACGACGAGCAGATCGCCATCGGCGAGCTGCGTCGGCAGATCGTGGACACGCAGGTGTAGCGGCTCGGCACTGCCCTGGTCCACCAGCAACCGCGCCGCATCACGGGGCTCGATCGGCACCTGGGCGATGCGCTCGACCGGAAGGTCGTAGTCAAAGTCGGTCAGGCGCATCGGCCGACCAGGCTACGGCGGGGGTCGCGATGGTGTGACACCATGGGCGTCATGACGACGCTGCGAACCGACCAAGTGATGTGCGGCTCCGATGGAGCCATGGACCTGCATGTGTGGACCCCGGAGAACGCTCCACGTGCCGCGATCCTGGTGATCCAGGAGATCTTCGGCGTCAGCGCCTACATCCGTGCCGTCGCCGAGCGACTCGCCGACGCCGGCTACCTCGTCGGCGCGCCCGACGTCTTCTGGCGGTTCGCCCCCAACTGGGAGAGCGACCACACCGAGGCCGGGCTCGGAGCATCGTTCGAGAAGGTGCAGCAACTCGACTTCCCGGCCGCGATCGGCGACTGCGCCGCCGCGCTGGCTCACCTGCAGACGCAGCCCGGTATCGACGCTGCGCCAGCGGTCATCGGGTTCTGTCTCGGCGGCACGCTCGCGTGGGGTGTCGCCGCCAACGGCGAGCCGAGCTGCTGCGTCAGCTACTACGGGTCCGGGGTCGCCTCGATGATCGGCCTGATCGATCAGGTGTCGTGTCCGACGTTGTTCCACTTCGGCAACGAAGATCCGTACATCCCGAACGAGGGGGTCGACACGATCGGTGCGGCCCTGGCCGGGCACCCGGGCTTCGT
Source organism: Ilumatobacteraceae bacterium (assembly GCA_039931555.1). Taxonomy (GTDB): domain Bacteria; phylum Actinomycetota; class Acidimicrobiia; order Acidimicrobiales; family Ilumatobacteraceae; genus JAENVT01. The sequence goes on along the minus strand of JBDTRP010000041.1, from coordinate 34 downwards.
GCTCAACGTCGAGAACGCCGGGCATGCCTTCGAC
>JBDTRP010000040.1:0-22659 GCA_039931555.1 Ilumatobacteraceae bacterium | reverse complement strand
CGACTCGGCGCCGACACCCGCTGTCGGCGAATCGATGGCACTCGACGTCGAAGGCGGAACGTACAACTGCTTCAGGTTGGACGTGCCGAATGCGTTGACGCTCGAACCGGCCGCCACGTACGTCGTGGCGTCCGGTGTTCGCGATGCCCATCAACTTCGTCTGTGGAATGCCAATTTTGCCTTGCAGGTCGACAACGGCGTCATTGGCCGCGCGGCAAACGGTGTGGGGCTGCCGGAGGCCCTCGTCGCGCTGGTCGGACAACCAGTTTCTGCCCTCCCGCCTCCGTCAGTGGTTCACTCGATCCTGCTGCCGTAGCGCGATGCTCAGACGCGGCGCCGAGGCCGGTGTCGGATCAGCCAGCCGATGATCATCCCGGCGACTGCTGCGATCACGATCACGGTCCAGATCGGTGCCGAGGCATCACCGACGGCGTAGCCGACGCGGACATCCTCGCGGTTGTCCAACGCGACCAGCACGATCGCGACCACGATCACGGCGATGAGCAACCAGCGGATGATCAGCGCTGCATCACGCCGATGCACCGCTCCAGCGTGTTCGACTACGTCATCGCTCATCGTTCGTACCTCCGTGCGGGTTGGTCGCGACACTGGTACCCAACGCGCCCGGCGCTCAACCGTCCCTTGACGTTCCGGCGCCACGAGTGGGCATCGGATCACGCGCCAGGTGGTCGATACACCTCCTGGACCATCCCGTCGATGTCAGCAGCGCTGTGATCGACCGGCTCCATGTACAACCGACCCCACGCGACACGCTGGTTCTCGACGCCAAGCACCGTGACCCCGCGCATCGCGAACGGTGCACCATCGAGATGTGTGCCGGACCATCGCCACTCACCGATCTCGACACCGTCGCCGGTCGTCGCGGCCAAAACGAGCTCCGCATGGAAGTCGGGCACGCCGGCGAACACGCTGCACCAGTTCTCCCTGACCTGCTCGCTGCCCGTGAATTCCCGCCCGGGATGCACCGGTTGCTCGCTGCGGTAGTCCTCGGCGAAGAGGGCCACGAACCCGTCGAGATCATGCGAGTTCAACACCGAACACATCGCGTCCAAGACCATCCCCATGATGAGCTCCCCTCCGTACAGCGATCTCGCCCAACGCCATCGTAGAACGGCCACCCGCACAGCTGATCGCCCGAGTAAGGTCCCGAGTCGTGTCCGATGCCGTTGACGAACTGTTCGAACCGAACACCGATGAGTTGCTCGCCAACAACGCTCGTCACGTCGAGACGTTCGCGGATCACGACCTCGCCCTCCGGCCGCGTCGCCATCTGGCGGTCGTCGCATGCATGGACAGCCGGATGGACATCTTCCAGATGCTCGGCCTCGCCCACGGCGATGCTCACGTCATCCGCAACGCCGGCGGCGTGGTGACCGACGATGTCATCCGCTCGCTGGTGCTCTCGCAGCGGCTGCTCGGCACTCGGGAGATCATCTTGTTGCACCACACCGACTGCGGGCTGCAACGGTTGATCGGCGACACCTTGAAGGACGAGATCGAGTCGGAGACCGGCTTGCGTCCGGCATGGGCGTTCGAGAACTTCAAGGACCCGTACCAGGACGTTCGCCAATCGATTCGCCGACTGCAGGTCAACCCGTTCATCACCTACAAGGAGCACATTCGGGGTTTCGTCTACCGCGTCGAAGACGGGTACCTCGACGAGATAGCGCCCTGACTCAAGCCGTCGCGGGTTGCGTGGTGTCGATGAAACGGCCTGGGTCGTCGAGGCTCAGGGTCAGCTCGCGCCATCCGCCGACCCCCATGCGAACCATCAACGTCTGCTCTCCGACCTCCGCACTGCAATGGCGTGGGCCGGCGAGCATCGGAGTCATGAGGACCATCATGAAGCGGTTGAAGGACAACGAGAACGTGCTGGCTCCCATGCTCGACACGATACGGCCAGTGGCCTGCTCGGGGCCAAGGTCACCGAACGCCGCCGATCAGCCGAACGCGGCGTAAGTGCCCACGGCGTCGATCGCTTCATGGATCGGCAGGATCAGCTCGCCGAAGCGGGCCGCACCGCTGTCGCCCACCGACCGCCAGATCGACTCGCACAGCCGATCCGTGTCCGCCTCGATGCGGTCTCGTGCCTCGACACCCTCGGGCGTGACCGTGCCGTCGGCGGTGACCCAACCCAGTGCGACGAGGCCGTCGATCGCCGCTGCCCACTGGCCTTCGTCCCATCGTCGTGTGACCTGGGCGAGTCGCATCGGGAACCGGCCGGTGCCGACCTGCAGCACCAGGCACTCGCACGGCCCGATCTCGTTCGTGACGAGCAGGGCGATGTGCACATCGCCGCGCCACTCGCGCACCACCGTCAGCTGTTGCCACAGCGCTAGCAACGGGTCATCCGGCAGCGCCACCGACGCGTTGGCCGCCGCCAGCGGTTTGCCCGCGAGATCCAACCCGTTGACGACCGGGTCGATCAGGGCACGCGCCTCGGCAATCTGTTCGGCGCTCAGATCGACGCCGACACGCTCGAGCGCCCGGCCCACGACCCGGAACCGTGCGGCCTGGAGTGCGGAGGGAGATGCCGCATCCCACACGCCCGGCATAGCCGACCTGACGGCCAGCGGGCTGAAGTTGTAGAAGGTGGCGATGATGACCTCATCGGGCACCGCGCCCATCGGCGCGGACCGCGAGCCGAAGTAGCCACCAGCGCCCGTCACCCCGAGCTTTGCGTATTCCTCCGCCGCTTCCGGCACGAAGTACACGAGGCGGTGCACCAGGTTGATCGCCATGTGGACGTCGTGGACAGCGAAGGTGGGCATGCGCCGGACTGTACCGCTCGCCATCCCCGGCCGACCGGGTCGGGCGCGGGATGAGCCGGCGCGTGAAATCGCGCCCGACCAGGCTACGAGGGATGACCCGTTACGGTCGACGCGCCCAGCTCAGCCGCCGGCCCGCGCCACCAACCATGGCCGAGCCGTCCATCAAACGCAGCGACACCGGCTCGAGCCGCAAGATCCCGAATCCCGGCGCCTGCGGCGAATCCCACCCGGGCACGATCGACGGGTCATAGCCGACCGGCGCAGGCGCCGTCGCAAATCGCGTCCAACCGGCCTGCCGCTCGGCATCGGACAGCTCCCACTGCGTCACGCAGTTCGCCGTGCACGTGTCGTGGTCAGGGTGCCAATAGGTCAACGAGAGGCGGGGAAGCGCCGCCAGGTGCTTGGCTTTCAGCGACAGCGGCGACGTCGCAATCCACCCGATGAGGCTGGATCCGTCCCACTGCCACACCGGATGCAGGATCCGTGATTGCGGATTGCCCGCGGTGTCGATAGTGGCCGCCGTGGCCCACACGATTCGATGGGCCATGTCGACGAAGGCGGGCGCAACAGCTTCGAGTGTGTCGGGCATTCTCGGAGTGGCCTTTCTCTGCTCGGTCTCTGTCGATCTGCAAGATTTCATCAAGTCTGGCACCCTGCGTGGTGCCGGCGTTGTTCGGACGCTGGAGGCCAACCGATCGATGTTGTCCTTGACCTTCGAGTTGACTTGAGGGTTTAGGGTGGGCGGATGGCGACGACCTACCAGATCAAAGACGTGGCCGAACGGACGGGATTCAGCGCGGCGACGCTGCGCTATTACGAGGAGATCGGGCTACTCCCACCGACCGTGCGGACTCCGGCCGGCTATCGGCAATACGACGACGAGACCCTCGACCGGCTGGCGTTCATCGCCCGCGCCAAGCAACTCGGCTGCAGTCTCGACGAGGTCGCCGACCTCACATTAGCGTGGCAGGGTGGCCGATGTGGGCCCGTGCAGGACCGGTTGCGGGCCGTGGTCGCCGCGAAGCTCGTCACCGCCAAGCAACGAATCGTCGAGCTGATGACTTTGACCTCCGAGCTGCAGCGGGCGGCGAGCGCGCTCGAACTGCACCGGCCGGACGGCCCATGCGACGACCGTTGCGGCTGCGTGAGCGACACGTCGAACAACGCGCCACCGATGCCGCGGGCAGTGTCGTTGATCTCCAAGCCGTCGGTCGACGCCGACGCTGCCATTGCGTGCACGCTCGAACCACGGTCGATGAGCAGCAGGCTCGACCAGTGGAACGCACTGTTGGGTTACGCGGAACAACGCGAGCAGATCGACGGTGGGGTACGCCTGACGTTCGCGCCGGCAACGCCCGTCGACGAACTGATTCGCCTCGTCGCCGCGGAGCAGACCTGCTGTCGGTTCTTCCGCTTTGCCATCACCGTCGACACGCGCGGCATCGCCTTGGAAGTTCGCGCACCCGCAGACGCCCTCGACATAGTGCATTCATTGTTCGGAGTCGCAGCATGACGACCAAGAAGCAAGATGTTGCCCTCATCGGCGCCGGCGCCGCGGCGTGCGCAGTGTGCTGTGCCGGGCCGATGCTCGGGTTCCTCGCTGCCATCGGGCTGGGTACGGCAGCAGGTGTCGCTGTCTTCGGCGCGGCGGGGCTGGTGATCGCCGTGATCGGGGTCCTGGTCGTGCTCGGCCGGCGTCGTCGACCGAACAGGTGCGAGCCCGTCAGCGATCAGCGGGTGACGGTGTCGCAGCGCCGTTGAGGGCGATGCTGCCGCCGTCAGTCGATGACAGCGCCGGCGCAAGTCCGCTTCCAGCTCGCAGGGTTCAACGGCGCAGGTCCTGCGGCACATGCGGGAGAGAGGCCAACGTCGATTCGCGGCGCCGCCACATGTCGAGGACGAAGCCGTCACGATCATCGGACTCGTGGTTCTCGTGGTGGAGATGTTCCATCGGGAGATGCTCGCGAAGGATCTCGTGGACGACGCGACCGGGCAAAACATGGTCTGGCGACGCCCCGGTCCAGTGCACCGCGATCAATTGGCCGCGCGGCTCGATGCGCGAAGCGAGCTCGTGCGCCAACTCGATGAGTTGTGTCGCGACGAAGTTGTACCCGATCTCGCTGAACACGATGAGGTCGAACGGGCCCCGAGGCATGGCGTCGAGGAGCGAGCCTTGGTGCACGTCGACGTTGTCGAGGCCGGAGCAACGATCCCGCGCCGCCTCCACGGCGGCGTCGGCTCCGTCGGTGGCGGTGACGAATCCGCAGCGGGCGGCGAGGCGTGCCGTCAGCTCGCCGACCGAGCACCCGGGTTCGAAGGCACGCCGAAACCGGCCGTGCGGCACGAAGCCGAGGATGGTGGCGTAGCGCTGCTGTTCGTACTCGTTCGACGCGAACGACCACGGATCCTCAGTTTCGCTGTACCTCCGTTCGGAGAACTCCCTGCTGGTCGTGCTCACGATGCGATGACGAAGTGCTCGGTGTTGCGGTGGAGGTGTTCGGCCACGTTCGGCTCGTGCCGCGGTGAACCGGTACGAGCCGGTCGACGCTTGCTGGCAGGTGGCTTCGGCGGCATGGGAGACCCTCCATCGTGGTGATCCGCGGGTGTTGGCGGAGCGCCCGTGACCTACCCATACCGCCGCTCCCCCAAACCGCACCGACGTCACCCAGACGGGTGAACGTGCCCCGGGGGACGCCGCTATACGGCGCGCATGCGGTTGTTGCGAGCGTTGTGCTCGACCTCGGCAAGGCCGAGGGCTTCGAGCACTGGCGGCACATAGTTGCCGAACCGGCCTCGGAGGCCCTTCTTCATCCCATACCACCCGCCGACGGGGTTCTTGTCGGATCGCCCCCACGCCTCGACAGTTCCTTCGGCCGCCGGCTTCTGCTCGTCGGCATTGCCGAGCGGCATCCAGTCGCCATGCTCTGTCAACATCGCGTGCAGGTCCTCGATGCACGACAGGTGGTACCGCAACTGCGTCTCGCCCACCTGCACCACGAGCGCCGGTGGTGCGGCATCGGGATCTCGATGGGCCTCGAACGCACTGCTCCCCGGTGGCGTCGTGAGCTGCCATGGGTCGGTGGGCGTGCCGGTTCCTTCAACATCGTCGATCGTCATGACGCCACCCTGCCACCTTGAACCAGACATCTTCTGTCATGTTCATTCGTACACTTCTCCGATGCGTGCTGCACGGGTCCTCGACATGCTGTTGATGCTGCAGCGGCGCGGTCGACGGACCGCACTGGAACTCGCCCAGGCCCTCGAAGTATCCGAGCGGACCATCCTTCGCGACGTCGAAGCACTGAGTGAGGCCGGTGTCCCCATCTTCACGGTCCAGGGCGCAGGAGGCGGGATCGAGCTGATGGACGGCTTTCAAACGCACTTGACCGGCCTCACCACCGACGAGGCGCGATGCCTGTTGTTGGTCGGCCAACCCCACGTCGCTCATCGGCTGGGACTCGGAGCGCCGACGCGCACGGCTCGGAACAAGCTCCTCGCCGCTCTGCCGCCGACTCTGGCCGAGGAGGCCGACGAACTCTCCAACTGGTTTCTCCACGACCCTGACCCCTGGGCAGGAAACCACGTCCCCCACGGCGAACTGCGACGCCTGGCTCGAAGCGTGCAGCTGCGTCGCCGGGTCGAGTTGACCATCGCCCACGAGCCGACGGTGACCGTTCGGCCACTCGGACTGGTGCTGAAGGCGGGCTCATGGCATCTCGTGGTCGCGGGTAGCGAAACGATCGCCGTGATCTGCATCGACGAGCTACGCGCCACCCGATTGACCAACCAGGTGTTCACGCCGCCGGTCGGCTTCGATCTCACCGAGTTCTGGAAGCGTCACAGCGTCGTTCACGCGTGACCGCTCCGCCGGCGAGACAGCTCGATACGGACGTCGTCCTCCGTCGGGTCAGCTCGCAGGAAGACCCGATGTGCTTCGACTGCCATCACCGCACGTTGGGTGTTGTTGGCCGCCGCGCTGCCGTCGGGCAGGAGGTCGGGGCGGGCCCGCACATACGTCGCCGCGGCGCGAACCGCGTCGTGCAAGACTCTGTCCTCCTCGCTCGCATAGCTGAACCGCCAGCGCCGCGCCCGTTCGGCGATCAGCACCTTGTCGTCGCCCGCCGGCTCGAGACCCGCGGCGGGAAAGACCCTGCAGTCGTAGGTGCGGCACGTCCTCGGGCGGTGCTCGTAGATCGAGCACCGGTCGTCGACCAACATCGGACAATGGCCGCGCTGGTCGTAGCCCATCAGCACATGGCCACGCGGCATTTGTGGGGCGGCGAACAGCAACGCAGCAGGCACATGAGCCAGCGCGTCGGTCTCGTCAGGGCCGATGTGGATGAACTGCGACGCCGTGCAACAGGCGGTGCACCCATTGCAGGGCACGTCGGATCCACGATCACCACGAATCGCAGCCTGCACCTCATCGAGCCATGTCGCGAAGTCACCGGCCGGTAGATCTCGGTCCGCAATCATGCCGGCTGCCGATGTCGAGAATCGTCGCTCGGCTTCGACTTCTCGATGAGCGGCACAACATGGCGCCGCCGAATCAGGAAGGATGGAACGATGCGATTCATGCTGCTGCAAAACTACGGCGCGGTCGGGGCCGGTTGTGCGCCGATCACGGAGTGGAGCCCCGAGGACATCACGGCCCACATCGAATTCCAGCACGCGCTGAACCACGAACTGTCACAAAGTGGCGAGCTGGTCGACGCCCAGGGTCTGGCCGGGCCCCAGCAGGCCAAGTTCGTGGTGAGCGACGGCGTCAACCCGCCGGTCGTCACCGATGGCCCCTACCCCGAGTCCAAAGAACTGCTCGCCGGCTACCGGCTGGTCGATGTCGAGACGGCCGAGAGGGCGATCGAGATCGCAGCCAAGGCATCCGCAGCGCCAGGGCCGAACGGCTTGCCGATCCGCGACCCGATCGAGGTGCGTCAGGTGCTGAACGCCCCCGATCCAGAAATGTGACGACCTCGACCAACCACGAGGACACGCTGACGCTGATGTTCATGTGCTGCCACACGTCGCTCACGCCGGCGATCCCGCTGACGCTCCGGGCGGTTGCATTCGGTCCGCGCCCATCTGCTTGAACTGGCCGGAGACCGCGACACCGCGCTCGTCGAGTTCACGGCCGCGGCAACTCCACCGCGCAAACGCACGGGAGCGCGACTACCTCACGACGCGTGCCGCCCGCCTCGGCGCGAGTTCGGCTTGATCGTTGATGCGGTTGCAGAACGAATCTGGGCAACACCCATTCCGGCGAACCCGACGTCGCGGGTGCCCTCGGCAACCAGCTGTACGCCGCCGGGCAAGCCCTGCGCCAACGCAACGAGCACGACTCCGACCATCAACGCAATCGCCGTCCAGGTTGGGAACTGGCGAGCGTGGATCACAGAGCATCCGAAGCCGACACCGGCGACCACCATCATCACGCCGTGCGCGGTCATCGTCAGGCCCAACTGATCGGTCAGCACTTCGTAATCCCTCGTGCCGTTCGCCAATGCGTACACGACCGTCCCGGTGAAGTACAAGAACGCATACGCGTAGGTGATGGCGCTGAGATCACCGACCCAGCCCAGTGGGCGTTGCGTCCGAGTCACGGCGAAACCGATCACGAAGACTGGGATCGTGACCTCGGCGATCAAGGTGAGCCACAGCTGCCCCGTGGAGAATCTGCCTTGCACGACCTCGACCAGGTCGGAGCAGAAGTACAACGCCGAGGAGACGACTGCCATGTACCCGATGGTCATCGCCGCGACCTTGCGGTGCTGAGCGACACGGTGAGCGCCCCCGATGTCGAGGCGAAGCATTGGGTGATGACTCACGCGTACCAGTGTGGTCGTCGGCAGACTCGAGAGTAGGGTCAATGGTCCATTTCTGGGGCGGTCCTGCCCACCGAGGTCACACCTCCGAGCCGAGCGGCAGATCTCCCGAGCGGCCCGGCATGACATCGCGCCGACCCGAGTCACGCGCTACCTCGCTGGCGGCCGGTGGCGGTCTGGTCGCCAGCCAGCATCCGGCGATGACCAGTGCGAATCCGATCACAGTCGCCACGGTGATCAACTCATCGAGGAAGAGGGCGCCGAGAGCCACTGCCACCACCGGATTGGCGAATGTGATCAGGCCGGCACGCGCCGGGCCCACCTCGTCGATCAATCGGAAGAACACCACGAAGGCCAGACCCGTGCAGATGATCGCCAGCCCCAGCACGGCGAGCACCACGGTGATGCGCGGTGCGTGCGCGGGCAATGATGTGGCCGCGATGGGTGCGTAGATCAGGCTGACGATGCTCAGTGACACGGCGATGACACCGAGTGACGGCACGTCGGCGAGGCGCCGGTCGGCCAGGAACGGGGCCGTCGCATAACAGATGACGACGATCAGCACCTCCACCACGCTCCACCATGGTGGGGCGTGTTCGCTGGCGAGATCACGGCCGACGAGCAGGGCGACGCCCCCGAGGCCGAGTGCGATGCCGAGGATCCGCACCAGGCGCAGTGCGTGGCGATCCCCCAACACGAACGCGGCGATCGTGCCGACGATCGGCACCGAGGCGACGATGAGGGCAGTCAGGCCGGATGCAAGATGCTGCTCAGCGGTCGTCAGCAGGATCCACGGGATCGCCATCTCCATCACGCCAAAGATCACCACCGGGCGCCAGCGCCGGAGCGCGGGCCGGATCGCACCCGACCTGCCGGCCATGACCAACAGCACGACTGCGGCCAGCGACGTACGCCCGAACACCACCACGGCTGGCTCGAGTTGCTTCACAGCAACACGGATGAGGAAGTAGGGAATCCCCCAGATCATCGCCATCGCCGAGAACAGCAGCCACCCGCGCTTCGTCACGGCACGATCCTCGGCCAATCTGCTGGATCATTGCAATCTCAATTCCTCATCGAGATCAACACTTGACGAGATGCGGCACCCTGGAACTTTGTCGCTCCCAGGTCGCTCAGCGACCTCCCAGCGACAAAGTTCCGAGGTGCCATGAAATACTCCTCCGAATCAGGCGGTGATCAGGGCTCCGTCGATCCCGGCGAGGGGATTGTCGCCGGGGAAGAAGCCGCGTTGGCTCGGGAAGACGTCGAGTGGCGACTGGGCGAGTGCAGCCATCCGCAACACCGCGGCGTGGCGTGCCTCGACACCGCCGATGGTCATGATCGTCGAGCGCAGACCCGGAGTCGACAGGGCTCCACCGGCGAACACGTACGTCTGGGCCGCGGCCTCCTCCAACGCCAACGCCAGCATGACGGCGTCGGCTTCGGTCTTGGCTGCGTCGATCGCCGGCTTGACGAGCGCGTCGTAGACGGCTTGGTTCATCACGGTGATGGCCTTGCCGCCCGCACCGGTGATCACCGCGTTCAGCGCGTCGAGGTGCATCTGGTGATGCCCAGCGAACATCGTCGCAGCCGCGAGCACTGCGGGGGTCGTGATCAGACCACCTGCCGCGCCGTAGGTGTCGACCGCAAGCTTCTCCAACGAGGCGGCGGTGCGAGCGAGGACGAGGTCCATGTCACCGGAGTTCGCCGCAGTCGTGGAGGGGCTCGTCGTGTCGGTCGGTTGGGTTCCGCCGGCGGTGGTTGGCGGCAGCGTCGTCGCGGCCGGGGTGGAACCCGGTGTCGTCGCCGACGACGAACCCGAACTGTCGCTGCCACAAGCAGCCAGCAGGGCGACGCCGAGGATCGACGCGCCGCCGAGCTTGAAGAGGTCACGACGGTTCGGAGACGGGACGCCGAGGATCGTTGCCTTGTCGTTGGTGCCGATCTCGTCGTCACCGATCAGCCGGGACAATGCGTCGCGCCAACGCGGCACGACGGAGGTGTTCATCCGGTCGACGACGCGGAGTTGCCGACGAATCTCGTCGTTGTTGAGGTCATGGTTGGTCATGGGTCGTCCTTTCGTGGGGAGCGTTGAAGGTCAGGCCGCGAAGACGGCTGGGTCGAGGCCCTTGAGTGGGTCGCTGCCGTCGCCGAGCGAGGCAGACTCGAACGCGCCGGTCGGGAAGACTGCAGTGACGTCCTTGCCGAGGGCGAGGCCGAGCACCACTTGGTGCTGCGCTTCGATGGGCAGGATCGTGGCCGTCGCCGCGGCGTACGCCGGGTCCTGCAAGAGGGTCAACGCAGCCGCATACGTGTATGCAGCTTGACCCTCGAGCATGAAGGCGAACTCGAGCGCGCCCATCTCGTCGGTGATCTTCTGCAGGGCAGGGGTGACCGCGGCGATCAGTGTCTTGTTGGCCACGGTCACTGCCTTCGACCCGGCCACCGCACCGAAGGCGTCGGCGTGTTGCTGGTGATGCTTCAGGAACAACTGGGCCACGGGCAGCGTGCCGGCGCTCAATACCGGCGCCGCGGCGGTGTACGCAGCGACGGCGGCCAACTCGACGCTCTGGGCGTACCCGGCGATCGTCTGATCGTCGAGCCCTGCAGATGACCGGCGAGCGCGGTACAGGCTGCGATGCGTCTCCGCGGTCTCCTCGGCGAACGTCTTCATGCCATGTCGATGAAGATCGTCGACCTCGGCAGCGAGTGCTCGAAAGTGACGGGTGGTGATGTGCATGGGGGTTCTCCTTGGGTTTCAGGGGGTCGAGAATCAGCCGACGACGACAGTGCCGGTCATGAAGGGGTGGAACGAGCAGATGTAGGTGAAGCTCCCGGCCGTTGCGAACTCGACGGTGGCCGAGGTACCCGGCTGGATCGCCCCGGCATCGAAGTTGCCGGCGGAGGTGGCCGTATGGGCCTGGTTGTCGTTGTTGGTCCACACGAAAGAGCCACCAACGGGAATGTTGACGGTGGCCGGCGTGAACGTGAAGTCGGCGATCCCCACGGCTCCCGCACCGGCCGACGCCGACCCGGTGGGGGCGACCGTCGTTTCAGCGCTCGGCGCAGCCGAAGGGGTCGGTGCTGCCGACGATGCTGTGGGCGCAACGGTGACAATGGGAGCCGACGGCGCGGGAGTCGCGGCCGAGCTGTTGCCATCGCTGGAGCAGGCACCGGCGACAGGAAGCAGGATCGCGGCGAGAAGTAGATATCGGTTCTTCATTGCCACCCGTTCGGAGCGGCGCGCCGATCGGATTGGAGAAAGTTTCGGCTACAGCAGGATCGCCGCCCGGATGGTGGTCTCGATGTGGCGCTGCAGGTTTGGCGTGGGGCTCCGGCGGGAATACACCACCACGTGACCAATCTGCCGCCACCGAACCTCGCCGACGTCGATCCCCTTGACGCAGCCCCCTTGTATGCTTCGACGATCGACGAGCCATTTTCAGGCGAACCAGAAGCACTCTTCGGTGTGTCGTTCGACGATGTCTATCGCGCCGAGGAGTACCTGTTGGCGTTGCGTGGCATGGCATCGCGCGGTGATCTCGTGCTGGGCGACGCGGTCATCGTCTACAAGGACGATGACGGCAAGGTACGCGTGCGCGAGACGACCGACCTGCAGGCCAGCGGCACCGCGGTCAAGGGTGCCCTGTGGACTGGCCTCCTGGGCCTGCTGATCGCCGGTCCGCTCGGCTGGATCGCCGGGCTGGGGATCGGCGCCGGGGCCGGGGCGATCACGGCCAAGGTGGTCGACATCGGCATCCCTGACGATTGGGTCGAGTGGTTCAAGAACGCCGTCCGACCACACACGTCGACGGTGGTGGCCTTGGCCACACAGGTCAACCTGCCAGCGCTGTACCACGAGGCGCAGCGGTTCGCCGGCGCCGAGTTGGTGCACACCACCCTGCGACCCGGCGCGTCCGCCGACCTCGCCGCGGCATTGCAGGTCGCCGGTCGATCAGTCGATGACCGGCAAGTCCCGTAGGAGACCCTACTCAGGCCTTGTCGGCGGGTGCTCGTCGTGCCCTTCGGATCCCAAGGAGGGTTCGATGCGCAACACCCATGTGCCGGCACCGAGCGGTGGAACGGTGCCTGGCGAGCGGTCGCCCTTGTCTTCGTCGAGGCGCTTGTTGCTCGACAGCAGGCGACCGATGATCGGCAGCGCCACCACGTTCGCGGCGTGCAGGACGCCCATGATCAACAAGATGCCGCCGACGCGCGCCACCTCGGCCTTCAGCTGCGTGCCGGTCGAGTCGTGCCAGTCCTTGTGCTCGACGAACGTCACGGTGAACAGCACGAACGATGTGAAGATGAGGTAGTACGCGACGTCGGTCAGCACGAGGTAGCTCTTGCCCGTGCGTGGGTTGGCACGAAACACGTCGGCCGCGTACGAGCGCCCAAACCGCTTGATGAACGGGCCCAGCCCCACGGCGAGCGCGACGAGCACGATGTTGGTGATCAGTTCGATGACCCACCACTGCATGTTGAACCTCCTGTTGTCGAAATCGGAGAGCGCCAGCGCGAGCACCGTGTTGGCGAGGATGAACAGCGCCAGCCACCCGGCCATCCGCCAACGCCATCGCCGTCGAGCGATCGACTCCTCCAGAGACCTCGTGACGCGGGCGAACAGATCGGCGTTCTCTTCCACGGTCGTGCGAGCATCGGTGAAGGCTTCGATCAGTCGTTGCTCGAGCCCGACGTTGCTCATGACTCGCCCAATCGTCGATCGAGCGTCACCATCGCGCGTCGGAGATGCGTCTTGACGGAGTTGGCCGACAGCCCGAGCGTCGCAGCGATGCGCGCGATCGGTAGCTCCTCGAAGTAGCGCAGAGTGATGCAGTCGCGCTGGCGGGTGGGCAGTTGTCGGACCGCATCGATCACGCGCCGGTGTTCTTCCGTTCGGACCAGTTGATCGCCGACCGAGTCGTCGACCTCGATGTCGATCTCTCGACCGCGGGTGGCATGGTGGCGCAGCGAGACCAATCCACGTCGATTGTGATCGCGAGCCAGGTTCAGCACGATGGATCGCAGGTAGGCGGGGGCGCGGTCGATCGCATCGATCTTGCCGGCGTGCTTGGCGAGGCGCAGGAACGCCTCCTGCACGATGTCTTCGGCAGCATCTCGGTCGTCGACGAACAGCCGAGCCAAACGCACGAGCGAGCGGCCCTGGGCATGGAAGAGGCGCAGAACGAGATCCTCGACATCGACGCCGATCGGTTCGCGCTGCAGTCGCGCCGCGACAGCGGCCCACGACAACCTGGGCGGGCGCGGGGAGGGTGAGAGCGCAACGACGTTCACAGCGCACTGAAGCTTGTCACGAAGTCGGCGCCGGTCGTCACGATCTGACAGACGAACGAGCCGACGATCCGGGTGACACGATCTGCAGCCCGCGTCACCCAAGCCGCAGCGCAGTTCGTCTGTCGGCATCATGATCGCGCTCGAATCACACACCGGCCGCAAACAGCTCGACCACATGATCGAGAACATCCGGGTGTTGATCGTTGCCGGGATACCCACGGGCGCGCTCGTGGTCGGGCTGGGCAGCCGGATCGCAATGTTCGTCCTGCGCGTCACGTCACCCGACAACGTTCGCGGGGTGCGCAGTGACGACGACTTCGTCATCGGCGAGGTCACGCTCGGTGGGACCTACAACCTGCTTCAACTCGGCGCCGTCGTCGGCATCATCGGTGCCGGCGCGTACCTTCTCGTCATGCCGTGGCTGATCGGCCCGTTGTGGTTCCGGCGACTCACCACCGGGCTCGCTTCGGCTGTCGTCGCCGGCTCGATGTTGGTGCACGACAAGGGCATCGACTTCCATGTGCTCCAACCGACGTGGCTGGCGATCGGGCTCTTCGTCGCCCTCCCCGGAGTGTTCGGCATCGCGATCGCAGCAGCGGTCGACGCTGTCCGCCGACCCGGCTCGTGGACCACGCGAGGTCGCCGTCGATGGGCGTCGGCGACCGTCTCGGTGGCATGCTTCCCGGCGACCGTGCTCGTCGTGATGGTCGTCATCGTGTTGACTGCGTTCGGCGAGGTGTTGCGCGCCGCTGGCGTCGTGCGGCTGGTGTGCAGCCTCCCCGCACACGCCTTGGTGATCCGGTCGCTGTGGCTGATGATCGCCATCGTCGGCCTCGTCGCACTGGTGAACGACATCATCGCGATCACCTGACCCCTCACACCCGAGTTCGGTCGGGCGCGATTCCGGTACCACCCGTACTCACCCCGCGCCCGCACAATCTGGTCGGGCGCGATTCCGGTAGGGCTGCTACCGGTTTCGCACCCGATGCGGATGGAGACGACGCGCTCAACGCTGGGCCGGTTGTTGGGTGAGTTTGCGGCGCACGGCGTAGGCAGCGGCCTCGGCCCGATTGGCGCAGCCGGTCTTTTGCAGAATGGAGCGGACATGGTTGGCTGCGGTGTGCTGGCTGATGAACAGCCGCTCGCCGATCTCACGGTTCGAGCAGCCCTCGGCGACCAAACGCAGCACGTCGAGCTCTCGCTCCGACATTCCGTCGGGTGTCGGTGAGACCGCGGCCGCGGGAACGGCGTGCTCGAGCAACGACGCCGCACGCGCTGCCAGGGTCGACATCCCAAGGGTCATCGCTGCGGCCTCGGCCTGGCGCGCGAGAGAATCGGCCAGGGCGACGTCGCCGGTAGCCGCGGCGAGCACCGACCAATCGTGCTGCACGTGCGCACGCCACACGGGTGACGCGCTGCGATCGGCCAACACCATGGCCGCGCGGAAGTACTGCTCGGCCTCATCGTCGCGACCGAGGAGGTGGGCGAGCCCGCCGCGCAGCCGGTCGGCCGGGCCGAAGCAGATGGTCATCGCCACCATCAAGTTCCGGCCGGCGTACCGGTCGAGCTCGCGCAACAACGTCGCGGCGTGCTCCGCTGCTCGGCAGGCGATGCACGCTTCGGCGAGGAAGGTGAGGCACGCCGGCCAGACCGAGTCGCGAGGCACGGCGGCGAACTCATCCGGGCTCAGCACCTCGAGCTCGCGACGGGACTCGGCGAACATGCCGAGTTCGGCGTACAGCGCCGTCAGCCCCGGCCGCCACACCGGATGATCGTCGCCCCGAGCCGACAATGCGCGCATGAGCGGCAGCACTTCGGCGAGCCGGCCCTGCTCGCGCCGGATCGCGAACATCTGCAATCCGTACACGCCCACGTCGAAGAGGGTGTCGCTCGAATCGCCGAGTGCGCGGGCCTGTTCGGCGGCGAGCTCGGCCTCATCGAACCGTCCAGCGGCCAGCGAGAGCACTGCGTCGTACACGTGGCCCATGAACTGGAACATGAGGTATCGACCGCGGTCCGACAGCATCCGGTGCTGCTTCGAGACCTCGGTCGCCTCGCCCAGGCGGCCGAGCTCGATCAGCGCCCTCATCATGTTGCCCGTTGCGTACGCAGAACTCCAGCCATCGCCGAGTCGTGACGCCACGTCGTGGAGTTCGGTGCTTGCCTGGAGCAGCCGATTGGGATCGGTGGTCACGATGGTCACGGCTTGCAGCACTGCCGCGAGCCCCCCGAGGTCGCCGACGGCCCGGGCCATCGCCAGGGCCCTCTCGGCTGCCGCGACCGCACCCTCACTGTCGCCCGACAGGTACAGGCTGCGGCTCAATGATGCCTGCAGGCGGATGCGCAACGGCACCTGTTGTTCGCCGATCAGCCCGATCGCTTCCGAAACCATCCTGACGGCGGGCTCTCCGGGCGCTCCCGGTTGGTGCACCGCTTCCTCGTACCCGAGGGCGGCCCGCGCCGCGAGCTCGGCCCAACCGTTGTGCCGGGCCGCGTCGAAGGCCCGCTCGTACGTGTGCTGCGATCTGAATGCCTGCCCCATGCGCATCTGCACCTGACCGAGATCCACGAGGACCTCGGTCGTCTCGACATCGATGGCAGGGAGCAGGCGCAACACGGCCTCGAAGTGTGAAACGGCTTCGTCGTAGGCCCCGGTGCCCTTCGCCTGCTCGGCCGCCAGGCGGCCATAGCGCACACCGCGCTCCGATCCCGCGAGCGCGGCCGCTGCACCGAAGTGACCGGCCAGCTCGGCATACACGGGGCGCCGATCGGCGTCGTAGATCTGTTCCAGCGCCTCGGCGATCCTCAGGTGCAGACCGGCCTGCGCGGCCGGTGACAGCACTTCCTCGACGGTGTCGCGCACCAGCGCGTGTACGAACTGGTACGTCAGGAGGTGCCCGCCCACGCTCACGAGGAAGCCGCTGTCGACCAGCTCGTCGAGACCCGCACCGACCTCGTCGGCCGGCATGCCGGTGGCGAGAGACAGAACCCGCCACTCGACGCGCAGACCGGCGACGGCGGCCAACTCCAGCGGCCGTCGGGCGCGTCGAGACAGGCGCGCCATCCGGCTGGCGACGACCTCTTTGACCGAATCCGGTGCACCCACGCTGGCCAGGTCGCGGCGCACCACCCACCGATCGTCGAGGCGTACCACCACGCCGTGATGGATCAGGTGGCGCCACAGCTCGCCGAGGAAGAACGCGTTCCCACCGCTGCGCTCGGCCGCCGCTGCGGCAAGGATCCGAAGGTCGCTGTCGAGCTCCTGATCGAGCGCCCCGGCGACGTACTGCTCGACGCCGGCCGCATCGAGGCCCTCCAACCGCACCCGCGTCACCGACTCACTTCGCTGCAGATCAACGAGACAATCGGCCAGGGCATCGGTGAGGTCGGCCGCACCATCCCGGTACGTGGCGACGACCATCAGCCTCGCCGCCGACCCCGACCGCACCAGGTGTCGCAGCAGCTCCAGGGTCTGTCGACCAGCCCAGTGCACGTCGTCGAGCAGCAGCACCAGCGGCGCACGCCGGGCAGCACTGGCCAGCACGCGATCGACCGCTGAGAACAACAGGTAGCGCTCGGTCTCGGGATCAGCCGATGTCGGCCGGGGCAGGCCCGGAAGCAACCGCTCGAGCTGTGGCAGCAGCATCAACAGGTCCCCGAGGTCGCGGTCCGCGTTGATGGGCCGCCCATACCCCGGGAGCGAACGGAGGAGATGATCGAGCGCGTGCACCCATGGCTGGAACGGCAGCGCCAGCTCCTCGTCGCACGTCCCGAACAGCACGATCGCACCGGCGTCGTGACACTGGCGGGCGAACTCCGCGGCAAGGCGGGTCTTGCCCGCGCCCGCCTCACCACCGATCAGCACGACCTCGCGGCCACCCGACTCCGCTCGCGCCCACGCCCCGGCCAAGATGCTCAACTCGTCAGCGCGGCCCACGAGGCGCTGCCGCGCTGTGGTCGCCAGTGCCGCGGGCAACGGGATCGGGGGATGATCACCCTGCTCGCGCTCGTCGGGTGCCGATCTCGTTGGTTGCCACTCGACTGCGAAGACCTCGGCAGGTTCGTCGAGGTCGTCGAGGTCGAACGGGCCGATGGTCACGAAGCTGCTCGCCGCAGCCAGCAAGCGGACGATGTTGTTGACCAGCAGCTGGCCAGGTCGGGCGTGCTCGAACAGGCGCGCGCTCGAGACGACCGCCGCGCCGCTGCAGACCGCATCGGCCCATGTGACGTCTCCCGTGGCCAGCCCGATCCGCAGCCGGGGCGCAGGCGACGAGCGTTCTCCCCGTTGCAGCATCTCGACGCCGGCCGAGACGCCGGAGGACGCGCTGTCGAACACGAAGAAGACCCGGTCACCGTCGCTGTGGCTCACCCGACCGCCGTGCGTGTGCGCCAGGTCCGAGAGTGGTCGGAGGTGGTCGATGAGCGCCGCCTCGGCGCACATGATCGTCGATGTCGAACTGCCGGCGGACTTCACGAACCCCCTCCTACTAGTCAGATCTGACTACCTGCACTCCATGGAGTCAATGAAGTTACGCGTTCACGAAGGCGAAAGGTGGTCATGACAGCCGACTGCGGAGTCTCTACAGTCATCCATGACGACGACGTGAGACCTCCTACCGGGCCCGGTGGGAGGGTTCACGACAGAAAGCAGAGGATGGAACCATGGCCCTCTTCGTGATCGAACGGAACTTTGCCGAGCAGCTCGACCCGCAGACGCTCGACTATGCCGGAATCCGGCTGGTCAACGACGACGTCGGCGTGCGATGGCTGTACTCGTTCCTGTCCGCCGACAAGAAGAAGACCTACTGCCTGTATGAAGCCTCCAACCCGGAGGCGATCATCGAAGCAGCAGCACGCGTGGGAATCCCCGCTGATGTCATCGTCGCCGTCGATCAGATCGGCCCGTCCGGGCCGCCTGAATTCGCCGTCGTCAACGCCGAATCAACGTGAAACGAGACACCCCATGACGACCATGACCACCGCAACCGACCTGCTGACCGACGAGATGTTGGCCCGGTTCGACGCCAGAGCAGCCGGTTACGACCGCGAGAACCGATTCTTCGATGAGGATTGGGACGAGTTGCGCCAGTCCGGCTACCTGCTCGCGGCCGTGCCCACCGAATTCGGTGGCGCAGGCCTCGGGCTCGACGAAGTCGCTCGCCTCCAGGGCCGGCTGGCGTACTACGCACCGGCGACCGCCGTTGCCGTCAACATGCACCTGTACTGGACCGGCGTCGCCGCCGACCTGTTGAAGACCGGCGACACGTCGTGCCGCTGGATGCTGGAGCGCGCTGCCGACGGCGAGGTCTTCGCCGCGATCCACGGCGAGGCCGGCAACGACATCCCGCTGCTGCTCTCGTCGGCAAAGGCCGAGAAGGTGCCCGGTGGCTACGAGTTCACCGGCCACAAGATCTTCGGCAGTCTCTCGCCGGTGTGGACCCTGGCCGGCCTCCACGGCATGGACACGTCCGACCCCGCCAACCCGAAGGTCGTGCACGGTTTCCTGCCCCGCGACGCATCGGGCTACGAGATCGTCGAGACGTGGGACACCCTGGGCATGCGTGCCACGCAGAGCCACGACACCGTGCTCGATCGAGCGTTCGTGCCCGACGAGAACATCGTGCTCGTCTGCCCGGCGGGCTTTGCCGGCGCAGGCATGTTCCAGGTCGGCGTGTTCGCCTGGGCCCTGATGGGCTTCGCCACCGTCTACCTCGGTGCCGCCCGCCGTGCGTTCGACATCACCATCGACAAGATGCCCAAGCGCACGTCGGTTGCCTTGACCCGGTCGATGGCCCACCATCCCGAGGTCCAGCACAACGTCTCGGAGATGCGTATCTCGCTCGACGCCTGCGAAGCGCTGCTCGACAAGGTCACCACCGACTGGGCCACCGGCGTGCCGCATGCCGATTGGCCGGTCCGGTTGGTGGGCGCCCGGCACTTCATCATCAACCAGGCCTACGACATCGTCGACCGGGCCATGGATCTGTCGGGCGGCAGCGCCGTCTTCAAGGGCAATCGCCTCGAGCAGATCTTCCGCGACGTGCGCATGGGCCGCTTCCATCCCGGCAACACCATGCTGGCCCACGAACTGGTCGGCAAGCTCTGCCTCGGCCTGAACCCCGACGACCCCCAACGCTGGGGCTGACCACGAGGGCAAGTTGTAGCGAGCGACACCTCCTCTCGGTAACCGGTCTCGAGACCGATCGGTTACCGAGAGGAGGGACCGAGGAGGTCTTCGTCCGACTGCGGTTCGTAGCCGCCGTCGGCGTTGTGTGTTTCGGTTCCGGTGACCGGAGGGTTGAACACGCAGACCAGGTGAAGATCACCCTTGGTGGCGCGCAGGATGTGCTCGTCGTGCTGATCGAGGGCGTAGATCGTGCCCGGTCGGATCTGGAACGTCTGCCCCGTCGCCACGTCGACGACTTCGCCTTCGCCGGCGACGCAGTAGTTGGTCTCGAGGTGATGCTGGTAGTGGAGGCGGCTCTCCGAGCCCTCGATGACCCGTGTCTCGTGAACCGAGTAGCCCATCCCATCGCCCTTCACGATCATCCGCTTGCTGTCCCATCCGGGCCCCGACACGTGGCGATTGGTGTTGGCGATGTCTTCGGAACGAACGATGATCATGATCCGAAGCTAGTCACTCGCGCAGATGCAACGCTCGACCAGCAGGGCAAGATCGAGCAGTGCCGCGTCGCCACCTCGCTTGCCGGTCAGCATCAGCCCGATCGGTGCCCGATCCGCGGGGTTGCCCTGCCCCGCGACGCCGGGCATGGTGACGCTGGGAAGGTCGAGGCGGTTGGCGATCTCGGTCAGTCGCAGCACCTCGGTGTTCATCGCCAGGTAGTCCTGCGTGCGCTGCACGTCGGCAACCCGTGGGGGCAGGATCGGAACCGCCGGCGTCACGATCGCGTCGGCGCCACCGAGCGCCTCGTCGTATCGTTTCCTGCAGTCGGCAATCCTTCGCAGAGCCGCCACGTAATCTGCCGCGAGCACCGTTGCCCCATGCTGAATGCGCGGACCGATGCGGTGGTCGTACGCCTCCGGCTTCTCAGCGATCAGATCGCGATGCCAGTCGTAGGCCTCGACCGCGATCACCGAGCCGGCGCGGGCAGCGAGGCTGGCTTCGGTCAACATCGGCAGGTCGGTCTCGGTGATCCGCACGCCCGCGTCGACCATCTTCGCGAGCCAGGACTCGAAACGGTCGATCACCTCTTGGTCGGTCTGCCCGGCACCGATGACATCACGGGGCACCACCAGGTGCGCTTCACCGATGTGTGGCTCCGAAGTACGACGGGCATCACGATCGACGAGCGCCAGATCGACCCGGTGCAGGTGCGCCACGTTCGCAGCGATCAGACCGGGCGCGTCGAAGCTCCGTGCCAGGGGGATCAACCCATCGGACGAGTACCGGCCCTGCGAGGGCTTGAAGCCGGCCACACCGCAGAACGCCGCGGGGATGCGAATCGACCCGCTGGTATCAGACCCCAGCGAGAGGTCCGCAATTCCCAGCGCGACCGCCACTGCACCACCGGAGGTCGACCCGCCGGCGACACGCTGCTCGGTCGGCCGCAACGGCGAGGTCGGCGTCCCATAGGTGCTGTTGAGGCCCAACGCTCCGTAGGCGAACTCGGTCATGTTGGTCTGCGCCAGCAGGATCGCGCCGGCCGCCCGTAACGCGGCGACCATCGGCGCATCCGCTCGGGCGGGTGGCGCGTCGGCGAGTACCGCGGAGCCGGCGTTCGTCGTCCACCCGGCGACATCGAAGCACGCCTTCACGGTCAGCACGTCGCCGGCGATCGGTAACGACTCGTCGACCACCGCCGCCTCGGCCAGCGCCTCGTCGTCGCGTCGCACGAGCAACGCAACGGCCGATGCCTCGGCATGCGCGTCGGCTTGCTCGATGCAGTGGCGAAGATGTTCCTGCGGCGACATCGCCTCAGAAGCGACGGTCGTTGGTCTTCTTCTTCGGCGGAGCCTTGAACGGTGCCTCGATCAGCACCTCGAACTGGGCATCGTCGGGCTGCTTGGGCTCGTTGAGCCGCTGCAGGTAGGTCTTCAGGGCGGCGCGAGCCGGCGCAACCTGCTCGCCCTTGGCGCCCACCGACCGGGCCAGGGCGTCTTTGGCCTTGGCCACCCGATCCCTACGAGTTGCCTTCTCCTCTTCGGAGATGACCCGCTTCGGCCCCGGGGGGGCGTTGCGACGAGCTTCGAGTTCCTGCAGCGGTGTGAGCTTGGCGACGGCCATGGGCTGAGCCTACAACGTGCCGTTCGCGAACCGACACGACCCGTGCGCCTCCAATGCGCGCCCCAGGTTCCCGTCGGGATCTATCGGATCCGCTGGCTGCGGTTCGTGACATCGATCCGTTCCGCCTCGCGTTGCGTGATCCGATCCATGCCGGTTTCCTTCCGGTTGCTCCAGCCCTACGCCTGATGCCGCTCGAGCTGATCGGCGAACGTGATCACCTCGTCGATCAAGGTGTCGAGGTCGTCGGTCGAGATGGGCGGATCATGGTCGAGCCCGGCCGCCGACAGCGTGCGTTGGAACCGGGCCATCACGCCGCCCGGATCCTCAGGGACCCGGTTCTCACTGCCAGATCTGGCGTCTTCACCAGAACTTTGTCGCTGGGAGGTCGCTGAGCGACCTGGGAGCGACAAGGTTCCGGTGATCCGCCCCGGAACTTCTCGACCGGCTAGAACAGGCGGCATGCCGCACCCTCGCCGCTTCCGGTTCGGCGCCGAGATGATGGAAC
>JBDTRP010000039.1:0-14260 GCA_039931555.1 Ilumatobacteraceae bacterium | reverse complement strand
TCCGCAAGATCTTGGATCAGGGTCAGGCGGGCGACAACATTGGTGCGTTGTTGCGCGGTACGAAGAAGGAGGATGTGGAGCGCGGTCAGGTGTTGTGTAAGCCGGGTTCGATCACGCCGCACACCAACTTCGAAGGCCAGGTGTACGTCCTGTCAGCGTCTGAGGGTGGGCGTCATAAGCCGTTCTTCAACAATTATCGGCCGCAGTTCTTTTTCCGTACGACTGATGTGACTGGCACGATCATGTTGCCCGAGGGTACCGAGATGGTGATGCCTGGTGACAACGTGGCGATCACGGTGGAGTTGGGTAAGCCGATCGCGATGGACGAGGGTTTGCGGTTCGCGATCCGCGAGGGTGGCCGTACCGTAGGCGCCGGCCGCGTCACCAAGATCACGAAGTGAGCTAACGCACCACATGGCACAAAGCATTCGTATCCGCCTGAAGGCGTTCGACCACGAGATCATCGACCAATCGACGCGCAAGATCGTCGAGACGGTCACCCGCACCAGCGCCACTGTTCGTGGCCCCATCCCCTTGCCGACCGACAAGCACCGCTACACGGTGATTCGTGGTCCGCACATCGACAAGGACTCACGTGAGCACTTCGAGATGCGCGTCCACAAGCGTCTGATCGACATCATCGATCCCAATGCCAAGACGATCGACAGCCTGCAGCGCATCGAGCTGCCCGCCGGTGTCGACATCGAGATCAAGATTCAATCCAGCTGATCGTTCATTTCTCGTAACGCCCGGGAAGTGCGTACTTTCGGTGTTGCACGTCCTGCATCGAAACTACGCACTTCGCCGTTGTGGGGGTCGGGAGCTCGGCGCGCTCAGGCAAGGGCCCGGAAGTGCCGATAGAACTTCATCATCGAATCGAATCTTCCACCACCTCCTCCCGGCGCGGTCGCGGTCGACGAGCCATCCGAGCCCGAGAAGTCACGCAGGCAACTGTTCGGGCTGCCGGGTCGCCAGGTCGTACTGGTGATCGGACTCGTGATGATCGTGTGGCTGGCCGGCCTGGTCGGTGCGCTGATGGGGGTGCAGTGGGCCCAGCAACGGTCGGCGCCGCTGCGCAAACCGTCGACCCTCGGCATCAATGTCGTCGAGCCGAGGGCCAACCGGCTACCGCGCCTCGATGTCGAGGCGATTGCCAACGATGTTGCGCCCAGCGTGGTCGCCGTGCAGTCCGAGGTCGAGCGCTTCGGTCACCCCGGCGAGTCCGTGGGCTCCGGGGTCATCCTGACGGCCGACGGCGAGATCGTGACCAACGCCCACGTCGTCGGTGACGCCAAGACCGTGCACGTACGGCTCACCGGCGAGAGCGAGCCCCGCGAGGCAGCAGTGATCGCCGCTGATCCACTGCGTGATCTGGCACTCCTGCGTGTCGACACCGGCGGCTTGACCCCGGCGACGTTTGCCGCACCTGACGATGTGCGACTCGGCGACGAGGTGCTCGCCATCGGCTATGCGCTGGACCTCGACGGCGATCCGACGGTCACCCTCGGGATCGTCTCGTCGCTCGATCGCACGCTCGCCACTGAGACCGGGTCGTTGAAGGGTCTCATCCAGACCGACGCTGCGGTCTCGTCCGGCAACTCTGGCGGACCCTTGGTCGATGCTCTCGGTCACGTCGTTGGTCTCACGACTTTGGCGTCGTCGAGCGGGGTGGGCTCGACCGCCAACGGTCTCGGCTTCGCCATCTCGACCACCGAGATGCTGTCGACGCTCGACCGGCTCCGCGCCCAGGCCAATGGCGCGCCGGGACCGTCGGGTTACCTGGGCGTCGAGCTGGAACGCCGCACCGACGGCGGAAGCGGTGCGCTGGTCACCAAGGTGGTGGCCGGCTCGGCGGCCGCCAAATCGAGCATCGATGTCGGCGATGTCGTCGTGGCCGTGGATGGTCAGCCGATCGATGGTGATGCGGGGTTGATCGCCACCATCCGCGATCTCGCGCCGGGCGACAGGGTCACGGTGTCGGTCGTGCGCGATGGCCGCACGCTCGACGTCGGGGTCGTCTTGGGCGAACGGCCGTCGGGTCCCTAGGCGGACACGAGAGGGAACCGCTCGTCGTCGAGAGGCTGGCCGGGTGTGATCGGATCGTACGGCGGTGAGTGCAGCCATGGCCTGGTCGCGAACCTCGCATCGCTGCCGAGGTACCGGAAGCTGACCGCCCTGCGTCGGGTCGAGGTACGGCCGGCGGTGCCCGGCGCGGCGTGCAACGTGCGGAAGTGGAACGCCAGCACGTCGCCGGGCTCCATGTCGAACGACACGATCTCGTGGTCGCCGCGCATTGCATCGATGTCAGGGACGAACTCGAAGTCGCCCGGATGGTCGACGTACGCCGACTGGTCGACGAACTTGCGGGGGACGAACCGGCGACCCCAACGATGCGACCCGACGATGAACTCGACGCCGGCGGCGCGAGGTACTGGGTCGAGGGGCACCCACAGGCTGACGTTGGTGGCTCCGTCGACGCAGTAGTACGGCTCGTCGTGATGCCACGGTGTGACCTCGTGCGTATCGCATTCCTTCACCAGCGTGTGCTCGTGGAAGAAGCGCGGCGTCTCGCCGATGAGGGCGCGAGCCAACTCGGGCAGCGGACCGTTCAGCGCGGCGTCTCGGTATCCGGCGATCCGCTCCCAGTTGACGTAGTCGCCGAAGAAACGCCCACTGCCGTCTTTCGGGGTGTAGTCGCTGGCCCATGGACCCGGCGCGGCGAGGTTCTGGTCGACCGCGTCGGCAAGCTGCCGGAGTTGGATCTGGTCGAGCATCCCACGGGCCGCGACCACGCCATCGCGTTGGAAAGTGGCCGACAGATCCATCGTTTCGGAGTCTACGCCCAGTGGAATATCTGTACCACATGCTGTGACATACTCAGTCGCAATCAGTTCTTGGGGAGGCTCTTGATGCGACGATTGCTGTTTTCGGTGCTCCTGCTCGGTGGCGTGATCTTCGTGCCCACCATGGCGGGCGCCACGGGTGACAAGAAGATCACGTTCACGGTCGGGCAACTGCAGAACGTCGACTCCCTCAACGTCACGGTCGGCGCGCTGGTCATCGACTACGAGATCTGGAACCTGATCTGGCCGTTCCTCACCGACATGGCCGCCAAGGACTTCTCGCCGCAACCGAGCATGGCCGAGAGCTGGACGAGCAGCGCCGACAAGCTGACGTGGACCTACAAGATGCGCAAGGGCATGAAGTGGAGCGACGGCGAGCCGATGACCGCCGACGACGTGAAGTACACGATCGATCGGGCCAACGAGGAGCAGTGGAACAGCCACGTCAGCATCACCGCCAACCTCACGGCGACGGTCCTTGACGCTGACACGCTGGAGATCAAGACCTCGGTTCCCGATCCGCGCCTGCCGGCGCTCGGCGCCTACGTCATCCCGAAGCACATCTACGAGAAGGTGTCGGCCGACGACATGCCCAACTACACCGCAGAAGACAAGATCGGCGGCGGGCCGTTCATGATCGGTGAGGTGCAGAAAGACTTCACCCGCCTCGTCAGGAACCCCAACTGGTTCGGCAAGAAGCCGGCCATGGATGAAGTGATCTTCCGCTTCTACGCCGACGCCAATGCCCAGTTCCAGGCCCTCAAGGGCGGCGAGATCGACGCGCTCGACGGCGTTCCCGAGCAGTCGTACGCGACCCTGAAGGACAGCGGCAACATCGAGGGGATCGCAGGGAACCAGGGTGGGTTCAGCGAGCTGGCGATGAATTCCGGCTGTTCGTCGGCGCCCGGCGACGGCAACCCGGCGCTCACCGACAAGAAGGTTCGACAGGCCATCAACTACGCGATCGATCGCGATCTCCTGGTCGAAAAGACGCTGGTGGGTCACGGAATCCCCGGGACCGCGGTCGTTCCCTCGGCGGACCCGGCCTGGGACCTGAAGGTGCCCGACGGCAAGCTGTTCAGCTACAACCCCGACAAGGCCAAGTCGCTGCTCGATGAGGCAGGGTGGAAGGACTCGAACGGCGACGGTGTGCGCGACAAGGACGGCAAGGAGCTGAAGCTGCGCTTCTTCGACCGCAGTGAAGGCGACGGTGGCAAGAACACCGACTTCCTCACCGGCTGGCTGAGAGACGTGGGCATCGCCACAGACGTCACGACGATGGACGACGACGCACTCACCGCGGCGATCGGTCAGAACGAGTTCGACATCTTCACCTGGGGATGGGTGCCCTTCGTCGACCCCGATGCCGAGCTCAGCTACTTCACCAAGTCGCAGGCAACGTCGGATCCCGAGGTGGTCGGCTACAACGACGCCAACTGGTGCAGCGACGAGTACGACAAGCTGTATGAACAGCAACACGTCGAGCTCGACGCGGCGAAGCGCCACGACATCGTGCAGAAGATGCTGGAGATCATGTACGACGAGGCCCCATACGCCGTGCTCTACAAGTACGACGACCTGCAGGCCATCCGTTCGGATCGGTGGGAGAACTTCGTGCGCCAGCCCGACAAGACTGGTCCGGTGCTGTTCACCAACACGTCACCGGCCTACCTCGAGCTGGTGCCGAAAGGTGGTGGCGGGTCCAGTGGAGGGTCTGCTGGCTTGTGGGCGGGTCTCGGTATCGCTGCCGTCGCCATTGCCGGCGGCGGTCTGTGGTTCCGCAGTCGTCGCAAGGAAAGCGTCGACGAGCGCGAATAGGTCGTGAACCTCCGCTTGGTGGTCAGGAAGCTGGCCGACGCCGCTGTCCTGCTGGCAATGGTGTTGGTCTTCAACTTCTTCCTGTTCCGCGTCGTCGACCGTGACCCGCTGGCCAGATATCGAGGTCGAAGCAAGCTGAGCCAAGAGCAGCGCGCTGCGATCATCAAGCGCTTCGGTCTCGACGGCAGCAAGTGGGACCAGTTCGTGCGCTACATGAGTCGCACGGTGCGCGGTGATTTCGGTCGCAGCTTCGACTCGACCAAGCCGGTCAGTCGCGAGATCCTCGACAGCCTGCCCAACACGCTCCTGTTGGTCGGCATCTCGACCGTGCTGACGATCGCCATCGGGTTGTGGATCGGAATCCGTGCGGGGTGGATGCGCGGCGGCCGCTTCGACAAGATCAGCAACCCGGTGACAATGGCGCTGTACGGCACCCCCGAGTTCTTCCTGGGCATGCTCTTCCTCGCCTTCCTCGGCGCCAAGCTGGGCTGGTTCCCGACCGGTGGAGTCACCGATCCGGCCGGTCACTACTCAGGCTTCAGCGCTCTCGTCGACCGGGCACGGCACCTGGTGCTGCCGGTAGCGACGCTGACCCTCGGCTACCTCGGCTCGTATTCGCTCGTCATGCGAACTTCGATGCTCGACACCTTGCGCGAGGACTACCTCACCACTGCCCGAGCGAAGGGTCTGCGCGATCGCGACGTGATGCGGCGACACGCAGTTCCGAATGCGCTGCTGCCGTCGGTGTCGCTGATCGCGATCGGTTTCGGGTTCATCATCGGCGGCGCCATCACCACCGAGACGGTGTTCTCGTATCCCGGTCTCGGGCTGGCCACCTATCGAGCAATCGGCAACACTGACCTGCCGATGATGCAGGCGCTGTTCATGTTCTCGAGCATCGCCGTGATCGTCTTCAACATCTTCGCCGATGTGGTGTTGACCTTCCTCGACCCACGCATTCGGGTCGGCGCATGAGCTCGGCAACATGGACGCGCCGCAAGCAATCGGCTCGACGCGTCTGGCGTCTGCTGCGCCGGGACCGAGCTGCCATGGTCGGGCTGATCCTGTTGGCGTTGTTCGTGACGATGGCATTGACCGCGCCACTCTTCGCCGACCGCAGCGAGCTGCAGGCATCCGCTGGTCGCAACAACCCCGACTTGGCAGCCCCAAGTGGAAGGTTCTGGCTGGGCACCGATGAGATCGGCCGCGACGTGTTCGCGTTGCTGCTGTGGGGCGCCCGCGTCTCGTTGTACATCGGGTTGCTGGCTACCGTCGTCGCAGTCGTCATCGGATCCGTGCTCGGCCTGATCGCCGGCTACGCGAAGGGCTGGATCAGCCGGGTGATGTTGGCCATCGACGACTTCTTCCTGGTGCTGCCGTTCATCCCGCTGGCCATCGTGCTGGCGCTGCTGCTCGGCCGCTCGCCGACGATCATGGCGCTGGTGATCGGCGGCACGTTCTGGGCCGGCGGTTCGCGTCTCATCCGAGCCCAGGTCCTGTCGTTGCGCGAGCGCGGGTACGTCGAGCGAGCGACGGCCTTGGGGGCCTCGAGCCGGCACATCATCACCCGTCACGTCCTGCCGGGTGTCGCGCCACTCATCATCGCGAACGCGTCGTTGATCGTGCCGGGGGCCATCCTCGCCGAGAGCACGCTGGCCTTCCTCGGCCTCGGCGACCGCTTCTCCCCGAGTTGGGGCAAGGTGCTCGAAGGTGCCCAATCGAGCGGAGCGCTGACACTCAATGCCTGGTGGTACTACCTGCCGCCGGGTCTGTGCATCATCGGGATCGTGTTGGCCTTCACGCTGGTCGGCAATGCGTTGGAGCGGATCTTCGATCCGCGGTTGGTGGGGCGATGAGCCCACCGCTGCTCGAAGTCCACGACCTCACGGTGACGTACCGCAGCACTCGCGGACCCGTGCCGGCGGTGCGCGGCGTGTCGTTGCGCCTCGATGCCGGCGAGACGCTGGGCCTGGCGGGCGAGAGCGGCAGTGGGAAGTCGACCATGACGATGGCCCTGTTGCGGCTGGTGCCGGTGGGCACGACCGTCACCGGTTCGGTGACGCTGGCCGGTGAGGATGTGCTGGCCATGAAGCCCGGACGCCTGCGTGCGGTGCGGTGGGCCGAGGCAGCCGTCGTGTTCCAAGGGGCACAGCACGTGCTCAACCCGGTGCAGCGAATCGGTCGCCAGATCCAGGAGGCGATCGACACACATCGCGGTACCAACAAGGTCAGCGATCTGCTCGAGCAGGTCGGCATCCCACGCTGGCGCAATGACGCATACCCTCACGAGTTGTCGGGCGGGCAGAAGCAACGGGTGATGATCGCGATGGCCTTGGCCTGCGACCCGCAACTGTTGATCGCCGACGAGCCCACCACTGCGCTCGACGTGATGGTTCAGGCGCAGGTATTGCAACTGCTGGCCGACCTGCAGCGTGATCGGGGCTTGGCCATGATCTTCATCACCCACGATCTCTCCGTGCTGTCGACCGTCGCCGACCGACTGGCGGTGATGTACGCCGGGCGGCTGGTCGAGACCGGGCCGGCGAAGCCCATGTTGCGTGGCGCCAAACATCCCTACACCAAGGCACTCGCTGCAGCGTTTCCGACCATTGGCGATCTGTCGTCTCGGCTGGCTCCCTCGGGGCTCGCCGGTGATCCTCCCGACCCCGCAGCGGTGCCGTCGGGTTGCGCGTTCCATCCGCGCTGCCCGATCGCCTCGCAGGAGTGCGCGACGGCCGAGGTCGACCTCCGCGAGATCTCAGCCGGATGGGAGGCGGCGTGTCTCAAACTGTGAGCACACCGCTGTTGCACGTCGCCGGGGCGAAGGTCACCTATCCGGCGCGTCGACGCGGCGGGTTGCCGGTGCAGGCCGTCGACGGCGTCGACCTGTCGGTTGCGGCGGGAGAGGTCGTTGCCCTGGTCGGCGAGAGCGGCTGCGGCAAGACGACCCTGGCCCGTGCCGTGCTGGGCCTACAGCCATTGTCGGGCGGTTCGATCCTCTTCGACGGCTCGCCGCTTCCGACGAGCAAAGCCGGCCTTCGGGCCTATCGACGCAAAGCGCAGCTGGTCTTCCAGGACCCGTCGGGAAGCATCAACCCGCGCCAGTCGATCTACGAGATCGTCGCCGAAGGCCTGCGCATCCATCGCGAGCGCGCCGGCGAGGAGACGCGCGTCGCCGAGGCGTTGGCCGACAGCGGCCTGCGACCGCCCGAGCAGTTCTTCATGCGGTTTCCGCACGAGTTGTCGGGTGGTCAGCGCCAGCGCGTGGTGATCGCCGGCGCCATGGTCTTGAAGCCCAGCCTGTTGGTGGCAGACGAGCCGGTGTCGTCACTCGATGCCTCGGTCCGCGGCGAGATCCTGCAGCTGTTGCTCGGCCTGTCGCGTGACCGCGGCATGACGATCCTGGTCGTCACCCACGATCTGGGCCTGGCGTGGAACATCGCCGACCGAGTTGCGGTGATGTACCTCGGGCGCATCGTCGAGGTCGGCACCACCGAGCAGATACTGGCCGTGCCCCAGCACCCGTACACCAAGGCGCTGCTGTCGGTGGTCCCCGAGCAGGGCCGGATGGAGCAACAGATCCTCACCGGCGAAGCGCCCGATCCCTCACACATCCCGACCGGCTGCAGGTTTCACCCTCGATGCCCGGTCTTCCAGAGTGGCGAGGCCGAGCGGATGGGGATCTTCAACGCCTGCACATCGGACGACCCCGTGTTGCTCGGCGGTGTGGCCTGTCACGCTGCCCACCGCTGAGCGTCGTCGCCGCCGCGAGGTCGGGCGCGATTCCAGTACTGTCGCTACTCACACCGCACCCAACCAGGTCGTGTGGGCGCGATTCAGGTACTGCCGCTACTGACACCGCGCCCGAGGGAGGCTAGGCGAGGCGGCGGGGGAAGTGCCGCGACCAACGACGCTCGGCGATCTGCTCGTCGGACTCGTACGCATCGAGCTCGATCTCGACGCGGTATTCCTCGGCGTTGCTCTCGACCCGCAAGCGCGACTCGACGGCAACCGACGCCTCGGGCCACTCGATCGCGAACCGCACCGTGCCGTCGGCGGTGGCCAGCATCGGATCCGTCAGCGGCATGGTGACGAGGCCCTTGTAGTCGTCGGTCATCCGGCCGCCGTGGCGCACGTCGTAGGTGCCTCCGTAGCGGGTCGCCACCCTTGTCGTCCGGCTGAGCACATCGTGACCCACGCTCCAGGTCAGACCGTTGACCTCAGGGGGACCAGGAGGAACGACGGAGGTGAATTCAGGGGTGCCGGCACCGCCCGCCGGAAGAACGGGAAGTTGCATCTGCAACGACTCGACCGTCAGCGTGACGGATCGTGGCGGTACCCATGTGTTCGGCCAATCCGTGCCGGCGACACTGAGGCGAACCGAGTGCCCTTCGGGGAACACCCACGACGTCGCCTCCATCTCCACCTCGACGTCGTACGGCCGGCCGGGAACGAGGGGCGCCGGGGGATCGGCACAGTGGGTGAGGTTCAGCAGGCCGCGAGTGACCATGGCCGAGGTGCCATCCGGCCAAACGTCGTTGAGCTTCACCGACAGGTAGGCAATCGGTTGATCCGACGTGACCGTGACCTTCACGACGACGTGGCCGAGGATCTCGGTCAGCGCGGCGACGGGCCAATCCGTCGTGAGCGACCAGGCGTCGTCGCCTCGCTGGTCGAGGGGTTGCCCCCATGGCAGCCCACCTGCGCACGAGATCCATGCCGCCGTTCCCGTGTCGGGGCGGGTGACCAACGATCGCTTGCGGCCGTCGTACAACGTCGCCGGCGTGAGGCGCTCGGCGGGCCAGGTGTCTTCGTACCGCCACTGGCCCTCGTAGCAGGCCAGGTCAGGCTCGGGCTTGGTGGCGTGGCGGACGAACACCCGAATCGGTGGACGTTCGTCGCGTGCATCGCCGCGCAGCCATGCGCCGAAGAACGTGATCATCTCCGGCACCAGGTCGATGTGCGGCCCGGGTAATGACGTCGACGGAGCCATGTGGCTCCATGGCCCGATCAGCAGCTCCTTCTCGCATCGCAGCCGTTCGAAGGTCCGCAACGTGTTGTTGCGATACCCATCTGCCCAACCGGCGACGATCATCGTCGGGCACTCGATGCGCTCGTACTCGGGTCGCACCGATCCGTGTCGCCAGTACGCTCCGTCGAGTTGCTCGGCCATCCACAACAGCAGCCACGGCTCGTGCTCGGTGATCCGCGCCAGCCATTCATCCCGCCACCCGTCACCCCAGATCGCCGGCACCGGTGGCAGCGCGTTCATGGGCACCATGTAGTGGCAGTAGTCGACCAGATCGATCGCGCGCAGGGCGCCGCCCATGTAGTGCACGTCGTCGGTGTACCGGTCGTCCGTCGCGTAGATGGCGCAGATGGCCCCCAGCGCCGGAGGTCGTTCGCAGGCCATCTGCAGCGAGTTGAACCCGGAGTAGCTGTACCCGAACATCCCGACCTGCCCGTTGCACCATGGCTGCGCGGCCAGCCAGGCGATCACGTCGGCGAGGTCAGCGAGCTCCGACACCGGGTACTCGTCGGTGGCGCGCCCCGCCGACGAGCCGGTCCCGCGGACGTCGAGCCGGCACACGGCGAAGCCGCCCTCGGCGCGCAACCTCACGTAGTCGTCGGCGTGCGATTCACTGGTCAGGTCGTCCTTGCGATACGGCAAGGCCTCCAGCAACGCCGGTGCCGGTGCGGGGTCCTCGGGGAGGTACAGATCGGCAGCGAGGCGAGTGCCATCGCGGACCGTGATCCACACCTGCTGGCACTGCATCGATGTCAGCGGGAGAGGAGGGTGTAGCCGGGGTTGGTGAACTCCAGCTGCTCACCGCGAATCACGGGCACGCCGGTGATTGCGATGCGCCGCCCCAACGTGACGCCGCCGATCTCTCGGCGTCCCGTCCACACGGCGCTCACCGTGCCGGTGGCGTCGGAGACCAGGATCGCCAGGGCCGGCTGGCCGGCTGTCGGACGGGCGGTCATCCGGGTGATCTTGCCGCACACGCACACCTGCTGGCGCGGCGTCGCCTCGTTGATCGGGGTCGCGACCGGCATGGAGTCGGGCTCGACGGACTTCTCGTCACCCTTCTTGCGGCGCAGCAGCGACATCGTCAGCCGACCAGTGCGCGCCGAACATCGTCTTCGACGCCGCCGGTGACCAGCACCAGCACCTCGTCGCCTTGATGCAACACGGTGTCACCGCGTGGCACGACCACGTGGCCGTCGCGCAGCACCGCCACCACCGTGGACTCGCGGGGCAGCCCGAGATCGGTGAGCTCCTTGGCGATGGCGGGCGAGCCGGCGGCCAGGGTGACCTCGGCGAGGCGGGCCTTGCCGCCTTCCAAGCTCAGCAACCGCACGAACGAGCCGACGGTGACCGCTTCCTCGACGAGCGCGGTGAGCAGGTGTGGTGTGGAGACGGCGATGTCGACGCCCCACATGTCGTTGAACATCCACTCGTTCTTCGGGTTGTTGACACGCGCCAGCACTCGTGGCACGGCGAACTCCTGCTTCGACAGCAGCGAGACGACCAGGTTGTCTTCGTCGTCGCCAGTGACGGCGGCGACGACGTCGGCCTTGGCGGCACCGATGGCCGTGAGTGTGGCAACCTCGCATGCGTCGCCGAGGTACCACGTGACGCCGACGGGTGTGCGAGTGGCACGCCCCTGGGCGACGATGGTGCTGTCGTTGTCGATCAGCGTCACATCGTGACCCGAGTTCTGCAGCTGGCCGGCCATGTAGCGCCCGACACTGCCTGCGCCGGCAATGATCACGTTCATCGGTGCGATTCCTCTGTGAGATGCAGCGCTTGGTCGAGGAGCGCAGCTTGTTCGGCGGGCACGACGACATGGATCACGTCGTCTTCTTGCAGCAGTGTGCCCGATGTTGGGATGCTGGCCGTGCCGAAGCGACCGAGCACCACGACCCTGCCTTCCGACGATGTCTCCACGTGGTCGACGGTCATGCCGGCGGCGGCGGCCGGCACGCGGCGCTCGATGATCGTGAACCTGGCCGACGGGTCGATCCAGTCGGGTGTGGATTCCGATGCCAGCAGGTGGCGCAGCACGCGGGCGCTCGTCCACGCGACCGACGCCACTGTGGCGATGCCCAGGCGTTCGTAGATGGAGGCTCGCCGCGGATCGTAGATGCGAGCAACCACGTGCTTGACACCGAACGTCTCGCGAGCGACACGAGCGATGAGGATGTTGGAGTTGTCGCCGCTGGTCACGGCCGCCACGGCGGAGCTTGGCGTGATCCCTGCCTCGGTCAACACATCGCGGTCGAAACCGACGCCGACCATGGTGGTGCCCTTGAAATCATCGCCGAGACGACGGAACGACTCGACCTTACGGTCGATCACGATCACGTCGTGCTCCGTGGAAGCGAGGTTGAGGGCGACCTCGGAGCCGACCCGGCCACAGCCGACAACAATGACATGCATACCCGAAACTCCTACTGCTCTTCCGTGTGATCGCCCATCGTATGGATCGGTACCGAGACAACGGCGGTGTGCGGACGGTAAAGCAGTTTGGCCTTCAGGGCAAAAGCGCTTCCGTTGTGGAGCCACTGTGTGGTCACCGAGGTGACGAACTCGGGGATCACGACCGTGATGATGTCGTCGCTGTGCTGATCGTCGAGATCGTCGATGAACTTCAGAATCGGGCGGGTCAACTCCCGGTATGGCGAGTAAACGGTATGCAGTTCGATCGGCACTTCGAATGCCTTCCACTGGTCTTCGACGGCCTTGCGCTCCTCGTCGTTGCTGGCAACGGTGACGGCCATGATGCGATCGGGGTGCAGCGACTTGGCGTATTGCACCGCACGCAGCACGCCCTTGTTGACCCCACCGACGAGCACGACCATCGTGTGCGTCTCGCGGGGCGCCCGGTAGCCCGCGGGAGCGACCACAGCGCCGCGGCTCCGCCTGTAGTGCTTGCCGATTGCTCGAAAGGCAATCACCATGATGGGAATGAGCGCCGCCGGAACCCACGCTCCTTCGGTGAACTTCGAGACCACGACAACCAAGGCAACGAGGCCGGTCGACACGGCCCCGATCGCGTTGATGGCGAGACTGACCCGCCACCTGCCGACCTTGTGCCTGAGGTGGTGTTTGACCATGCCGCTCTGGCTGAGGGTGAAGCCGGTGAACACGCCGAACGCATAGAGCGGGATCAGCTTGGAGATGTCGCCGTTGAAGACGACGATCAGGATGCTGGCGATGGCAGCCAAGAAGATGACGCCGTTGGAGAACACCAGCCGCGCACCGCGATTGAAGAACTGTCGCGGCAGGAAGCCATCCCTGGCGATGATCGATGCAAGGCCGGGGAAACCGGCGTACGCCGTGTTCGCGGCGAGGATCAAGATCGAGAACGTGGCGACCATCGTGAGCCAGAACATCAAGCCCTTGCCGCCGTAGATGTGCTCGGCCATCAGGCCGAGGCCGTTGCCGTCCGCTTCGCCACGAAATGGCTTCAGACGCGATGCAAGCACCGACACGCCCAGGAAGCAGACACCAAGGATGCTTCCCATCCACACCAGCGTCGCGGCCGCGTTCTTGCTTTCGGGCTTCTTGAACGACGGCACGCCATTGGACACTGCTTCGACACCCGACAGGGCGACCGCGCCCGAAGAGAAGCCACGCAGCAACATCAAGAAGGCCAGGTTCTTGGCCTGCTTCGAGATCTCGATCGCATCCTTGGACAACAGACTCGCTGGAATCGGCCCGAGGTGTTGGACGAAGACCCGGTAGAGGCCCGTGACGAGCAGGATGACCAGCATCAGGATGTAGAAGTAGGTGGGGCCGGCGAAGGCCGAACCGCTCTCTTTCACGCCACGCAAGTTGACGACGGTCATCACGAGCACGCAGAGCAGGCAGATCGGTACGGTGTACTTGGTGTCGAAGCCGGTTGCGGTTCGTATCGCCAGCACCCCACCGGCGACGCTGACCGCCACAGTGAGGATGTAGTCGACGAGCAGCGAGGCGCCGGCGACCAACGACGGAACTTCGCCCAGGTTCTCGCGGCTGACCACATACGCACCACCACCGGACGGATAGGCGTGGATCGTCTGGCGATAGCTCAAGACCACGATCACCATCAGGACGCAGACGATGATGGCGATCGGGATCAGCAGCCTGAAGGCGTGGGCGCCGATGCTGGCCTGTAGCAGCAGCACGACCAGGATTTCGTCCGTCGCGTAGGCGGTGGACGAAATCGCGTCGGATGCGAAGATCGGCAGCGCGATCAGCTTGCGCAGTCGCTGATGCTCCTGCTCCTCGGACGAGATCGGTTTGCCGATGAGGAGTTTCTTCAGGCTGGGCATATCGAGTCCCGAACGTAGTCGGTCCTGAACGCCCAACCGCGATGTGCGTGGATCGGAGTTGGCAGGCGCACCCAGGACCGATAGAGTCAAATCCTCGTGTACGCCACCCGGCGTGCCTCCAACTGAAGTCTGCGTGCGCCCCCAAGAAGTACTGGACGGGGGGACCTCACAGCAAGAACTGAATCCGGTGCTCCGCCGGCCGTTGGGCCAGCGGAGCATTTGCGTGCTACGACCAATGCCCGGGCAACCGGGTCTGACCCGAAAAGGCTGCCGAT
>JBDTRP010000038.1:0-41547 GCA_039931555.1 Ilumatobacteraceae bacterium | reverse complement strand
AACTTGTCGCACGCTTGCAGGACGTGCTGAACGCCAGTCTCGCCCTCGGCCGGCCCTGGCCGAGTGGCCCACTCGCGTTTTGGATGTGGAAGCTCGGCCTGCTCGACAGGGCACCCGAGGGGTCGGCCGAGTGCTACCGGTGGATGATCACCGGTGAGTACCGGCGCGCGGCGCAGTTCTGGCGAGAGCAGGGCATCCCGTACGAAGAGGGACTCGCGCTGATGCTCGGCACCGAGGCCGAGCAGATCCAGGCAATCCGCATCTTCGACGACCTCGGCGCGACCGCGGCAGCAGACAACGTGCGCCGCGCGCTCGCCCGACAGGGCAGGCGGGTGCCGCGGGGCAAGTCGATGGCGACGCGGGATCACCCTGCGGGCCTCACCGCGCGCCAAGCCGAGGTGCTGCACCTGCTCGCCGACGGGTTGCCAAACGCGACGATCGCCGACGAGTTGTTCGTGTCGCATCGTACGGTGGAGAACCACGTCTCGGCGATCTTGATGAAGCTCGACGTGGCGACACGAGAAGCCGCCGTCGCAGCAGCGCGCGAGCGCGGCATACTTCCCGCCCGTTGACACCGCGGCGCTCCGAACAGCTCGAGGTGAAGGGCGGCGCACCCCCGGCAACGGTCAGTGTTGGTCGATCATGTAGCGACGGTCAGGCGGATTGTCACGACATCGCCGACGTCGAGGCCTTCAGCTCCTCGCACTATGGCCTTCACCGGCACGATGTATCCGCCGTCTTTCGGAAACAGCGACGTGGTCCAACCGGTTCGCCCGATCTTCGCCGAGACCGGAATCATGCCCCAGCCATAGCTCACCAGAGAGGAAACGTCCTCCAGCTGCGCCGACTCGTCGTCGGGCACGGTGATGAAGTGAAACGGCGACGGACCTCGCCAGAACCACACCTCGCCACTGAACTGCAGATCCACTACCGGCAATGTATGCGGCCCGCCGACTCGGCTTCGGCCACTCGGCTGAACGTCCCACGTTCGGGAGTTGCGGAACATGCCGCACTCGGCAGACGTTGGCTAGCGGGCATCGGACAGCGTGACGGATCGGTATGGTTCGACCATGGCGAACCAGATCCGGGTCATCGGCTTCGACCACGCGGTGCTGTGTTGTGCAGACGTCGAGCGCTCGCTGACCTTCTACCGCGACACACTCGGTCTCGAGCCGGTTCGGGTCGACGAGTGGCGGCGAGGCGAGGCACCGTTCCCGTCGGTCCGCGTTTCGCCGACGACGATCCTCGACCTCGTCGATCAACCACCGAGCGGTGCGAACGTCGACCACATCTGCCTCGTGCTCGAACCGACGGACCTCGATGCGCTGGCCGCCGCGTTCCCCGGTTCTCACCTGGCCGACAGGGTGTATGGCGCCCAGGGCTGGGCGTCGAGCGTGTACGTCACCGACCCCGATGGCACGACCGTCGAACTGCGCTGCTACCCCACCTGAGGGGCGCCAGCACGTTGCCGACGGCTACACCATTGCCCTCACCGCAGCGATCGCGACATGACATTCGTGGCACACTGGACAGCGTGAGCTACCAGCATGTGATCGTCGACTGCAACGGACCATTCGTCACCGTCACCCTCAACCGACCCGAGAAGCGCAACGCCCTGGCCCTCGACGTGATGCTCGAACTCACCGAGGCGTTCCGCGCCGTGGGGTTGAGCGATTCGATCGGCGCGATCCTGGCCGCCAACGGCCCGGTGTTCTCGGCGGGCCACAACTTCGCCGACATGGCCGGCGCCGACCTCGATCACATCACCCACCTGTTCGACGTCTGCACGGAGATGATGAACACCATCCAGTCGATCCCGCAGCCGGTCGTCGCCAGGGTGCACGCCTTGGCCACGGCGGCCGGTTGCCAACTGGTGGCGTCGTGTGATCTGGCGGTGGCCGCCGAGAGTGCAGCCTTCGCGATTCCCGGCGGCAAGGGCGGGTTGTTCTGCCACACCCCTTTGGTCGCCGTCGCCCGCAACGTCGGTCGCAAGCGGGCCATGGAGATGGCGCTCACGGGCGATGCCATCGATGCCGCCACAGCCGTCTCGTGGGGCCTCATCAACTACGCCGTGCCCGACGACCAACTCGACTCGGCGGTACGCGACCTGCTGACCCGAGCCACGCGTGGCAGTGTCGCCTCGAAGGCGGCCGGCAAGCGTGGTTACTACGCCCAGACCGAGCTCGGCCAGACCGATGCCTACGCCTACGCCGTCGAGGTGATGGCGAGATCGGCAACGACCCACGACGCCCAGGAGGGCATCGCCGCGTTCTTGGGGAAGCGCAGGGCGACGTTCACCGACCGTCCCTGACTGCCGGTGGATCTCGTCGTCGTCAGCAACAGCCTCCGGTTGCATCGCTTCCAACCGACGGGTTGAATCGTCGTCTCATGCCACAACCGCTTCGCGTCCTGTTCATCTGCCTGGGGAATCACTGCCGCTCGCCATCCGCGCACGCAGTTGCCAACCATCTGGCCCGCCAGCGTGGCACCGAACACGTCACCTTCGACTCGGCGGCGACCGGGCGTGACCACGTCGGCGATATCCCTCACCCGCTTGCATTGCACGAAGGTGGCCTGCGCGGCTACCACGTCGGTCACGTCGGCCGCCAGATCCATCCCGACGACTTCGGCCGCAGCGACCTGATCATCGCCATGGACCGTGACAACGTGTCGGATCTCGAGCGCCTCCGCGGCGGGGAGGAATGGCGTCGCGGCTTCTACCCGTCCGTCGAACCGGTGCAGATCCAACTCCTGCGGCGATGGGACCCCTTCGCCATGCCCGGCGACGAGGACCTGGCCGACCCGTGGGGCAGACCGCCGAGCGCCTACGCCGAGATGTTCGACGTGATCGAGCGATCGATCCCACCGATGATCGAGCACCTGGAGTGGCTGGTCAGCGAGAGCGGGTGACGGCGGCGGCCGCGACTCAGGCCACATCGGCCAACGCCCGCAACTGGTGCACGACGGCCTGCCGGCGGTTGCGCACGGTCCGATCGGTGACCTGTAGCGACTCGGCGGCCTGCTTGACGGTGGCGGTGTTCAGCAAGGCGACCACGATCGCCATGTCGGCGGGGCTCATGCCCGCCACCCGGGCGCTGCCGAGCAGTTCCACGATGGTGATCAGCGGCTCGCCGGCCGACTCGTCGGGCTCGACGGCCCGGTCGAGATCGGCAGGATCAGTGACGTCTTGGATCAGCAGGCGCCGGCGGGCCTTGAGGAAGGCTCGGTACTCGCAGTCGCGCAGCAGGTTCTTGATCACGTAGCGATCTCGGCGCTCGATCGGGAACGACCGGATCACGGTCCACGCCTCCGACAGCAGTTCGTCGAGTGCGTCGAGTTGCGAGTCGAACCCCGACGAGTTCCGCTTGGCGCACCTGCTGAGCCCTGGCAGCATTCGCTGCAACACGACCCGCGCCGCCAGATCGTCGTGGCGGGCCAGCGTCACCAGCCGCCGCATCGTCTCGTCACTCGACGGGTCGACGGGCCCAGGTCCGAGGCCGGTGAGCACCAGCAGCTCGTCGAGCGAGCTGATGGCTCGTGGGGTCAGCCGCCACGCGCTGGCTCGCACGACGGCAGAACGTCGATTGCTGAGCACGTTCCACTCGCGCTGCAGCCTGGTGAGGAGATACCGATGATTGGGGAGGGATGTCATGGCCGCACCATGCGCCCGGACCTTCACCGCGGGTCTCACCGCAACCCTCACCGAAGATCTCACAGCCAGGTGTATCTGCGGATTTTCTTCCGCTCGTGCTCTGCCGGCATGCCTTGTGTGGACGATGACACATGACTGGACGTTGACATGGGAGGCCGGGCCCGATGCGGGCGGGACGGCTGTGGTGGGGTGCGGCACCCACGTGGTTGGACGCGCTGCCGGTGCCGCGGTGCAGTGCGACGATGCTGCGTTGGAGCCCCACCACCTGCTGATCGAGACGTCGGGCGACAGCGTGCTGCTGCGGCAGCTGACGGGTCGCGTGCCCGTCCGCATCGACGGTGAGGCGATCAGCGAATCGGTGGGAATCGTCACGACTGCCCGGTTGGAGATCGGCAACAGCGTGCTCTCGGTCACTCGGGGAGATCTCACAGCACCTGGTAGCGACGTGGATCCTGCACACATCACGGTGACGCCGTCCGGCAGCGTCGTGGTCCGAGGACCGCGTGCCACAGCCCGGTGGACGCCGGACCCGGTACACCCACCGGACGAGTTGACGGACCGAGGAGATTCCAGCGGTGGGGTGCTCCCGGCGTTGCTGGCACTGGCCGGTGCGGGTCTCGTGGCCGTGCTCTTGCACCAGCCGATGTTCCTGATCTTCGGAGCCCTGGGCGCGGTCGTGGCCTTCGGCACGTGGGGTGGGCACCGGTTCACCATCTTTCGCCGTCGGCGTCACGAGCGACGATCCCGGGTGGAGGCGGTTGCCCGGTACGAGCTCGCCGTCACCGCGCAGCGATCCGGGTTCGTCGCCCATCACGTGGTGAACGACTCGACCGTCGTGTCGGCGCGGCGGTCGATCGAGCGGCGGACCGTCGAGTTGTGGGCCCGGCGGGCGACACAGGACGACGCGTTCGCCGTGGCGGTCGGGCTCGGAAGTTTGCCGTGGGCGCCAGTGGCGGACACGGCGACCGATCGGCTTCGGTCGCCCGGCGACCTCGGCGGTGTCGCGCTGATCGCCGACCTCGCCATCGTCGCCGACATCGGGCCGACCTGCCGGCTGGCAGTCCGTGGCACCGCCGACCGGGCTCTGGCGACCGTCCGCTCTCTCATTGTGCAGCTCGCTGCGAACTGTGGCCCGGCCGATGTGCGCATCGTGGTCGTCACTCGCGAGCCGGCTCGTTGGCGATGGCTGGAGCAACTGCCACATGCCGCCACGGCCTCTGGGTCGGTCGCCGTGGTCGGGGAGTCGGACCTGTTGGACGTCGTCGCCGAGTACGACGTTGCGCCGCAGCCGCATGTCGTTTTGGTGACCGACTCGGCAGAGTTGCTGTCGGCCCGCACCAGCCCGATGCGCCGCGTGGTCGTCGGCGAGCGCTCGGTGGCGCTGATCGTGGTGGTC
Organism: Ilumatobacteraceae bacterium; assembly: GCA_039931555.1. Classification (GTDB taxonomy): domain Bacteria; phylum Actinomycetota; class Acidimicrobiia; order Acidimicrobiales; family Ilumatobacteraceae; genus JAENVT01. The sequence goes on along the minus strand of JBDTRP010000038.1, from coordinate 36,499 downwards.
GGCAGCGACGAGGGCGTGCCGCATGTCTGCACGTCGCTGCTGGACCTGCACGGCCCGGTCGGTGCCCGTTGGCATGCCGACGTGGCGCTGGCCTGCCTGCCCGTGGAGGCGCGCTGCACGGGCATCGGTGAACGCAGCGCGGCGCGGCTGGTGCGGTGCTTGAGTGGCTTGATCGACCCGGAAGATCCGCTGGGTGGCGTCGGCGGAATCCCACGGGACGTGACGCTGCTGTCGGTGTTGCCGTCGTGCGAGCCGGCGGCCATCGCCGCGTCGTGGTTGGCCGGCGGTGTGGACCCGGTGCCGCGAACGCCGATCGGCGTGGCGAGCGATGGCATCGTCGACATCGATCTCGATCGCGATGGCCCGCACGCGCTGCTGGCCGGCACCACGGGCGCCGGCAAGAGTGAGCTGTTGCGCACCTTGGTCGCCGGTCTGGCTGTGGCATCGAGCCCGGACCACCTCACGTTCGTGTTGATCGATTACAAGGGCGGCTCGACATTCGACGCCTGCGCGCTGTTGCCTCATGTCGTCGGGGTCGTGACCGATCTCGACGATCGCCTCGCCGAGCGTGCCCTGCGCTGCCTGCACGCCGAACTCCGCCGTCGGGAGCAGTTGTTGCGGGTCGTCGGTGCAGCGGACTTGGCGGCCTATCGGCGAATGACCGAGGCAGGGCCCCTCCCTCGGCTCGTGGTCGTGATCGACGAGTTCGCCGCCTTGGTCAGCGAGCAGCCCGACTTCCTCCACGCATTGGTCGGCATCGCCCAGCGTGGCCGAAGCCTTGGGCTGCACCTGATCCTGGCCACCCAGCGCCCCAGTGGTGTGATCAGCGACGACATTCGAGCCAATACCAATCTCCGATTGGCACTGCGGCTGCACGACACATCCGACGCGATCGATGTCGTTGGCGATCATGCTCCGGCGGCGATCCCTCGCGGGCTCGCCGGACGAGCGGTGATGCGCCTCGGGCCCGACGAAGTGCTGACCTTTCAGACGGCCCGATGCACCACGCCGTTGACCACCGGTGGGAGCGAGCTCGATCTGCTCGTCGCCGCGGTGATCGCGGCGTCGGCGATGGTCGGTGCCCGCCCGCCCCTGTCTCCCTGGTTGGCGCCCTTGTCGACGCACTTAGCCGTCGATGCGGAGCAGGTGTCGCGTGGCATCGTCGGCGTGGTCGATGACCCGGATCATCAACAGGTCGCGCCATTGCAGTGGAACCGCGTCGATGGCAACCTGCTGCTCGCCGGGGCCGTGGGCACCGGCGTCACCTCGACGCTGGCGCTGCTCGGCGCGGTGGCCGCGACCGACGGGAGGGGCAGCCACCTGTACGTCGTCGATGGTCGTGGCGACGATGTGTTCGCCGTGTTCGCCGCGTTGCCGAAATGTGGTGGTGTCGTGCGGCTGCACGAGCGCGAGCGGTTGATGCGGCTGATCGACCGGCTGGCCGACGAGGTCGCCCGGCGCGTGGCGCACCCGACCGCACCGCGCCAGCCGATCGTGGTGCTGATCGATGGGCTCGATGCGGTGCGCCGCGCACTCGACGACGTCGGCTCACTCGCCCAGCTGGAGATGCTCGACACGATCCTTGCCCTGGGCGCGGCCCACGATGTGGTCGCGGTCTGTGGCGTCGATCGGATCGCCGCGATTCCGTCGACCGTTCTCGCCGCCTGTGCGCAACGGTGGGTCTTCCACCTCACCGACCCACTCGATGCCACCACCGCGGGGATCTCGGCATGCGACGTGCCCAGATCGATACCCGGACGGATCGTGGTCGCGTCGAGCGGTCTGGAGGCACAGCTCATGATCGGCGCGCCGCCGATGCAACCCTGCGCCGATGGTCCGGATCCAACTCCGATCCAGTGCCTCAGCGCGCACGTTCCTGCCGGCGACCTACCACCCGCCCAGTGCCGTGCGGACGACTCGCTGCTGCCGCTCGGTCTGCGCTTCGGCGACGGTCGAGTGTGCACCGTCGATGTGCCCGACGGCGAGCACCTCCTGATCGTCGGGCCGTCGCGATCCGGTCGCAGCACGGCGCTGCACCGGATGATGAGTGCCTGGCGCGATGCGTACCCGGACGGGTGGTGGAGGGTCATCGCACCGCGCCGGACTGTGATCGACGAGCAGCACCGCCACCGCTCGTTGGGCGAGATCCTCGACGACATCCCGTCGACCGGTCGGGTGTTGATCGCAGTCGATGATGCCGAGATGGTCGATGACGTCGGTGGCGCGCTCGCTTCGCTGGCGGCCTCGCGTCGTCACGGTCTGCTGATCGTCGCCACGGGCAAGCCCGATTCGTTGCGCCAGAGCTACGCGCACTGGACGGCTGTCGTTCGGCGCAGCCGGCTGGGGATCGTGACCAGCGCTGCAAACGATCTCGATGGCGACCTGCTCGGTGTGACGCTGCCGCGCCGCTTGCCGATCCCTCCACGGCCGGGTCTGGTGTGGCTGGTCGCCGACGGGGACGTCGTGCTGACTCAAGTCGCCATCGACAGCAAGGTCGAGCCGTCGTGAGTCCGCCGTCGACGGGGCGCGCGCCCGAGCTCACATCGAATTGACTCGCGGTGTTCCCCCTGGTAGACGGGTTGCTGCTTTGAAATCTCGCCCGGCCTTGACAAAATGTACATCGTGACCATCGAGTTCGTCCTCAACGGCAAGGCGGTCGCCGTTCGCGACGATCATCCACACCTGCTATCCGCCCTCCGCGAAGAGCTCGATGTCACCTCGCCGAAGGACGGGTGCTCGCCGTCGGGGCAGTGCGGATGTTGCACGGTGCACATCGACGGCAAGGCGATCGTCAGTTGCCAGCAGTCGCTGGCCAAGACTGCGGGCAAGACCGTGACGACGCTGGAGGGTGTCGCGCCGCACGAGCGAGCGGCGTTCGCCGATGCGTTCGCCGCATGCGGCGGCTTGCAGTGCGGGTTCTGCATCCCGGGGATCGTGATGCGTGCCAAGGCGCAGATCGACAAGAAGGGCGCCGACCTGCAGCCGAGCGACATGGCTCGCCACCTCGGCGCCCACCTGTGCCGCTGCACTGGGTACGTGAAGATCCTCGAGGCCATCGACGCGGTCGCCAAGGGCAAGCAGTTCGAGCCGGCACTGTCGGCGACCGTCGGTGGCTCGGGTGCGAAGTACGAGGCCGGCGAACTGACCTTGGGTGATCGCGACTACATCGACGACATGCGCGTGCCGGGCATGCTGCACGCGGCTTTGCATCTCACTGCGCATGCGCGCGCGGACATCGTGTCGATCGACAGCGTGGCCGCTGCCGCGAGGCCGGGTGTGGTCGGCGTGTTCACCGCCGCAGACATCGCCGGCGAATTGCGCGTCGGCATCATCCACAAGGACTGGCCGGTGATGATCCCCGTCGGGGGCCGCACGAGCTACGCCGGCGACGTACTGGCCATCGTCGTTGCCGAGACCCGGCAACTGGCCCGCGACGCAGCGGAGTTGGTCGAGGTCGGTTACGCCGTGCTCACTCCGGTCACCGACCCCGACGTGGCGCTGGCCGACGATGCGCCCATCGCGGTCTGGGGCACCGACACCAATGTGCTCAGCGTCAGCGACTACGCCCGTGGCGACGTCGACTCCGGCCTGGCCGGTGCGGCCCACACGGTGCACGAGGTGTTCCAGACGCAGCGCATCGAGCAGGCCTTCCTCGAGCCGGAGAGCTCGCTCGCCGTGCCGGCCAGCGTCGATGGTGCACGCCACTTGCAGGTGTACTCCGGCGGCCAGGGCGTGTGGGACGACCGAGACGACATTGCCCGCATGTTGGCCGTCGGCAACGACCAGGTCACCGTCACGCTCGTCTCGAACGGGGGTGCCTTCGGCGGGAAAGAGGACATGAGCAACCAGGCCCACGCGTCCCTCGCCGCGTGGCTGCTCGACCGGCCGGTGAAGTGCACCCTGTCGCGCGAGGAGAGCCTGCGGATGCACGCCAAGCGTCATCCCATCCGCCTCGAGTACTGGGCGGGCTGCGATGCCGAGGGTCACCTGACTGCGCTGCGGGTGCGGGCGATCGGTGACAGTGGCGCCTACGCCAGCGTGGGGATGAAGGTGCTCGAGCGCGCCGCCGGTCACTCCAGTGGTCCGTACCGCGTGCCCGCCGTCGACGTACGCGCTGTTGCTGTGCGTACCAACAACCCGATCTGTGGCGCCTTCCGAGGGTTCGGCGCCAATCAGGCACAGTTCGCGATGGAAGGTGTGATCGATCGGCTGGCCGAGAAGGTCGGCATCGATGGGTGGCAGATGCGCAAGCGCAACGTGATCCATCCCGGCGAGGTGTGGGGCCCGGGCCAGATCATGGACGATGGTTGCGGTGGGGCCGAGGTGTGCCTCGACGCGATCAAGCCGCACTACGACGCCGCCCGGGCTGCCGGCAAGGCGGTCGGCCTCGGGCTGGGGTTGAAGAACTCCGGCCTCGGTAACGGGTTTCGCGAACTGTGCCGGGCCGTGGTGCGCTTCCGTACCGACGGGGTGGTCGAGGTGCGTCACGGCTGGACCGAGATGGGCCAGGGCGTACACACCGTCGCTCTGCAGGTCGCCGCCCAGGAGTTGGGAATCGACCCGAACCGAATCGAGGTGATCGTCGACACGACGCGCAACCTCGGCTTCGGCCAGACCACCGGGTCACGGGGCACGCTGATGGCGGCGGGATCTGTTCGCAACGCCTGCGTGGCCGCGCTGGCCGGCGGGTGCCAACACGATGTCGATTACGAGGGCGAGCACGTGGTCGACTGGACGCAGCAACTCGGTGATCCCGACCATCCCAACCCCACGATCCACTCCGCGTTCGGATATGCGACTCAATTGGTGATCGTCGATCGCGACACCGGTGACGTCGAGCGAGTGGTGGCGATCCACGATGTCGGCAAGGCGGTCAACCCCAGCCTGTGCGAGGGCCAGATCGAAGGCAGTGTGCACATGGGTCTCGGCTACGCGTTGACCGAAGACTTTCCCTCCGACCCCGAGACCGGATTCCCGACCAACATGACATTGCGGTCGCTCGGGATCCTGCGTGCCAAGGACGTGCCCCAGATCGACGTGGAACTGGTCGAGGTGCCGCAGCCGAAGTCGCCGTATGGGATCAAGGGAGTCGGCGAGATCGGCCTGGTGCCGACTGCACCGGCCGTGGCCGCCGCGCTGCGCGACTACGACGGCCTGTGGCGCACCTCACTGCCGATGCGCGCCAAGTTCGCCACCCACGACTAGGGCCGACGGCCGAACGAAGACGATCTGGCGCGTTTGCGCCCGGCGATGCCCTGCAAGCCGTCGAACATCCGGGCCACCTCGAACTTTGTCGCTCCCAGGTCGCTCAGCGACCTCCCAGCGACAAAGTTCAGGCGAGGACGCCAGAACTGACAGGGATCCGGGTCGGTACGGATCTGGCCTCGGTCGCCCAGTTTCCTGCCAAGATGAGTTCCGATGGAGCCCAAGGCGCGCGTGATGCCATCACCGCCGGCAAGGCGGTCGAAGCGAACATTGATACGGGCACGGCCATGGTCACCAAGGACAACGCCGCCGACTTCGGCGGCTGAACCACGCCGCGACCTCCCGACTACCGCCGCACACCCAACGATGCCCACCAAGGGACAGCGATGACTTGTATCACCACGCTCGAGGTCGTCGACGTGCGATTCCCCACCTCACGAGGGTTGGACGGGTCGGACGCGATGAACCCCGAACCCGACTACTCCGCCGCGTACGTCGTGTTGGGCACGAGTGACCCCGATGTCGTCGGGTACTCGCTGCTGTTCACCACCGGTCGTGGCAACGACGTTGCCTGCGCCGCGGTGCGCGCCCTGGCCCCGTACATCGTGGGACGCAACGTCGCCGATCTCGTGGCCGATGTCGGTGTGTTGGCGCGCGACCTGACATGGGACGGTCAGCTGCGTTGGCTGGGCCCGGAGAAAGGTGTGATGCACATGGCCATCGGGGCGGTGGTGAACGCGGCCTGGGACCTGCGTTGCCGACTCGATGGCCGGCCCCTGTGGCGCGTCCTCGCAAACCTGAGCCCCGCAGAGATCGTGCGTCAGATCGATTTCACATACATCGACGACGCCATGACCCCGGACGATGCACTCGTCATTCTCGAGGCTTCCGCTCCGGGCCGGGCGGCGCGGATCGCCACCCTCGAAGCTGACGGTCTGCCGGCGTACACAACATCGGCGGGGTGGATCGGCTATGACGATGCCAAGGTGGATCGGTTGGTACGCGAGTCGGTGGCCGACGGCTTCACGATGCTCAAGATGAAGGTCGGCTCCGACGCGGAGTCCGACGTCCGACGCATGCGCGTGGCCCGCTCGGCCGCCGGAGGCGACGCGCGAATCGCGGTCGACGCCAACCAGCGGTGGGGTGTCGGCCAGGCGATCGAGTGGATGTCGCAGCTGGCTCCATTCAGTCCGTACTGGATCGAGGAGCCGACCTCGCCCGACGACGTGCTCGGCCATCTGGCCATCCGCCGGGCGGTGCAGCCCATCAAGGTGGCCACGGGTGAGCACGTGCAGAACCGGGTGATCTTCAAGCAGATGTTGCAGGCCGAGGCAATCGATGTCGTGCAGATCGACGCCTGCCGTGTCGGCGGGGTCAACGAGAACCTCGCGATCATCCTGTTGGCCGCCAAGTTCGGCGTGCCGGTGTGCCCGCACGCGGGTGGCGTCGGGTTGTGCGAGATGGTGCAGCACCTGGCGATGTTCGACTTCGTCGCGGTCAGTGGCACCGCCGAGGACCGGTGGATCGAGTACGTCGATCATCTGCACGAGCACTTCACCGATCCGGTGGTCGTCACCGCCGGCCGGTACCGGGCACCGATGAGCCCGGGCGGCGGCGCGCGGATGCTCGAATCGTCGATCGCCGAGTTCCGCTTCCCGGATGGACCGGCGTGGACGACATCGGCCTGACGACCGAACGCATCGACATCCACCATCACGTCTGGGACCTCTCCGTTCGTGAGCAACGGTGGATGACGGTCGCGGGCATGGATCCCTCCGGCGCAGCTTCGGCATCGATGAGTTCGTCACGTACGCCCAGGCGAATGGCATCGGCTCCAGTGTGGTCGTGCAGATCGTCCCCGACATCTCCGAGACCGAGCACCTTTGCCGCCCCGTACGAACGCGTCGTGGAGCTGGCTGCGACCTTTGTCGGCGGTCTGTCGGCCGGCGACCGAGCGGCTGTGGTCGGCGGAAACGCCACCGAGATCTACTCACTACCATCACCACGCCGGGAGGCACCATGACCCGCGACCTCGAAGGCCTCCGCTTGCTCGTCACCGGAGGCGCATCGGGGATCGGGCAGGCGGTGGCCGCAGCGGCGCTGGAGCGGGGCGCCGTCGTCGCCGTCGTCGACCTCGATCCGTCGAATGCTCCGACCGGCGCGATCTGCCATCGCGCCGACATCTCCGACGACGCATCGGTGGCCGACGCCGTCGCTCACGTCGCCGAGGCGATGGGAGGCATCGACATCGTGGTGAACAACGCCGGCATCGGTGCCCAGGGGACCGTCGAGACGAACCCGATCGAGGAGTGGCGGCATGTGTTCGATGTGAACGTGTTCGGGATGGTGCGGGTCATGCGTGGTGCGCTTCCGCACCTGCGCCGCTCGACGCACGCCGCCGTCGTCAATACGTGCTCGATCGCTGCCACTGCCGGATTGCCCGACCGCGCCGTGTACAGCGCGAGCAAGGGTGCCGTGCTGTCATTGACGTTGGCCATGGCCGCTGATCACCTGCACGAAGGTATTCGCGTCAACTGCGTGAACCCGGGCACTGCCGACACTCCGTGGGTTGCCCGGTTGTTGGACCGAGCAGACGACCCCGCTGCCGAACGTGCCGCGCTCGCTGCCCGCCAGCCGTCGGGTCGCCTCGTGACGGCACAGGAAGTGGCCGCGGCAATCCTGTACCTCGCCGGCCCCGATGCCGGAGCCACGACCGGTACCTCCCTCGCGGTCGACGGTGGCATGGCCGGTCTGCGCCTCCGCCCCCGCTGAGGAGGGACCTGCACGACGAAATCGGGTCGTGACCGCCTACGATCTTGCGTCGTGCGTGCCTCGTCGACCCTCAAGTTGTCCCTTGCCACTGTTGTGTTCCTCGCTGCGTGCGGTGACTCGAAGTCAACCGACAGCACGGTCGCGCTGAAGCCGAAGATCACGATCAGTTCCACGACCGACCCGACCAGCGAGATGATTGCCGAGATCTACGGCCAGGCGTTGGAGAAGGCCGAGTTCCGCGTCGCCCGAAAGCAGCCCTTCGCCACATCTGCCGAGCTGATGACGGCGTTGTCCACCGGAGAGGTGCAGCTGGCAGGTGTCACGTCGCTGGGCCTGTTCAACCTGGTGCAGGCTCCAGGGGCGACGGTGGTGGCGCCGACCGACCTCACCGCGCAGGCGACCGCGATCACCAAGTTGCTGCCCGCCAACGTGAAGATGGGCGTGCCGTCGACAGCGGAGGACAAGGATGTGATCTTCTGTGCGAAGACGTTCACCGACACGAATGCGCTTGCCAAGTTGAGCGACCTCGGCGCCAAGCCAGGCATCGCCACGCTGGCCGCGCCGGATGGGTTCGACACCTCTGAGCCGCTCGGCGTCGCTGGTTTGAAGGACACCTACCAGATCGAGTTCAAGTCGATCGTGTCGGCAGCGGTCGGCAAGTCCCTGGAGGCGGTCAACGCCGGCACGGCCGACTGCGGCGTCGGTCGCTCGGGTGATCCGGCACTCGGGGCCGCCACGTTGACAGTCCTGCAAGACGACAAGAACCTGGTTCCGACCGACGTGATCCTGCCATTGGTGACGGGCGACGTCGGCAGCGGAGACGTGATGACGGTCGTCGACGCCACCAGCGCCCGATTGACGCCCAACTCGTTCCGGTCGCTGATGTCGCGCCTCACCGTCGATGGCGCCACGCCGGAGATCGTCGCCAACGAGTTCACTGGAAATGCCGGGACGTGATCACGGTCTCGGATCTGTCGAAGAGATTCGGACGCACCACGGCGGTTGACCATCTGAACTTCGAGGTCCGCCCAGGCACGGTCACCGGCTTCCTCGGCCCCAACGGTTCCGGCAAGAGCACGACAATGCGTTGCATGCTCGGGCTCGATCGGCCCGACACGGGCGGTGCTTCGTTCGACGGCCGGCCCTACCGACAACTGTCGTCGCCCCTTCACGAGGTCGGCGCGCTGCTCGATGCCGGCTACGTGCACCCGGGCCGCAGCGGGCGCAACCACCTGCGTTGGCTGGCGGCGTCGAATGGGTTGCCGAGGGCACGAGTCGACGAGGTGCTCGACCTGGTGGGTCTGCGTTCGGTCGGTAGCCGGCGGGTGAAGACGTATTCGCTGGGAATGCGTCAACGTCTGGGGCTGGCCGGCGTTCTGCTCGGCGACCCGCACACGATCGTGCTCGACGAACCGGCCAACGGTCTCGACCCCGAGGGCATCCGTTGGATTCGTGACGTGCTCGTGCACCTCGCCTCGCAAGGTCGCACGGTGCTGGTCAGCAGTCACCTGCTGTCGGAGATGGCCCAGATGGCCAACGACCTCGTCGTGATCGGCCAAGGCCGCCTGATCGAGCAGTGCTCGGTGCCCGAGTTCGTCGAACGTCACGCCGACCGGTGGGTGCGGGTCAAGAGCCCCGGTGTCGCCGCACTCGTCAGCGCGGCCACCGGGCAAGGTGCGCAGGCCAGCATGGTCGATGCGACGACCGCGGAGCTTCGCGGCATCACCACGGTCGAGGTCGGTGAACTCGCCGCCCGAGGCGGCATCGTGCTGCACGAGTTGTCACCGCAAACCGGCTCGCTCGAAGATGCCTTCCTGCAAGCCACCGCCGCGGCACAAGAGTTCGTCGCTCAGCCGATGGTGGCATCATGATCAACACGATTCGCAGCGAGTGGATCAAACTGCGCACCGTGAGGATGAACCTCATCCTGTTCATCTTCGCCGTGGCGTTCCCCGTGATCGTGTCGGTACTGGTCGCGTCGTTGGCCAACGTGACCGATCTGAAGGCCGCCGACATCGCCGGCCTCGTCACGGGCACGTCAGTCGTCACCGCGTTGCTGCTCGGCGTCGTCGGCGCCGTATCGATCAGCGCCGAGTTCGCATATGGCACCATTCGCCCGACCTTTGCGGCCACACCTCGGCGAGGGCGCGTGGTGATCTCCAAAGCCGTCGTCATCGCCCTGTTCGCCGCCGTTGCCGAGGCCCTCGTCGTGATGTTCTGCTTCGCGGTCTCGTCGGCCATCGCCAAGTCTCGCGGCGTGCCGGTGTCGTTGAGTGGCGAACCCGAGGCCCGGGCCGCGCTGATCGGCATCGTCGTCTTCGCCGTGATCGTCAGCCTGCTCGGCCTCGGTCTGGGCATGGTGATTCGCAACACTCCGGCCGCGGTCGCGGTCCTGATCCTGTGGCCGCTGGTCGTCGAGAACATCATCCTGGCGATCCTCTCTGCGGCAGGTGTCGGTCATCCGCAGAAGTTCCTGCCCTACATCTCCGGGTTCGGCCTCGGGAATCCCAACGCGTCGACCGCCGACAGCCTCGGCCGCGTTGCCGGCGGCTTGTACTTCGCCGCAGCCACCGCGATGGTCGCGGTCGCCGGCGCGCTCGTGACCAGCCGCCGAGACGCGTAGCCCTACCGGGCGCGGATGTCGAGGCTGTCGCGCTTCAAGATGGTGTACTTGCGCTCGTGCTGATCGATCCAGCCGAGGCGGATGAAGCTGGCGATCGCCTTGTTGACGCGCTCTCGCGATGCGCCGACCATGCCGGCCAACTCCTCTTGCGTGACGGGAAGGATGAAGTCGTCGTCGCCTTCCGACAGTTCGAGCAGACGCTTCGCGGTACGGCCGGTGACGTCGAGGAACACGCTGTCGGCCAGCGCCTCGTCGGCGACCCGCAGGCGTCGGGCCAGCAGCCGGGTCACGCCCCACAGCAGCCGTGGATCGCCGCGGAACGCCTCCATCACCGGTTCGAACGGAATGGTCAGCACGGCCGACGGCTCGAGTGCCCTGGCCATCGCCGAGCGTGGGCCGCCATCGAGCATCGCCATCTCACCGAGCAGATCGCCTGGCTCCATCAGGGCGACCACCGTCTCGCGGTGATCGATGGGGTTGGCGATCGCAATCGCCACGCGGCCGCGCAGGACAAGGTGCAACGAGTCGGCGATGTCGCCCTCATGGAACAACACGTCACCGCGGATCAGGTGCTGCTCGCGGCCCGCAGCCGCAATCGGTGCCAGCACCTCGTACGGCGCATCGGCGAAGAATTCGGTCTGGGCAAGGAGGTCTTCGTGAGCCATGTGCGTCGAACGGTACTACCCTCGCCGGTCGTGTCGCTCCCCGCAGCAGAGAATGTGTGGACCATCGTGGTCGCGGGCGGCGCCGGGTCGCGGATGGGGCGGCCCAAGCAGTACGAGCAGGTCGGGTCGCGACGGGTGATCGACCACGCTGTCGAGGCGGCGCGCGCCGTCAGCGACGGCGTGGTCGTGGTGGTTCCAGCAGTCGATGTGATGACCGAGGGTGGCGTGGCCGGCGGGGCGACGCGCAGCGATTCGGTGCGCGCCGGGCTGGCCGCGGTCCCACCGACGGCGACGATCATCTGCGTGCACGACGCCGCCCGCCCGTTTGCTTCGGCCGAACTGTTCACCGCCGTGATCGCGGCGATCTCGGGCGGTGCCGATGCCGCCATCCCCGGCATCGCCGTGACCGACACCATCAAGCGGATCGACGAGGATGGAATCGTCGTCGAGACCCCGCGGCGATCGGCGTTGGTCGCGGTGCAGACCCCACAGGCCTTCCGTGCGGCAGTGCTGCGCGCGGCCCACGCCAGCGGGCGCGACGCCACCGACGATGCAGCGCTGGTCGAGCATTGCGGCGGACGGGTCGTGGTCGTCGCGGGTGATCAGAACAACCGCAAGATCACCCATCCCCATGACCTCGCCTGGGCGCGGGAGCTGGCCGAGAAGGAGGGCCGATGACTGTCCGCGTCGGGCAGGGCTTCGACATCCACCGCTTCAGCGATGACCCGGCGCGACCGATGGTGCTCGGCGGTGTCGTGTTCGACGGAGTTCGTGGACTGCATGGCCACAGCGACGCGGATGTGATCGCTCATGCTGTGGCCGACGCCCTGTTGGGAGCCGCCGGTCTCGGCGACATCGGCGAGCACTTCGCCGACACCGACCCGCGGTGGAAGGATGCCGACTCGTTGGTGTTGCTCGCCCACGCAGGCACACTGGTACGCGCTGATGGATGGACCATCGGCAACGTCGACTGCTCGGTGGTGTGCGACACGCCGAAGTTGGCGCCGCACCGAGCCGAGATGCAATCGAAGTTGAGTCAGGCGTGCGGCGCACCGGTCACGGTGAAGGGGCGCCGCTCCGAAGGGCTCGGTGCCCTCGGGCGCCAGGAAGGCATCGCCTGTTGGGCGGTTGCCGTGATCACGAAGGAGTAGTGCTGATGGCAGGACGACAGGCAAGCGGTGCGGGCGGGCGGCGCGGTGCCCAGCCGCGCCCGGCCGCAGCGAAGGGACGTAGTGCAGCACCCGTCGCCAAGGGTCGCGCCGCACCGGCGCCACGAAGCCGGGCCGGCGCAGCCGGCAAAGGTCGCGGGGCGCCGGAGCGCTCGTCGTCGCGCCAGTTCGCGTCGCGCGGCGCCGGCCGTACCGGTCGCATCGTTGCGCCGGGAGAAGAACGGCGCAAGCCCGAGAAGTCGCTCGGGGGCGAGCAAGTCGAGGGTCGCCAGGCCGTCCGCGAACTACTGATCGCCGGCAAGCGCAAGGTACAAGAGGTGTGGGTCGCCACCGATCTGGTCGAGGGCGAGACAACAAGCGACATCGTCACCGACATCGTCGAGATCGCCCGCAGCGTGCGTGCACCCGTGCAAGAGGTCAATCGCAAACGGCTCGAGGCCAAGGCCCGCAGCGAGGCACCGCAAGGCGTGATCGCCTTCGCCGCGCCGCTGCTGGAGACCGACCTGGCCGATCTGATCAAGCGACGGCCCGGTCGGGCCCCGTTCCTCGTTGCCGTCGACGGGGTCACCGATCCCGGCAACCTCGGCGCCATGCTGCGCTGCTGCGATGGGGCGGGTGTCGATGGGGTGGTGCTGCCCCGCCACCGCGCCGTGCACATCACGCCGACGGTCGCCAAGTCGGCCGCCGGCGCGGTCGAGCACGTGCCCATGGCCTTGGTGGGTGGCCTGCCCGCGGCGCTGGCTCGCATCAAGGACGCCGGCATCTGGGTGATCGGCCTCGACGATGGCGCCGACCGCGACCTGTTCGACATCGGCGATCTGGCCCTCGAGGGCGTGTGCTTGGTGTTGGGTGCCGAGGGCGCCGGACTGTCGCGGTTGACGCGTGAACGGTGCGACATGATCGTCAGCATCTCGATGTACGGTCGGCTGAGCTCTCTCAACGTCAGTGCGGCGACTGCCTTGGCCACCTACGAGATCGCCCGTCAGCGCCGCTTGGTGTGACGACTACGGCGCAGCCGTCTCGACCGGCACGAGGGCCGTGGTGTCGAGCGGCAATCCCTCTTCCGGGGTCACTGACGAGTCGATCGGGATGACGTCTGGCGGCAGTAGTGTCGTCGAGGTCGAGGTGGTGGCTACCGGCTCCGGCTTCTCGAGGCAGGTGACCTTGGTGATCTCCTGCGATTCGTAGCTGAACGTCGACGTGCTGAGGCTGCCGCCGAACTGACGCACGAAGTCGTCGAGCCCGGCGGTGTCGCAGTTGCGCTCGACGACCTCGCTGCGGGCCACTTCCCACCCGTTCGACAGCAGTACCCAGTTGTCCTTGCGCACCTCGGTCACGCCCGGCAGCACCAGGTTGGCCCGCTGCGGGTTGGGGATCAGCGAGAACCAGACCACAGCGTCGCCCAGCAGATCCGCCGCCACGACGCACTGGTTGATCTCGGCCAGCCGGCCGCACGTGATCTGGCCAGGCGTCCCGGCTTTCACGACCATGGTCCGCGTCGCATCGAGCGCCAGGTGCAACTCCGTGCTGGCCGCTCCGTCGATCATCGCGAAGCCCGGGTCGGCCTGCACGCCGTAGACCGGGAGCACGAGGTTGACTCGGTGCTCCGCGGTCGCCGACCGCGTCGGGAGCCCGACGGCCACCGTGTCGTCGCTGCGGACGAACTGGTACCACAGGCCGTATGACAGCCCGGCAAGCGCCGCGAGCGCCAACCAGAAGCGGAACGAGACGAACTGCCGCATCGGGGCGAGGTTAGGTCAGCTCAGCTGGCTGGCGGTCGCGCTCGCGGCCCGGCTGGCGGCCGCAGCAATCTCGTCGAGCACCTCGTCGGTGTGGCCGAGACCGACGAAGAGTGCCTCGTACGCACCGGGTGCCAGAGCGATTCCCTCGTGCAACATGGCATGGAAGAACGTGCGGTAGACCCGCTCGTCGGTGGTCTTGGCCTCGACGAAGTTTGTCGGCGCACCGCCGCTGCCGAAGTACATCCCGACCAGCGTGCCCACGACCGGGAACTGCGCTGTGATGCCTGCCGCGGCGCATGCCTGGCTCAGCGCCGACGAGAGTCGCCGGGCGCGCCGACCGAGCTCGACGTACACGTCGTCGGTCAGTTCGCCGAGGGCGGCGAGACCGGCGGCGGTGGCCAGTGGGTTGCCCGCCAGCGTGCCGGCGTGGAACACCGGCCCGAGGGGTGACAAGGTCTCCATGATCTCGCGTCGACCGCCGACGGAGCCGATGGGCAATCCGCCCCCGATGACCTTGCCGAACGTCGTCAGGTCGGGCCCGACCTCGTACTTGGCCTGGGCGCCACCGTGACCCAAGCGGAACCCGGTGATCACCTCGTCGAACACCAGCAGTGCGCCGACTCGGTCGCATTCGGCCCGCAGACCCTGTAAGAAGCCTTCGCTCGGGGCGACGACCCCCATGTTGGCCGCAACGGGCTCGACGATCACCGCGGCGACCTGCTCGTCGAGTTGCGGTACCACGTTGTACGGCACCACCAGGGTGTTGGCCACGGCACTGGCCGGCACACCGGCGGTACCGGGCAGACCCAGCGTGGCGACGCCACTGCCTCCCGCTGCCAGCAAGGCGTCGGTCGCTCCGTGAAAGTTGCCATGGAAGATCACCAGGCGGTCGCGGCCGGTGTAGCCCCGAGCCAGGCGCACGGCAGTGCTGGTCGCCTCGGTGCCCGAGTTCATCAACCGCACCATGTCGCAGCTGCCGACACGCTCGGTCATCGCCTCGGCCAGCAACATCTCGCCGGGGGTCGGCGCGCCGTACGACGTGCCCTTGGCAGCTGCGGCAGTCACTGCGGCGCTGATGACCGGATGAGCGTGCCCGAGGATGATTGCCCCGTAGCTCTGCACCAGGTCGATGTACCGGCGGCCCTCGACATCCCAGATGTACGGCCCCTCGGCCCGGGCAACGATGTACGGCGTTCCGCCGACCGCCTTGAAGGCTCGGATGCTGGAGTTGACCCCGCCGGGGATCACCCGGCAGCTGCGTTCGAAGAATTCGGCGTTGGTGCTCATTGTTGGGTCTCCGCGAACCACCGGGCGAGGTAGGTCAAGATCACGTCGGCGCCGGCTCGCTTGATGGCGGTGAGGTGTTCGAGCGCCACGGTGTCGTGGTCGATCCAGCCGTTGGCGGCGGCCGCCTTCAGCATCGCGTACTCGCCGCTGACGTGGTAGGCGGCCACGGGAACGTCGACGTGGGCACGCACCGCGGCGATCACGTCGAGGTACGACACGGCGGGCTTCACCATCACCATGTCGGCACCCTGGGCCAGATCGGCGTCGACCTCGACCAGTGCCTCCCGCGCGTTGCGGAAGTCCTGCTGATACCCCTTGCGGTTGCCGCCACTGGCGATCTGCACGTCGACGGCGTCTCGGAACGGCCCGTACAGCCCGCTGGCGTACTTCGCCGAATAGGCCAGGATCGCGGTCGACGAGAAGCCCGCTGTGTCGAGCGCGCCGCGTATTGCCCCGACCTGGCCGTCCATCATCCCGCTGGGCGCCACCACGTGCGCGCCGGCGGTGGCCTGGGCAACGGCGATGCGGCCGTAGATCTCCAAGGTGGCGTCGTTGTCGACCGAGGTGCGGGGGTCGTCGGCCGGGCCGTCGAGCACGCCGCAGTGGCCGTGATCGGTGTATTCGTCGACACAGAGATCGGCCATCAACACCATCCGGTCGCCGACATCGGCCGCCAGATCGGCGAGGCACAACTGCACAATTCCCTCAGGATCGAAGGCGTTCGAGCCGATGGAATCTTTGGTGGAAGGAACTCCGAACAGGATCACGGCACCGATGCCGAGATCGGCGAGGGCTTCGACCTCGGCGCGTGCGCTGTCGCGAGTGTGTTGCACCACCCCGGGCAGCGAGGCGATGGGCTGCGGTTCGTCGATGCCCTCACGGACGAACAGCGGTGCTACCAGGTTCGCAGCGTCGAGCCGGGTCTCGGCGACGAGGTTGCGCAGGGCAGCCGAGGTTCGAAGTCGACGGGGGCGTGAAACAGGGAAGATGCCGGCCACGACCGGGCATCGTAGGGCCTTTGCAGGAGGATTCACGTGGTGATGGACGACAATGCCAACTCGGGCCAGCCCGCCAACGGTGCGCAGCTCCTGGCCGAAGTGATCTACGCCGTCGAACAGCTGGTGCACGAGCCCTCGGCCTATCCGGCGATCTACGACCTGGCCGTCACGTGCGACCGGTCCGGATTCCACGAGTCGTCGCTCGTGCTCTACGACCGCTGCCTGCGGCTCGCGGCGACCGACGACGATCGTCAGGCCGCCTACGCCAACCTCGCGGCCGCGTATCGAGCCGCCGCCGCCGCCGAGTCCGACGCCGGCAAGCGCACCCGTCACGCCCGCGACGGGTTGTATGCGGCCACTGCCGCACTCGACCCCGAAGGCAGCCAGCAGGCGCGACCGACATGCATCGCGCTGGCGCATCGCTCGGTGCTGTTCGCCGAGCTCGGTCATCACGAATCCGCTCTCGACGACGCGCGGCGTGCCCGCGCTCTGGCCGTCCAGCACGGCATGGCTCGCGAGCAGGTGGTCGCCGCAGTGGGGGAGGCCATTGCCCGCTGGCATTCATCGCTCGACACGACCGTGCTCACCCTGATCGACGAGGTCAAGGTGTTGGCCGACGATCTCGACATCGACGACTGCCGCCGACAGCTGACCGCTGTCGAGGTCGAGGTGCTGTGGAGCCTCGGGCGCTACGACGATGCCCGCGCAGTGCTGCAGGGTGACATCGAGCACCTGTACGCCAAGCTGCACAACCAGACCGCAGACCGCTGGCACCACGTGCGCGCCGGCGTGGATCGACTTCGCCAGGCATCGGCCGGCGAGGCGGATGCCCTGACCGGTCTCCCGAACCGTCAGTTCCTCAGCCGCTGGTTGCCGGAGGTGCTGGCGAACGATGCTCCGGTCTGCATCGGCGCCTTGAATCTCGACGGGTTCGGGCAGGTCAACGAGCACTACGGGTTCGACGCCGGCGACGGCGTGCTGCAGGAGGTCGCCGAGGTGCTCGAGCGGATCTGCCGACGCGGCGACTCGGTGGTGCGGACCAACGGTGATGAGTTCGTGATGGTGCTGCGCGATGCGTCGCCAGGTGATGCCCGCATCGTGTTCGAGCGGATTCGCCAACTGATCGCGGCCAGGTCATGGGACTCGCTTCCACCTGACGTGCATCTCAGCGCTTCGGTCGGGGTCACCGTCGGCAGTGGCGCGATGAACTCGCACAACCTCCTCGCCGCGGCGAACGCTGCGCTGCGCCAGGCCAAGCTGGCCGGCAAGGACCGGATCAGCTTTCGTTGAGCACGTGTGATCGTGGCCACAGATTGCGTTGGGATTGACGCCTACGGCAAGGCGCCCGCCAGTAGCGTTGCGGCGATGGCTTCCCAGGCATGGTTCTCGCGAAGTGACATCGAGGTCGTGCCGGGCACGTCGGCGGTCTTCCAGCTGACCATCGTCAACCTCGGCGACACCACCGAGTCGTTCTCCCTGGCCCCGGTCGGCCTCGCCGCCGGATGGACCACCATCCGCCCCGGTTCCGTCACCTTGTTCGGCGGCTCGCAAGAGGTGGTCGATGTCGAAGTGCATCCACCCTTGTTGCCGTCGACCACGTCAGGCCCCACCGCGCTGACCGTCCGCATCGTGCCGCAGAGCGATCCCGACGACGTCGGTTCCTCCGAGACCACGTTGCAGGTCGGCCCGACGTTCACCCGCCGTCTGCACATGCTGCAGCCCGCCTTGCGGGCGCGGCGTACGGCTGTCTTCGAGATGATGCTCGAGAACCAGGGCAACACGCAGGCGTCGTGCCGGTTGCACCTCCTCGACCCCACCGGTCGAGTCGACGGCGACTTCGACCCGCCGGCTGCCGGTGTCGAACCAGGCGCCAGCTCGTTGATCCGGCTGAAGGTGCACGCCAACCGGCTGCAGTGGGAGCGCCGGTCGCGCACCGTGCAGTTCACCGTCGACGCCGACCAGCCCGGCTGCCCGACAGCCACTGCCCCCGTGACGTTCGTGCAGGCCTCGATGGTGCCCGAGCGCCTCTTCGCCCGCTTGCTGGCGACAGCTGCCGTCGTTGCCGCCCTCGCCGCCGTCTGGTTCGGCATCGTCAAGCCGGCGGTGCGCACCGCCGCCGACGCTGCCGTTGCCAAGCAACTGCCCGCGGCAATGTCGTCGACGTCGGTGGTCAACACCCCGGTGGTCGTCGACCCCAACGACTCGGCGCCGGTCACGACCGTTGCTGCAGCACCGCAAGCCGTCGTCGACGAGGGTGTCTTGTTCAGCAAGTTGCTGGCGCCTCCTGTGCCGGCCGGCCAGACGGCAGCCTTGACGGTCGAGGTTCCGGCCGGCACGACGTTTCGGCTCACCGATTTCGCACTGCAGAACCCCAACCAGGATGAGGGTGTCGCAGTCCTGCTGAACGGGACCAACGAGATCTACCGCATACCGCTCAAAACAGTGAATGGCGACAAGCGAGTGTCGTGGGTGTCGCCGATCGAGGTCACCGCCGGCACGTCGCTGGTGTTCCAGGTCACCTGCAGCGGTGGCGGCGATCTCTCCGGCAACTGCACCACCACGATGCTGGTGTCCGGCCGCATGGTACCGGCCACCCCCGCAGCGCCCGGGGGGTGATCCGGCGCGGCGTGGGCGTCAATTCGGGCCTGCGTGGCCCGTCTCGCCGCCCGCGGTGCTCCTGGCTGGTCGCTGTGACACCCGAGGCGCACACTGCCGCGATGACCGATCGATTTCGCCAGATCGCGGCGCTTGCCGCCGACCAGCACAGCGTCGTTTCGGCGGCTCAACTTCGAGCACACGGCGTTGATCCGTCGATGCGGTGCAAGTGGGAGCGTGCGGGGCTCATCACTCGCCTGGGACCGCGGTCGTTCACGATGGCGGGATCCCAACCGACCTACTACCGAGCCGTTACTGCGGGCCTCGCGGACCTCGGCGGCTTTGGTGTTGCCGCCGGCCGCACGGCGGCGCGACTCCACGGGCTCGACGGGTTCTGCGGAGCTGCCATCGAGTTCCTCCTGCCGCGTGCTCATCGAGGTTTCACGACGCACGGTGTGGTGAGATCGGCGCGTCGACCGTTCGGCACCGCCGACATCCTGCCCGCGCACGGCCTACGTTGCCTGACAGCCGAACGGCTGATCCTCGAGTCTCCCCTCTTCGGCTTCACCAGCGAGGAGACGGAGAATGCCATCGATTCGGCGATTCGGCTGCGCCTCGTCGGCGAGCAACGCCTGCGAACTCGTGTGTTGCGCGACCATCGCCCGGGTGTGAATGGCAGTCGGCAGTTGCTCGACGCCCTCGTTGATGCGGGGGGAGAAAGTCGGCTCGAGCGATGGTTCCTACAACTGCTCCGTCAGGCGGGCATCGGTAGGCCGCTGGTGCAGCGGACGTTCCGTGACGGCACTCGAGTCGTTGCACGAGTCGATGCCTGATTTCCCAATGGCCTCGTCGTCGAGGTCGCCGGGCATGACACGCACGCCTCGCGTCGACAGCGCCAGATCGACGCCCAACGGCACACCGAGTTGACGGTGCGCGGCCTCCGGGTCTTGACGTTCACCTACGAGGACATCCGGGACAGGCCGACATGGGTGGTTGCCCGCCTTCGGGAAGCGATGGCCATTGCGGCGTAGGCGTTGTGGGCGTCAACTCGGGCGTGTCCGGCCCATTCCGGCGCCCGCGACGCCGGAACTGCAGCTGGTCAGCCTCCGGGCCAGTCGGGCGAGGCGGCGTCGAGATCGTCGACGGGTCGGGAGATGACTCGCAGCACGACCGACGCCGGGTCGGTTCCCGCGCCGGGAGTCTGGGCGACGAGCATGCGGTCGCCGGGGCGCTCGTTGCCTGCGACCGCCATCGAGATCAAGAAGTTGCCGGCCTTGTCGGTCTGCACGGTCGTGCGTCGCCCGGCTCCGTCGGCCCACAGCAGCGTGATGGTGGCGTTCGGCGCGAACCCTGCGCCGCCGATGCCGATCTCGTTCCCGGCGACCACGTCGGTGGCGCTGGCCTGAACGGTCGGTGTGTAGTGCGCATCGCCGTCGACGAGCACGCTGGTGTACTGACCGGTGTCGGTTGCTATGACGACCGTCGCCGAGCGATGACCGGCCTCGAGTGGCTTGAAGTCGACGTCGACCGTGCAGCCGGCGCTGATCTCGAGCACGGCGTTGCGGCACTTCGTCTTGACGACCCGGAAGTCCTTGGGGTTCGCCCCCTGGACCGACACGGCGGTGACCCATGCCGGTACCAAGCTGACGTTCGAGATGGTGAACGTGCTCGGATCGCTGGAGTCGCCGACCTTCTGCGTCTCGAAGTGGTGGTAGCTGCTCTGATCCGCCGACAGCGCCGGTAGGCCACCTGCGCCGGTGATCCGTGACTGCACACTGAGTGCGCCGAACCCCGTCTCGGAGATCTTGATCAGACCGCTGAGCTTGCCTTCCACGCCGGGCGTGAGGATGACCGCAACGCCGCACGACCCACCCGGCGGCACGGCGTAGCCCTCGGTGCAGTTACCGAACGTGATACCGAAGTCGGGTTTGGTCGACTCGACCTTGTTCGGCACGAACGAGCCGGGCCCGGCGTTGTACAGGCGCACGAACCACTCGGAGCTGGGCAGACCGACGATCCCGGTGCCGACGTCGATGTCGGCGATCGACAATTGGGGTTGCTGGGTGATGCCGACGACTTGGCGAAGCGAGTTGGGCACCTGCTCGGCCAAGGGGTTGAAGGCGGCGCCCGCAAGTGTGTCGAACACCACCACTCGGCCGGTCGCCGACAGCTTCGGATGGGCGTTGGCCGCCGGGGCAGGCGTGACGCCGTCGGTCAGCACTGACGCGCGATAGATCTCGGCGATGTCGACGTCGGCAACCATGATGTCGCCATCGGTCGCTGCACCGCCGACTGCCGGCCGCGTGGTCAGCAGATTGGTCGAGCGGGTGACGAAGGCGACCTGGCTGCCGTCGCTGCTGATGGCCGGCTGGGTTGCGCCGAGGTTGCTGCCGACGATCTGGGTGTTGACGCTTGCGGGCTCGCGGCTGACCAGCACGATGGTGCCGTCAAGCCGGTTGTACCGGTAGATCTGCGGTGGGCAGCTGTCGATGCACGGTGGCAGCGAGGCG
Source organism: Ilumatobacteraceae bacterium (assembly GCA_039931555.1). Classification (GTDB taxonomy): domain Bacteria; phylum Actinomycetota; class Acidimicrobiia; order Acidimicrobiales; family Ilumatobacteraceae; genus JAENVT01. The sequence continues at coordinate 14,933 of JBDTRP010000038.1, read as the reverse complement.
CCGATGACCAGGTTCACGGCGGTCGAGCTGAACGCGACGTAGGTGCCGTCGGCGGAGATCGCCGGTGACGACGCCTCGCCGTTGACGGTGCTGTCGGGCCCGAGCGATGCCCGCTTGACCGCACTGGTGGGATCGGGGTTGAGCCGATCCCATACGAACACCTGCGAACTTGCCAACTCGCCGGGAACAGGGCCGGAGCCCCAGTCGGAGACCGCCTTCGCCGAGTTGGCGTCGGAGGTGAAGGCGACGAACTGGCCGTCATCCGACACCGAAGGTTCACGCTGGCCGAGGTAGTGGTACGTCGTGTTGGGAGCCGAGGTCGGCGTTCCCCCGACCGGCAGCGCATGGCCCGGCTGGCCGACCGGCTTGGTGAGGTCGACGACGATGACGCCGACCATGTCGATCTGGGCGGCGTCGAACTGGTGGGTGTAGGCGATCACGGCCCCGGCCCCGGAAATCGCCGGCGGGTACCGTGGGTCGACGTCGTCGGCCGCCGCAGCGTCGTTGCCTCGGAAGGCATTGGTGGAGATCAGCTCCCAGCCGTTCAGCGACCCGCCGCAGGTCGGCAGCTTCATGCGGTAGACATCCCAGCGATCGCCGGTGTCGTCGTCGCGGAACAGGTCGAGCGGCATCTCGGTGAGGAACGCCACATAGCAGCCGTCGCCGCTGATCACCGGGAAGGTGCTGTTGCCGATGCGGACGCCGGGCTGCGGTTGGGTCAGCTCGACCTCGCCGCCGTTCGAGCGGTCCCGCAGCCAGATCGTGCTCGCCCGCTGGTCGCCTTCGGTGGTCGAAGGACCGGCGAAGACGACGTACCGGCCGTCGCTCGAAACCGATGGATTGGTGCCGGCCTGCGATTCGACGGCGACTGTCGGCCCCACGGCGAGCCCGGTGGGCAGACCGCCTTGGGCGGCGACGTGGGTGATGCCGAGCGCGGCAAGAGAACCGCTCGCAGCGGCCGCAAGCAGCCAGCGTCCAATCACCCGTCTACCCGTCATCGTGTTCCGTACAACTCCCGTCGGCGCAAGCCTTCTCTAGATGCTAGGGCCGCTCCTGGAGATACCTGCCCAGGCAGACCAACATCCCATACACAGAGTGATCGGCAGAAATTGCGGAGATCTTGAGTCCGGCACGTTCTGCTGCGGCCGCGGTCTGCTCGCCGATCGCTACGACGACCGGCGGGGCGTGCTGCCCGAACACTTCGATCCACGCGCGGGCAGCGGAACCGCTCGCCAACAGTACGGCGTCTGCACTCAGCGCAGCGAGTCGTTGCTGGTCGCTCGGGGAAGCCGAAACCGTGCGATAGGGGCTGATGGTCACGACATCCCAGCCCGCGTCGCGCAGTCCGGAGACCAGGGTGGGTGCGGCATCGACGGCCTGCACCGCCACGACCCGGCCTGGGCCTGGTGGGAAGATCTCCAGCAGCCCGACCGCGCTCTGCTTGGCGGCCACCAGGTCGCAGCGCGCCAGCGCGGCTGCGGTGGTCGCGCCGACCGCCGCAAACTTCGGTGTGGCGGCGTCGGCAGCGACCAGTGACGAGATTCGTTGGGCCCCGTTCGGCGACGTCACCACGATCCAGTCGATGCCCGACAGGTCGAGTGACTGCAACGCCTCCATTCCCGTTGGTTCGTCGACGGTCTCGATCAGCGGCACGACCACCGGAATGGCGCCGAAGGAGCTGACGAGATCGGCCGATTCGATCGACTGCTCCGACGTGCGGGTGATGACGATCGTGCGGCCTGCCAGTGAGTGCATCTACCGGTCACCCATCGAGCGAGCCAGCGCGGCGCCGGCCGCGACGGCACGATCGTGAGCTCCGGGCAGCGTGATGCGCTCGACGGCGTGATGCGAACCGTCGGCCGTGGCGAGGAACGCGGTCAGCACCCCGTCGCTGACGTGGGCGCCGACGGGCAGCGAGCAGCCACTGCCGAGCTCGGCCAGGAAGGCCCGCTCCACCTCCACCGCCAGCCTGCTGGGCTCGTGGTCGATGGCGGCGAGCGTGGAGATCATCTCACTGTCATCGGCGCGACACTCGATGGCGACGCATCCCTGCCCAGGGCTCGGCACGAACGAGTCAGGTGGCAGGTACTCGGCGATCTCGTGCATCAGCCCGAGGATTTCGAGTGCGGCGGCGGCCATCACGATCGCTCCACCCGCCGGCACCTTGCCGAGACGGGTGTGGATGTTACCGCGCAACTCGAGGAACTGCAGATCTGGTCGAGCCACAGCCAACTGGGCGCGGCGTCGCACCGACCCGGTCGCGACCTGTGCACCCGTCGGCAGCTCGGCCAGCGTCGCGCCGATCATCACGTCGCGCGCGTCGCGACGCCGGCAGAACGCGCCGAGCCGAAGGCCATCAGCGGTCACCGATGGCAGGTCCTTCGCCGAATGCGCGGCGAGGTCGGCGTCGCCGCGCAGCACGGCCTGCTGCACCTCCTTGGTGAACACGCCTTGCCCCCCGATGGTGTGCAGCGGTACCTCGGCCGTCTGTGTGCGATCACCGAGCGTCTCGACGAAGACCAGCTCGACAGCCCGCCCGGGATGAGCCGCCATCAGGGCATCGGCGACCGATTGTGCTTGCGTTCGGGCCTGGGCACTGCCACGCGTGGCGAGTCGAATCGGCCGGTCGCCGGGCATGGGCTCAGCCGAGGTCGAACAGGTCGCGGACTGTCGCGGCGTTCCGCTCGCCCTGCGGCGTGCCGGCGTCGTCCTTCAGTTTCACCGATGGGGTGTGCAACAACTTGGCAACGATGCCCTTGGTCACTGCCTCGAGTGCGGCCCGTTGCGCGTCGTCGAGTGACGCCAGGCGGGCCGAGAAACGCTCGATCTCGGACAGCCGCACCGCTTCGGCGCGCTGATGCAACTGGGCGACGAGTGGCGCTGCCTGTCGGGCCGTTGCCTCGACCCCGAAGCGCTCCACTTCCTCCGAGACGATGTCGCTGACGCGGAGCGCCTCCTCGGCGCGCAACAGCAGGGCCCGGCCCGCCCAGTCGCGGAGGTCGTCGAGGTTGAGCAACGTCACGCCGGCGAGTTGGGTGACCTCCGCCGCGACGTCGCGCGGCACGGCGATGTCGACGATCAGCAGCGCCGAGTTGATTCGACCACGTGATGACTCGAGCAGGTGGAAGTCGATCAGCGTGCTCCCGGCTCCGGTGCACGTCAGCACGACGTCGGCCTCGGCCAACGCCGAAGGCAGGTCGGTGAACGGCACCACGCGGCCACCGATGCGGCCGGCGAGCTGCTCGGCACGCTCGACAGTTCGGTTGGCGACCACGATGTCGTTGGCGCCGGCGTGAACCAGCGCGGCGGCAATCCCCGCGCCCATCTCACCGGCGCCGACCACGAGCACTCGTCGGCCGACGAGCGAGCCGAGCCGCTCGGTGGCCATCTCGACCGCGGCATAGCTCACCGACGTGGTACCCCGGCCGATCGACGTCTCGGTGCGAGCGCGTTTGCCGGTCTCGATCGCGTGGCGGAACAGGAGGTTGAGCGTGGCCTTCGTGCCACCTTCCTCCTGCGCTAGTTCCCACGCCGAACGCACCTGGCCGAGGATCTCGCTCTCGCCGAGCACCGCCGAGTCGAGCCCGGCGGCGACCTCGAACAGGTGGGTGACGGCCGCATCGTCGTGCTGGCTGTACAGGTGGGGGTGCAGGTCGTCTGCGCCGAGGCCGGCCAGATCGCAGAGGAAGTCGCGGATGTCGGCGTAGGCGCCGTGGAAGCGTTCGGCGACGGCGTAGATCTCGGTGCGGTTGCAGGTGCTGAGCACCACCGCTTCGCGAATGTTGTGGCGGCTGACGAGCCCGGCGATCGCCTTGCCCTGCGCGTCGGCCGGGATGGCGAGCCGTTCCAGCAACGCCAGCGGGCCGGTGCGATGGTTGACGCCGATCACCACGATGGACATCGCGGCCGCCTACGCGCTCGCCGGTCGGGTGGCGCCGACCGCATGGATGGCGCCGCCGGCACGGCGCTGCTCGTGATAGCTGAGGATCTGCAGTTCGACGGCGAGGTCGACTTTGCGCACCTCGATCGCCCGCGGCACGGCCAGCACGACCGGCGCGAAGTTCAAGATGCTGGTGACCCCGGCACGGACCAGGCGGTCTGCTGCATCCTGGGCTGCACTGGCCGGGGTGGCCACGACACCGATGCTGACTCGTTTGGTCTGCACGATCTGGGGAAGTTCGTCGATGTGGCGAACGCGCACCCCGCTGAGCACCGAGCCGACCTTGCGGTCGTCGATGTCGACGATGCCGGCGACAGGAAAGCCGCGCTCACCGAAACCGCCGTAGCCGGCGAGGGCTTGGCCGAGGTTGCCGGCGCCGACGATGACGACCGGCCAGTCGTGAGTCAGGCCGAGCTCGCGACGGATCTGGTACACGAGATAGGCGACCTCGTACCCGACACCGCGCGTGCCGTAGCTACCGAGGTAGCTGAGATCCTTGCGGACCTTGGCGGCGTTGACGCCGCCCAACTCTGCGAGCCGCTCCGAGGAGATGTTGTCGACGCCTTCGTCACCTTGCTCGGTGAGGATCCGCAGATACACGGGGAGCCGGGCAACGGTTGCATCGGGGATGCGTCGACGAGCGCGTTCGGGAGCCATAGCTGGAACAAACGTTAGGCACTCGTGCACACGTTCACAAAGCAGCAGGGCCTCGCGGGCGGAACTTTTACCGAACTTTTCCTTCGTGGCGTCCGTCCCGCTACCGTCGAACAGCGATGAACGCCGCGCTGGCCGCCGCCGCGACCCTGGTCGCAATCGGGTTCGCGTTGAGCACCTTCGATCGATGGCTGCGAAGACGTCGTCCGCACGACATGGCCTGGTCCGTTTCGTTGGCGCTGTTCGCCCTGGGCGCCGGGGCGTTGTGGTGGGCCGCCGTGCGCGGGTGGAGCTTGGCGACGTTCCGGCTGTTCTACTTGGCCGGGGCAGTGCTGAACGTTCCGTGGCTCGCCCTCGGAACCGTCTACCTGCTGGCCGGACGGGCAATCGGAGACCGAGTGCGATGGTGGCTCGTGCTGCTCAGCGGTCTCAGTGCAGGCGTCGTGCTGTTCGCCCCGACCCGTACGGACGTGAGGGGAACGGATCTGCCGACCGGTAAGGAGGTGTTCGGTGTCGCGCCACGCGTGCTCGCTGCCGTCGGGTCGGGCGTTGCCGCGTTGGTGATCGTTGTCGGCGCGTTGTGGAGCGCCTACCGCTTGGCGCGACGCCGCGAGCCGGCGCTTGCGGGCGTGCGCCGTGGCGGCGCGTCCCCAGGCCAACTGGTCGTCGGCAACGTGCTGATCGCGGCCGGCACGATCGTGTTGTCGGCCAGCGGCACCCTCGCCGGACGACTGGGCAAGAACACCGCGTTCTCGATCACGCTGTTGATCGGGATCGCCGTGTTGTTCGCCGGGTTCTTGGTGGCGTCGACCATGCGTCGCCAACCGGTCGTCGCGCTACGTCAGCGCGCGGCGTAGCAACTTGCCGCTGACGTTGCGCGGCAGCTCGTCGACGAAGAGGACCTTCGAGGGGCTCTTGTACCGCGCCAGTCGCTCGCCGCACCACGCGATCACGGTGTCTTCGTCGACCGACATGCCCTCGCGCACGACGACCCACGCCTTCACCGCTTCGCCCGTGTGTGGGTGTGGCACCCCCACGACACCGACCTCGGCAACGGCGGGATGCTCGGCGATCACGCTCTCGACTTCGGCCGGATACACGTTGAAACCACTGACGATGATGAGGTCCTTGGCCCGATCGACGAGGTAGAGGTAGCCGTCGTCGTCGGTCACGGCGATGTCGCCGGTGCGGAGCCAACCGTCGTCGGTCAAGACACGGCTCGTCTGGTCGGGGTCATCCAGATAGCCGAGGAACACGTTGGGTCCCTTCACCCAGATCTCGCCGGCATCTCCCTGAAGCACGTCGTCGCCGGCATCGTCGACGAGTCGAACCGTCATCCCATCGAGCACCTTGCCCACCGACCCGACCTTGATCTGCAGCCCCGCAGAGCTGGTGACCACCGGCGACGCCTCGGTGAGCCCGTAGCCCTCGGCGAGTTGCAACCCGAAGCGCTCGCGCAGCTGACGGATCGCTTCCTCTGGCATCTTCGCCGCACCGGTGAGCGCGAGCCGCACCGTGGCGAAACTGTCGGCCGGCGCGTCGTCGAAGTGGCTGAACGACAACCACAACGGCGGAGCACCGGGGATCACCGTGACGCCGCGTTCGCGGATCGTGTCGAGCGCAGTCGAGGGGTCGAATCGCTGCACCAGGACGATGGTTGCGCCGATGGACAGACTGAGCCCGAGGACGACGTTGAGGCCGAAGATGTGAAACATCGGCAGTACGCCGTATACGACGTCGTCGGCGTTGATGCCGGCCTCGGCCGAGCGGCCCTGCTCGATGTTGGCCAGCAGGTTGCCGTGACTGAGCATGGCGGCGCGTGGTGACCCGGCCGTGCCGCTCGTGAAGATCAGCAGCGCCAAGGTGCCGGGCTCGACGTCGACGACCTCGAGCGGGTCGGCCGCGAGGAGGTCATCGAAGCTCACCGCGTCGTCGATGCTGCCCGGCTCGATCGTGATGACGGTACGCACCGACGCCGTCGCCTCGGAGCCGACGCCGTTCCACGCCGCGGCCGCGGCCGGCTCGACCACGACGGCGCACGCGCCGACCACGGCGATCTCTTGTTCGATCTCGGGCGACGGGCTTTGCGGATTCATCGGGACGACGACCGCACCGAGCCCGAGCACGGCGAGGTAGGTCTCGACGAAGCAGGTGCCGTTGCCACACAGCAGCGCAACCCGGTCGCCACTGCCGATGCCGAGCTTGGCAAGCCCACCACGGACGCGGGCCACCCGATCGTTCAGCTCGCCGTAGGTGGTTTCGGTGTTGCGGTTGATGATCGCCACGTGATCGGCTTCGTGCCCCTCGATGATGTGAGCAAGGTTCATCGCGGTCCGACAGTGCTCTACAGACGAAGCAACGAGATCACGCCTGCTGTGAGGATCAACAGCAGCAGGAGGGCCAAGGTGAGCGTGGTCGCCGGACGCATGGTGCCAACCTAGCGGGCACGCATCGTGACGGGGCTGGTCTGGCCCGGTGCCGGCCCGTCGGCCAGCGGCGCCAGCGTGATCTGGTCGCCGGTGCCGATCCCGAGATCGGCCGCCGCGGAGCGCTGATCGAGCACGAGCGCGAGCATCCCGCAACTGTCGACGACCAGGCCGACCGCGCCGGTGGAGACGTCGGCGAACGTGTGCTGGCGCGTGGCGACCCGCACCGATTCGCCGAACGCGACCTGCACCTGCTGGCCCCAGTCGGCGATCTCGTCGGGTCCGATGTTGAGCTGGCAGTTGCCGAAGTGGTCGACCCACAACACCTCACCGACCAGGCCCTCCGGCTCCTGGCGCGAGAGCGGCACCATGCCGGGCAGCAGCGCGTCGGCATCGATCATCTCGCCGAACTCGGTCAGGTCGACACCGTTGCACAGGTGGCCGACCACCGGAGCGAAGATGTCGCGCCCGGCGAAGGTGGCACCGTGCGACTGCAGGTGGTACTCGTCGTTGGTCAGGATCACGGCCCGCCCGGCACCACCGGCCATCGCCACCGCCGGGGCGAGCAGCCCGTTGTCAGGCCCGACGAACACGCCGTCGCCGTCGGCGACCTCGATCGCGATCGCCTTGCGGCTGCCGCCGACACCGGGGTCGACCACCGCGAGGATCACCCCACTCGGGAGGTACGAAACGCAGCGGGCCAACGCCAGGCTGCCGGCTCGCACGTCGAACGGTGCGATGTGATGAGTCAGGTCGATCGTCTGTGCGTGCGGTGCGATGTCGCGGATGACCGCCTTGACCACACCGACGAACTCGTCGATCGAGCCGTAGTCGGTCAACAACGAGACGGTGTCGTAGCGGCGGCCCATGGGCGCTCAACCTAGCGACGAGCAAGGGGCCATCCCATGCGACCTGCCGGCAAAAATCGACAAGGGCCGATGCCAACCCCCCGATGGCACCAGCCCTGTCGGCGCATCCTTGCGGATGCGACTCCGTGTGAGATTCACGCGGCGGTCGTTTGACCTGGACGAAAGGTTAGACACAGCAAGGCCGCTGAGAAAAGAGTCACATCAAGAAATTTGGGGCTTGCGTGGTCTGGCGAGCGCTCTTCGTGAGATCGGTCCACTGCCTCGCGTGTCTCTGCTCCAGCGATGTGTGGTCGGGTTTGCGTTCGCGTTAGCGACACGGTCTCTCTGTGAGTCCGCTGCCGCGGCTCACGCGCTATCGGGCTCACAGCATGACTTCGACCGGATCAGTGTGAGTCCGCTGCCGCGGCTCACGCGCGTTCGGACTCACGGTGCTCCGGTTTCGGACAAGCGGGGTCAGTGGGGTTTGCCGAGCTCTCGGCTTCGCTCGGTGGCCGCCAGCACGGCTTCCAGCAGAGCCGAGCGGGTGCCGTGCTCTTCGAGCACCCGTAGCCCGGCAGCGGTGGTGCCGCCGGGTGAGGTCACCATCGCCCGCAGCGCAACCGGGTCGCCGTACTCGTCGAGCATCGCCGCCGAACCCACGAACAGTTGGCGCACCAATGCGTCGGCGACCGGACGGGTCAACCCGGCCAGCACGCCGGCATCGATCAACGCTTCGGCGACCAGGAACAGATACGCCGGTCCGCTGCCGACCAGCCCGGTGACGGCGTCGAGCAAGGGCTCGGCCACGCGCACCACGGTGCCGACCACGCCGAGGATCCCCTCGGCCCATTCGAGATCGCCGTCGGTGGCGAACGTGCCACCGCACATCGCCGCGGCCCCCTTGCCCAACAACGCGGGAGTGTTGGGAATCGAGCGCACGACCGCCACGCCGTCGCCGCACGCCTGTTGCAAGGTGTCGATCGAGACTCCTGCGGCGATCGACAGGACGCGACGTGCCCCTGCGTTGGCGGCGGCGCTTGCAGCGGCCGAGGCGTCGTACGGCTTGACAGCGATCAACGCCGCGTCGCACGCCGGAACCGTTGCGGCGATGGTCACGCCGGGGAACATCTCGGTCAGCGCATGGCGCCGCGACTCTACGACCTCGACGACGGCGAGATCCGCAGGGGCCCAGCCGCCCGCCACGAGCCCACCGATCAGTGCCGCCCCCATGTTTCCCCCGCCGACGACGGCCAATCGGTAGTTGGTCATGGTCGCAGGCTAATCACATGGCGCCGAAACGGATGGCGCTGCGACATTCCCCGAAGAGCGCCATCCGTCCGGCACACACAGAGATGAACAGTCAGTTCGCCACTGCGGAAATGTGTGCCGGGATGTTCAGCCGGCGAAGTGGCTGGCGAATCCGAGGCGGATCATCGCCGGGAAGGTCTGCTCCGCATAGGCGTAGATCGATCCGATCACACGGTCGACCTCGTCGGCGCACACGGCGACGAGCGGCAGTTCCCCGCGGAGGAACAGCGCATCTTCGACACCGATCGCGAAGTGGGCGCCGACCAGCTTCTCGTTGCGGCGAAGTGCCAACTCGTACACCTCAGCGATGTTCTCCTGCGGCGCCGGCATGACGTACGCCTCGTAGCGCAGCGTGCGTTGTCCGAGTGTGAGCCACACAGTGATGTGCTCCTTCTCGTCGCCGCGCAATCGCACGTACCAACGCAGCGGATCGCCGTCAGCGTGGTCGACGGCCTCCACGGCCGGGTTGGCCGCTGCGAGGTCTGCCAGCCACTGGTCGATCTGGGCGGCAAGCGCCGACACCGTGGTGTCGTCGTGCGCATCGCTCACGCGCAGGCCACCAGCTCGCGTACGGTGAGGTCGGTGTAGACGCGGCGCAGCCGCGCCGCGGCGAACCCCCACGTGTACTGCCGCGCACGTACCGCCGCCCGCCGACCCATCTGCGCTGACTGTTGCGGATGATCGAGGACCTCGGCGATGTACTGCGCGTACAGGCTGGGGTCGCGCTCGGGCACCAGGAATCCCGTGGAGCCGTGGTCGACGAGTGTCAACAGCCCACCCACGCCGCTGGCGACCACGGGGATGCCACATGCCGATGCCTCGAGCGCGACCAGACCGAAGCTTTCGCTGCGGCTGGGTACCAGCACGACGTCGGCGGCTCGGTAGTAGGTGCTGAGGATGTGGTGCGGCTGTGGTTCGACGAAGCGGACCTGGCCCTCCACCCCGAGCTCGGAGATCAGAGCCTGCAGGTGTTGCATCTCCAGGTCGCCCTCCACCCCACTTGCGCCTCCGACGATCAGGAGCAGTGCATTCGGGCGATTCAGCTCGGCGAGCGCCCGCACGGCGACGTCGGGGCCCTTCAGCGGCTGGATGCGACCGACGAACAGCAGCACCGGGGAGTCGAGCGGCAGACCGAGTGCATTCCGCGCTCCGGCGCGGTCACCCGGCGCGAAGAAGGCGTGTTCGACACCGGGGGCGATGATCTCGATCTTGCCGGCGGGCTGGCCGTAGAGCCGCAGGAACTGGCGCTCCTCCTCGGTGCAGCTGACGCAGATCGCGTCGGCACAACCGATGATCTCGCTCTCGGCTTGCTCGCGCCACTGCGGCTCGAAGTCGCCACCTTCGGCCTTCACCTTGGCGAGGGTGTGGAACGTGCTGACGAACGGCAGGTCGAGCTCATGCTTGATGCGGTGCCCGACCAGGCCGCTGAGCCAGTAGTTGGCGTGCAGCACATCGGCGGGTGAGTCGTTCTTGATGTGGTCGATGACGGCGTCGCCGAACTCCTCGATCACCGACGGGAGCTCCTCTTTGGCCAGGTCGAACGGGCCGGCAGGGATGTGCACCACGCGATGCCCGGGCTCGACTTGGACGACCTCGGGCAACCCAGGGCGCGACGCCCGCGTGTACGTCGTGCACTCGACGCCCGCCTGAGCCAGCGCCGAAACCAGCTCGCGCACGTACACGTTCATGCCGCCACTGTCGCCCGAACCCGGTTGGGCGAGGGGCGACGTGTGGAGTGAGATCACTGCGACGCGTTGCACGGAGAGTGAAACACTATCGAACTGATCAACATTCCAGCCCAGCAGTCGGGACTGGTCGCCCCTTCCCTCAGGACTTGGAGGCGACGAAGCTCTCGTAGACGTTGAGGAGGGCTTGTCGTTGCTCGGCCGTGAGCTGCTGGTCGGCGGCGATCGCCTCGCGCACGCCGACCCGCGGCCGGTCGTCCGGCGAGAGGAAACCGGCACGCTCGTACAGCGATTCGGCGCTGATCTGCAACGCTTTGGCGATCTGCTGCAAGATATCGGCCGACGGCTTGCGCAGGCCACGCTCGATCTGGGACAGGTAGGGGTTGCTGACGCCGGCCAGTTCGGCCAAGCGACGCACACTCATCTGGGCCACCTCGCGCTGCGACTTGATCAGGTCGCCGACGTCGGCGACACGCTTGTCGAACTCGTCGCGGATCGATGGCACGGTGACCTCAGTCGTCGGCGGCGAGCAGGCCGTCGACGTTGGCCTCGCCGTCGCGGTAGCGACGCACCAACTCGGCGCTGAGCTCGTCGATGCGCGTGAACAGCTCCCGCCGCTCGTGCGAGCGGGCCTGCTCGAACTCGTGCAGCGCATCGGCGTAACTGACGAGCTCGTCGGCGCTGAGCGACGACAGGTCGTTGTCGCCGGCGTGATCGAGCAAGGCGTCGAACTCCTCGGCGAGCGGGTGGCTGCTGAAGTCCTCCGCGGGGCGAGGGGGACGCGGCGCACCGCCGGTGAGGTGGGTCGACAGGATCGACGGCAACTCGTCCAGGCTTTCCGTTCCGCCATCGATGCGCCGCCGCTTCTCGGCCTGCACCAGATCGAGGCGGGCCTGGGCCAGTCGGCGCACATACGAGACGGCATCGTCGTCGTTCTGCAGTTTGGCGCGAAGGGCGCGCAACTCGACCAGCGTGAGCTGCCGGGGATCCATTGTCTCAGCCATCAACATCCTCCACTGACCGGCGGTAGGACCGCCACTTCATCACCGGCGCCCACGGGGTCCGTGGGGTCGGCTGCTTCGCCGTTGACCCATACTCTGCACGATGGCAGCACCTGGGCAAATCGATCGCCGAACGACGCGGTCGCGGCGGCCAGTATGTCGCCCACCGTCGCGCCGGTGAACTCCGCCCGACCGGTACCGGCGGCTTCTCGAGCCGACGCGAACATGCGCAGTGTCGCCATTGCCGCCAGCGTACCGGGCGATACCGTCCCTGGCCGTGAGCGACGCTGTACACCTCCCCGGGCTCGGTCCCGACGACGAGCCGGTCGTGGTACCCGTGGTGCAGCCGTTCGTGGTCGAAGTCACCCGCTCGACGAGGAGGCGCAAGACGGTCGGGGCCCATCTGGTGGGTGGGGTGCTGCGAATCGCATTGCCGTCGTGGATGAGCCGGGCCGAGGAGGCCCATTGGGTCCGCGAGATGAGTGGCCGATTCCAGCGCAAGATGTCAGCGGACCGGGTGCGGCTCGACGAGCGCGCCGCGACGCTGGCGCGCCGGCACGACCTGCGCGTGCCCACCACCATCCGGTGGGCGGACGACATGCGGTCGAGATGGGGATCGTGCACCCCATCCCAGGGCACGATCCGCATCTCGACTCGATTGGCCACCTTCCCCGACTGGGTCATCGATTACGTGATCGTCCACGAGCTCGCCCACCTCGACGTGCTCGGGCACAACGCCGACTTCTGGCAGCTCGTGTACCGGTATCCGAAGGCTGAGAGGGCCATTGGCTACCTGATCGCCAAGTCGGGAGACGGCGACGACGTCGATTGATCGGCGGTCCATGGGGCGCGACGCGGTCGCACCGAGCCCGCAAGCACACCGGCGGCGATCAGGATCGAGATGGCCGAGACCACCGTCGTGACGACGGTTCCTTGACGGGGTTGCGCGCTGGCGATCGCACCACCGACGGCCAGCAGCGAGATCAGCCGCAACGCAACGCGCCGGCCATCCAACACCGGCTGGGCGACCTCTTCGACCGCGATCGACGCCTCGTCGCCGAGCCACGGCGAAAGACGACCGAGTCGCTGCCGCGCCGGTTCGATCATGCAGTACTCGACCAGTGGATTGATCGCCTGCGGCGGCGCATCGCCGAACTCCACACCGACCCGCCACCGTTCCACTCCGGCAGCATCGGGCGCTGTCGACACCTTGAGAACGTTGCGCACCACGATCGGCAAGCTCACGTCTTCGCAGCCGCGCGATGTGGTGATGGTTGCATCGAGCAGCAGGCGCTGCCTCGGCTCCAGTTCCTGGTTGGTCTCGAAGCCGGCACCGAGGGCGGTCACGTCGAACACCGCAACGGGGTTGTCGTTGACCTCGGCTGGGATCGAGGCGACGACTCGAGCGGCCCGTCGCAACTGGTTGCGCTTGCCGAACATGCGCAACACGTCGAGCGACATCGCCAGCGACCACAGCGCGACGAGCATCAATCCGACGAGCCGTTGATATGGCATGGCGCCGAGTGCATGCGTCCACCGCTCGCTGAGGCCGCGCAGCATCATCACCGAGCTCAGCACGACGACCGACGCCACCAACGCCCCGCCGTGTTGCAGTGCATGTGGGGTCATGATCGGGGCGCGACGCTGGTCGAACGCGATCGGGTGCCGCATTCCCTGGCACGACGCACCGAGGTTGCGCAGTGACCAGCGGGTGCGGTCGCCGGGACGCATCGTCCAACCGCTCATCAGGCCGAGGCCCAGCGACGTGAGGATCCAGCCCGGGGCCCAGACTGCGACAAGCACGGCAAGGTTGGGGTGCAGCGGCAGTGTGCCGGTCAACAGTGCCGCGACGATCACGACGATGAAGCCAACGCGGCGCAGGCCCGACAACGGCCGAACGGCCGCCGCGGCGATCGCCAGTCGTTGGCCGACGCGCAACGAGTTCAACCGGAGGATCCCGTCGGGCCCGAACACCATGGTTCGCAGCGCACGCGCCTGCTGCACGCGGCGCTCGTACACCTCGTCCTGCGAATGCATCACCTGGCGTACGATCACCGGCGAGCCGGTCGCGGCCACGACCTTCCACCCCTCGCTCATCAGCGCCATCGACCAATCGGCCTCGGCCTCGATCGGCGCATCGTCGTTGACCTCGACGCTGTCGAGCGCGGCACGGCGGATCAGCGCGCCCGAATCGACGAGCAGCGACGACCCGCGTGCGCCGAGCGCGGGGTTGAGGGTCTCGCGTTCGAAGGTCAGTTCGTGCAGGCCGTTCGGCCCGTGCTCCGCGGAATCGTCGTCGGCCATCTGCGCCTGGCCGATCGCGACCGCGACGCTGTCGTCGCGCATCAGCGGAAGCAGCGCGTGAACCGCCCGCACGCTCGGGATGTCGCCGGCGTCGAGCAGGAAGAAGATCGGTGACGCCGAAGCTGCGTTGCAGGTCTTCAGGCCGTTGTGGTCCTCGAGATCGGTTGCCGCGTAGACCGCGCCGAACTCCGCCGCCAGGGCAGCGACCTCTGGGCGGGCCCCGAGGTCGACCACGACATGCCGGCCGGTCGCCATGGATTGCAGCGACAGCAACGTTCCACGGACGTGATGGATCGGTTGCTGGTCGACGCGCACGACGACATCGACCCGGCTCGGGTCGAGACCGAGATGCTCGTCGAAGGTCAGTGAGGCCTGCTCGACCGAAGCGCCCGGGCCGTGCCACAACGCCCACATCAGCACGCTGGAGCCCACGAAGCCCGCCAACTCGACGACGAGCGCCAACGCAACCAGCCACACCGGCGCCCGACCAGGCAGCGTCGCGACTCGCCAGCCGAGGTATGCAGCGGTCGACAGCAGGCCGAGGCACGTCAGCCAGCGTCCAATTCTGTGCGCCCATCGATTCATTGCTGTCTGCTCGTCGTTCCTGAGGGGGTCATACGGTCGGTTCGCCCGTTCACACGAGGATCGGCACGTTGCCGAGTGGACTTGAGCTGCAAGCGTTGTTGGCCGGCTCGCCGCTAGCCTCACGTGTTCGTGGGAACCCCTAAGCGTGAACGTCAGAAAGCCAATCGCCAGCAGCGCTTGGA
>JBDTRP010000037.1:0-16968 GCA_039931555.1 Ilumatobacteraceae bacterium | reverse complement strand
GGGCACGAGGATCTGCGCTTCGAGCGTGGCCGCATCAAGCGGTCTCGACAGCAAGAAGCCCTGGGCCTCGTCGACTCGCTCGTTGCGCAGGTGGTCCATCTCACCCGTCGTCTCCACGCCTTCGGCGAGTGTGCGCAGCCCGAGGTCGCGGCCCAGTTGCACCAGCGTGCGAATGAGTGCCTTCGACTCCGGGGAGGTGCTGATGGCGTGGGTGAACGCTCGATCGATCTTGAGGCAGTCGACATCGAACTGTTGGAGGTAGGCGAGTGACGAGTAGCCGGTGCCGAAGTCGTCGATGGCGATCCTGACGCCGAGCGCTTTGATCGCCTTCAACCGCACCGAGGTCTCGACCGCATTGCGCATCAACGCTGTCTCGGTCACCTCGATGATCAACGAGCTGGGTAGGAGACCGCTGACCTCCAGGGCCTCACGAATGTGGTCGACGGTCTCGTCGTGGTCGAGCTGGCGGGCCGAGACGTTGACCGAGATATCGACGACGTCGCCCTTGGCGTGCCAAGCCGCCATCTGCATGCAGGCCGCGTTCAGCACCCACCGACCGACCTCTTGGATCTGCCCGGTCTGTTCGAGGATCGGGATGAACTCGTCGGGCTCGATCACGCCGGCAAGTGGGTGTCGCCAACGCAGCAGGGCCTCGACCGCGACCAGCGTGAGGTCCTCGAGGTTGTAGATCGGTTGGTAGACGAGGAAGAACTGGTTGCTCTCGACCGCTGACCGCAGGTCGAACTGCAGTTCGATACGACGACTGATCTCGGTCTGCATCTCCGGGTAGAAGATTTCGTACCGGTTCTTGCCGGCGGCCTTCGCCTGGTAGAGCGCGACGTCGGCATCGCGCAGCAGGTCGCCACCCGTGTCGCGGTCACCGATTGCGATGCCGATGCTGGTGTTGACCGACAACGGCATCGACGTGTGGTCGAGATCGAACGGTTGGTGCATGACGTCGAGCAGGCGCTCGGCGATGAGTTCCGGCGTGGCCACGGTTGCGCCGTCGATCAGCACCACGAACTCGTCACCGCCCATGCGGCCGATCGTGTCCGCATCTCGCAGGGCGCTCGTCAGTCGGGCTGCGACCGCCATCAGCAGCCGGTCGCCGGCTTCGTGACCGAGCGTGTCGTTGACGTTCTTGAAATCGTCGAGATCGATGTACAGCGCCGCGCCGGTGGTTCCATTGCGCCGGTTGCGAACGAGGAGTTGTTCGATGCGGTCCATGATCAGGAACCGGTTGGGCAAGGCGGTCAGCGCGTCGTGGAGGGCTTGGTGGCGGAGTTCGCCGGTGCGTTCGCCGACCAACCGCAGGGCTGCAGCGCGGCCGGTGCCCAGCACCAGGACAAGCGCCGCGAGGATGATGCTGGCGGCGATGCCGATGAGAAGGACGGTGAGCGCACTTCGATCGTGGAGGACGCCCGCGCTGGTGACGGCACCGAAGGTCTCGACGGTCCACCCGTTCTGGAGATCCTTCGTCACGCCGATTGCGCCTGTCGGAGCCGCCCCGCGATTGAACTGAGCATCGGACAACGCGTCATGGAAGTGGAGCACGATCGCCGTGTCCGTACGATCTTTCAGCGCCCGCTCGAGAAGGATGTTCGGGTCGAACGCCAGTCCCACCCAGCCGGCGAACGCGGCTTGGCGGGCTTCCACGGTCGGCGGCGTTGCTCCACCGGTGTAGAAGGGCACTTGCACCGTCAGCGTGGATCCGGTGCCGGCGTCGACAGACTGATAGCTGCTCAGCCCCGAGTCGCGTGCTGCCAGGATCGACAAGCCCGCCGCGCTGGCGCAGTAGTCGAACCCGGGAGGGACCCCCGTGTCGGGCGTCCTCGCTTGACCGGCGACGAACAGGCAGTAGAACGGGCGCTCGCCAGGAGGCGTGATCTCGAACGTGCCGGACACCACGCTCGAGGGGTCGGCAGCGGCCAGTGCCATGTAGGCCTGCAGCTGTGCCGAGGTGATCATCAACACGTCGCCCCAGCCCAACAGTTCTGGGTAACGCTCCATTGCCCGGATCGTGTTGGCCCACGCCAGGAACTGGTCGTTGGTGGCGAAGGGTGTGCCGAGAAAGAATCCCGCGGCACTGACAGCGAGGTCCTCCTCGCGTTCGATCGCCAGCCGCAGGGTCGAGGCGACCTCGGCGGAAGACAGAGCCAATGCAGCCTGGTGTCGTTCGGAGCTACGGCGGGCGACGGACTGTGCGGTCAGCACGGATCCCGACACACCACCGGCCAGGAGCACCGTGGCCAGGACCACGGCAACCCAGATGTGGTTGCGCTTCGGATCGACGCGTTCGGGCGGTGACCGGTGCAGCGCGACCTCGTCGCCGATGCTCACCGCAGACCTCGACGTGGTCCGGGGTTGTTGCAGCCCGGGTCCGGCACCTTGATTCTGTGCGCCCACTCTGCACCTCCCTCGGAGGTTTCGTAGCGCAACCGGGGTCTTCAGTCACGCAGATCTACCCGAGCAGTCAAGAAGCGCCGGTGTTTCACACGTTACCGGTGCGTCCGGAGAGGGGGAAGGGCCGTTCGACCCCGTTCGACCAGGAAATCAGCGCCGTCGCGCGCTGTGCTCCATGGGACGAGCATCCGTCCGTTGTCTACAGTTGGCGAACTGTGACCGCGACCATCGAGATCGTCGAAGAACCCACTGCCGAGTTGGTCGAGGCGCTGGCCCGACTCCTCCCGCAACTCTCGTCGGCTGCTCCGCCCGACGCAGGAGAATTGGCCACGATCCTTGCCGGCGACACCACCATGTTCATCGCTCGCGTGGATGGTGTGATCGTCGGCAGCCTGACCCTCGTGCTGTATCGGATCGCAACCGGTTTGAAGGCCTGGATCGAGGACGTGGTCGTCGACGAAGCGGCGCGAGGGCACGGTGTGGGCGAGGCACTGAGCAATGCAGCGCTCGATGCAGCGCGGTCCAGGGGCGCCAAGGCCGTCAGCCTGACCAGCAGGCCATCGAGGGCAGCGGCCAACCGCCTCTACCAACGCATCGGGTTCTCGCCACGCGATACCAACGTGTACCGCTACGACCTGTAGCCGGGAAGCGTTCGATCGGGGAAGTGCGTACGTTCGATTCGACCTGTGCGCGTCGAACCTACACACTTCGCCCGAAGGCGCTCGATCAGGCCCGCTGGAAGAAGAGCTGCAGTTCCATCTGGCCGTGATCATCGACCGACAGCACGATCGGTGCGGTCGGCGCGGAGACCCCGAAGTCGCTGAACGCCACATCGAGCGATCCGACGACGACGATCGTGTCGCCGGTGAGTTGGGCCTCGAGCGGGATCTGCACGCTCTTCGTGACACCGTGCACAGTCAGGTCGCCGGTCGCCGTCACCGTGGTCTTGGCGCCGGTGGTTGCTGTCTCGCCGAGGTCGACCGGCGAGGTCAAGACGAACGTGGCCGTCGGGAACTGGTCGGTTCCCAATGCCCGCCGCGCCGGCCCGTCGCGACGCGAGTTGTTGGTGGTGAGTGCGGTCATGTCGGCGGTGATGTCCGCGGCAGTCAACTTCGTACCGTCGATGGTGATCGTGCCGGTCACCGTCGGGGTTCGCCCGACAGCGGTGGTCGATCCGATCCCGCTCAGCTGCTCGTGGACGCGGAACCCGACGAACGTTCCGGTGGAGTTCTCGAAGTTGAACTCGCCGACCGAGGTGTCGACGGCCCAGTTGCCGGCAACGCCCGCGGCAGATGGTGCGCTTCCCGGCGTGCTGACGGCGCCGACTGCCGCGTCGAGGCTGACAGCGGCCGGCGCATCGTCGCGGAGGAACCACCACACGCCGGCCGCGCCGAGCGCGACCAAGGCGACGGCGGCGGCGAGCACCCGCTTCTTCCAGGGGGCGATGTGGCGCTTCGGCTTCGGGGGTGTGGCGATGTCTCGTGTCGCTGTGGTGTTCATGAGTGCTCCTCGGAGTCGAGATTGTCGGGTTGGTCGTTGGCGATCGGGTGCGCCGGCAGGAATGACTACGCCGGCAGGAGGAGAACGGTTCCCTCGGAAACCTCGGGTCCACGAATTGCCACGCTGCCGCCGCTGACACCGAGCAGTTCGACTGTCAACCATTTCGTCGTGCCGTCTGCGGTCTGGGCCTGCACGGCGTAGGTGCCGTCGAGGCGCGAGACCAACGCCTCGGCCGGAGCGATCAACACGCCGGCGTCGTCCTGCAGCGTGAGGGTCACCTTGACCGAGGTGCCGGTGGTCGCGTTCTGGATTGCAGTGGCCGGCGTGATGACTGCTTCGACCACCACGGTTCCGTTGCGATCGGCCGAGCGCAGTCGCGAGACCGTGCCCTGAACAGTGCCGATCTCGACGGTCAGGCCGGGTACCACCTGCGACTCGTCACCCGCGGGCACGTCGACGAGCACCTGTTGTGTTGGCGTCGACAGGGTCAGCACCGTGTCGCCGTCGCCCACGGTGTCGCCCACGGCCCTGGCAACGGTGCTGACCGTCGTCGAGGTCGGGAGGAACACGACGGACCCGAGCTTCACCGTTCCCGTGACCTCGACGCCGAGCCCTTGTTGCCAGGCCTTGACCATCGTGCGGGTTGCCGAGTCGAAGTGGTTGTCGACGGTGACCTTCAGCGCCGGGTCGTACCCCAACGCAACGAGCGCTGCTTCCAACTGGGCGACGTCGGCGCCGTCGGTCGACGATGTCGACAGTGACCGCCACGCGGGCAGGGCTCCATCGAGGGCAACGACGGGAGCGCCGTCGACGGTGTACAGCACGTCGCCCTGCTGGATCGCAGCGTTCGGGGCGATGATCGAGGTGATGGTCTGGGTGACGCGGGCGGTCGAGGCCGACGATCCACTGGCGCTCGAGGCTGCCCGCGCCGGGTTCGTGCGAGCGGCGGCCGGTGCGTTGCCGACCCCGCCGGCGGGAACAGTCGCTGCGGGCTCGGTCGGAGCGGTCGGTGTCGTCGTGGTGGCTGCGCATGGGTCGGGCACCGGGGCCCCCAGCGTTGTCGGTGGCTCGGTCGGCGCGGCCGCAGTCGTGGTGGTCGCCGGACTGGTGTCAGGCGAGGCGGCCGGGGTGGTGTCGGGCACCGAGGTGGGCGTCGTTGTCGCCGGGACCGTCGGCGCCGGGGTGGTGGTCGACGAGCAATCCGCGACGAGGGGCGACGACAGCGCGGCGGGGTTCGACGATGCAGCGGGCGTGGACGTTGATGCCGGGGTCGATGCCTGGGTGGATGCGGAGGGAGCCGAGCTCGAGGCGCTGGAACTGGTTTGGCCCTCGATCCGGTGCAGCACGGACAGTGTCGACGACAACTGCACCGTGCCGTCGATCCTCTCCGTTGTGGTCAGATCGCCGCGCGTCACGGCGGCGGTCTTGAAGATCGAGGCGGCGGTGACGGTCGAGGCCGACTTGGGCGAGCGCTTGGCGATCGCCACGGCGGCACCGCCGGCCAGGGCGAGGCAGACGATCACCGTTCCGGCGATGCGGCCCCTGCGTCGTTTCGTGGAAGCCATCTCAGTTCCCTCGCAGTGCTTCCGTCGGTGGCAGCCGTGCCGCTCGTGCCGCTGGGTACAGGCCGGCGATGGCGCCGATGGCCAGGGCCGCGATCACGCCTCCACCGATCGCGATCGGTGGGACCACGACCTTCCAGTGCTTCGTCGACGAGTAGATCGCGGTCACGGCGGCGCCGAGGCCGACCCCGACCACGCCGCCGGCACCGGCAAGCAGCACGGCCTCGGTCAGGAATTGCCGGCGGATGTGCGCCTTGGTAGCGCCGAGCGCCCGGCGGAGGCCGATCTCGCTGCGCCGTTCGATCACGGCGATCACCATGACGTTGGCGATCCCGATGCCGCCGACCAGCAAGGCGACCGCACCGAGGCCGAGGAACAGCGATGTGAACGCGGTGCTGGCGGCGTCTTCGGCCGCCAGCGCGTCGGATGGGCGCGTCGCTTCGACCTCTTCGGGCGTCTCCGGATTCACGGTCGGCGGTAGCACGGCGCGCACGGAGTCGATGGCGCCCTCCTGCGTGCGCACATAGATGCGCTCGGGGGCGATGTCGTCGCCGACCACGTAGGTCTCGGCAGCGGCGATGCCGATGATGGCGCCACGGTCGAGGCCTTCGGCGGCCGCCACCGGGTTCAGGATGCCGATCACCGCGAACCAGTTGTCCCCGATCCGGACGCGCAGCTCGTCACCGACATCGACGATTCCCAGCTTCTGCGCGGCCACCGAGCCGAGCACGACCGCCGGGTAGGTGCTGGTCGCCGGGTCGAGCCACTGGCCGTCGGCCAACGTGGCGTTCAGCGTGGTGAGCAACCCGCTGTCGGCAGCGAACACGGTGATGCCGCCGTTGATGCCCTCGGAGATCGCGTCGGTTCGGCGAACCGTGGCGCTGACGGTGGCGATCGAACTGACCGCAGTGACCGGCCCGATCCGGCTGACCATCTTCACTGCGTCGGCCGGCAACGTCTGGTTGCCGCGACCGAAGCCTTGGCCGGCTTGTACTTCCAACAGGTTGGTCCCCAACGCGCGGATTCTGGTCTGCAACTCCTCGCGCGATGAGGCCGACAGACCGAGCACGCCGACCATCGCGGCGATTCCGATCGCGACACCGAGTGTCGACAGGCCGGTCCGCAGGCGGCGCGTGCGCAAACCGAGCGCACCGACACGCAAGATGTCCGAGGCGCGCAGTCGCGAACGGTACGTGGCAGTGGCCACGCTCATTGCCCTGCTCCGACGGAGACGGGTGGCGCGAGTTCGACCGACTCGATCGAGCCGTCGCGCATCGACACACGTCGTGGCAACGATGCCGCCAACTCGCGGTCGTGGGTGATGATCAGGATCGTCCGGCCCTCGGTGTGCAGTTCGCGCAACAGGTCCATCACGGCCTCACCGGACCTCGAGTCGAGGTTGCCGGTTGGTTCGTCGGCCAGGACGATGGACGGACGGTTGACGATCGCTCGGGCAATGGCAACACGTTGGCGTTCGCCGCCAGACATCTGCGCCGGCGTGTGTGTCAACCGCTGGCCGAGACCGACGCGACGGAGCGCCTCGGCCGCGGCGTCGCGGCGATCGGTCAGCGACTTGCCCCGGTAGAGCAGGCCGTTGGCGACGTTGTCGATCGCCGTCATCCCTTCGAGGAGGAAGAACGACTGGAAGACGAAGCCGATGAGGTGGGAGCGCACGCCCGACAGTTGACGATCGCTCATCTCCGACGTGTCGACTCCGGCGACACGCACGATGCCGCTCGTGGGACGGTCGAGTGTGCCGATGATGTGCAGCAGCGTCGACTTGCCCGAGCCGGACGGGCCGACGATCGCCGCCAACTCGCCGTGCTGCACTTCGAGCGACACCGAGGCGAGCGCCCGTACGGGCGGCTCGCCGGGGTACTCCTTCACGACGTTGATCAGTTCGAGCGCCAGGCCGTCTCTCACCGGGAGGTTCATGACGGCACGACGACGTCGATGTCGGGCTCGAGGTCGCCATCGACCTGCACGAATCCATTCGTGAACAAGCCGGGCGTGACGCCGACGAGCTTGGTCTGGTTCGTGCCGTCGGGGTTCGAACCGGTCACCGCCTCGACCGCGTAGCCGCCCTCCTTCAGGGCCACGAGCGCGCTGACGGGCACGACGATCGCGTTGGGGACGCTGGCCGACACCACGCGGAGCGTGACGGGGATCTCGACGAACGAGTCGACGCTGGTCGGGATGGTGTCGACACGGATCGTGATCGTGACTGATGGTGTGTCACCCGGTGTGCCTGTGGTGTTGGCGGCGACGTTGCCGACGTTGACGACCGTGCCGGTCTGCACGGTTCCATCAGGGAACTCGACGTCGATCTTGGCGCCGAGCGCGAACGTGGTGTCGCCGACCGGCGCAGTCGTGGTGACCCGCCTGGCCGGCGCGGTCAACGACATCACCACGCCGTCGCCCTCCAGCACCGTGCCGTCGGGAACGAGCGCGGTACCGATCGACAGCCCGGCGGGCACGACCACGAACGATCCGGCCGGAACGACGAGGGAGGCCGGGTCGGCGTCGACGCCGAGGGATGCCCACCATGCCGCGGTCGCCGCTGCGGTCGCCGCGTCGAAGTGGTCGTCGACGGTCATCGTCGAGTCGGCACTGAACCCAGCGGAGCTCAGCGCCTGTTCGAACAACTTCACGTCGGCGCCGTCGGCCACGCCGTCGCTGAGCGCCCTCGACAACACCGGCGTCGCCGTTGCGTCGCCTTCGATGGCGATCACCGGCAGCCCGTTGCTCCAGAACAGGATCGTGCCTGTCGCAACCGTGCCACCGACGGCGGCTTGCCGGTCGATCGTGGCCCCGGCGAATCCGGCGACGAGGTACTTCCGTTCAGCCTGGCGGCCGACGACGAGCGCGGATCCGGCGTTGACAGAGCCACCGACGGTCGCCGAGACCGTGTCGACCAGGAGCCGACCAGGGATGAACACCAGTTCGCCCTTGGAGATCTTGCCGTCGCCCGTCAAGCCGAGGCTGTCCTCCCACGCAGTGACTGCGGCCTTGGTGGTCGAGTCGTAGTGCTCGTCGATCACGATCTTGTGCTCCGGGTCGAACCCGAGTTGCACGAGGTTCAGCTCCAGCTGGCGGATGTCGGCGCCGTCGCTCGCCGCCGTCGACAGGTCGCGATACCCGGGGATGTCGCCGATCATCGCCACCACCGGCGCGCCGTCGACCGTGGCGACCACGGTGCCGGCGTCGACGATGTCGCCACCCGACACCACGCTGGTGACGGTCCCGGCCACGGGTGAGCTGACGGTTGCCGACGTGGTGAACCCCAACGTGGCAGTCGTCTCGTCGTAGGTGGTGAGGTCGAGTTGTTGCACCTTGGCGGTGCTCAGCTTGACGGGGGCCTTGGCAACCGTGGTGGTGTCGTTGTGACGGGACGCGATCAGGTACCCACCGCCGCCACCGGCGGCCAACATCACGATGCTGAGCGCCGTTGCCGACGCCCACCTCACGGCGTGGTCGCTGTCGTGGTGGAGGTCCCCGGCTGGAACGCGGCGGTCATCAGCGGCTCGCACTTGTCGAGCGCCGCCTTGACCGTGGGGTCCGTGTCGTCGAGGCCGAGGCGCTCGATCAGGCGAGCGGTCGGGTCGAAGCCGGCCCCACCGGGACCACCCGGGGCGCCGTTGGCCGGGATGCTGCCACCCGGGGGAGGCCCGCCGAAGCCGCCACCCTGCCCGTTCGCTCCGGCGGGCACCGAACCATTGGTCGCCCCACCCGGAGCGCCATTGGCGCCCCCGGGCGGACCGAACGTGATGTCGTCGACCTGCAAGCCGTCGTCACGGAGACATGCGGTGAAGTCGTTGAGGCTGTTCTGGATCGCCTCCCGATCGACTGGATTGCGGCCGCGGCCGCCGAACTGCACACCCTGCAGCAGATCACCGCACGCTGTCTGCGCCGTCTGGAACTCGGTCGAGCGCGGGTCGATGCCCGAGCCGGGTCCGAAGCCGCCTCCGGTGGGGTTGCCGTCGGCGTCGAAGGTCGGGTCCGCCATGTCGATCCCGTTCTCGCGCATGCACGCTGCGTACTTCAGCAGCGCATCTTGGGTGTCGACCGGTGACGTCGTGTCCGGTGTCGTGCCGGCGGTCGAACCGAGCGAAGCCACCTCGGCGGCGGCGTTCTTACCGGTTCCGCACGCGGTGGCGAGGAGGGCGATCGAGATCCCGAGGACCGCGATCGACTGGCGGGATTGCAGACGAATGTTCACGGACTGATCGTCGCCCCCGCCCGCTAAGGCTTGCTGGAGTTATTCCTAGAATTTGGTGAGAGTCGGTCCTCAGCCCTTCGTCGGCCCTTCGTCAGCCTTTGGCGGCCTGCGACACGTCCTCGGCGGCTTGGCGCACCTGCCAGTCGCGATCGGCCAGTGCGGCCTGGAGGGCTGCGTCGACCTCGTCGCCCTCGAACGGAGCGAGTGCCAGTACCGCCCGACGGCGCACGGCCGGCTTGTCGGTGCACGCGTGCAGGATGGTGGGCAGCCCGCGTGGGTCCCCGATCGCGCCGAGCGCCGCCGCGCACGCCTCGCGAACCAGCGCGTCACCGGAGGTCACGCCGAGATGGATCAGCACCTCGAGCACATCGTCGGTGACCGCCTCCTGCTCGCCGCAGGCCCATGCTGCCGCCTCGACCACAGTGACGTCGGGGTCGTCGAGGGCAGCTCGCAGCGACACGCCCCGCCGTTGCCCAGCGAGCATCGCTGCACGTCGGCGCACCGATGGGATCGGGTCGGCCAGCGCGGCGCGGAGGTCGGCGTCGGTCAACAGCCCGAGGCGCAGGGTTGCACCGAGGCCCAGTTCCCGAACGACCGGGTCGTCGTCGGTCAGGGCCCCGCGCGCCGCGGCAGCGTCGCCGGTGTGGCCAGCGACGGCGATCTCCCTCCAACGCGCCGTCACGCCGGCCATGTCATCTCTTGAGCATGTGCGACAGCGTGATCACGATCCACGATGCGCCGAAGCCGATCAGCGTGGCGGCGATGATTCCCGTGATCATCGCCATCGTGCTCCCCGCGGCCAGGACCCAGATCTTCCTCCACCACTCGACGCGTCGGTGTAGCGGTACCTCGATCTCGGCGACCGGCAGGCCGACCCGCGCTCGGCGCGGGCGAAGGGCGCGTGCCGGATTGGCCGTGGCTCTGGCAGGCTTGCGCCAACCTGCCGCGACGAGTGCCACAATGGCAACGACGGCAATCCAAGCAGTAGCGATGGTGAGTTCCCTGGTCGACACGCAACAATCAATGGTAATGGAGCCAAGTGCGCGGGTGCGTGCGCCGAGCCATCGCCATCTTCTTTGGTCCATCCCGCTCGCTCTCGTGGGCTTCATGGCCGTCGGCGCCGTGGCGGTGGCCGCCGTACTACCGAGCACCCTCGTGGCGCGCAAGCGCGACTGCGAGACGCGCGACTCGTCCAACGTATGCACCAAGAAGGGTCCGGAGGAAACGGTGCAGTTCGCCATCGTGCCGGCCGATGCGCAGCCCGTCGAGCCTCGCTTGTCGATCGAGGGGCCGACCACGTACAGCAGCACCGGCCAGGTGCTCTTCGTCACCGTTCGTAGCCCCGAGCTCAGCCTGTTGGAGTGGTGGGTCGGCAGAGAGAACCCGGCCGTCGACCCGAAGAGCTACTCCGATCTGTTCGCCACCGAGACGCCGCAACAACAGACAACGCGGGGTCAGCGCGACATGCGCACTGCCAAGCAAACTGCTGAATATGTCGCGTTGCACCGGCTGGGTCTGGGAGCGACGTTGACACCCGGCGAGGTGGTGATCGATGAGCTCGTGTGCCTGAAGGGCAGTGACGACGGTCGAACGTGTGTCGAGTACGCGCCCTCCGACAAGTTGCTCGACCCCGGCGACAAGCTGCTGGAGGTCGACGGCACGCCGCTGAAGGTCGTCGACGATCTGGCGCCCATCCTCGCCAAACACAAGCCGGGCGACAAGGTGAAGATCGAGTACGAGCGCGACGGCAAGCAGGCATCTGGTGAGATCGAGTTGATTGCGGCGCCCGAGGAGCCGCAACGCACGATCATCGGCTTCCTGCCGAGCGACACGGCAACTGTCAGCCTGCCCGGCGACGTATCGATCACGATCGACACCGAGTCGATCGGCGGACCGTCGGCCGGCCTGGCGTTCACGTTGACGTTGATCGATCAGTTGTCGGCGGGCGACCTGCTGGGTGGCAAGCGCATTGCGGTCACGGGCACGATCGATATCAATGCCAAGGTCGGCGCCATCGGCGGCCTGTCGTCGAAGGCTTCTGCGGTGTTGCAATCGGGCGCGAAGTACTTCTTGGTGCCCACCGCTCAGGGTCCCGACGACATCGCCAAGGCCCGCAAGGTCGTTGGTGACGACGTCGAGATCATCCCGGTGGCCACCCTCGACGAGGCGTTGGCCGCACTCCAGCGCATCGGCGGAGACGCTCCACCCGATCAGCCAGTCGACGAAACGGGCACCGTGTCCGCCACGGTGCCGACGCCCGTCGATTCGACTCCGTAGCGGAGCCAACGCGTCGCGTCAAGCGATTGCCACGAAATCAGTGGCCACCCGACCTACGCTTGCGCTCAATGGCACTTTCGTTTTCACGTCCTGATCCTTCGTCGCCCGACGCGGTCGCGTCGGCGTCGTTC
Source organism: Ilumatobacteraceae bacterium (assembly GCA_039931555.1). Taxonomy (GTDB): domain Bacteria; phylum Actinomycetota; class Acidimicrobiia; order Acidimicrobiales; family Ilumatobacteraceae; genus JAENVT01. The sequence continues at coordinate 4,876 of JBDTRP010000037.1, read as the reverse complement.
TCGACGTCACGACGCGGCTACGACCAGACCGAGGTTCGCGACCTGCTTCGGATGGTTGCAGCCGAGATGGCCCGCCTGCAAGAGCGTGAGAAGTTCCTCGAACGCGAACTGCGCACCGCACAACGCGGCTCGGCGAACTCGGCGGTGGCGCTCGACGAAGAAATCGTCACCCGCATGCTCGGCGAAGAGGCGGCACGCATTTTGTCGACAGCCCGCGAGGCCGCGTCGCAGATCAAGATCCGTTCCGAAGACGGCGCCTCACGGATGCTGCGCGAGGCGACTGACGAGGCCCAACGTCTTCGGGAAGAGGCCGAGGTCGAGGCAGCGCGCCGTCGTCAGGACGCGTCCGCGGACGCCGAGTCGGAATTGGTGATGGCCAAGCAGCAGGGTCGCGAGATGGTCAACGAGGCCCGCGCCTATCGCGAGCGAGTGCTCAGCGAACTGGCCCGTCGCCGCGAGCTGGCACGCCAACAGATCGAGCAACTGATGCACGGCCGCGATCGTCTGTTGCAGGCCTTCGAGCGGTCACGCCTCGTCGCCGTCGACGTGATGGCCGAGCTCACCCCCTTGGGCGAGCCGAGCGAATACGTCAACCTGGCGCCGACCACCGGGCCCGTGCCGCTGATGGTGCCCAACCAGCGATCGACCGACGAACCCGAGCAGTCGCCGATCGCGATCACTGTGGTCGAGCCCGACGAGGTCACCGAGCCGGCACCGGTCGACGAAGTCAGCGTCGAAGCGGTCACGGTCGACGAGGTCACGGTCGACGAGGTCACGGTCGACGAGGTCACTATCGAAGAGGTTACGGTCGAGCAGGCCGACGTCGGGGAGATCGCCGACCCGCCCGCTGCCGACGACGACAACACAGTGTTGCTGATGCGTGAAGCCCACGAGGTGCACGATCACGACGAGCGTGACGACGCCCGCAGGTCTGCTCCGGTGGTCGCCCTGTTTGGTGGCGCCGACGACGACGAGTCGGTCGACGAGATGCCCAACGCGTCTGTCGACGATCTCTTCGCCCGGCTGCGCGCGGCCCGCGCCGAGTCCGTGGTCGAGCGGGCACAACAAGCTGATTCCGAAGCGACCGACGTCGAAGCGACCGACACCGACGCGACCGACACCGACGCGACCGATACCGATCCGACCGTGTCGCTGACGATCGTCGAGGACCTTGCGGTGTTCCAGGCGTCGCCCGAGGCGCCCGCGGTCGAAGAGGCGCTCGACGACACGCTGTTCGGCCAGCGCGATGCATCGCTGACCCCGATCATCGTTGTCTGCGCACGCAAACTGAAGCGAGTGCTCGCCGACGAGCAGAACGAGATCCTGCACGCGTTGCGGCGCAACGAGCCGGTGCGCACGATCGACACGATGCTGCCGTGGCAGACCGAGCAGGCGGCGCGCTATGCGGCCGCAATCACCGCCGAGCTCGAGAAGGCAGCACTCATGGGTGCGGCCAGCATCGACAACGGCACGATGAAAGAGCACCGCGGCGACATCAACCGGGCCGGCGCCACGAAGGCGGCGATCGAGGCGTTGACCGACACCATCGTCGTTCCATTGCGCGAGCGGCTGGAGCGCGCCGTCGCCGATGCTGCGGGCGACAACACCGAGTTGGCCAACGCTGTCCGCGGTCTGTACCGCGAGTGGAAGACCCAACGCATCGACGAGCATCTCGACGACGTGGCTCGCGCCGCGTTCGGCCGTGGGGCGCTTGCCGCGGTGGTGCCTGGTACCAGGGTGTGTTGGATGGTCGATCCAAACGGTCCGGCGTGCCCCGATGCCGAGGACAACGCCCTCGCCGGCGCAGTCCCCGCAGGTCAGCCGTTCCCCACCGGTCACACGGGAACCCCCGCTCACGAGGGTTGCCGCTGCATGCTTGCGTTAGCTCCCCGCTAGTCTCGCCAGAGTGCGGAACCCCTCCGATCTACCACCACGAGGTGGTGCACCTTCGATGAGGACCCGTCGATTCTCCGACAAGGGCCGCATCGCCCTCATCGCTGTTGCGGTCGTCGTCGTCGGCATCTTGCTGTTCGGCCGCTTCTTCGCCGGCTTCTACACCGACTACCTGTGGTTCGATTCCGTCGGCCGAGCGGGCGTGTTCTCGACAATGCTGCGTTCCAAGCTGCTGATGTTCGTCTTGTTCGGCGGCACGTTCATCGCCTTGGCGGTGCTGAACCTGGTCATCGCCGACCGTCTGGCGCCCTCGGCGTTCTCGGCCAACACGCATCCGGTGGTCGAACGGTTCCACGAGTTCTTCGGTCACCGGTTGCGCTCGTTCCGCATCGCCGTCGCCACGGTCGCCGGCCTGTTGTTCGCTGCGCCGGCCGTCGGTCACTGGCAGGACTGGTTGATGTTCCGCAACTCGCAGCGCTTCGGGATCGCCGACGCGCAGTTCGGTCACGACGTCGGCTTCTACATGTTCCGGCTGCCGTTCATCGCCTTCGTGCTCGACTGGCTCTTCGCCGCGGTGGTGTTCATCACGCTGCTGGTCATCGCGACCCATGTGCTCAGCGGCGGCATCATCATCCAGCCGCCCCGCCCGAAGGTGCGCCGGGCAACCAAGGCGCACGTGGCCGTGCTACTCGCGGTCTTGGCGGTGTTGAAGGCCGGTGACTACTGGCTGACTCGCTACGAACTGACCACCGATTCCCGTGGATTCGTGCGCGGCCTGTTGTACTCGGCGGCCAAGGCCCAACTCCCTGCCGTCATGCTGTTGACGTTGATCGCGCTGCTCGTCGCCGGGCTGTTCCTGTCGACACTGCGCACCAACTCGTGGCGCATCCCCGTGGTGGCATCGGCGTTGTGGGCCCTGATCGCACTGGTCGGCGGCATCATCTACCCGGCGGCAATCCAGGCGCTGGTCGTCAACCCGAACCAGCGTGACAAGGAAGCTCCGTACATCGTGCGCAACATCGAGGCCACGCGTCACGCGCTCGGCATCGACAACGTCGCTGTGAAAGCTGTCAGCTTCGCCGACATCAGTGAGGGGGCGCTGGCCGACGACATCACCCCGTTGAAGAACGTGCGCCTGCTGAAGCCCGAGGCGATGGTCGGTCGGTTCCGCACCGACCAGAGCCAGAAGGCCGGCTTGACCATCAACGACCTCGACCCCGACCGTTACGAGCTCGACGGTCGCCTGCAGCAAGTCTCGATCGCCGCCCGCGAGCTCGATCTCTCGGCGATCGCCAACAAGTCGTGGCAGGGTCAGCACCTCATCAACACCCACGGGTGTGGCATCGTCGAGGCACCATCCGGCCAGATCAAGGACCGTCGTCCCGACTATCGCGAGATCAAGCTCGACCGGCCGGAGATGTACTACAGCGGCGAGATCGGTGGCTACGCGATCGTCGACACAGGCGTCAACGAGGAGGTCTGTCCGGGGTATCCCGATCCTGGTCCGTACTCGGGCACGGGTGGCATCAAGCTCGACTCGGTCTTCAAGCGGGTGGCCTTCGCGCTCAGCTACCTCGACTACAACATGATCGGTTCCGGGGCGATCGGCAACGACTCGCGGCTGGTGTCGATCCGTCGAGTCGAGGATCGCGCCAAGAAGCTCGCTCCGTTCCTGTCGTTCGACAACGATCCGTACCCCGTCGCCCTCAACGGTCGAGTGTTGTGGGTCATCGATGCGTACACCACCTCGGATCGCTATCCCTACGCCGAGAGCGGTGACCGCAAGCAATTGAATGCCGGCAGCGGTCTCGACCATCCGTTCAACTTTGTGCGCAACAGCATCAAGGTCGTCGTCGACGCCTACAACGGCACAGTCGACTTCTACATCGTCGACCAGCTCGACCCGATCGCCAAGGTCTGGGAGTCCGCGTTTCCCGGTCTGTTCAAGAGTCGTGACCAGATGCCGAAGGGTCTCGACGCCCACCTTCGTTACCCCGAGGAGCTCTTCCGAGTGCAGACCGCGGCGTACTCGAAGTACCGCGTGCAGAACCCCGAGGCGTTCTTCGGTCGAACCGGCGCATGGTCGGTCGCCCAGGCACCCATCGCCCGTCCGCGTGCCGGCGGTGGGGTCGTCACCTCAAACAGCGTTGCCGGCGACGCGCCCACGGCGGAAGCCGACCTGGCGATCGAGTCGACGGCCGAACGCTTCGTCCCCTACTACTCGATGTTGCGCTCGCCGGGCGAGACTCAGGCCTCGTTCAAACTCCTGCGACCCTTCGTGCCGTTCTCGACCGACGACAGCAAACGCAACCTGCAGTCGTTCATGACTGCCAGCAGCGATCCGCAGGACTACGGCTCGTTGGTCGCCTACGAGGTGTCGTCTGCCCAGGACGGGCCGTTCACGGTTTCCAACACGATGAACACCGAGGCGACGGTCTCGCAGCAGATCAGTCTGCTCAACATCGAGGGCACCGACGTCGTGTTCGGTGATCTGCAAATGGTGCCGGTCGCCGGCGGCCTGTTGTGGGTGCGCCCGGTGTACGTACAGCCGACCGTGACCGATTCACGCGAGTCACAGCCGACCATCGAACTGGTCCTGGTGTCGCAGAACAACCGCGCCGCATTCGGCAGTTCGTTGAGCGGCGCTCTGGCGAAGCTGTTCCCCGGTTTCGAGGGCAACATCGGCGACGTTGTCGGTAACACGCCGGTCGGCAACGGTGGCAATGGTTCAGCCAACCCGCCACCAACGGCCGACAAGACGCCGGCCCAATTGCTCGACGATGCAGAGGCGCTGTTCGCCCAGGCCGATCAGGCGCTCGACGCCCGCGATCTCGCCACGTACCAAGCTCGGGTCGAAGAGGCCCGCGCGCTGGTGCAGCAGGCGGTCGCTGCTCTCAGCCAGGGCTAGATCTTCCTGTCCGGGCGTTGAGGTGGCAGGTGGGTGGTCGTGTGGCTGGTGGTCATGATGCTCGGTGGGTGCGGT
>JBDTRP010000036.1:0-46621 GCA_039931555.1 Ilumatobacteraceae bacterium | reverse complement strand
GGTGGCAACCCCCGTCTTCGAGGGGCCATTCGACCTGTTGTTGCATCTGATCCTCAGAGAACAGGTCGATATCTACGAAGTCTCGCTCAGCCGGATCGTCGACGCCTACCTGGCCGAGATCGAACGTCTGCAGGTCGTCGATCTCGACATCGCGACCGAGTTCTTGCTCATCGCCGCGACGCTGGTCGAGCTGAAGGCTCGCCGTCTGCTGCCGGGTCGCGACGACGTCGATCTCGATGACGAACTGGCCCTGTGGGAGGAACGCGACCTGCTGCTGGCGCGACTGTTGGAATGCAAGACGTTCAAAGACGTGGCCAGCGTGTTCAACCGGTTGGCCGACGAGGCCGATCGCAGCTTCCCTCGCACTGCCGGGCCGGACGAGCGCTTCGACGAGTTGATGCCCGACCTGCTGGAGGGCGTGACCGGCAAACGGCTGCTCGCGGCCTACCAGCGCGCCGTGACCCCCAAGCCGGTCGAGCGCATCGACCTGTTCCATGTCGCCCCGGTGCGCGCCAGCGTGGCCGATGCGGTGGCCGAACTGATCGACGAGCTTCCCCGTGTGGGTCGCATCTCGTTCCGCCGGTTGACCAGCGGCCTGGTCGAGCGGCTCGAGGTGATCGTGCGGTTCCTGGCTCTGCTCGAACTGTTCAAGCAGGGCGTGATCGAACTCGACCAAGGCGAGCAATTCGGCGAGATCGATGTGCTCTGGACGGGCGGGCTCGAGCCTGTGGCCGCCGGTTCGATCGCGATCGACGACTACGAAGGCTGAGACAAAGCTATGAGTGACTTCGACAGCGAGACCGTGCGGGCGATCGAGGCGATCGTCATGGTCGCCGTGGAACCCGTTGCCCCCGACCTTCTGGCGCAACTGCTCGAGCAACCCACGGTGGTGATCGAGCGGTTGTGCACCGAGTTGGCGGCGGCGTACGACGAGGCCGGTCATGGCTTCCAGCTCGTGAAGGTGGCCGGCGGCTACCGCTACCAGTCACACGCCGAGTTGGCTCCCTACGTGGAGCGCTTCCTGCTCGACGGACAACGGGCACGCATGAGCGCCGCGGCGTTGGAGACGCTGGCCATCGTCGCCTACAAGCAGCCGCTGTCTCGCGGGCAGATCGCGTCAATCCGTGGGGTGGATCCCGATGGCGTGTTGCGCACGCTACAGGCCCGTGGTTATGTCACCGAGACGGCTCGCGATGCCGGCCCTGGTCAGGCGATCCTGTATGGCACCACACCGTCGTTCCTGGCCAAGCTCGGCCTGAACTCGCTGTCGGACCTGCCGCCCATCGCCGAGTTCGTCCCCGGAGCCGACGTCGTCGAGGCGCTCGAGTACGGCCTGCGCATCGACGCGCCGGCAACCGATGCCCCAGCTTGAGCCGCCCCTTTGGGAGCAGTGGGCCGCCAAGAACGCAGCACTCCCGCAGGGTGAACGCCTGCAGAAGGTCCTTGCCGTGCGTGGATGGGGGAGTCGTCGGGTCTGTGAGGACCTGATCACCGCCGGGCGCGTGACGGTCAACGGCGAGGTTGCCGTCCTCGGTCGCCGGGTCGACACCGACCACGACCAGGTCGAGGTCGACGGCGTTCCCATCGGTGTGAAGCCGGGCCTGGTCTACTACCTGCTCAACAAGCCTGCCGGAATCGTCACCACCTCCAGCGACACACACGGGCGGCCGACGGTGGTGGAACTGGTGCCCGACGAGCCGAGGGTGTACCCCGTCGGACGGCTCGACATCGACACCGAGGGTTTGCTGCTGTTGACCAACGACGGCGATCTCGCTCAGCGCCTCACCCATCCGAGCCACGGCGTCGAAAAGGAGTACCTCGTCGAAGTCGATGCGGGCACCGTTGCCCAGGGCAAACTCCGACAACTCCGCGAAGGGGTCGAACTGGACGATGGCATGACGGCGCCGGCAAAGGTGTCGCAGCCCAGCCCCGGCGTGCTGCGGTTGACGATTCACGAGGGTCGTAACCGCCAGATCCGACGAATGTGCGAAGCGATCGGGCATCCGGTGAGCCGGCTGGTTCGTGTGCGCATCGGCACACTGCGCGACGCAACCCTCGGCCCCGGAGCGTGGCGAGCACTCACCATCAGTGAGGTCAAGGAGCTGATCGAGAGCGTCGGGTCAGCCGGCTCCCAGCTACGCTGACCGCCCGTGAATGTCACTCGACGTGCCAACGTGGCTGGTCTCGGCCTGATGGGTGGATCCATCGCGCTGGCACTGCGCGAGCGCGGCTGGCACGTGACCGGCGACGACCTCGACGCGGCGCGGGTCGAACGGGCACTGATGATGGGGGCGATCGACGTCGGCGGCTTCGATGCCGGCGCAGACATCACCTTCGTTGCCACGCCGGTGCTGTCGGTCGTCGATCAGGTCAAGCGTGTCCTGGCCGAGTCGACCGGTCTGGTCACCGATGTCGGCAGCGTGAAGAGCGGCATCACCGCAGCGATCGACGACCCCCGCTTCGTCGGAGGCCACCCGATGGCCGGCAGCGAGCTGGAGGGCTTCGATGGCGCGGACGCGTCGATGTTCGAGGGTGCGGTGTGGGTCCTGACGCCGTCGTCGACCACTGCGGACAGCACCTTCAGCCAGGTCGCGGCGATCGTCGCCGAGCTGGGCGCCGACGTGGTTGCTCTGCCTGCAGACCGGCACGACCAGGTGGTCGCCGTCATCAGCCACGTCCCGCACCTCGCCGCAGCGACGCTGATGGGCCTCGCCAGCGATCGAGCAGAAGAGCATGCTGCCCTGCTGCGACTGGCCGCCGGAGGGTTTCGTGACATGACTCGTATCGCATCCGGCCATCCGGCGATCTGGCTCGACATCTGCGCCGAGAACCGCCCCGCCATCCTCTCTGCCCTCGATGGCCTGATCGAGGGTCTTGCCTCGATGCGCGACGTCGTCGATCGTGACGATCGTGTCGGGTTGTTCGACCGCTTGCAGCATGCGCGTGAAGCCCGGACCAATCTTCCGAACCGCGTCAACCAGCCGAGCGAACTGGCCGAGGTGCGCATTCCGATCCCGGACCGCCCCGGTGCCGCGGCGGAGGTGTTCACCCTCGCTGCCGAGCTCGGCGTGAACATCGCCAGCTTCGAGGTGGTGCACAGCGTCGAAGGCAACCGTGGCGTGGCTGTGGTGCTGGTCGACGTGGCCACGGCAGAGTTGTACCGTGGTGGCCTGCTGGCCCGTGGCTACCGCCCCGCAGTGCAGCGGCTGGCCTGAGTGGTCGCCTACGTAGTGGAGCCTCTGCTCCATCCGATCTCCGCAGTCGTGGCGGTACCCGGATCCAAGAGCATCGCCAATCGGGCGTTGATCTGTGCCGCGTTGGCGGACCGATCGTCGACGTTCCGCAACCTTCCCGATGGCGACGACACCGAGGCCATGTTGAACTGTCTCGAGCTGTTGGGCATCGGCGTCGAGCGGTCGGCCGGCAGCACCACGGTGTCGGGCGCAGGCGGCATGCTGCCGCCCGGTCCACGCGTGCTCCCCACCCGACTGGCCGGCACCACATCTCGGTTCGTCACGGCCCTCGCTGCGTTGGGACCCGGCCCCTACGTGATCGACGGTGCGCCGCCACTGCGCGCCCGCCCGATGGCGCCACTGCACGATGCGCTGGCCGCGCTGGGAGCGACGATTGCGGGGGAGCGCTGGGGGCACCTGCCGGTCACGGTCTCCGGACCGCTGCGCGCCAACGAACGCCTCCAGGTCCGCGGTGACATCAGCAGCCAGTTCCTGACAGCGCTGATGCTGATCGGCCCGTACATACCGGGCGGACTGCACATCACCATCACCACGCCGCTCGTCTCGCGGCCGTATCTGCAGATCACCAAGGCGGTGATGGCCGAGTTCGGTCACGGTGGAGTGTCGGTCGACGAGCGTGAGATCGACGTCGAACCGGGTCACTACTGCGCCAGGGACTACACCGTCGAGCCGGATGCGAGCTCGGCAAGCTACCCCCTCGCCGCGGCGGCGATCTGTGGCGGACGGGTCGAGATCCCGGGCCTCACGTGTCACTCGATGCAGGGCGACGCAGGCTTCTCCGACGTGCTGGCCACGATGGGGTGCGCGTCGGCGCGAGGCGAGGAGTCGACCGTGGTCGAAGGAGGACGGGGCCTGCATGGTGTCGACATCGACATGGTCGACCTCTCCGATCTCGTTCCCACGTTGGCAACCGTGGCCGCCTTTGCAGATACCCCGACGCGCATCCGTGGCGTCGGCTTCATCCGCGCCAAGGAAAGTGACCGACTCGGAGACCTGTGTGCGGAGCTCCGCCGACTCGGTGCTCATGCCCACGACACCGACGACGGGCTGACCATCGAGCCGTCGATCCTGCACGGCTCGCGCCTGCAGACCCACGACGATCATCGCCTGGCAATGGCCTTCGGCCTGATCGGTCTGCGTGTCCCCGGTGTCGAGATCGTCGATCCGGATGTGGTAACCAAGAGCTGGCCGGGATACTGGAAGATGCTCGAGGGCTTGCGGTGAGCGACAGACAGGTGGTTGCGGCGTTCGACGTCGACGGCACGCTGACGACACGCGACTGCGTCCGTCCGTTCTTGGAACGCGTCGCCGGGCGCCGACGAATGCTGACATCGTTGCTTCGACGGCCAATCGCCACGATCGTGGCCACAGCGCGGCGAGATCGCGATCGGTTCAAGGAGATCATCGTCGGCGGTTCGTTGCGCGGCAAGCTCATCGCCGACGTCGAAACCATCGGCGAGCAGTTCGCCCAATTCGTACTGGTCAACTGGCTGCGGCCCGACACCTTGCGACGGCTTCGTTGGCATCAGCAGGCGGGGCACCGCACGGTGCTCGTATCGGCGTCGCTCGCCGCCTACCTGCGGCCTCTTGCGTTGCGGCTCGGCATCGACGACGTGCTGTGCACCGACTCGGTGCGTCGTGGTGATCGTTACGGCGATCGGCTCAGTGGGCAGAACTGCCGAGCCGGCGAGAAGCGTCGTCGCCTCGACGAATGGCTCGAAGAACGCCGATGGACGAACGCCGAGGTATGGGCCTATGGCGACAGTGCCGGCGATCGCGAGCTGCTCGAACGTGCCGATCACGCCGTGTGGGTCAAGGATGCGACCATCTCGGAGATCCCCGCGATGGCTGCTCGATGACGGCATCGCTGATCCGGCAGGCACGCCCGAAGCAGTGGGTGAAGAACCTGCTGGTCTTTGCCGCGCCCGGCGCCGCCGGTGTGCTCGATCAGGGGTCGTCGCTCTGGCGCGCCGTGGTCACGTTCGTCGCCTTCTGCCTGGCAAGCAGTGGTACCTACTTCTGGAACGACCTGCTCGATGCCGAGTACGACCGCAATCATCCGGTCAAGCAGCACCGACCGATCGCCAGCGGAGCCATTCCCGTGAGGACCGGTCGTCTCGTCGGCAGCTTGCTGCTGTTGGCCGGCATCGGACTGGCCGCGACCACACGCTGGCAGGCTGCGGCCATCGTTGCCGGCTACGTCGCGCTGACCTCGCTGTACAGCACGGTGCTCAAGCACATCGCCGTCGTCGATCTCGTCGTCGTCGCTGCCGGCTTCGTACTGCGCGCCGCGGCGGGCGCGGTCGCCACGGACGTGCCGATGAGCAAGTGGTTCTCGTTGACCACTTCGTTCGGATCACTGTTCATCGTGGCCGGCAAGCGGTACGCCGAGCTGCGCGATCTCGGTGACGACGCGCAGACCCGGTCGACACTCGATGACTATTCACTCGGCTTCCTGCGCATTGTGCTCTCGGTCAGCTGTGGCGCGGCACTCGTGACGTATTGCATCTGGGCGTTCGACACCCAGGAGATCTCCGGCTCGCGGTGGCCCTTCTACCAACTCTCGATCATCCCGATGGGGACTGCGCTGCTGCGGTACACCCTGATCCTCGAGCAGGGCCATGGCGCGGCGCCGGAGGAGATCTTCGCCCACGACCGCGTGCTGCAGGTGCTCGGATTGATCTGGATCGCGGTCTTCGGGATCGGCGTCTACCTGGCATGACACAGCGCTCCCTCGACGATCTGCTAGCTGGCGTCGACGGTGTCGACGGGTGGTTGTCGCCCGACCAGGCTGCCCGGCTGTACGGCGTTGCTGCAACGACACGCTCGGGTGACCAGATCGTCGAGATCGGCAGCTTCCGCGGCCGCAGCACGATCATCCTCGCGGGGGCCTCACCCGACGGTGTGGCGATCGTGGCAATCGACCCACATGCCGGCAACGATCGCGGTCCGCAAGAGATCAGTGGCTTCGAGGCGCAGGCCGCCGGCGATCACGAGGTGTTCAACAGCAATCTCGCCGCCGCCGGGCTGTCGGACCGCGTGCGCCACGTCCGAGAGTTCAGCGACCGCGCCCATGACTCGATCGCCGGCGACATCGCCGTGCTCTACATCGACGGTGCCCATCGGTACGCACCCGCGCGTTCCGACGTTCGATCGTGGGGTGGGCGGGTGGAGCGTGGCGGATCGATGCTGATCCACGACTCGTTCTCGTCGGTCGGTGTGACCATGGCGATCGTTCGCCAACTGATGTTCGGCAAACGGTTCCGGTACGTCGGCCGTTCTCGGTCGCTGACCGAGTATCGAGCCGACCTCTCCGACGGATGGCGACCGTGGGCAGCCAACTCGCTGCGACAGATCGCCCAGCTGCCGTGGTTCGCCAAGAACCTCGGGTTGAAGGTGCTCTTGACGTTGCGACTCGGTGGCGTGATCGGCCGAGTGACCGGCCATATCCCCGATTGGCCGTACTAGGCCCGTCGCGGGTGCGGTCTCAATCGAACGAGAGCGCGAAGAGGCTGTCGTATGCCAAGCCCCATGGCGGCCGGAGGAAGCCGAGGGCGCGCACATCTTCGTACCAGTGTGCGAAAGGGCTGCGACTCGAGAACGTGCCACCACCGATGACTCGCGCCAGACGACCGAGCGTGGCTTCGGCCAACTCGGCGACGGACTGCTTGGCACGCAGCGCCGCTGCCCGGGCCGTCGGATCTGCGGTTTCGATCGCCCGCAACGCGCCTTCGTACGCCTGTGCCGCGAGCCAGTGATCGCTGACGGCGCGGGTCCATTCCATCTGCTCGTAGGGGCGCATGTCGGCTGCCTTGGGCGACAGTTGCCGCTGGGCAACGGCGACGGCTTCGTCGAGGACCCCGAGGATCACGGCGGTGAAAAGGGTGGTCACGAACGCGCTGGCGCCGCTGGTGATGTCGCTGAGCGGTCCGACACGGGCCAGCCGCACACCGGGGGCGCCATCGAGGCGCATGGCGTGGCTTTGCGTCGCCGCCATGCCCACACCGTCCCACTCGGCGAGCAACGTCATCCCGGCGGTACCGTCCCATGGCCGGCCGCGCACGTCGAGCGCGAAGATCGCCGGCTCGTCCTCGCCGTTGGGGATCGCGGTCGTAACCATCCGGTCGGCAATGCCCGAGCCGCTTCCGAAGTGTTTGTCGCCGGTCACCGCATAGGCGTGGCCGAGCATGAAGCCCGAATCGCCCGTTGCTCTCGCCGTTGCTTTCGTGCGCCCGATGTCGCCCCCACTTCCGGGCTCGGAGGTGATCGTTCCCCATTGGTCGCCGGCGAGGGCGGTGCCGAAGACGGCTCGCCGTTGAGCCTCCCATTCGGGTTGCGACGGATCGGGATTGAGTAGCCAGTAGCCGACGACCGACGGATGCATCGCGGATACCAGTGCGACGGCCGGATCCGCGGTCGCCAGCGTGCGCAACAATTCGCTGATGAGGCGGGTCGACGAAGCCCCGTCGTGCCAGAGCCCGCCCATGTCGTCGGGAACAACGGCCAGCAGCATCCCGGCATCGCGGAGCGCGTCGAAGTCGGCCTGATCCAGGTGCCGACGCGTTTGGCGCTCGCTGCGCTGCTCCTTCCACCGTTGCGTGATCGACTGCACCTCGTCGACGAGCGAAGCGGTCGTTGGTGCCATCAAATGTCACTGTAGAACGCAGCGGGCACCCTCGGTAGCGCCGAGCGACGGCAGTTCTGGCGTGTTCGCCAGAACTTTGTCACTGAGAGGTCGCTGAGCGACCTGGGAGCGACAAGGTGGCCGCCAGTGCGCGGAACCCGACAACAAATGGATGTACCGAAAATGGTGCGGTTTGGCAGGGACGAGGCTCGGGTATCCACTCACCGTGCGTGCCGTGACAGCGGCGCGGCTGGTGTGGAGGAATGAGATGCCAAACTTCGTCGACGTTGCGTCGAGCCGGGTGCTGCCGTTGCAGCCATATGACTCCCTCGCCGACTATGTCTCGGCCGGCGGCGGTAAGGGTCTCGAGGCGGCTCGGGCCGTGTCGTCGGACACGATCATCGAGGAGTTGGCCGCGTCGGGGCTGCGCGGACGTGGTGGAGCGGGCTTCCCGACCGGCATCAAGTGGCGGACCATCAAGTCGTTCGCATCGCCATTGTTGCGCACATCGGTGGTCGTCAACGCCGCGGAAGGCGAGCCCGGCACGTTCAAGGATCGGGCGATCATCCGCGCCAACCCCTACGCCGTCATCGAGGGGGCGCTCATCGCGGCGCGTGCCATGGAGGCCCGCTCGGTGGTCATCGCATCCAAGGCGTCGTTCGCCACGGAGCTCGGTCGACTTCGCGCCGCCATCGCCGAGGTCCGCGCCGCGGGGTGGCTCGGCGACGTCGATGTCGCAGTCGTCGAGGGGCCGTCGGAGTACCTGTACGGAGAAGAGACCGCTCTGCTCGAAGTGATCGATGGCCGGCCGCCGTTTCCACGGATCGCACCGCCATTCCGTCGCGGGATCGTCGAGGTCGTCGGATCGGAAGGGGACGCAGAATCGGGCAGCGGATTGTCCACGAACGTGCAGATGGCCAGAACAGAGAACGACAGCCCGGCGCCACCCGTGCTGGTGAACAACGTCGAGACGATGGCCAACGTGGCCTCGATCATCGCCAGGGGAGCCGCTTGGTTCCGATCGGTCGGTACCGCAGAATCGCCCGGCACGATCGTGTGCACGATCACCGGGGCCGTACAGCATCCCGGCGTGTTCGAAGTGCCGATGGGCACGCCGCTGACCGATGTGATCGACCGGGCCGGAGGCATGGTGCCCGAGCGCACGCTGAAGGCTGTGCTGGTCGGCGTCTCCAGTGCCGTGCTGACACCCGACAAGATCGCGACCGAGCTCAGCTACGAAGCGATGGTCGCCGTCGGCAGTGGGTTGGGTTCGGCCGGGTTCATCGTGCTTGCCGACGATGTCGACCCCGTGGGCGTTGCTGCCGGTGTCTCCCACTTCCTCGCCATCGAGTCCTGTGGCCAGTGCACACCGTGCAAGCAGGACGGTGCCGAAATTGCCCGACTGTTGACCGCGGCCGCCAACGGCGACGCTGCCGCGCAAGACCTGACCGTGATCAACGAGCGGTTGGCCACGGTTTCCGATGGCGCCCGCTGCAGCCTGGCCTCACAGCAGCAGGCAGTCATCGGCAGCCTGCTGGCCGCGTTCGATCATGAGATCGCCGCGAGGTTCGAGCCGGGTGTGACGCCGGTGCCGGTGCATCTCGTCGCTCAACTCGTCGACATCGACGAGCAGGGGGCGACGATCGACCCGACGTTCGCCGACAAGCAGCCGGACTGGACGCACGACGAAGCGGACAGCGCAAAGACGCCCGTCGAGCGGTTCACCGACCACCGCGCCGCAGCCGAGGGATAGAATCTCGCAGCGTGCCAACCGCTTCCCGCGCCCATCTGTGGGGCTGGGGCCGCACCAACCCCACCGTCGCCGACGAAGTCACGGTCGACGCGACGACGCTGGTCGCCGCGCTGAAGGAAGCCGGAGCACGTGGAGCTCTCGCCCGCGGCCTCGGCCGCAGCTACGGCGATGCCGCCCAGAACGGCGGCGGTGTGGTTCTGCGACTCGCCGCCGGTGCCGGCGACGTGCTGCTCGATGGGACTCGCGGGACCGCGACGGTCGGGGCGGGAGTCAGTATCGACGACCTGCTGACGGTCATCGTGCCGCGTGGGTTCTTCGTGCCGGTGACCCCCGGTACGAGGTTCGTCACGATCGGCGGAGCCATCGCCAGCGACATCCACGGCAAGAACCACCACGTCGACGGCTCGCTGGGGAACCACGTCGAGTCGATCACGATGATGCTTGCCGACGGTTCCACGGTCGTGGTCGGCCCTGATCGCGACCCGGCGCTGTTCTGGGCCACGATCGGCGGGATGGGGCTGACCGGCGTGATGCTCGATGCCACCATCCGGTTGCTGCCGATCGAGACCAGTCGCATGCGGGTCGACACGTCGCGCGTTGCCGACGTCGATGCGCTGTTCGCGACGATGAGCGACGGTGACGACGACGTGCGGTACAGCGTTGCCTGGATCGACCTCGTGGCCAAGGGCCGCCACCTGGGTCGCAGCGTGCTCAGCCGCGGCGAACACGCGCGTCTCGCCGACCTCGATGCCAAGCAGGCGGTCGACCCGTTCGCCTACGGCCCGCACCAATTGATCGCAGTTCCTCCACTGGTGCCTCCGATGGGTGTGCTGAACCACGCCTCGATCGCCGCGTTCAACGAGTTCTGGTTCCGAAAGGCACCGAAGCAACGAATCGGCGAGATCCAGGGGATCGGCGCGTTCTTCCATCCACTCGATCTGGTCGGCTCGTGGAACCGCCTGTACGGGCGTCGGGGGATGGTGCAGTACCAGTTCGTCGTGCCGTTCGGGCAAGAGGATGCGATGCGCACGGTCGTCGAACGACTGTCGGCCAGCGGTGCCGCCAGCTTCCTTGCCGTGCTGAAGCGATTCGGCGCTGCCAACCCAGCGCCCTTGAGCTTTCCGCGGGCGGGATGGACGTTGGCACTCGACGTGCCCGCCGCCTCACGCGGGCTCGGCGACCTGCTGCACGGACTCGATCGCGTGGTGCTGGATGCGGGCGGCCGGCACTACTTCGCCAAGGACGCGCACATGACGCCTGACGCGGTTCGGCGCGGGTACCCGCGATTCGAGGAGTGGAAAGCGATCCGAGACAGCGTCGATCCCAACATGGTCTTCCAGAGCGACCTCGGTCGCCGCCTCGGACTGATCTGACCGCAACCGACGTGAGATCGAAGGGAAACGGGAGCCACATGGAGAACGCACTCGGCGAACCACAGACCATCATGCTGTTGGGCGGAACCAGCGAGATCGGCTTGGCCATCGTTCGCCAGTTGATCGGCCCGACGACGGGCACGGTCGTGCTCGCCTGCCGCGACATCGATCGCGGCGAGCGTGCGGCCGCTGGTCTGCGACATCATTCGCTCGCCGTCGACGTGGTGCACTTCGACGCAGCGGCCACCGACACGCATGCTGACCTTGCCCGCTCCATCTCGCAGACGTATGGCGACATCGATGTGGCGATCGTCGCGTTCGCGCTGCTCGGTGACGGTGCTGTCACTGCCACCGATCCCATCGCCGCGGTCGAGATCGCCCAGGTCAACTTCACCGGTGTCGTCTCGACCACCATTGCCATCGCCAACCAGATGCGACATCAAGGGCACGGATCCATCGTGATGCTCAGCAGCGTTGCCGGCGAGCGAGTTCGTCGTGCCAACCCTGTGTACGGCGGTACGAAGGCCGGGATCGACGGCTTCGCCCAGGGACTCGGCGACGCGTTGGCCGACGATGGCGTGCACATGCTGATCGTGCGGCCCGGCTTCGTCCACACCAAGATGACGACCGGTCTGAAGGCTGCGCCGTTCTCGACCACGCCGGAGAAGGTGGCCGATGTGACGGTACGCGCGCTGCGGGCGCGCCGGCGCGTCGCATGGGCTCCACCAATGCTGAGATACGTGTTCAGCGCCTTGCGTCACCTGCCCGGCCCTGTGTGGAGACGCCTGCCCCTTGGCTGACGCCGGTGTTCTGACGATCGAGCAGCTTGCCGACGAGATGATGTCGGTCGGTGTGCGCCGCGTGCACGTGCTTGCCTGGCGCGACCTCGACGACCCCGACGCCGGCGGCTCCGAGGTGCACGCTGACGAGTTCATGCGGCGCTGGGCGACCGCGGGTTTGGACATCACGCATCGCACCTCGGCGGCGCTCGGGAAGCCGGCGACCGCAACGCGCAACGGGTACCGCGTCGTGCGACGCGGCAGCCGGTACTCGGTCTTCCCGCGCGCCGTGGTCAGCGAGTGGGTGCGACGGATGGGTCCCTACGATGCGCTGGTCGAGGTCTGGAACGGCGTGCCGTGGATGAGCCCGGTGTGGTGCCGCAAACCGCACATCACCTTCCTGCACCATGTGCACGGCCCAATGTGGGATCAGTTGCTGCCCAAACCACTCGCCGGCGTCGGCCGGGCCATGGAGGCTCGGTTTGCGCCGCCGTTCTACCGGCGCACGCTCACGCTGACACCGTCAGAGGCCACCCGCGACGACCTCCTCGACCTCGGGTTTCATGCCGATCGCGTCGTGGCGGTCAACAATGGCGTCGACCCGATGTTCCACCCCGGTGGTCAGCGCAGCGTCGTACCACTCGTCGTGTGCGTCGGGCGCCTCGCGCCGGTGAAGCGGCAGGACGAACTGATCGAGGCGGCCATGGTCGCCCGCAAGCGCGTGCCGAACCTGGAGGTGGTGATCGTCGGTGACGGGCCGTTGCTGCCGGCCCTCCAGGCCAGAGTCGCGGCTCATGACGCAGGTGAGTGGATCACCTTTGCCGGCCGCCTCGGCCATGCCGACCTGGTCGCGCACTACCAGCGGGCCTGGTTGGTCAGCAGCGCATCGCTGGCGGAGGGGTGGGGCCTCACCATCACCGAGGCGGCGGCGTGTGGAACACCAGCGGTTGCCACCGACGTCAGTGGCCATCGCAGTAGCGTGCTCGACGGTGTGACCGGAGTGTTGGCACCACTCGACCAGCTCGGCGACACCATCGCCGACGTGCTGCTCGACAGCGAGCGACGGAGCACGCTGGCCGCCGCCGCCTTGACGCGCGCCCAGTCGTTGACGTGGGACGCATCTGCACGAGGGATACTTGCCGCGCTGCACGGCCAGGTGATGCGGCACGCCCGCCGCTAGCGCGGCAGCAGCCTGGTTGCCAGTTTCAGCGCCCGCAGTGCACCCTGCTTGGCGATTGTTCGGTGGTGCGACCGTCCGGCTTGCGCGGTCTCGGACCGGTTGCGCAAGAACCAGTCGTAGCTATCGGCGAGCATCTCCTCGTTCGACCACTTCGGCTGCCAACCAAGGGCACCGACAACGTGGTCGATGTCGAACCACAGCGATTTCGAATACATCAACCAGTGGTACGGGGCGAACGGTGCGAGGTGGGCGAACGCTGCTGCCTTCATCAGCGCGGCAGCCGGTGCAGCCGGTAGCGATCTGACCCGCGAGCCCGTGCCCGCGTGGGCACACAGCGATTCCAGCGACTCGCGCATCGTGCCGAAACGGTCGGTGCCGGCATTGAAGACGGCGGCGCCGGACGAACGTGCGGCGAGCACGCAGACCTCGACCAGGTCGTCGGCGTGGATGAACTGGTAGCGGTTGTTGCCGGACCCGAGCACGAAGATGTCGGCGCCGTCGGCGACCCATTCGAAGAGGATTCCGAAGATCCCGAGGCGGCCGTGACCGAGGATGGTACGCGGGCGGATGATCGTCACATCGAGACCGTTGGCCACCGCCTCGATGCAAGCGGACTCGGCGGCGACCTTGGCGCGGCCATACGCCTCGACCGGCGATGCAGCTGTGGCCGGCAGCACAGGATTGCCGGCCGGCACACCGAAGATCGCGCTGGACGAGGTGTGCACCACCTTGCCGACGCCTGCCCGCAGCGACTCGTGCAGCAACAGCGTGGTGCCATCGACGTTGACGGTGCGCAGGAGCGCTGCGTCTCTGGCCAGGGGGACCTGGGCGACGTTGTTGAACACCACATCGCAGCCTTCGACAGCCCGCGCGACGACGACCCGATCGCGGATGTCGCCCTGGATCAGCTCCACACCCGCCGGCCGGTCGTCGGAGTCGTTCAGGTCGAGCACTCGCACAAGGTGCCCGTCCGCGGCCAGCCGCCGAACGAGCAGCGACCCGAAGTACCCGCTGCCTCCGGTGACCAGGCTGACCGTCACAGTTCGATGCCTTGCTCGACACACCACCGGATGCTGGTGCGCATCCCTTCGTAGAGGCTGACGCGTGGCTCGTAGCCGAGCTCGCGACGCGTGACCGAGATGTCGCAGGCGATGGTGTGGTTCATCTCGCCGAGCACGTGCAACTGCTGCTGGTAGCGACCGAGACCCTGCACGATCCGGTCACCCAGCTCGGCAAGCCGGCCAGCGATGGCCGGCAGACGAGTCGACGGCGGCTTCACACTGAACCCCTCGTCGATCAGGGCACGGCCGACGGTGGCGACGATCTCGTTCACGGTGTAGGCAGTCTCGTCCGCCACCCAGTACCCGTGTGCCTTCGCCGCCGGTGTCAGCTCGGCGGCGATGATCCCGTCGACGAGGTTGTCGATGTAGACCATCGATCGTCGTTGCTCACCATCGCCCACCACCGGAAATCGGCCAGCACGCACCAGGCGGAAGAACGTCGTCTGGCGAGGGGGCTGGAACGGTCCGTAGAACCATGGCGGCCGCACGATGGTCGCGTCGAGGCCTCTGGCGATCGACTCGAACACGGCCAACTCGGCCTGCATCTTCGATCGTCCGTAGCCGAAGTACGGGTGGTACGGCTCGATGGCCCGAAACGTGTCGCCGGGGTGGGGGTTGGTGCCGAACGGGCTGTTCGAGGAGACGTGGACCATTCGCCGCACGCCGTGATCGAGGGCCGCCTCAGCGACATGGCGCGCACCCAGTGTGTTGATCTCGAAGAACTGTCGCGTCGTGCTCGGGTGGATGATCCCTGCGGTGTGGATCAGATCGACGTCGCGGCCTGTGCCATACAGAAGCCGGGCCGCGGTGTCCGGCTTGACGATGTCGCCGATGACGATCTCGACGTTGCCGAACGCTGCCAAGGCCTGCGCTTCGGCGGTGGTGTGCGCGAGCAACCGCAGCCGTCGCCGCGCCGGATCCGCGAGCAGCCGGTGCACCAATGCCCGCCCGAGCCAACCCGATGCGCCGGTGACGGCCGTGACCGCGGGGGTCGCGAAACGATCACCCATGAGATCGCTCCGTGGCTGCGAACCGTCGAGCGTTGCGGATCGCCAGCGCCATCACCGTTCCCTGCGGGTTCACGCCGGGCGCCGTGGGGAGCAGGGAGGCGTCGTTGACCCAGACGTTGGTGGTGCCGTGTACCTGCCCGAACGAACTGGCGCCGCATTTGGCAAGGTCTTCGCCCATCGGCACGGTCGAGCACAAGTGCACCGTCATCACGCTGGCACGCGCCGCCGAGAACGATGACGACATCACCGCGAGGTCGGCGCGAGCACGCACGAGCGGGGCACCCCGAAACGAGGGATACACCTCCTCGGCACCGGCCTCGAGCATCAGCAATGCGAGGCGAGTCAGTCCGCTGCCGAGCAGTGCACGGTCGCGGCGAGTCAGTCCGTAGGTCACGATCGGGTCGCGCAGCCCGCGTACCGCCCGTACCCGGCCTCGGCCCTCGCTGGTGATCGCTGCGTAGTAGATGCTGATCCGCCGCCAGTCGGTGACCGCACGCGAGAACGTCGACCATTGATCGCTCAATGCCAGCGCCACGAGTCCGGGCTGACTCGCCGAGCCGCCGAACGACAGGTCGGGTGCGAACTCCTTGACCTGGTGCACGGGGACGTCGTCCGGCACGTTGAGCTCGTCGGCGAAGCGGGCAGCGAGCTTGACGGTCGGGTGCACTGCCAGCGACTGACCGATGTGGCCGGCGATGCGCGATCGTTGCAGCAGCGCCGGCGATTGGATCGCACCACCGCACACGAAAACGTACCGGAATGTGATGCTGCCGCGTCGTCCACCTGGCAAGGTCGTCGTCGCCTGCGTGGCAAGACCACCTGCCATCACCAACGCGGCGATGCGACAACCGGTGACCAGCCGCGCACCGGCCGCCAGAGCTCTCGGCAGGTAGGTGCGAGTCATGCTCTGACGAATGCCGCTGGCCGCATCGCCGCCGGGGTACTTCATCCACCGCGGGATCTCGCTGTGTTGCCAGCCCAGTCGCTCCGCGCCGCGTCGCAACACATCGCTCGGCGCGCTCGCGGGGCCGGGCACGGTCGTCACGCTGAGGGCCGACTCGACCTCGTCGGCGATCGTGGCGATCTCGTCGTGATCGAGATCGGCGATGCGATACTCGGCGGCCCATCGATGCAACACCTCGTCCGGCGGGCGGCGGTACAGCCCGCTGTTGATCTCCGTGCCGCCACCGGCGCAGCGCCCCTCGGTATAGGCGATCGACGGCAGCCCGAGCGCGACCGTGACGCCGCCGGAGCGATACTGCCGATCCATCTGCTCGAGCGAGAACGGCACCACCTCGCCCTGGTCGACCCACTCGCCTTCTTCGACGATCAGCACGTCGAAACCGGCCTCGGCCAACACGGCGGCAGTCGTCGCCCCGCCCGCGCCGGATCCGACGACCAGTACCTCCGCGTCGAGGCGGTCGGTTGCCGTCGCGGGGATCATCGCGGTGCTCCTGTGGACGTCGTGTCGGGCCAACGTTC
The DNA here is from genome assembly GCA_039931555.1 of Ilumatobacteraceae bacterium. Taxonomy (GTDB): domain Bacteria; phylum Actinomycetota; class Acidimicrobiia; order Acidimicrobiales; family Ilumatobacteraceae; genus JAENVT01. The sequence goes on along the minus strand of JBDTRP010000036.1, from coordinate 30,105 downwards.
CCAGATGTAGGCGTACCCCAGCGAACGGACCAATCGTGGGTACTCGCCGAGCAATGGCAGGGGCCTGGCGACCAGGAATCGCACGACGGCGCGGCCGGCGGCGACTGCGAGCAGCACTCGGTAGAACAAACCGATCACCATGATGCCGAACCGGGTGAAGCTGGGCACCGTCGTCATCCGTCGCTCGATGAACTCCACCGCGTCGTCGCGCCGTGCGGACGGCAGTTGCGGGAGATCGGCGGTCAACAGGTGCTCGGCGAACGGGCCGACGATCCTGCCGAGACGGAGGTGACGCGAGTCCGGGGTCATGCGAGCGGGTCAGGTTAGCGGTGTCGGCCGGGTTGTCGTGGTGTGAGAGCGTGGTCTTGTAGGCGACCGGTGCTCGCCGTGGCTCGGCGACTACGCTCGCAGCCCGTGCGTGCCGTCGTCGTGCTGCCGACCTACAACGAAGCGGAGAACATCGTGGCATTCTTGCGCGCCCTGCGCACTGCGGTGCCCGAGGCCGACGTGCTGGTGGTCGATGACAACAGCCCGGACGGAACTGCGGCTCTGGCCGAAGAAGTGGCGGCCGAGCTCGGCCGCATCAAGGTCCTGGTCCGCGCCGGCAAGCAGGGGCTCGGGGCCGCCTATCGCCATGGCTTCACCACGGCGTTCGACGAGGACTACGAGACGATCATCTCGATGGACGCCGATTTCTCGCACGATCCTGCCGCGATCCCGACGATGCTGCAGTTGGTGGCGGACCACGCCGACGCGGTGATCGGCTCGCGCTACGTGGCCGGTGGAGCGACGGTCGATTGGCCGCTGCGGCGCCGGCTGCTGTCGCGATGGGGTAACCGATACACGGCTGCCATCTTGCGGCTGCCGGTGAGCGATTGCACGTCGGGCTTTCGTGCTTACCGGGCGAGCGCGCTGCGGGCAATCGATCCAGTGTCGACCACTGCCGAGGGCTACGCCTTCCTCACCGAACTTGCCCGCAAGCTGATCGCCAACGGGTCGGCGATCGTCGAGACGCCGATCACCTTCCGCGACCGCCAGTTCGGAACGTCGAAGATGTCGGGCCGTATCATTGCCGAGTCGATGCTGCTCGTCACCCGGTGGGGCGTCGCCGATCGCCTCAAACGTCGCCGTCCCTCCGGCTGACGCTGTGGTCGAGCTGCTCAAAACTGCCCTGTGGAGTGTTTCGGGGTACCCGGGTGGTCACCAAGAGCTCCACAGGGCTGGTGTTCAGTACGGGCCGTAGATCTTGGGGGTGAGGTCTTCGCCGCGGCCGGTGCGGAGATCGGCGCGCACGATGTCATCGAAGCGGATCCGGCCGCGGTGATTGCGCCGCCGCAGCGGAAGCGCCAGCACGGTCGTCAACGCCCGGCTGACGATGGTCTCGCTACTGCGATGATGGGCATCGGCCTGGCGTGCGGCATCGAGCAGCGCAGCCGGGGGAGCACCGACGACTCGACACGAGACGCTGCCGGTCCACGGCAGTTCGATCACACGATGGTCGAGGTGCTTGTCGAGCAGATCGGCCAACGGCTGGCGCATACCGCTGGCGGTGAGGAAGCGGTCGATGTCGGGATCGAAGTAGGCGGCGGACTTGGCCGTGAACACGAGCACCCCATCCTCGAACGTCACCCACCACAGGTGGCTGGGGAAGTCGACGATCTTGGCGCTGGCCGCCTCGGGGACCTCGATGTAGCCCGCCTTCGCCACCCGGGTCAGCTCGGCCACGACCGCGTCTGGGTGCTCGACGTGCTCGAGCACATGCGAGCAGATGACGAAATCGAACACCTTGTCGGCGAAGGGGATGTCGGCGGCATCGGCGTCGAACAGGGGACGATCGACCCGAGCCCCAGATGCACCGGAGCGTTGCCCGCCATGGTCGTCGCCCGGGAAGCGATCGAGCAGCACATCGGCGCGCCAGTGCGGCTTGTCGCCACTGCCCACATCGAGCACCAGCGACGCGTGATCGACCGGGATCGCGATCCGTCGCCGATAGAAGGACCGAACCCGCTGGGCGATGCTCACGTCGTGCACCGATGAAACAGTCGCACGAGACCGTTCTGGTAGCTGCTGACCTCGCAGAAGTTGTTGTGCAGCACCTGGTTGGGCTCGTCCGATCCGAAGTCCATCGAGCTGTTCGGCTCGCGCCAACCATCCCAAAAACCGGTCAGGATCACCCAATCCGACGAGGCGACCTCCGATGCGAGGCGCGAGCCCGGGGCATTGGCCAACCCGGGATCCATCTCGATGAAGTACGTGGCAGGGGTGAGCTCGGGGAACAGGTAGTAGAAGAAGGCATCGCTGTACCAGGTGCGACGCAGGTCGCTCGGGCCGACCAGCAGGCGTTCGCCGGGTTTGGAGAGCTTGTCGAGATCGGCGATCACATCGCGGCTGGCCAGGTACGGCCCGAAGTCGCCGAGATAGAAGCGACGGCCGTGCCGCGAGACGGGGAACGGCGTCTGCACGTTGCCGGCGCTGACCCTGGTGTGCAGGAGGTAGTACCGGAACGTGAACAGTGGGGCGACGACCAGTGTGAGGGCGACCGCGACGCCGAGACCGGCCATCACCCGCTGCCGGTCGGTGGTGCGCGGATGGCGGGTGCGGATCAGCTCGGCGATTGCGAGGATCAGCAGCGGGAACGAGATGCAGGTGACCCAGCTGAGGTGCGTCGAATCGGGTCGTTGCAGCGCCTGCGGTGCGATGCCCACGCTGAACAAGGCTCCGCACAGCAGTGTCGCTGCTCGCGGCGTCGCCGACTGGCGCCACAGCCGGATCGACACCCACAGCAGGATCAGCGGGACGATCAGCATGGCGAAGAACCACACGAACAGCGCCTTGTCGGCCGAGAGAGCAGGCAGCTTCCACCACGGAGGGACGAGCTCGGCAATTGCCTGCAGCGACCCGTCGAGGTGCCCCCACGATGGCGGGCGGGGCAATTCGCGTCCGGCACGGAGATTGAACACCGGGTCGATCACCATGCCACGGAACGCCACGCTCGGGCCGACCAGTGCCACGTGGACCCACATCGGCAGCAGGCCGACGATGGCGGCGACGACCACGGTTCGCCACCGCGCGTTTCGCCACAGGCACCAGCCATAGACGATGCCCAGCGCCAACGCGAGATCGGGCCGGTAGGTCAACGCCAGACCGGCCAACAGTCCGGCGGCGATCAGCGAGCGCTGTGGGTTGGCCACGGTCCGGGCGCGCAAGGCGAACACGATGCTCCACAGGCACAGCGCCAGGCCTCCGTTCCACGCCATGGCAGTCAAACCGATCGGGGTCAGCACGTAGAACACGGCAAGCCCGGCCACTGCCGACGCAGCAAGCCGGCCCCATGGGCGGGCCAGCGTGAACAGGGCGAAAATGATGGCCACGTGCTGGATGAGGCCGAACGTGCGCTCCGATTCCAGCGAGATGCCGACCACCTTGTACCAACCCGCCAGCACCTGCAGCGCCCCGGGACCGTACAGATGCAGGAAGTCGCGGTTGGGTAGGTCACCTTTCAACATGCGCTCGGGGAAGACCATCATGAAGGCTTCTTCCATGGTGCCGCCAGTCGTGTGATACAGACCCCGCAACGGCAACGCGATCAGCCCCAGCACCGAACCGATCGCAGCCCACGTCAGGCACGCGCTGCGCTGCCACGCCCCGGCCAGCCGCGGTCGCAGCCCACCCGAACCGCCGAGTACGAACGGCGCACCGTCGGCGTCCGCTGCATCCGACTGGTGATCGGACCCGCGAGCCAACCAGCGTCGAGCGAGTGCGACGACCGGTACGAGGCCGACGGCGCCGAGCACGCACAGCGCCGGCTCGGCCGGGGCGCGGAACCGCACGCTCCCGTAGGTGTACGCCGAGGTGATGGTGACACTGAGGAACTGGACCCCCAACGGCAGCAGTGGGATGCGACGGCGACGCATCGAGACGACACCGACGACCGACAGCGACGCGAGGCAGTAGAACATCATCAAGCCCAGAGTGCTGGCGTCGTGATTGCGACCCTCGATGCCACCGAGGTCGACGTTCTGCAACGGATGGAACAACTCCCACTGACGCAGCACGCGCAGGATCACCACGCGCGGCAGTTCACCAGCGTGCTCGCGTGCGTAGTCGAACCCGAGCGACCGCCAGTACAGCGCGACCTGCGACTCGTCGCCCGGAGGTTCACCCTGCGCAGCGCGGACCTTCTGCTGACACTGGAAATCCCAGTATCCGACGAACGGCCCGTTGTACACCGTCGCGCAGTTCGCGTACACCATCACTTCGTTGCCATTCGTCGAGAGCGGCACGAAGTTCTCGAACGTCGTTGCGTTGCGGATCATCCAAGGTGCCAGTACGGCAACGCATGCGGCGACGGTCATCAGCAGGTGGCGGACGCGGACGACTCGCGGCAGCGATCGAGTGAGCATCATCCAAGGGACCGCCAGCAGCGGAACCAGCAAGATGCCCTCCCCGCGCGCCAGCGCGGCGAGCGCCATCGTCGCCCCCAACAGCGCAGCCGTGGCGGGACGCGGCCGATCACGCCAGCGGTACGCAAGGATCATGGTGACGGTGACCAGTAGGGCCATCAATCCTTCGGGATAGAGCAACCCGTCGATCTGCCAGAGGTTCGGGTACACCGCAGCGAATGCCGCGGCGGCGAGACCGACGAACGGGCCTCCGAGGCGGCGGCCGAGTATGCCGGCCGCCAGTACGACCGCGGTCCCGATCACGATCGACATCATCTTGTGGTCGAAGTAGCTCGTACCGCCGAATCGAGAGCTGATCGACAGCACGACTGGATAGAGAGGGCCGTGGAACGCGCTGGGGCGGTGGATCTCGAAGTCGCGCCACCGCAGGGGTTCGAGGAACCCGCGCCCACGGGCGAGCACGTTCGCGGTCGTGTGGTAGAAGAGCGGGTCGCCGTCGTCGGTTCGTTCCGGTAACACCGTCAGCAGCGTGATGACTCGAACGAAGAAGCCCGTGGCGACGATGGCTGGCTGGGCGAGACGAGACGTCACCATCGTTCGCCACTGGCCGTGCCGCATCACGTCGATGGCACCGACGACTGCGACGATCACCACACCAAACGCACCGCCGATCAGCAGCGACCAGATGAACGGGGCGACCACGTTGCCGTGCAGGAACACACCGCCGTCGAACTCGAACACCCGCTCGTGGTACTGCCGGGCGACCAGCGAGAAGGCCGGCTCGCCGGCCAGCAGTACGCCTGGCGCAGCGATCGCCACAACCCTCGACAGCCGAGGGGCGTCGCGCCGGGTGAACGTCGGTGGAACCAGACACGCGGCGCACAGCAGACCTGCCGCGAACGTGACGGCGATGAGCGCGTACAGATGGACGTCGGCCGACGAGGTCATCACCGGCGACCTCGCAAGACCGACCGCGAACGCGGCAACCGCGAACGAAACGACAGCGAGCAGCAGCCCACCGAGGCGAAGACGTCGACGGGCACGTTTCCCCACGACGGAGATGTCGATCAGGGCGACGGCGAGACCGAGACCGACGAGATCGAGGTGGTTCGGCAACCAGCTCAGGGGGCCGAACAGAGCGATGTGATCGGTCGTCGTAGACGCGGTGCGAAATGCGAGCGCGAGGATCACGAGGCAGACGGGGACGATCCACGGGCTCCTGCGGCCGGCACCACTGCGATGGAGACCAACGAGCGCCGGCATCAGCAATACCGTCAGCACGAGCGTCAGCAGCAATGGGCCGGCGCCGAGGCCGAACAGGGGAGTGCCGCCAACTCGGAAGAACACGAGGGTCGTCAGCAACTGTCGCGGTGAGGCCTGCACATGCAACGCCGTCTTTGCGAACACGATGGTGAGGGCCCAGCCGACGTACACCGCTGGTATCCACCCCAATCCGAGGGCACCGGTGCTGCGGCCCGCCAGACATCGCCGGGCGGCGACGAACGCGACCAGGGCGATCAGCAACGGCGCGGCGAGATCAAATCGGGCCAGTACCGCACCCCGCGGGCCGACCCCCAACCTGGCGCCGGCGATGCCGGCACGCTGGACGAGCAAGGCGATGGATGCGACAGCAGCGATCGCACCGGCGCGCAACGGCCACCGCGTCGCTGACCAGTCTCCCACGGATGCCGACCATACTCTCCTGCTAGCCTCACGACCTGGTGAGTCCTCCACGTCGCTGGGTCCATGAGCTGCTCGGCGCACCCGCCAAACTCGTGTCGGTCATTGCGATTGTCGTTGGGCTGGTGTGGTGGCAATGGCCGACGATTGCCGGCCACGACACACGGGTCGACGTCGTGCTGTTGACTGATGGATTCCTGACCGCCACCGAGCTCCCGGTGACTCGACGCATCCACGAAGACGGGCACACCCTGCGGTGGGACGAGGGCGCGACGTCGTGGTGCGACGCAGCCGACGCAGTCAGCCAGGCGCTCGATCAATTCGACCCAGCAGCGGTCGTGCTGTCGTTCTCCGATCTGACCGGGTGCGATGCATCAGCGGTGACCCGAGCCGTGAAGGCGGCCAGGGGTCACCGAGTGGTGATCGTTGCGCAACCCGGGCGCAGCGGCGTCGAGGCAGTCACCGATCGCGCCGGAGCGACGGTGATCGATCCCACTCGGTTCGTCGGCGATCAGCTGACGGCGACCTCACTCCCGTGCCAATGGTGGGAGACATGCATCGATGGGACGGTCGCGGTCCGCGCCGCCGATGGAAGTTTGACGGAGGAGGGCAGCGACCGAATTGCCCGGATGATCGTCGCCGAACTGCCGTGATCCGATCGGCTCTGACACGGTCCGCCGACGCAATCCGTCGCTACCCGATCCTCGCAGTGGTGCCCGCGGTGGTCATCCTCGGCGTCACGCTGGCCTCCGTCGCCAGCACGACGTGGTACCTCACCGGCGACTTCTCTCACACCGAGTTCCTGGTGCGCTCTATTCCCCGCCATCCACCGCTGATCGGCGTCGCCGCCCGCGTCAAGGACCTCGGTTCCACACCAGGGCCGAGCATGGCCTATCTGTTGTATCCCTTCTACAAGGTCTTCGGGTCGACCGCCTTTGCACTCGTCAGCGCCGTCGATCTCCTCCATCTGGCAGCCATCGCCGGCGCAGTGCTGGTGGCCAGGCGCGTCGGCGGCGCGTCGATCGCCGTACTGACGGCCTCGAGCTTGACCATCGTCGCCGTGGCCCTCGCACCACGATTCTTCCTCGAACCGTGGAACGTGTGGGTGCCGGTATTCGCATTCGCGTTGTTCCTGGTGCTCGTGTGGGGTCTCGTGTGCGAGCACGTGGCGCTCTTGCCGATCGCCGTCGCCGTCGGCAGTCACTGCGTGCAGACCCACATCAGCTACACCGTGCTCGTCGGCGGCTTGCTGGGTGGCGCAGTGGTATGGCTCGCCTGGGTCTGGTGGCGCACCGACCGCCTGATCGAACGGCATCCGTTGCGATGGTTGCTGATCGGGAGCGCGACGCTGATCGTCGCCTGGCTCCCACCGGTGATCGAGCAGCTTCACCCCGGTACGGGCAACCTCCGCAAGCTCTACCACCAGTTCTCGGACCCTGGCGAGCCCTTCGTCGGACCGCGGGCCGCGATCAAGGCGATGATCGGTCGCTTCAATCTGCTCGGGCCATGGATCGCCGACGCACAGAAGGACCCGCGCAGCACGCCCAACTTCCTCGGATTCGTGTTGTTCGCCGTGCTGGTCGTGGCGTCGGCGCGTTGGGCGTGGAAGCGCCGCGAACGTACCGAGCTCTCGCTCTACGTGGTGCTCGTCGCCGCGACGGTGTTGGGGTTCTTGTCCACGACGCGGATCTTCGGCGTCTTCTTCGAGTACGTGATCCGCTGGATGCTGCCACTGGTTGCGTTGTGGGTTGCCACCTGCGTGTGGTCGTGCTGGCTCACCTGGCGGTCGCGGCTACAGCCCGATCCGGCACGATCGTTCGAGGATCGCCGGTTGCAGATCGCCGCCGGTGCCGTCGTTGTGTGCGCGTGTGCGGTGACTGGACTCGGTGTCGCTCGAGCGGCCACGGCCCAGGTGCCGTACGAACGCGACAGCGCCATCACCGGGGCCTTGGCGGCGCAACTCGAAACGTCGCTCGATCCGGCGATCACATACCAGATCAACGAGGTCGACCCGGTTGCTCTGGGTTCGGTGGCATTCGGCTTGGCGTTGGAGTTGGAGAAACACCAACACCTCCACGCAGGTGTCGGACCGTGGGGCATCGCGGGGGTGACGCCGTTCCGTGTCGTCCGCGACACCCAGGCCCTGGCGACGTTGTGGTACGTCGCCAGTCAGCCAGTGATCGACGCGTTCACGGCGTTGCCGGGCGCTGTCGTGCGGGCGTCGTTCGACCCGCGGAGCACTGTCGAGGCACAGCGCTCCGACGGGCTGCAGGGCGATCTGTTGCAAGTGTTGTGCTCAGCCGGACGTGACGACCTGCGAACGCTGCTGTTCACTCGTTGGGGACACACCTTGCTGACCTTCATGACCGATCTGCCGCCAGAGGCCAAGACCTTGATGCACGAGTACAGCGACCTACGGCTGCCGGCAGCCGTGATCGAACTTCCCGTCGGCGTCGATGGCTATCTCGTGACCCCGCAACCACCGGGGACGTGCTAGGGCCTACGGCAGCGCCGCGCAGATGCCTTCGGGTTGCGTGTAGCGCGGATCGTTGATCCAGTCGCCGGTCACCCAGTCGGCGGGCGGCGCGGGAACGAACTCGGCGAACCGCTGCTGCAGTTGATCGGTCAACCAGACCGCATACATCGCCGCGCCGGACGGGCAGACATGCACGCCGTCGGGCTTGCGCTCCGGCACCTTGTCGCCGTTGACATCCTGCGTGAACACGGGGCCCCACACCTCGTCGCTGTCGAGGACGATGACCTGACCCGGGTGCTCCTCGGCAATCGCGCGCATGATGCCGGTGACTGCCCCCAGATGTCCTGGGTCCTGATGGTCGGCGCGCAACGGCGGAATCGTGATGAACGCCAGGCGGGCGCCCTGACCGAGCACCAGATCGGTGAAGCGCTGGTAGGCGAGACGTTGTGCTGCGGGCGTGCCGGAGTCCCAGAGCGAGCCCTGGTACAACACCAGGTCGGGCCGGAAGTCGACGACCATCTTGTCGATCGCCTTCGACGAGTCGTACCGCGTGTCGAGCAGCCCGGCGCCCGGCGATACGTATCCGCCGATGGAGATCTTGCCGGCGAACATCGCCGATGCCACCGCTGGCCACTCGTCGAACGCCATCGAATCACCGACCATCAACACCCGGGTCGTCGGGGCGAGCAACGCCTCGGTGGTGGTCGTCGGCGCCACGGTCGTGGCAGGTGCCGTGGTGGGCGTCGACACCGGACCCGGTGCGCCCGCCGGTGACGCGGTCGACGCCACGACATCGGTCGTCGACGCCGGCATGGCCGCCGCTGTCGACGCAAACTGATCGACCGAGAATGCGGCAGGAGCGGTGTGCGGGTGCGGTACCACAACCCAGAACGCAGCGACTGCAGTCGATACGCCGATCAGCGTCACCACACCGCGCCGACCCCGTGCCCAGGTGGCACGGAAGCGGACGGGGTCCTCGACGGCGACCTTGGAGATCGCCGCAGCCGCGAACGACGCAGCGATCCGCAACGCCAGCAAGGTCCAACCCGACAGACCCGTGCGCTGCTCGGACAGCAGGGCGTACATCGGCCAGTGCCACAAATAGAGGCTGTATGACAACACACCGGTCACTCGCAGCGGTGCCCAACCGAGCCAGCGCGATGCCGTCGCTGCAGGTCGCGCTGCGCAGCCGGCCACCAGCACAGCCGAACACAGTGAATGGGCGAACAGGCCACCGCGGAACAGCCAGGTCGACGATGGTCCGTCGATCAGGAACCACGACAGCCCGATCGTGGCCACGATGACCCCGACCACGATCGAGAACCCGCCTGCCAGCCGAGAGGCGAGGGCCAGGGTGGCCTGACGCATCGGCGCTGCCGCGAAGAGAGCACCGAGCAGCAGGCTGCTCGCACGGGTGTCGGTGCCGATGTACACCCTCGTCGGATCCGCCGGATCGAACAGGGCGATCATCAGGGCGAGCGACAGCAGCGAGGTGACCACACAGACGATCATCACGGCACGATGGGCGTGACGGCTGCGGACTGCGATCAGGGCAACCACGACCGGCCAGATCAGGTAGAACTGCTCCTCGATCGCCAGGCTCCACAGGTGACCGAACATTCGCGGCAGGCCGAACGAGGCCCAGTAGTCGCGGTGGCCGGCGATGGCATGCCAGTTGGCGACGTACGCCTGCGCCCATGGCCCGTCACTGAGCGTCGCGGCTCGTTCGGGCACGCTGGCGACGATGGTTGTCACGACCGTGACCGCTACCAGCAACAGCAACACGGCTGGGAGCAACCGTCGGAATCGGCGCCCCCAGAACGCCAGTACGTCGACGCGGCCCCTGGTCTCGACCTCGGCGAGCAGCAGCGATGTGATCAGGAAGCCGGACAGGGCGAAGAACAGATCGACACCGAGGAAGCCGCCCTGCAGCTTGCCGGCATGGAAGAACAACACGGCGACGACTGCCAGGCCACGCAGCCCGTCGAGGGCGGCGATGTGGGCACGAGGATGTTCGGCGCGTGAGACCGGCTGCGGTGGGGCCGCTGTCGACAGCGCCATCTACGACCGCTGGGCGACGACCAGCAACGACTGACCGATTGGTGGCCGCACGAAACGCTCGACGCGCCGGATGACAGGGATGAAGTAGCGGTCGTATGTCGATGCCAGGCGCCCGGCGGTCGGCGTGCGGCCCAGCACCCTGACGACGAGCCACCAGGCGAAGTACCCGGGCAGGTTGGTGTAGCGCGCCGTGACCTGCTGGAAGCCGACGTGATGCACGAGTGCCAGCAGCTCGTTGCGCCGGTATCGGCGGTAGTGCCCGATGCGCTGGTCGAACTTGCCGTACAACGCTTCGAACGCCGGCACCCAGAGCACCATCTTGCCGCCCGGCGCCAGCGACTCGTAGATGTCGCCGAGTGCCTGATGATCGTCGGGGATGTGCTCGAGCACGTTCAACAGGACCACGGTGTCGTACGAGCCGGGTGCGGCGGTTCCGTCGAGCTGAGCGGTGATCACGACGACGTTGGGGTGGTCCTTCAATCGTTCGCGCAACGCTGCACTCTGTGCGGCCGACGGCTCGAGTGCGGTGAGGTGCCCACGATCGGCGAAGTACGTCGAGTACGTGCCGCGGCCCGCACCGACCTCGAGGATCCGACCGCTGACGTGCGGTGCGATCAGTTCGAGGATCCATGCTGAGTAGTTCTTGGCCTGCTCGAGCTCTTCGAGGACGGCGAGCAGATCGTGGTCAGCGGTATCGAATGATGCCGGCGTGCGCGGGGTCGACCGACGACGGAACATCAGCCACGGCGACGAAAGCGGTCGCCGACCCTCGAGTAGCGCACGATGCAGTAGACGGCGCGAAGCGCGTCGCGTCGTCCGATCTTCTTGCCATCGGCGTACGTGCGGCCGCTGTAGGAGATACCGACCTCGTAGATCCGCCAACCGCCCTTGGCGACCTTGGCAGTGATCTCCGGCTCGAATCCGAAGCGGTTCTCTTCGATCGTGATGGATTCGAGGACCTCGCGGCGGAACAACTTGTAGCAGGTCTCCATGTCGGAGAGATTGAGGCCGGTGAACATGTTGGAGGCGAGCGTCAACAGTCGATTGCCCATCGAGTGCCAGAAGTACAGCACGCGGTGTGGCCGCCCGGACAAGAACCGAGATCCGAAGACGACGTCGGCCTTGTCGTCGAGGATCGGCGGCAACAGATCACCGAACTCGTTCGGGTCATACTCGAGGTCGGCATCCTGCACGATCACGAATTCTGAGGTCGCCTCGCGAAAGCCGGTCCGCAGCGCTGCTCCCTTGCCCTGGTTGCGCTCGTGCAGCACGACACGGACGATCGGGTCGTCGACGCTGATGAGGATCTGGCGCGTCTCGTCGGTGGAGCCGTCGTCGACCACGATGATCTCCCGAACCCACGGCGACTCGGCCACATGCTTCAACAGTGTCAAGATCGTGCCCTGTTCGTTGTAGCACGGCACAATCACCGACAAGCATGGTCGCGGGTCGTGTGACACGAGGGTTCACGCTACTTGCTCGGCTTGATCGGCTGGGCAATCGTCAGCGATTGTCGAGGCGAAGAGCAGCACGACGACCAGGAGCCCCAACCGGTGCAGATCGTCGAATGCCGCAGGCCACGAGGGATTTGCCACGAGCCGGTAGCGAAGCTGACGGCGCACGATCAACACCGCCAGACCGCCGACGAGTGCGAGCGACGCCGCACCCGCGACCAGCGGTCGTTTGAACCACACCACGGCCAGCCCGACGACGCCCGCCAGCACCCCGTACTTGGGTGAGATCACCAACCCGGTCAGCACGACGAGGGCCGCTGCAGTGACGAACGCCCGCCGACGACCGACGATCGCCGGCGGCCACTGGGGCACCGGCGTGGCAGGGCCGCGGACGTCGTCCCTCGCCTTGTCGCGCCAGATCAAGATGGCGCAAGCCAGCACGGAAAGCGCCGCTAATCCCATGCCGAACCACATCGTGCGCTGCGGCGTCCATGTCATGGTCACGGTGACCGGCGACGTCGAGCCCGGCAACCGCCAGCCGTTGAACCCACCGGAGATCTGCCGGGGCGCACCGAGGCTCTTCCCCGCCAACTCGGCCTGCCAACCGTCGTTGTATCCCTCACCGAGGATCAGCCAGCAGCCACCGGGGCAATCGGTGATGGTGGCCGTGCGACTGGTGCGAGTGCGCTGCACGGTGACCGTCGGCGGTGCCGTCTCGGCCGGCTCGATGCCGCTGCGCAACACGACCTGATCGACGTCGATGCCGGTGGTGCTGCCCGGTGCTGTCGAGACCTGATGCGTGCCCGCCTCGAGGTCGATCGGCAGCGGACCGCACATCGTCACCGTCGCGCTGGAGCCGGCGAGCAGCTGGGCGATCGTGTCGCTGGACAGCTGGACCGGTATCGCCTGACCATCGACCTCGACAAGATCCGTCCTGCACTCGGGCGCCTGCCCGACCTGCCGCGACGCAGCGATCGACACGGCGCCGAGCTCGCGGATCGCGACAGGCAACACGGTGGTTTCTGCGTAGCGCCGATCGATGGTCGTGCGTGGCGCGATCTCGTCGACCGACAGCGACAGCGACGGTCCCGTCGCCGCCGAGAACTCGATCGTGCTGCGGCCGTCGGCATCGGGCGGCGGCACATCGACGGTCGTCGACGCGCCGCCGACCGTGACCGTGACCCGGGTGATGGTGCTGTGCGAATCGTCCGTCGGCTGCGTGATGGTCAACGACGCCGTCGCCCCCGACGGCACCAGTGGGATGGTCAACGTGGAGCCGCCGATGTCGGAGAACGGCGAGGTCCACGCCGTCGTCGGATCGCCGTCGATGGCATGGGCCGCTGTCGACTGCGGGTCGCCGATCAATCGTCGGTTCGACGTGGCGCTGTCGACACCGGCCAGGCGGTTCAGCACGTCGTCGGGAGCACGCGCGTCGCGGCGTAGCACGATCTGAGGGGTGAACCGGCGATTCGCATCGAGGTCGAACTGGCGGATGATCCGAGGCTCGGGGTCGCTACGCCACCGGTTCAGCGGGTCCGTGCGCAGCCTGGTCAGCACGATCGCCATCGGCGTCGACGACGCAACACTACGCAGATCATCGGGCAGGCGTACGGTCTCGACGTGGCTGCCGAGGCCGAGCTCGGCGAAGCCGACGGCGGATGCACCCGGGTCTGTCGCGCCCGGTCTCGGCGCGACCGCAAGGATCGTGATCCTCACCGACGAAGACCCGGGCGGCACGTCGATCGCCTGGCCACCACCGTGCAACGACGCGTCGCCGAGGTCGACGACCGACGCCGTGGCGTTGCCGAAGTCGAGCCGCACCGTGGAGATCATGCGTGAGGCCCCTGACTGTTGTGACTGCTGCAGCGATAGGCCGGTGAGGTCTCCGGACACGTCGATGCTCTGGCCGATGGGGTCGAACCGATCGGCCACAAGCCATGCAGTCGTCGGGTCGCCGTCGACGGCCATCGCCGGCCGGTCCTCCGGCCGATAGGCGAACGGCTCGCCGTAGCTGGTGGCGCGCACGTCGAGGCCATCGACCGTGGCGGTCGTCTGGTGTGTGGGCGACTGATCAGCAAAGACGGGCAGGCGCTGATCCGCGCTGTCCCGCTGCAACACGTCAGTTCCCGGACCGCCGGTCTCGGTGAAACCAACGACGTCCTGTGTACCGCGCCACTGGTGAGCACGATCGCGGTTCGAGTCGGTCACGATCACCAGATCGGCGTCGTTGACGCGGTCGGTGGAGCCGAGGTCGGCTGCGTAGAGCACCGCTTCATCACCCTGCAACAAGCCCGCCGCCGACGCATCGACGATCCCATCGCCGCTTCCCGCCAGCACGACCAGTCGCTTCGCGGCGCGCACCATCGCGGCGGGATCGTCCACCTTCACCAGTTCGACCGGGGGTACCGGCTCGCCGATCACCGCCTTGGCCAGGGCCGTCTCGTCGAGTGTCGCCAGTTCGGGCACGTTCGGTGTTGGGGTGCCGAACGTCGTGGGCTCCGCCAGGCCGGTGGGCCGGGCCGCGAACAGGGCATTGGTCAGCTCTGGTCTCGGGGTACGGAAGCGCTCGAACGCCATGTCGTTGCTGACCCAGATCGTGTCGGCCGCGAAGAACCGGGCAACCGGTGCGATCGACGCCGGATCCAATGTGTTGGCCTGAGCGCGATCGTCGAGTGCGTACAACAGGTCCATTGCGGCAGGCGAGCCCAATGGCAGGAGGTCGCGTGTGATCAGTGGCTTGGCGGTCAGGCCCGGCAGGGGCGGGTCGACCGTGTAGCCCCAGCGAAAGGCCCCGAACTCCGCTCCGGGCAGTTGCATCACGCGGTGTTCCATCGATCCGTCGTCGAGCGCAGCCGCGGCCTGCTGCCATGCGGCCGGCGGGCTCTGGTCGCGCTCCAGTGCCGGATCCACGAACCCACCGTCGAACAGTGCAGGCAGGTTGAGGACCGCCAACCAGATGACGATCGACGGTGCCAACAGGCGGAGGCGTGGCCGTCGGCGGGCTATCAGTGTGGACGCCGCTGTGGCCAAGGCACCCGCCCCCAGGGCCAGTCCCAGGTTGCTCAACGGCAGCGCTCGCGTGCTGCTGCGGACGGCCAGCGACAGGGTCGAGCGCGACGAGGTGGCCAGCCGAGACATCAACGGCGAGGGGTTGGCGATGGGGTGCACGCCGACGGCCAGCACGATGCCGACGAGCACGAGCATGGCTGCATAGCGGCGCTGGCTCCACCGCGTGAGCGCGATCCCTGCCACGCAACAGATCAGGAGGAGGAACCCGATGGCGATGATCCGCCCGGATTCGAGATAGTCGGCTGAAGCGCTGGTCGCGAATCCGGTCGGGTCGCGAATGTAGAACAGCCAGTAGCCCAGGCCACGCAGTGTCTCGGTGCTGACCGATGTGAACGACACGGCTTCCAGCGTCTCCGAGTACGACAGCACGTCCGCGCCGTGCCGGCCCTGCACGGCCAGCATGGCGATCCACCACAACGAAACACCCAGGCTCAATCCGCCGATGCGCAATGCCGCGGCGACGGCCCGTCGCCACGGCACCGACCGCTGCCATGCCGCGTTGGCCAGCCACAACACCGGTGCCGGCGCGATCATCGCCAAGGCGGTCGCGTTGGGGGACCCGACGGTGAAGATCACCAACGCGAAGATCGCCGGGTCGCGCCACTTCGTGCGCGTCGCCGACCGCACGGTCAGCCCCACCAACCAGCCGACCGACGCCCAGGGCAGCAGCATCAGCGAGGTCCGCGACAAGTACGGCAGGATGTACGGCGAGAGCTGGTAGACGAAGGCCGCAGTGATGGCACCGGCACCGGCCAGGCCGAGATGGCGGGCGGCCCAGCGCACACCGAGCCCACCGGCGAACAACAGCGTGGCGATCCACAGCCGGTGTGCGACCCAGTCCGGCACGCGCAGCTGTTCGAACAGCCAGTACCACGGACCCGACGGCCACAGGTAGGTGACCGTCTGGTGCGGCACCCATCCGGCAAACTGGCGGTTGTCCCACGTGTACGGGGCGTCGGATATCAGCCGACCGGGATCGAGGTACAGGTACAGCTTGGTGTCGCTCGGCATCCGACCGGGAACAGCGAGCAACGCGGGGAGGTAGGCGAGCAGCGCCAGCGCCGACACGCCGAGCCGCTGGCCCGACACGTGGCGGCGCCACGTCACGGAATCGCCCCGAAGACGCCGTACAGCGCAGTGAGGGTCACCAGGCCGGCGCTACACGCACCGATCACGTACGGCCACCAGTCGCGGCGTACGGAGTGCAAGAAGGCCGCCGCCGAAATGAACAGCGGGAAGGCGGTGTACAAGAAGCGCGGTCGGGCCGTGACGGTGTTGGGCAACAACATCAGGGCCAGGATCCCGATGCTGTAGGCGAGCATGGG
Source organism: Ilumatobacteraceae bacterium (assembly GCA_039931555.1). Lineage (GTDB taxonomy): Bacteria > Actinomycetota > Acidimicrobiia > Acidimicrobiales > Ilumatobacteraceae > JAENVT01. The sequence goes on along the minus strand of JBDTRP010000036.1, from coordinate 13,637 downwards.
TGGCGGCAGCGGCTTGCGTTTGACGAAGTAGATCATCAAGAGCATCGCCATCACCGAGGCGGCGGTGATGATGTTGGTCGGCGATGTGAGCGGCTGGGCGAACGCTTCGAACGTCTTGCGGATCGCGGTCAACCCGTAGCTGGCACCTTCACCCCACGCCTCGCTCTGGACACGGAACCACACTCCTGCCTCACCGGTGTGATGACCGAGCCACAGCTGAAATGCGACGAAGCCCACCGGTGCCAGCACGGGCGCAGCGAGTGACCGCCAGGCGCGGTCGCGGCGGATCGCCAGAACGGACGCGACTGCACAGGCCAGCGCGAGCGCCAACCCATTCGGTCTGGTCGCCGTGCCGAGGGCAGCCAGCAGACCCGCAGCCACCCAGCGTTCGTTCATCAGGCACCAGAGGCATCCCATGGCGAAGACCAACAGGAGCGCTTCGGTGTACGCGAACGACAACACGAAGCTGCCTGGGAACATCGCACCGAGCACCATCGCCTTGGCCGCGATCTGGTCGCCGTACAACTGGCGGGCGATCACGCCCAGCAAGAAGACGGCGATCGCTCCCAGCACGAAGTTGGTGGCCAGAGCAGCCGCCGTGTCGCCGGCCGGGAGCACCTTGTCGACCAGCCGGACCAGCATCGGGTAGGCCGGGAAGAACGCGGCGCGGGCATCGGCCACGAAGTACGTCACGTGGGGTTGAACGTGCCGCGGGTACCCGTTGCGCACGATCCGCAGGTACCAGATCCCGTCCCACGACGACAACACGTCGAGCATCGGCCCGAGTGCCGACTTCGGCGTCGCCCTGCCGACCAGGTTCGGATCGGCAAATGGGACGTTCGGAAGCCCTTTGACCTGGTCGATGTCCTTGCGCAGCTCGGCGGCGACGATGGCCGCACCGGCCAGCACGCACAGGCGCGAGTAGATGTAGACCAACCCAGCTTTGCGCAGTATGCGATGCCAGCCTGTCGACGCATCGCCGACGGCATCGTGTTGTGGTCCGAGGGTCTGTGTCATTGGTGGTCGACGGGCCTGGGAGGGCCGGACGAGAAGCTAACAGAGGCGACCGTTCACCATCGGGCCATCGGCAGGATTCGCTGACGCGGCCCGAACGCGGGCGGCCAGTGGCCGTCGAGTTGCAACAATTTCACGACCCGCCCGCGTTGACCTGCGTACGGAGCGAGGAGCTCGAGCATGCGCTCGTCAGTGCCTCGCGCCTCGCCCGCCAGGGCAAATGACACCAGGTTCTTGAGATGGAAGTCACCGACCGCAACTGCGTCGGGGTCGCCGATTGCCGAAGCCAGGACCGACCCGATCGTCCACTGCCCGACGCCGGGGACCAACTCCAACTTGGCAGACAGCTCGGCACTGGGCAGTTCAGCCCAGCCCCACAACTTGCCGGCGTGCTTGGCGATCGCCCGTAACGCTTCGGCGCGCTTGGCCTCGATTCCGAGCGGATGGAACCACCACGCGGGATGCCCGGACAGTGCGGCAGGCGACGGCGGCAGGGTCAGACCGGGGGCGCGCTGCGCAACGGGGCCGGGCGCTGGTTCGCCGAGGCGGCGGCACAGCCGATGCCACTGTCGAATTGCTTCGCCGCCGGTGATCCTCTGGCCGATCACCGTCGGCACGAGCTCGTGGTACAGCATGTGACTGGCCCCGAAGCACACCTCTGGGTGGTTCCGCTGAGCGCGCAGCACCGATGGATGCGCCTCGTCGAATCGGTGCCCGGGATCGTGCACGCCGGTCATCGCGGCCACGCGTCCCAGCATCCACTCGCGGCCCTCGCCCCACGCCTCGGCGTCCACCGTGTCTCCGCTCCAGGTGATGTGCAATGTCGCGGTTCCGACCGGCGTGTACGAAGCCCTCCAGAACTCACCATGCGCCAGCCGGGTCGTGGGGTCGCCAGACCCGAATCGGTACGCCGAGAGGCACCCCGCTATGGGGCTGCGCCGCCCAGCTGTGCTGACACCTGTCGCCACGAGGCGACGGTAGCAAGTGGGTGTGACAGTAGCCTCGGCCGCTGTGGGGGAGACCGTCGATGGACAGCCCGAGGGCGGGCAACCCTTCCGGCGGAACCTCACGGCAATCGTCGCATTCGGGGCGCTGCTGCGAATCGTTCGATTCATGGCCACCAAGTGGGACACCCGACTGCTGTTGAACGACTCGCTGTACTACAGCGCGCAGGCCCAACAGCTGGCGCACGGGGTGTGGTTCCGCGAAGTGTTCGTCGATCAACCGGGTGCAGAGCATGGACCGCTGACGTCGACGCTCATGTCCTTCGTGAGCTGGGGGAGCGATCCGTTCAATCGGCAGCGAATGGTCACCGTCGCCTGCGGGGTGGCGACCGTGGCGATCATCGGGCTGGTTGGCCGGCGTGTCGGCGGCCATCGTGTCGGCCTGGTCGCCGCCGCGATCGCCGCCGTCTATCCGAACCTGTGGATCAGCGACGGCTTGGTCATGTCGGAGAGCGTCAGCTGCCTGCTGATCGCATTGGCACTCTGGGCAGTTCTGGTTTGGGCCGACACACCAACGATGCGCTCCGCGGTGTTGATCGGCGTCGCCATCGGGCTCGGCACCCTGGCGCGCAGCGAAGTGGTGCTGTTCGCACCGGCGGCGGCCCTCGTGCTCTGGGTCGTCGGCAAGCGAGCCGGTCTGGCGCGCCCCTGGACCCACGTGCTGGCCGCAACGGGCGTTGCGTTTACCCTGCTGGTGCCGTGGACGATCTTCAACCTGGCGCGCTTCGAGAAGCCCATTGCCTTGACGACCAACGAGGGAGGCGCGCTGCTGGGCGCGAACTGCCCCGACACCTACTACGGGCCCGCACAGGGCGGGTGGTCGTTGCTCTGCCTGGTCAACGATCCCGGCAACATCGCCGGCGAGGACCCGTCGATGCGGGCTGCCCGGCAGCGACAGGAGGCGCTCAGCTACGTGCACGAACACTTGTCGAGCGTTCCACGCGTCGTGCTGCAGCGTGTGGGTCGGTCACTCGATCTGTTCGCACTCCGCGACATGGTGCGCGGCGACGTGGGGGAAGAGCGCGAGCGATGGGCCGCATGGGCCGGCATCGCCTCGTTCTGGGCGCTCGCGCCGATCGCCGCGATCGGTGCCATCTCGACTCGCCGTCGTGACCGTGCTGTGCTGCTGATTCCGGTGTTGATCGCGATGGTGACGACCGTGGTGATCTACGGCGGCCATCGCATTCGCTCATCGGCGGAGCCGTCGATCGTGATTCTCGCTGCTGTCGCGATCGAGCACTGGGCGACTCGCATCGGACTGGCCAGAGCGCGCGCTAGGGCAGCGCCTCGGCATTGAGTTGGCCCACCGACACAGCGACCTCGTCACCGTGGATCGGGTGATGACAGGCCACGAAGTGGCCGGTGCCGATCGCCCGGAGCTTGGGCTCCTCGAGACGGCACGTGTCGTCGGCAGCGGGGCAGCGCGGATGGAATCGGCAGCCGGGAGGCGGGAGCACCGCCGATGGTGGCTCGCCCTCGATAGCCGTCCGCGCCATGACGACGGTGGGATCGGCGACCGGGATCGAGTTGAGCAGCACCTGCGTGTAGTGGTGCGCCGGCGCCCGGTACAGGTCGTCGGACGGGGCGACCTCACAGATCTTGCCGAGGTACATCACGGCGACGCGGTCGCTGATGTTCTTCACCACCGCCAGATCGTGGGCGATGAAGATCAACGTCAGCCCGTATTTCAGCTTGAGATCCTCGAGCAGGTTCAGCACCTGGGCCTGCACGCTGACGTCGAGAGCGCTGACCGGCTCGTCGCAGATGATCAGCGTCGGGTCCAGCACCAGCGAGCGGGCGATCGAGATGCGTTGACACTGCCCGCCCGAGAACTGGTGCGGCTGGCTCTCACCAGCACGGAGAGGATCGATGCCCACCTCCTGCAGCAGAGCGTCGACCTTCGTCGCCTGTTCGCTCTTCGTGCCACGCTTCCAGATCGCCAGCGGCTCCATCACGATGTCGCGCACCTTGCGGCGCGGGTTCAATGACGAGATCGGGTCCTGGAAGATCATCTGCATGCGAGTCCGCGCCTCGCGCATGTCGTCACCGCCCATCTCGGTGAGCTGACGACCCTCGAACATCACCGAGCCGCTCGTGGGTCGTGGTAGCTGCATGATCGCCCGACCGGTCGTGCTCTTGCCGCAGCCCGACTCGCCGACGACACCCAGCGTCTCGCCGCGCAGCACGTCGAGGCTGATGCCACTGACGGCGTTGACCGTGAGACCGGTGTGGCCGACCGGGAACTCGACCACGAGATCCTCGACGCGCAGCAGCACGTCGCCCGAGTCACGAAGATGGGCCTTGCCGGTTCCGGCCATCAGGCAGCTCCTGCCTGGATGCGTTCCTTGGCGGCGTGGTAGTCGGGCGAGCCGACTGGAAACCAGCACCTATACGTATGGGTCGGGTCGTCGGGCGTGGCGATCAACGGCGGTTCCTCCTCCGTGCAGCGGGCCTGCGCGTACGGGCACCGCGGCGCGAACCGGCAACCCCGCGGTGGATTGACGAGATCGGGAGGCCGTCCGGCAATCACGTTGAGTCGCGTGTGACTGGGGTCGGTCAGCTTGGGGATGCTTTGCAACAACGCTTCGGTGTACGGCATCTTCATGTCGGAGAACAGTTGGGCCGTCCCCGCCATCTCGACCAACTTGCCGCCGTACATCACGGCAATCCGATCTGTACGACCGGCGACGACACCGAGATCGTGCGTCACCAGGATCAGCGACATGTTTCGCTCTCGACGCTGTTCATCGAGCAGGTCGAGTATCTGCGCTTGCACCGTGACGTCGAGTGCGGTCGTCGGCTCGTCGGCGAACATCAACGTCGGGCCACACGACATCGCCAACGCGATCATGATTCGCTGGCGCATGCCACCGCTGAGCTCGAACGCGTACTGATCGAGCCGACGGTCGGGGCTCGGGATGCGGACATCTTGGAGCAACTTCAACGCCGTCGCCCGGGCCGCCGCTTTCGACATGCCGAGGTGCATCCGCAAGCCCTCACCGATCTGCTTGCCAACACGCATCACGGGGTTCAGCGACGTCATCGGATCCTGGAAGATCATCGACATCTCCTTGCCCCAGATCGCCTGGCGCTGTCGGAGCGACATGTTGATCAGTTCTTGACCTTCGAAGATGACAGAGCCCGACTTGACCGTGTTGCGCTTCGGCAGCAGCCCCATGATCGATCTCGACAGCACCGTCTTGCCTGACCCTGACTCGCCGACGATCCCCAGCGCCGCGCCGCGATCGAGGTCGAAGCTGACACCGTCGACCGATCGAACCAACCCGCGCGCCGTCTTGAAGTGGGTGTGGAGATCGGTCACCTCGAGGAGGGGCCCGTCCTTGCCACGCAGCGAGACCTGCAGCGTTGCGCTCATGCAATGGTCTCGCGCGTGTTGAATCGTTCGGCCAGGATGTCGCCGAGCAAGTTGATGCACAATATGGTCAGGAACATCACCAGCGCGGGCATCAACGCCGGCCACCAGATGCCGCTGCGCAGCCGCTCTTGGCCGGATGAGATCATGCGCCCCCATGTGGGCAGCGGCGCCTCGACAGACAAGCCCAACGCAGCGAGGGCGCCTTCTGCAACCAGTAGCAGGGCGAGCCCCGTCAGTGCGAACGACAGCAACGTCGGAATGATGTTGGGCAGGATCTCGCGGACGAGGATTCGCCGGTTGGGCGCGCCGATGCTGCGTGCCGCCATCACGAACTCGCGTTGCGAATACATGATCGTGTTGGCACGCACGAGGCGCGTCAATGGCGGTATCGCCAGTATCGACAAAGCGATGATGATCGGGCCGATGGACCTCGTGTCGGACGCGGAGGATGTGCTGTTGGGTTTGTCGCTGAAGGTGACGATGAAGATGGCGAGCAGCAATGCCGGGAATGCAAGGAGGATGTTGGTCACCACCTCGATGATGCGATCAGCCCAACCGCGGTAGTAGCCGGAGATCATTCCGAGCACGGTTCCGAAGAGGAGTCCGAACGTGATCGAAAACCCTCCGATCAGGAGCGAGTTGCGCGCCCCGAACATCGACCTCGAGAACAGGTCGTAGCCATTGCGATCGGTACCGAACCATCCCGTGCGCTCGGGCCCTTTCCCGATGTTCTTCTCCGGATGCGAGAACCAGGCCCACGCCGGTGGCTTTTCGATCTTGAGGAGGTCGCCCTTGACCGCCGTGCTGCATTGCTTGGGATTGGCGTACTGACTGCAGCTGTGCTTGATGTAGGGCAAGAAGTTGGCGCCGACCGCGGAGATGGTGATGAACGCCAGCCACGCCACGGCGAGCCACAGTGTGATGCGACCGCGCTTGCGGTGACGCTTCGGCGTGGCCAGCGGTGGCTCGACGGGTGGAACGGCTGGGCTGCCGACTTCGGCCATGGTCATCGTGGTCATCCCAACGCACGTCCCATCCGTACGCGAGGATCGATCCACGCGTACGCGAGATCGATCATGAAGTTGACGACCACGTAGATCAGCGCCAGCACCACGACGGCGTACTGCACGGTCGGGTACTCACGCCTGAAGATGCTCTCCACGGTCAGCCGGCCCATGCCATTGAGCAAGAAGAACTGTTCGACAATCACCACGCCACCCATCAGAGCCCCGATGTTGACAGCAGCCGCCGTGACGATCGAGAACAGCGATGGTCGCAGCGCATGCTTGAACAGGATGCTCCACGTGCCCACGCCACTCGCTCGCGCGGTGGTGATGAAATCGCTCTGGAGCGTGGCGACCATGTCGGATCGCAACAATCGCATGTACCCGGCGTACAGCGGGATGGCGACGGTCACGACCGGAAGGACGAATGCCTTGAAGTGGGCGACCGGGTCGCCGAGCCCGGCGTAGATCGACGGGAACGGGACCCATTTCCGTTGCACGCTGAACGCGGCCATCAAGACCGGCGCCACGATGTAGTTCGGTGCCGACAGCAGACCGAAAGCCGTCGTGGTGCCGATCCGGTCGAACTTGGAACCTTGCCGATACGCGGACCACATCGCCACCGGAAGGGCGAACAGCAGCGAGAGGATCTGGGCGTAGATCATGATGAACGCCGAGATCGGCAGTGCCCTGACGACCTCGGCCTTGATCGACTGGTTGGTCTGGAACGTGAAGCCCCAGTTGCCGGTGACGAACTTGTGCATCCAGTCGAAGTACTGCGACACGACGGAACGGTCGAGCCCCAGGTCATGCTTCACGGCCTGGGCCTGTGCGGCGGTGGCGCCCGGCCCCGTCTTCAGCGCGACCACCACGTCCGAGCCCCCCGGCAAGAACCGGAGGGCGACGGACGTGAGGAACGTGACCGCGAAGACGACGATTGCCAGCTGCACCAGTCGGTTCAGGAAGTAGCGCATCGACGCACTAACCCTCTTGTGTCACGCAGCCCTTGGAGGTCACTGGCCGCCTCGCCAGACGGTCATCATGTAGAACGTGCCGGCGATACCGGCGCCGGGCACGCCTTCGCTTCCGTCGGGCAACTTGAAGTTCCCGACACCTTGGACATCAGCCTTGTGGGGCGTTCCCCAGATGGTGTAGGCGCCCCAGATGTTGTAGCACTGGGTGGCGAACAGCTTGTTGACCTCCTCGGCGATCGCCTTCTTGCGCACCGGATCCGTGCTGGCCCGGTTCTCGTCGAGCAGAGCGTCGAGCTGCGGATCCTTGATACGACCGAAGTTCAGTGCCAACTGGCCGACGGGCAGCGAGCTCGACGAGTGCCACCAGTGGTACTGCATGTCGAGGTCGATACCACCGTGGTTTCGCCATTGGAACACCTGGAAGTTGCCGAGCACGGCCGTGAGGATGTAGTTGCCCTGGTCGATCTGGTCGATCGTCACCTCGTCGATCCCGGCTTCTTCGTACCACTGCTTCTGGAACTGGGCGATCGTCAGGTTGGTCTCGTCCTGCGTGGCAGCCAACGACAGGGTGAGCTTGCCAGGGTGGTCGACCTTGTACTGCGCGATCAGGTCTTGCGCCTTGGCCATGTCCTGCTTCAACGGGAACCCCGTATCGGCCAGGTAGCCGACCTGATCGGGCGAGAACGGGCCGGATGCGAGCTGGCCGACACCGGCGCTGATCGAGTCGATGATCGCCTGCTCATCGGAAGCGTATGCAAGTGCGCAACGCACCCGAACGTCGTTGAGTGGCGAGCCATCCTGCGTCACGTGCAGCAAGGTGTAGGCGGTCTCGGCCGTGTTGGTGATCTCTTCCATCGGGAACTCTTTGGTGTCACGCATCTCGGCGATGGTCTCGCCGTTGGTCGTGTGCAAGATGTCGATGGTGCCGCTCTTCAGCGCGTCGCGGCGGTTCAACGCGTCGGGGATCGGACGGAACTCGACCGAGTCGAGATACGGGTACGGCTTGTTCCAGTAGTTCGGGTTCTTGTTCATCTTGAAGTACTCGTTGGGCTTGTAGTCTACATACATGAACGGACCGGTACCCACGGGCTGCGACCGCAACGCTTCGTTGGTGTCGCTGGCGGCGAGCCACGCGGGCGAGGCCATGTACGAGGCCTGCCCCATGAGTGCGAACGGGAATGCAGCCCACGACGTGTTCATCTTGATGTGCACGGTCAACGGGTCGGCCGCATCAACGGTGACGCTGTCGATCGGTCGCAAGATGTTGCCGGTGAGGGCACCCGTCTTGGCGCGAGTGAGATTCTCGACGATCGCCGCGCCGTCGAACGGCGTGCCGTCGTGGAACGTGACGCCGGCGCGGGCCTTGATGGTCCATTCGGTGGAGTCCGCGTTCGGCGTGATCGATTCAGCGAGGTACGGGGCCGCCTTGCCATCCGCGGTCGGCATCGCCAACGTGTCGTAGATGTTGCGGATCACCTGATGGCACGAGATCGCGCACAGCATCTCGTACGGCCGCCACGGGCTGGAGGTGTCTGCCTCGATGCCCATCACGACGGATCCGCCGGCGACGGGCTTCGCGGCAGCCGCTGTCGTGGGTGCGGAGCTTTCGGCCGGCGCTGCAGCCGTGGTCTCGGTGCCACCGGACGCTGCGGTCGTCTCAGGCGATGCTGCCGTGGTCTCGCCCGTGCTTGCAACGGTGGGACTGCTCTTGCTGTCGCTGCCGCATGCTGCGGCGATCAGCCCGAGGCTGAGTACCGTCGCCGTGATGATTCGCTTGTTCGATCGTTGCCTGAGTCGCACCATTTCCCCCTCATGATTCGGTGATTTTGTGTCGCTGACGTGACGGTTGCGATGTGACTCCCATCACACGTCGACTGTGGGGCACCTTAGTCATGCGGTGTGGGTTGTCAACGACACCGAGCGGATACCGTTGACGATCGTGCCGCAATTGCGCGATGAGTTCCTCGAGCGTGCCCGCGTGGACCGACTGTCGCCGCAACATCCGCGACTCGCCGAGATCATGCAGGCTCACGCCAGGGCTGTCGCCGCAGGGGAGCCGTGCTACGAGGATCCCTCGACACGGCTCATGGTTTTCACCGCGGCGTTTCTCGCTGACCGCAGTTATTGCTGCGAGAGCGGGTGCCGGCACTGTCCGTTCGTCATCGGCTGAACTACCGTCCCGCCATGGCTTCCAACCGAATCGCCGACCTCCGGGTGTCGAAACCGAAGTCGTTCCAACTCAGCAAGTGCGACCCGGGCGACAAGCTCGGCTGGCACAAGGAAGCAGCCCTCGCTGAGCTCGAGCACGTGAAGCTGATGCTCGATGAGCTGCAGCAGCGGTTGGCCGCGCAGGCCACGAGCAGCGTGCTCCTCGTGCTGCAGGCTCGCGATGCCGCCGGCAAGGACGGCACGGTTCGCTCGATCCTGTCGGGCCTCAACCCGGCCGGTGTCAGGGTGACCAGCTTCAAGGCTCCAGGCGGCCGCGAGACTGCGCAGGACTACCTGTGGCGCGTCCACGCCGCATGCCCCGCCGACGGCGAGATCGGCGTGTTCAACCGCAGCCACTACGAAGACGTGCTGGTGGTTCGGGTGAAGGGCTTCGTCACGCAGCAGGTGTGGAGCAGGCGGTACCGACACATCAACGAGTTCGAGCGAATGCTGAGCGACGAAGGGACCAAGATCGTCAAGTGCTTCCTCCACGTGTCGAAGGCCGAGCAGGCGCGACGGTTCCAGGACCGCCTCGACGACCCGACCAAGAGCTGGAAGTTCCGCGAGGGCGACCTCGCCGATCGCAAGCTGTGGCCGAAGTTCCAGGAGGCCTACCAGGACATGATCGGCAAAACGTCGACGTCGCACGCGCCGTGGTACGTGGTGCCCGCCGACCACAACTGGGTACGGAACCTGGCCGTCGCCAAGATTCTCCTCGGTGCACTGCACGACGTCGATCCCCATTTTCCGGCTCCAGATCCGAGCATCCACACCTTCAAGATCGTTTAGCCGCTCGCCGGTTACCTGCTGTGCACCGTGACGAAATGTAATGTCCACGGGGACATGAGCCTGCTGATCTCGACCACTCTCTCCGAGGCGCTGTCTGCACTCGCGGACGAGCCGACCTCGATGGTGCTCGCGGGCGGAACCGACGTGATGGTGGAGATCAACGGCGGTCATCGGCGGCCGGAGAGCGTGATCGCCGTTTCGCGGATTCCCGAGTTGCGCACCTGGTCGCACGACGCCGGGTCGGCGACGCTGCGCATCGGCGCCGGCGTGACGTACGCCGAACTGGAGGCCGACCCGTTCGGGCAATGGGTCCCGGCGCTCTGTCAGGCTGCACGCACGGTCGGATCCCCACAGATCCGCCACGCAGCGACCCTCGGTGGCAACGTGGCCACGTGCTCGCCAGCCGGCGATGGGCTGCCTGTTCTGGCCGCGCTCGAGGCGGTCGTGCACCTCGTATCGGCCGGCGGCAGTCGGTCCCTCGCATTCGGCGCGTTCATGATCGGACCGAAGCGCACCGCACTGCTGCCGGGGGAATTGATCGAATCGGTGTCGATACCGGTGTTCACCCAGTGGCAGGGTTACGCCAAGGTCGGCGTGCGCAACGCGATGGTCATCTCCAATGCCGGGGCATGTCTGGCTGTCGACGACGTCGGGGGAGTGCGGCTGGCGCTCGGTTCGGTCGGGCCGACGATCATCCGGTGCGCCGAGGCCGAGTCGTTCGCGGGGACGGCGGTCGATCACGACACTCGCTCGGTCTCGGATGCCGATGCCATCGAGTTCGGCAACCTCGCTGCATCGGCTGCCCGCCCGATCGATGACCATCGCTCCACGGCCGAGTATCGGCGGCACGCCGTCGCCGTTCTCGCTCGAAGACTGCTGCGGAGGGCGTTTCCGAATGGCTGAACACCAGCACTTCGACCTCCACGTGAACGGCTCGCTGCACCAGGTCCGTGATGCCTGGATCGGGGAAAGCCTGCTGTATGTGCTGCGCGAGCGGCTGGGCCTGATGGGTAGCAAAGGGGCGTGCGAGCAGGGTGAGTGCGGTTCGTGCAGTGTGATGCTCGACAACGAGTTGGTGTGCAGTTGCCTGGTGCTGGCGGCGGCAGCGACGGGACAAGAGATCGTCACGATCGAAGGAATCGCTCCTCTTGGCGCTCCCAGCGACGTGCAACAGGCGTTCGTCGAGTTCGGCGCCGTGCAGTGCGGATTCTGCACGCCCGGACTGATCATGGCTGCGCACGCATTGCTCGAGCGCAACTCGGAGCCGACCGACACCGAGATCCGCGAGGAGCTGTCGGGCAACATCTGCAGATGCACGGGGTACGGCCGCATCATCGAGGCCGTGCAGCGCGTGGCCGTCTCGCGGCAGGCTCAACCGTGAGCACGGCGACCCGAGAAGGCATCATCAGCGGTCGGTTGGGTGACAGCCCCCCGCGGCCCGACGGCATTGCCAAGGTGCAGGGATCGTTCTCGTTCTCAGGCGACCTGTCGGCCGACGGGTTCCTGTGGGGTGCCACCCTCCGATCGCCCCACCCCTCCGCGAGGATCGTGCGCATCGACGTGTCACCAGCGTGGCGTATCGAAGGAGTCGCCGCGATCGTGACCTCAGACGACGTGCCTGGCAAGCCCACGTACGGGTTGATCAGCAGTGACCAACCGGTCTTCGCCAGCGATGTCGTGCGCTACGTCGGCGAGCCGATCGCTGCCGTCGCGGCCGATCATCCCGAAACATGTCGACGAGCGCTCGAGGCGATCGTGGTCGAGTACGAGGTGACGACCCCGTTGACGGATCCTGAGCGGGCCATCGACGGCAGCCACCCACCGATCCATCCGTCAGGCAACGTGATCCGTCATCAGCGGATCGTGACCGGCGATCAGACACTCGTGGGCGAAGTCGTGGTCGAAGGCATCTACGAGTTGGGTATGCAGGACCAGGCATTTCTCGGCCTCGAAGCGGCCCTCGCGCTTCCCGACCCGGGCGGCGCGGGCGTCGAGTTGTTCGTTGCTACCCAGTGGTTGCACGAGGACCGTGGTCAGATCGCCGCCTGCCTCGACCTGGCGCCCGACAAGGTTCGCCTGACCCTCGGGGGAGTTGGCGGTGCGTTCGGAGCACGCGAAGACATCAGCTTGCAGGTGCACGCCTGTCTCCTGGCGCTACGAGCCGGCCGGCCGGTGCGCATGGCGTACAGCCGCGAGGAGAGCTTCCTCGGTCACGTGCATCGGCACCCGGCAACGATCTGGATGCGGCATCACGCAACTCGCGGCGGCGTGATCCAACGGATCGAGGCTCGGATGGTGTTCGACGGGGGCGCGTACGCTTCGACGTCGTCGGCGGTGCTGATCAACGCCGTGACCCATACGCAGGGTCCGTACAAGTGCACCAACGCAACCGTCGACGGGTATGCGGTGCGGACCAACAATCTGCCCTGCGGCGCGATGCGCGGGTTCGGGGTCGTGCAGGCCTGCTTCGCCCACGAGGGTCAGATGGACAAGCTGGGCGTGGCGTGCGGCATCGACCCCGTCGAGATCCGTGTGCTCAACGCGATGGAGACCGGAGACTCCCTCATCACCGGTCAAGTGATCGAAAACGTTGCACCCGTCGCCGAGTGCATCCGCGCAACGGCAGCTCTGCCGCTTCCCGACACGCCGGTCGGTGGGCTCGACGGCGATCCGATGCATCTGCCCGGCGGCGCAGGCTTGACGGCCGACGCCTCGCACATCCGCCGCGGGATCGGCTGGGGGGTGGCGATGAAGAACCTGATGTACTCCGAGGCGTTCGACGACTACTCGACCGCACGGTGCCGCCTGGTCGACGGTGTCGCCCACCTGAAGTTCGCGACGTCCGAGGTCGGTCAGGGCTTCGTCGTGCTCGCGCAGCAGATCGCCCGCAGCGTGCTCGGGGTCGACGATGTCGTCCTGGAGCCGATCGACACCACGATCGGATCCGCTGGTTCGACGTCGGCGTCTCGTCAGACGTGGATGAGTGGCGGGGCAGTGGATGGCGCGTGTCGCCTGGTGCGTGAACGGCTCTTCGAACACGTCGGGGCGCGCCACGACATCGACGCCGTGAGGTTGGCGATCGATGGGCGAGACATCATCGACACGATGGGTCCGCTCCGCATGCCGGTGGCCACCGCCAGCCTCGGCGTGGCCTTCGAGGAGACGTTCGAACATCACCACCGTCCGACCGAAGAGCTCGACGAGAACGGGCAAGGCAACTGCCACACTGCGTTTGCCTTCGTCGCCCATCGAGCCGTCGTCGACGTCG
>JBDTRP010000035.1:0-14174 GCA_039931555.1 Ilumatobacteraceae bacterium | reverse complement strand
ACAACTCGACTGTCGACAGCAGCGATGGCTGGCGGACCCGGCAGACTGCGACCAGTACATCGTGGACGACCGTGACCCTGGCCCAGTACAACGCCAGCAACACGACCGCAGACGCCACCGACGGCTGGCAGTCGGCGAGCATCTTCAGCGCTCCGCACGACACCTGGACATCGACGACCCAGGCCACCTACGACACTGCCGGGAACAACTCGACTGTCGACAGCAGCGATGGCTGGCGGACCCGGCAGACTGCGACCAGCACGTCGTGGACGACCGTGACCCTGGCTCAGTACAACGCCAGCAACACGACCGCAGATGCCACCGACGGCTGGCAGACGATCAACATCTACACGTCGCCGTACGACCAGTGGGAGACGACGGCACAGGCCACGTACGACAGCAACAACAGCAGTTCGGCAAGTACGGACGGCTGGAGGACGACCACTGTCGGCACTCCGGTGTCGTGGACAGCCGTCACCGTCGCCCAGTTCAACGCCAGCAACACGACGACCGATGACACCGACGGTTGGCGGACCTACAAGAGTTACACCGCGCCGTTCTCGACATACGACGTCACGACCAAACCGGCGTCCAACATCGACCTCCTCGGCAACGTCGTCGTCGGTGACCTCACCGGCAACACCGGCTCGTACAACCGGGTCGACGCACCCGCAGGCGGCAATCCGTACGCGGACAACGCCGCCACGGCAGCCGACGTCTTCGCCTTGCCCGACTACTCGTACTTCGCCCAGGCGCTCGACAAGATCGTGCTCGGGGAGTGCGGCGGAACGGTGACGCTGCAGACCAAGAACACCGCCGACCTCCTCGGCGCCAAGGACCCGTTCACGTACGAGAACTCGCTCAACAAAACCGTCGTGAAGACGTCGTCGGCGTTCAAGAGCGGCACGTTCGACATCGCCTTCCCCGGTGAGAACGCGAAGACGATCACGATCACGCCGCAGTGGTTCACGAACCTCTCGGCATGGTCGCATTTCAGCTGGGCCTGCAAATCGAAGGGCGCTGCGTATCCGTTCACCGAGACGCCAATGCCTGACCACACATCGTGGACCAGCATCACGCTGGTAGTCCATGCAAACGAAGCAGTCTCGTGCACACAGATGGTGAGCTACCACGGATGAGAACTCAGCGGATCAGCAGCAAAAGAGTTGCCAGGAGAGACGCCACGAAGGACCAGGGCTCGACCCTGATCCTGGCCCTGGTCGTCATCATCGTCGGGGCGTTCTTCGTCCTCCCGACGATGACGTACCTGATGACGGTCAACATGGCCAGCCGCCTGCGCATCGAGGGAGCCAACTCCTCCGAGGTCGTGCGCGGCGGGCTGCGCTCGGTGCTCTACGACCCCTCGGCGTTGTACTCGGCGTGCGCCGGCTCAGGTGCGACCGACGCTTCGGCGAAAGACCTGGCAGTGCCGCCGGGGCTGAACATCACCACCAAGTGCACGACCACGGCCAACGCCTCGCAGTGGGTGCCCACCGACCTGCGCTGGGCGCTGACCACGACGTTGGTCGGTGCATCGACAGCTATCCCGCCGCCGTACGCGGCGCCTCCGTCGAGGCCCGATCTCGACGGCACGATCTCGGAGCAGTGGTGCACGAGCGCCGTCACCGAGTCGCTGCCGTGCGGGCGCACATATCCGAACAACGCGGCGCCGAACTCGACCGACTGGCTCGCCGACGTGACCGACTCGTCAGTGGGTAGCAAGATCTTCCTGCCATACGTGCCGTCGGTGATCGACGCCGCTGGCTATGCAGGCGGTTATGACGTCTCCGTGGGGAACAACAACATCTGCAAGGTGTACTTTCCCGGCCGCTACATCGACGACGTTGTCATCACCGGGTCGACTCCGGTCTACTTCGTGTCGGGCGTCTACTACTTCGAGAAGACGGTGCGAATCAGTGGCAATGCCAATGTCGTCATCGGCGCCGGCGCCACTGACGGCTGCATCGACGGCGACGCGGTCGCAGTGGCCGATGCCGGCTACGCCGACGCCACGAGCAACGGTGTCGGGGCCACGTTCGTGTTCGGCAAGCAAGGTCGAATGATGATCGACACGGCCACAGCCACATCGCCGGGCAAGAGCATCAACATCACGTTCAACCGCCGATTGGTTGATCCCAGCGACGTCGACACCATCATGAACAACGTTTCGATCATGTCGGTCAACGGCACCGTCCCCGCACTGAGCCCAACCACTCTTGACTACGACTCGCCCACATTGCTGTACGTTCCCGCCAGCAAGGTCTACGCACAACCGATCCCCGTCGAACCGCTGAATGAAGGCTTCACGGCCTCGACGCTGATCCCCACGACGGTGCCGACCACCGCCTTCCCATGCGCTCCGCCACCAGCGGCTCCTGCGGCGAGCTGCCCGATCATCGACATCAATCTCACCAACACGGCGACCGTCAACGTCAGCATCCCGGGCTACATCTCCGTGCCCCAAGGAGCGGTCTCGATCAACACGGCGTCCGGCATGACGGCGGGCAAGAAGATCTCACTCGGTGGCGGGGTCCTGACTGGCACCATTGGTGTGTCGCCTGACAAACCGGCGGCGCTGCAGATCGGGCTGTTGAACTCCGTCGTTCAGAAGACCTTCAAGATCGTCAGCCAGACCGTCAGCGAGAGGCCACGTGTCACGGCGACGGCCTTGATCCAGATCAACCAGACAGGCGGCTACGCCATCAACTCCTGGGTGACCTCCTTCGGCTGAACCCGGCTGCCCGCCGCTACGGTGGCCGGAATGTGCGGCCGGTTTGTCTCCTCCAGCTCCGCCGAGCGCATCGCCGAATATTTCGGCGCCTCGTTCGACCCGCAGACCACGCTGCCCGAGAACTTCAACACGGCACCGACCAACGACGTGTACGGCGTCGTGGCCGGGCCCGATGGCCAGCCGGCGTTGCAGGTCTTCCACTGGGGACTTGTACCGGTGTGGGCCAAAGACATCAAGATCAGCTCCAAGATGATCAACGCCCGCGCCGAGACCGTCGCCGAGAAGCCTGCGTACAAATCGGTGTTCAAGAAGCATCGCGTCATCATCCCGATGGACGGCTTCTACGAATGGCAGCAGGGCAGCGAAGGCGCGGCGCTGACCAAGGCGGGCAAGCCGAGCAAGCAGCCGATGTTCATCCACCGCCTCGATGGCGAGCCGTTGGCCGTCGCCGGGCTGTGGACGACCTGGCGCGACAAGGCCGCCGGCCCCGACGCGCCGTGGCTGCACAGCTGCACCATCGTCACGACGTCGGCGAACGCCACGATGGAACCCGTGCACGACCGGATGCCGGTGCTGTTGCCGCCGACCGCGTGGCACGAGTGGCTCGACCCGAGCAACAACGACGTCGCCGGCCTCCAGCGGCTGCTGGTGCCCGCACCCGACGACCTGCTGACAATGCACAAGGTGTCGACCGACGTCAACAACGTGCGCAACAAGGGCGCTGACCTGATCGTGCCGACGGACTGACGGACCCGGCGGCGGTGGGCGCGGTTTGGGCCGTAGCGGCCCATATCGGTGCCGGCGGTGATGCCGGCCCGAGCTCAGCCCGAGGCCAGCGCGGCGCGGATCTCGCCGGCTGCGGCCTCCATGTCGTCACGGTCGACCGAGGTCGCCGCGTTCTCGAACGACAGCTGTCCCATGTGCTCGGTGGGGATCACGTGGATGTGGGCGTGGGGCACCTCGTACCCGGCGATGATCACCCCGACGCGCTCGCATTCGAACGCTCGCTGCTGGGCCAGCCCGATGCGGTGAACGACCTCGAAGAGGTGACGAGTCAGATCGGGCGAGGCGTCGATCCAGTGGTCGATCTCGTCGACCGGCACAACCAGCACGTGACCGCGCGCCAAGGGATTGATCGACATGAACGCAACACAACGGTCGTCTCGGTGCACGAACGTACCCGGGATCTCACCGGCGATGATCCGGCTGAAGATGGTGGTCACGAGACGAAACCTCCGGTCGCGGCAAAGACGTCGCCGTTGCAGTAGCTGCTCTCGGGCCCGACCAGGAAACGCACGACCTCGGCGATCTCCGCAGCGGTGCCCATCCTGCCGGTCGGGATGCGCATGGCGATGCTGGCGCGCATCATGTCGTTGTACGGAGCCAGCAGAGGCGTGTCGATGAACCCCGGGCACACAGCATTGACCCGGATGCCCAGGTGGGCGACTTCTTGCGCCGTCGACTTCGTCAAGGCGATCAGTGCGGCCTTGGCCGCGGAGTAGTGCGCCGCACCCGCCGACGGGTGCATCCCGAGCACGGAGGAGATGTTGACGATCACACCACGACGTGCTGGTTGCATGTGACGCAGCGCGGCCCGGCAGCCGTAGAACGAGCCATAGAGATGCACGCGGATCATGCGGTCCCACTCGTCGTCGCTCATGCTGGTGAGGTGCCCGGCCGGAGCCATCTCGGCGATTCGGCCCTCCATCCGTAGCAACTGGTTGGCCATCCCCGCTTCGAACTGGGCGTCGGTGACGGTCGGGGCGATGCCCGCGTTGTTGATCAGGATGTCGATCCGGCCGTGACGGGCGACCGCTTTGTCGACCTCGCTGTCGAAGGCCGCAGAGTCGCACACGTCGAACGGCGCGGCCTCGCCGCCGACCGACGCCGCGGTCGCCGCAGCGGCCTCCGCGTCGATGTCGTTGACGACCACCGCCGCGCCGTCGGCCGCCAGTCGCGTGGCGAACGCCGCACCCAACCCCGAGCCGGCGCCCGTGATGAACGCGACCATTCCACGCAACGCAGCATCGGTCATGCGCCGATCGTAGGTCGCGCGATCAGCGGGGGAGATGCCGAGCGATGCGCAACCGCGCTTGTACGCTCGGCGCGATGGAAGCAGTCGCACCCAATCGGTACCTCACCGTGCCGAATGCCTTCACGCTGTTCCGGCTGTGCTGCATCCCACTCTTCTTGTACATCCTGTTCGGCCGCGACAACCGGGCCGGCGCGGCGTGGCTGCTCGGTGGGCTCGGGGCGACTGACTGGGTCGACGGCTGGTTGGCTCGCCGCCTGAACCAGACGAGTGAGTTCGGCAAGATCTTCGATCCAACGGCCGACCGGCTGCTGTTCATCGTCGGCATCGGCGGGATCATCATCGACCATGCCGCGCCGTTGTGGATCGCCTGGGCGGTGGTTGTGCGGGAAGTGTTGTTCGGCGGCACGGTCGCGATCGCCACCCTCGCATTCGGCATGAAGCGCTTCGACGTCACGTGGTGGGGCAAGACCGCAACGTTCCTGCTGATGTTTGCTTTTCCCGGTTTCATGCTCGGATCGACCACGTTCCCCGGCCACCAAGGTTTTCAGATCGCCGCGTGGCTCCTCGGCATCCCCGGCCTGGCGCTCAGCTACTACACCGCGGTGACGTACATCCCGACGATCCGCGCCAGTCTGCGCGACGGGCGTCGAGTCGCCCGCTAGTCTGCGGGGCCATGACGGTTCCTGTGCAACTGCTGTACTCCACCGACCACGAATGGGTCGCCGTCGATGGCACCCGCGCCCGCATCGGGATCACCGACTACGCCCAAGATGCGCTCGGCGACGTGGTCTACGTGCAGGCCCCCACGCTGGGCGCAACGGTCAAGGCAGGCGATAGCTTCAGCGAGGTCGAGAGCACCAAGTCGGTCAGCGACATCTACGCGCCGGTCTCGGGAACCGTCGCCGCCGTCAACGAAAAGCTCGCCGACGGGCCCGATGCACTGAACACCGATCCCTACGGTGCAGGCTGGATCTGCGAGATCGAGATGAGTGATCCGGCCGACCTCGACGGCCTCCTCGACGCCGTTGGCTATCAAGCTCTCATCGACGGTTAGTCTCCTGCAGATGGCCTACGTGTTCTGCAACCAGTGCGGCCACAGGAACCCCCCAGAATCCGGGTTCTGCTCGTCGTGCGGCAGCGTGCTCGATCGCATCGCCGACCACACCATCACCCTGACCAAGGTCGATCCGCTGCAGGAGGCCCCCGGCGCCGAGGACGACGTCGTGGTCAGCATTGCCGACCTCGCTTCCGGCGTGGCCTCGTTGATCGTGCGCTCCGGCGCACAAGCCGGCGACGCCTTCGCGCTGCACGACCAGCTCACCCGCCTCGGCCGCCATCCCGACAGCGAGATCAGCCTCGACGACATCACGGTCTCGCGCCGCCATGCCGAAGTCGAGCGCACCGCCGCCGGCTACGTGGTCCGTGACGCCGGCTCCCTCAACGGGACGTACCTCAACGCCGAGCGAATCGATGACGAAGTTGTCCTGCATCAAGGTGACGAGTTGCAGGTCGGCAAGTTTCGTCTGGTGTTCTTCGAACGGTCTGACGGCTGAGAAACATGATCATGCAAGAACGGCCATACCTGTCGATCGGAGAAGTGCTCGGACTCCTGCTCGAAGAGTTCCCCGACGTCACCATCTCCAAGATCCGTTTTCTCGAGAGTCAAGGTTTGATCGATCCCGAACGGACCGCCAGTGGGTATCGAAAGTTCTACGACAACGACGTCGATCTGCTTCGCGTGATCCTGCGCGAGCAGCGCGAGAACTTCTTGCCGCTGCGCGTGATCCGCGATCGGTTGGAGAGCGGTGCGATCGAAGACCCGACCGGCCCGACCACGCCTCCGCGCGGCATCCGTAACGTGCCGACCTCGGATGCCGTCGACGTCGACGACGATCTCGGAATCGATCAGAACGGTCACTCGGATCAGCTGAGTGACATCGCCCGCATCGAGCCACCGCCGCCGACACAACATCATCCAGCTGCGCAACATCGGGCCGCGCCCGTCGTGCCCGATGTTGCTGCCGAACCCGATCGACCCGCGACCGCAGCAACGTCGACGTCGGCGACCGTGGATCGCCGCCACGAGAACTTCTCCGCCGGAGACCTGTGCCAACTGGCCGGCCTCACCGCACCGCAACTCGCCGAACTCGAGTCCTACGGTCTGCTGGCCGGCAAGGGCGGCGGAACCTCCACGCTCTATAGCGCAGGCGACCTCGCGATTGCGCAAGCCGCGGCCGGCTTCATGCAACACGGAGTCGAAGGTCGCCATCTCAAGGCATGGCGACAGGCCGCCGAACGCGAGGCATCGTTGTTCGAGCAGATGATCCTGCCGCTGTTGCGCCAGCGAAATCCGCAAGCCCGTCAGCAGGCGATGGCGACGTTGACATCGCTCGCCGAGCTCGGCGGCGAACTTCGATCGGCGATCGTCCACTCGGCCCTCAGCCACCACCTCGACGGCTGATCTCGAACCGACCCGCGGCGACCAACGTCGGCGGGGTACGCTCCCGATGTGATCGCGATGGAGCTGCTCGGAGTGCGGGTCGAGGTCCCCGCCAACACGCCCGTGGTCATCTTGCGCGAACAGGTCGACCCACACCGGGTGCTGCCGATCCTCATCGGCTCACCGGAGGCATCGGCCATCCACACGGCGTTGTCGGGCATCATCGCGCCGCGGCCGATGACCCACGACCTGATCGTCGAACTGTTGCGCAGCACCGATGCCACGCTCGACAAGGTGGTCGTCACCGAGATCCGCGACCACACGTTCTACGCCGAGCTGCACCTGCAGATCAGCGGTCACGCAACGATCGTGTCGTGCCGCCCCTCCGACGCGATCGCAGTCGCGTGCCGCACCGGAGCGACGATCTACGCCGAAGAGTCATTGCTCGACGAAGTCGGGCTCGTTGCCGCAGAAGGCCTGGCCGAAGAAGAGACCGAGGACGAAGCGATCCTCGACGAGTTCCGAGATTTTCTCGACGAGATCAAGCCGGAAGACTTCGAAGCCTGATCGCGCGCTGCGCGCGAGCTATCGCGCCTGTGGTGTTTGACCTGCGGCCGCCGTTGGCGTAACCTGGGACTTCTTACATTGCCGTAGTTACGCGGGTGTGAGTCAGGTAGACCACGAGCGAAGGCAGACCATGACCGAACAGGGTTTCAGCGGGACCAAGACGGCGACCATCGTCGGCATCACCTACCGCCAGCTCGACTACTGGGCGCGCACCGACTTGATCCGGCCATCGCTGGCCGACGCCAGCGGTAGCGGTAGTCGTCGGCTGTACAGCTATCGCGACCTGCTCGAGCTTCGCGTGATCAAGAGCCTGCTCGATGCCGGTATCAAGCTCGAATCCGTTCGCACCGCGTTCGAGTACCTCCGCACCCACGTCGACACCGACATCGCCAGTGCGCACCTCGTGATCAGCGGCACCGATGTGATCCTGTGCGATGGCGATCAGTTGATCGACGTCATGCGTCGAGGCGGCCAGGGCGTGCTGAACGTCTTGGCGATCGGCGGTGTGAAGTCGGATCTCGACTCCACGATCGTCGAGCTTGCCGGCACCACATTGGCTCACTCGGCTCGCCGCGCCATGTGATGAGTGAATTCGAAACCAGCCCGCTCGACGCAGTGCATCGCCGGCTCGATGCGAAGATGGTCCCGTTCGGCGGGTGGGAGATGCCACTGTCGTACCCGATCGGCACGGTCGACGAGCATCTCGCGTGCCGCAACGACTCGGTCGTGTTCGACGTGTCGCATCTCGGCACCGTACGCGTCGAGGGTGGTGACGCCGACGAGCGGTTGCAGTTCGCCTTCACCAACGACTTGTACAAGATCGCCCCGGGTCGCGCCCAGTACACGCACCTCCTCGACGAGACCGACGCGTCGGTGCTCGACGACATCATCATCTGGTGGGTCGATGACGAGGTCTTCGACGTCATGCCGAATGCATCGAACACCGATCGAGTGCGTGCGGCCATCGGCGGCCATGAGACCACGCACGACCGTGCCGTGCTGGCCGTGCAAGGCCCCCGCGCCAAAGAGCGCTTGGCTGCGGTGTTCCCCGAGGCGGCGGCGGTCGGACGCTTCAAGGTCAGCCAACTGAGCTGGGAGGGCACGCCCTGTATCGTCGCCGGCACCGGCTACACCGGCGAGGCGGGGGTCGAGATAGCGGTGCCGAACACGGCCGCCACCGACCTGTGGACAGCCATCACCGAAGCAGGCATCACGCCGGCCGGCCTCGGCGCCCGCGACACCCTGCGCCTGGAAGCCGCCCTACCGTTGCACGGCCACGAGCTCGGCCCAGGCATCACGTCGCTGCAGGCCGGACTCGGCTGGGTCGTCGCCTGGTCGAAGGACGAGTTCCGCGGCCGCGAGGCGCTCGACGCCGAGCGCATCGCCGGCGTGCCGCGAGTGCTCATGGGTATCACGACCGAGGGTCGCCGGCCACCGCGGGCCGACTGCAGCGTGCTGGTCGAAGATCACGCCGTCGGCATGGTCACGAGTGGCAACTTCTCGCCCATGCTGGGGCACGGGATCGCACTGGCGTTCATGCCGCCGAGCACCTCGGTCGGCACCGCGGTCGTGGTCGACGTCCGCGGCACGGGTCTGGCGGGCCGCGTCGTGTCGACGCCGTTCGTGACCAAGCGCTGAGTCCGCGCTCACACGTCCGGCTCGAACTGGACAGCCCAGAAGGGTAAGTACCGTTTCGGGGCTGTCCGATTCGTCGATCGAGCCAGTCGGTATGGTCGGCCGTTGAGGAAGTGCGTACTTTCGGCGCGCCCTGTCTGCTGTGAAACTACGCACTTCCATGGCAACCGCCTGCATTCGTGCGTGTGGGTGAGCGATAACGCGATCGATCGCCGTATCGCTGACACAAACTCCTGGTCGCAGCGAACCCACGCGCAGAATGCGTCGACATGGCTCGGGTCACAAACTTGAGGATCTGACCACACCGTCAGCCGAAGGGAGGCGGATGCGTGACTACGCTGCGCTCATGGCCACTGGACTTCGCCTCGAGGTTGCCCACGCCGTGATCTATGTGCACGACGTCGACACCATGATCGCCTTCTACACCGACACGCTCGGCTTCGAGGTGACCGATCGCGGGTCACTCGGCGCGGACGAGATCGTGTTCCTCTCGCAGAACGCGAACGATCACCACCAGGTGGCGTTCATCACCGGACGTGACCGACCCGATCCGTCGAACAGCGTGCACCACGTCGCCTTTCGTTCGGGTGGCACGCTCGACGAGCTCAGGGCGCTCCGTAAGATGCTGCAGGCCGACGCCTCGGTCACCCAGATCATGCCGTTGACCCACGGCAACGCCTGGTCGGTCTATTTCCGCGACCCCGAGTTCAACGGTGTCGAGGTGTTCATCGACACTCCGTGGCACGTGCGCCAACCCCAGGGTGAACCGTTGGACCTCGACAAGCCGAACGACGAGATCGTCGAGACAACTCGTGCCCACTTCTCCAACGAGCCCGAGTTCGGGCCGATCGACGACTTCTATCGGCGTCGCGCCGAGCACGTCGCCCAGCGCTGATCAACGCTTCGTGGCGGTCGCTTTCTTGGCGGTCGCTTTCGTGGCGGTCGCTTTCGTGGCGGTCGCTTTCTTGGCGGTCGCTTTCTTGGCCGGCGCCTTGCTCGCCGGTGACTTCTTGACGGGCGCAGCCTCGGGCGGCACCGGCGCCAGGGCTGGCTTCGGTGCGGGCGCAGGTGGCTGAGCACTCCCGCCGAGCAGACCGGCCAGCGGTCGCAGGCCGAACATGCTGCCGGCGGATTCCGCCATCATGCCGAGTGGTTTCAAGCGGTGGGCAAGATCCGAGAGCACTCCCATGAACTCGCTGAGATCGTTCGGCATCGACATCAGCGCTGGGGAAGACAACACGTCCGCCAGTCGCGACAACCCGGGCGCGACCCGATCGATCGGCCCTGCCAGCTGCTCGACCATCGAGTCAGCGGCCTTGATGGTGCGGGTCAGCTGCGGCACGAATGCCCGGATCGGTTCCTCGACCGTATCGAGCAAGCTGTTGACCCGGTTGGCCATCCCGTGCAGTTGCTCCATTGTCTTGTTGAAGTTTTCGACCGCTGACAGAAAGTCTGACACGCCGCGCTGGAACTGGCTGATCGACTTGGTCACCGCGCCGAACGGGTTGACCCCACCGAACAGACCAAGGAGGTCACCGATTCCTGGGGGAGTGTTTTGGGCCATGGCCGCACCGTAGCCGCGGTCGTGCTCAGCCTGATAGAGCGGCGAGAGCCTCCAGCGGCTCGCAGCTGCACACCAGGTTGCGATCGCCGAAGGCTGCATCGATGCGCGAGACGGGCGGGAAGTACTTCGCCGATCGGAGCGAGGCGACCGGGTAGGCACCGAGCTGTCGATCGTATGGTCGACTCCATTCGCCGATCAGGTCCTCGGCGGTGTGCGGAGCGTGGCGCAACGGGCTGTCCTCGACAGGCCATCTCCCGGACGCGACCGCGTCGATCTCGCCCTTGATCGCGATCATCGCCTCACAGAACCGGTCGAGCTCGTACAGCGATTCGCTTTCAGTTGGTTCGACCATGAACGTTCCCGTGACGGGAAAACTCATCGTCGGCGCATGCAGCCCGTAGTCGATCAGCCGCTTGGCCACATCGTCGACGGTCACGCCGGTGCCTTTGCTGAGCGGACGCAGATCGATGATGCACTCGTGGCCGACCCGACCGTGTTCACCGGTGTAGAGCACGGGGAAGTAGGGGTCGAGACGGGTCGCGACGTAGTTGGCGTTCAGCACCGCCATCGCACTTGCGTCGGTCAGGCCCGCAGCGCCCATCAGGGCGATGTACACCCACGAGATCGACAAGATGCTGGCCGACCCGAACGGTGCTGCTGCGACGGCGCCCACGGGGTGCCCG
Organism: Ilumatobacteraceae bacterium; assembly: GCA_039931555.1. Lineage (GTDB taxonomy): Bacteria > Actinomycetota > Acidimicrobiia > Acidimicrobiales > Ilumatobacteraceae > JAENVT01. The sequence goes on along the minus strand of JBDTRP010000035.1, from coordinate 2,519 downwards.
TTGGCGGCCAGGGGGTGCGCAGGCAGGAAGGAGGCGAGGTGGGCGCGGACCGCGACCGGGCCAACCCCGGGACCTCCGCCGCCATGGGGGATGCAGAACGTCTTGTGGAGGTTGAGATGGCTGACGTCGGCGCCGAACTTGCCGGGTTGGGCCAACCCGACCATCGCGTTCAGGTTCGCTCCGTCGACGTACACCTGCCCACCGTGGGCATGCACGATCTCGCAGAGCTCGCTGATGTGGGCCTCGAACACACCATGTGTCGACGGATAGGTGACCATCGCCGCGGCCAGCGCCGGGCCGGCGTCGGTGGCCTTCGCCTCGAGGTCGTCCAGATCGATGTTGCCGCGCTCGTCGCACCGAACGACGACGACCTTGAGGCCGGCCATGACCGCGCTGGCCGCGTTGGTCCCGTGGGCGCTGGAGGGGATGAGGCACACGTTCCTGCCCGACTCGCCACGACTGCGGTGGAAGGCACGAATGGCCAGCAGGCCCGAGTACTCACCCTGGCTACCGGCATTGGGTTGCAGGCTGACGGCGTCGTAGCCCGTGATGGCAACCAGCATGGCCTCGAGTTGGGCGATCATCTCGCGGATCCCGACCGTCGCGTCGTCCGGCGTGAAGGGGTGCATGTCGGCCAGCCCCGGCCACGTCAGCGGCTCCATCTCGACGGTCGCGTTGAGCTTCATCGTGCACGAGCCGAGGGGGATCATCGTCCGATCGAGCGCCAGATCCTTGTCTGCCAAACGGCGGAGGTAGCGAAGCATCTCGTGTTCGGTGTGATAGCGAGCGAAGACGCTCTGTGTGAGGAACTCGTCGGTGCGCCGACGCGGGATTCCGGCGAGATCGGTCGCCTCGGTGGTCGTGTCGTTCGTCGCCGCGCTCACACCGAAGGCGGCGAACAGCGCCCCGAGCGTCGATGTCGTCGATGTCTCATCGAGGCTGAAGCCGATCGTCGATTCGTCGACGTAGCGAAGGTCGAGACCCACGGCCGCAGCACGTTCCAACACTGCGCGAGCCTCACAGCGGACCTGGACCGTGTCGAACCAAGTGTCGTTGACGAGGGTGAGCCCCGCTGACTGCAGCCCCACGACCGCCATCGAGGCCAGACGATGGATGCGCTCGGCGATCCGGTGCAGACCGACCGAACCGTGCCACGCCGCATAGAGCCCGGCGATGTTGGCCAGCAGCACCTGCGCGGTGCAGATGTTCGAGGTCGCCTTCTCGCGGCGGATGTGCTGCTCGCGGGTCTGCAGCGCAAGACGCATCGCCGGGCGCCCCGCGGTGTCGGTACTCACGCCGACAAGGCGGCCGGGCAAGGCGCGGGCCGCCGACTCGTGAGCCGCGATGAAGGCCGCGTGCGGACCTCCGAACCCCATCGAGACGCCGAATCGCTGCGCCGAGCCGATAGCGATGTCGGCGCCGAGTTGGGCCGGGGGCATCGTGAGCATGCAGGCCAGCAGGTCGGTGGCGACGATCGCCAGGCCCTGCAACTCGTGCACTCTCTCGATCGCCGCTGTCCAATCAGGAATCGCCCCGCTGGACGTCGGCAGGCTGAACAGCGCGCCGAAGCATCCGCCGGCAAGGTCGGCGATGTCACCGACGATCAAGTCGATACCGACCGGCTCGGCACGTGTCTTCAGCACGGCAATGGTCTGCGGATGGGTGTCGTGATGCACCACGAATCGGTCGCTGTCCGACTTCGCGAGCCGGCGGGCCATGGTCATCGCCTCGGCCGCTGCGGTGGCCTCGTCGAGCAAGGAGGCGTTGGCGAGGTCGAAGCCGGTCAACTCGGCGACCATCGTCTGAAAGTTCAGCAGGGCCTCCAGTCGACCCTGGCTGATCTCGGGCTGGTAGGGCGTGTAGGCGGTGTACCAGGCCGGATTCTCCAGCACGTTGCGCACGATCACCGGGGGAGTGATGGTGCCGTAGTAACCCATCCCGATGAGGCTCGTACGCGACTGGTTCTTCGCCGCGAGGTCGCGTAACTGGCGGTGCACCGATTCCGGTGAGCGTGGCCCCTCCAGCGCCAGCTGACCAGCCATGCGAATCGCAGCCGGGACGGTGTGGGCCAGCAGCGACTCGACAGATTCCTCGCCGATCACCGCCAGCATGTGCCGGCGATCGTCGTCGGTCGGCGACGTGTGCCGCCGGGTGAACTCGGCGGCGTCGGTCAATTCGTCAAGGTCTGGTCGCATGACTCACTCCTGGGGATCGCAGAATCAGGTTCGTCCCCAGCTGTCATTTGTGCCTGAGAGCTTCTCCGCCTCGATGTGCTGAGGGCGGATTTCCCCGTCGGCGAGCCGGCCTCGTGCCAGCTGCTTTCCAGCGTTGCCTTCCCGATCGGTCCGTTTGCCTGAGAGATTCCGGGGAGGTTGCTCCTTCGGCGCCGCAACGCTGGCCGCGTTGAAGGCTCTCCCGATCGGGGATGTCGACAGGCCGAACTGTAGCGGTTCGAAGCCCTAGCTGTACTCGGCCGGGACGTTGGTGACATCCGCTGACGCGTGAAGACCTCCTGGCAT
>JBDTRP010000034.1:0-7075 GCA_039931555.1 Ilumatobacteraceae bacterium | reverse complement strand
CCACACCAGCCAACCCCGCGATCACCTCAGAGCCCGAATTTCATCACCCTGTTAGCACTCCACGACGGTCAGCGCGAACATTTCGCTGGGGACCGACGAATCGGCAGTGCTCGTTCGTTGGAAAGGTGTGATGAGGACCGAACGTGCGTCGCAGACTCCACCGGAGCCGCATTCAGCGCTCGGGTTCGAGGCGTTCTATCGGCGCAACCTTCCCGTGGTCTATGGCTATCTGCTGCGGCTGTGCGGCGGCCGCACCGACCGGGCACAAGACCTGACACAGGACACCTGGCTCTCATTCGTGGACCACCAGCGCGCTGGTCATGGCGAGGTGGCTGATGTGCGTTGGCTGATCACTGTGGCCCGCTCGCGCTACATCGACCTCTGGCGACGTCAGCGTCGCCTCGATCACAACCTCGGACTCGCGTGGGCGTCGGAACGAAGCGGCGATGTGCCTGATGCGGGCGAGCCGACTCAAACCGAACTGTGCGACCATCTCGCGTCACTCAACACCGATCATCGCCTCGTACTCACACTCCGGTACATCGACGGCTTCAGTGTTCCCGAGGTTGCCAGTTTGATCGATCGCACCACGACAGCCACGTATTCCCTTCTCGCCAGAGCCCGCCACGACTTGAGGCTCCGAGCCACCGGAGAGACATCGTGAACGACCAGTACGACCGCTTCGCCATCTCGCCTGCCGCGGACTTCGACAGCCGGCTTTGGAGTCAACTCGAGGCCCGACTCGGAGCAGATCAACACCACGCCGCGGGGTCGCCGAAGCAGGTCGAGATCTTGACCATCGAGACCGGAAGCACCGATGCGCGCCACGACAAGTGGCGCCTGGGAAAGATCGCACTCGCTCTCGCCGCATCGATCGCTCTCGTGTTGGCTGCCGCAGTCATGCTCAGACACGACGACAACCAGAGGTCGAGCACGGAGTTGCGCGATGTGGATCCGGCAGAAGCGTTGCCACTGGGCCGCCGCGCGTTCATCACCGCCGACGCACTGGGCAGTCGCTGGAGAGAGCAGGAGATGTTCACCGAAGCGGTGTACACCGAGCAGACCGCTGCCACCATTGCCGCACTGCCCGAGTGCGCTGACCTCACAGCGACCGGGCTGTTCACACCAACGACCAAGTCCGTCGCCGCTCGCCAATCCTTCAGTCCGGGACGCAACTTCGTGGGCCACACGGTGTTCGTGTTCGCGACCGAGGAGGATGCGTCACGAGCGATGGATGTGATCAATGGCGACGTCTATCCGAACTGTTCGTTCAACTTCTTCGACCGGCTGATTCCACTCGGGTCGACGTTGGGTACCGACACCTCGACCTCCGAAGCATGGGATGCGCCCGCATTCACGGCACACGGTGAACGGCTGGTCGTCATCGGGCAACACGCCAAGCTCGTCGGGCCCGACGCAACCGTGGACGCGTACTTCGTCAATGCCTACGTTCAAGTCGGCCGGGCGATCTCCTGGATCAACCCGATGGCGAGCCCCACCGCAGGCGACAGCCAGTTCGCTGTCAACAAGGCGATCACCGCCACCGCCACCGCCCTCGACGCTGTGTTCGGGCATTAGCACCACCTCCAGTGCACATCGTGCCGCCCGACTGGTGCGGTCGTCGATGGTGAGCACCCACAAGCCGCAGCAACCTCGTTCGCGCGCCAAGCCGACGAGCGGCCCTGCCGATGCCTCGGCCGCGGCGATCCTCATCGACACCGGTCGCCTGGCTCGATGACATCGGGCTGAAAGGCCGTGACTGACGACGAATGGGTGACCGACATCGGTGACGCGGAGACGGGCAGCATCTCCCCGCTGCGGGTTCCCGCAGGGTCTCCACCTGACAGTCGCGGATTTGTTGATTCTTGGCTTGCATTCTGCGGGTGGTCGAACTAGTGTTCGTACAGCGACATTCCCCGCCTTGCCGGTTCGCCGGCCGTGTACCACTTCACTCCTCGAAGGAACACCGCATGGACGTCGCTGCAGTGCATTGTCTGATCGACGCGATCGTTGCCGTCGATGATGATTGCGGAGACCGTGATGCGCTGTCGGCCACGGTCGGCGACGTGCGTCGCATGCTGGCCTGGTGCCAAGGTCAACAGATCCGTCTGGCGCGACTCATCGCTGCTGCCACCTCGTTCCCCGAACAAGCCCTCGCCGGCCCAGCCCACATCGGGCTACCCGGCGCCGCAAAGTTGCTCGACCGGGCCACCACCGCCTCAGCAGCACCGCTACTCGAAGCCGCAGTCGTCAACGGCAACGTCTCGGGCGAACACATCGACGCCTTGACCCGCACCCTGCGATCGGTCGAACCCGACATACGCAGCGAACTGCTGGCCCGCGCCGACACCCTGGCCGATGTCGCCGCCGCCGCGACACCCGAAGAGTTCGCTGCCCGCCTACGCCTCGAGGCACGCCGCCTAGAAACCAACGACGGCATGGACCGTTACGAACGGCAACGCCGCGCCACCCGACTACGGAGCTGGACCGACCGTGAAACCGGGATGTGGTGCATATCCGGCCGCTTCGACCCGCTCACCGGGGCGACGCTGTCACAAGCCCTCGATGGTCAACTCGCTCGAATCTTTGCCGAGGGCGTCCCCGACCCCTGCCCGACCGACCCGCTCGAAAAGCAAGACCACCTCCGCGCCATCGCCTTCGTTGCCCTGGTCAACGGCAAAGGCGGCGGGGTCGGTCGCCCAGAAGCAATCTTCGTGGTCGACACCCGCGACCCCGATCCTGTCACCGGCGGCCCGATCATCGACTGGGGCCTCCCCGTCGAGATCCCCACCCGCGTCCTCAACACCCTGCTCGAACGTGCCGACATCCACACGGTCATCGTTCGCAACAGCGTCGTCATCTCCGCACCCGGCAACCTCAACCTCGGGCGCACCACCCGCCTCGCCAACCGCGCCCAACGCCGAGTCTTGCGTGCGCTGTACTCGACCTGCGCGATCCCCAACTGCACAACCCGCTACAACCACTGCAAGATCCACCACATCATCGAATGGGACAACCACGGCCTCACCGACCTGCACAATTTGATCCCGATCTGCGCCCACCACCACACCCGACTCCACGCCGAACACTGGCAACTCACCCTCACCGCCGACCGAACACTCACCATCAACCTCCCCGACCACACCATCCACACCACCGGCCCACCCCGACGAAGCGCCGCATGAAACAACCCGAACAAACACCGCCGCCTCACCGCCCGGGTCTGCCTCCCATACGCGAACGCGGCGCGCATGCCGACGCGAGCTTGGTCCGTGGTCGCGACTCGTGTTGCGCCGAGGCCTCCAGCGAAACCGATTGCGATCAGACTGGCATCGATGCCGCCGAGCGATAGGTTCTCGTATCGGTCGACGACGTCCCGGATACGACGGCAGTTCGGCCCGACAATCGACTCGACAGAGAGGGTGTCGCCGAGGTTGGCCAGGTTCCGGACCTCAGAGCCCTGACCAAGCCTAATTCGGTGGGCGATGGGGGTCTCGATCCCCCGACCTCCACGGTGTGAACGTGGCGCTCTTCCAACTGAGCTAAACGCCCTTGACGGTGTCGCAAGACTAGCAGTGAGGACCATTTCATCCTCAAGGTCATTGACCTCGGGTGAGTGATCCTCGGGTGAGTGATCCTCGGGTGAGTGATCCTCGGGTGAGTGATCCTCGGGGTCAGAAATCGAACCGGATGCACGCCACGCCGAGGCCCTGGCTGTCGCGGTGCGGTTCGGCGTCGGGCGGGCACAGTTCGTCGGCGGTCAGCAGGCTTTCGACCACACCGTCATGGTCAGTGTCGCAGGTGACCTCCGATGCGTCACCATTCTCTTCGATCACCACGCACGAACCCGCTTGCAGCACGTTGTCGGGAGGCGGTGGCTTCGACGGCGTGTACGTGAACACGCCGAGCAGGACGACACCGATCCCCACTGCGGTCAGCACGGCCAGGAAGCGCCATGGAAAGCTCGACTCCGGTGGCGGTACCAGGGGGGTCGGCGCCGACGAGGCCTGCGCAGCCCACTGCGACGCCGGGTCTAGCGGGGTGGAACTGTTGAGCGAACGGTCGTACTCATAGCGCAGTACCGGGTCGCCCAGCACCCGCCATGCCTCGTTGATCGGCGCCAGCGATTCTGTCGAGCCCGAGGAACTCGTGTCTGGGTGATGGGCGCGGGCGAGGTGGCGGAACGCAGCTCGAATCTCCGAGGTCGATGCCGTGCGGCCGACGCCCAGCACCTCATAGTGAGTCACGGGCGGACCGTACCGCCGCTTCGCCAGTATTCGCCATCCGCCCGGTCAAGGAAACCGTGGTCGACGAGGTATCGGCGTAGAGCAGCGGTGTCGGCGTGGCGCTTGCCGAGGATGAGGTTCACCATCTTCTCCGTATACGTCGTGCCGGGCTCGAAGTCTTGCGCCAGCCAATCAAGAATGACCACCTTCTTCGATGCGGCCACGGGGATCGATTGCAGACGGCCATCGACGACGAAGGCCCGCAGCACCTTGCGGGTGTCGTCGGGCTCCTCGGCGAACTCCGTCGAAGCAGGGCGGGTGTTGGCCAGCCGAGCGGCGAGTTGGAACGAATCGCCGGCGACAGCGAAGCCGCCGGCGGCGTTGACGACGAGGCCGCTCTCGACCAGCTTTCCCAGCGCCTTGGCAACCTGTGGCCCGCTGAGGCCGGTCGCGGCGACAACGGCGTCGACGTGCTTGGCACCGAGCTCGATCGCCGCGACGACGCGCCGACGAGGCGCGTCAGCCAGCAGTCCGACCAGCGCAGTGGCGTCGAGTTCGGTCACGATCAGTACCCGAGGTCGGGGTAGACAGCGCCGTGCAGCGGCTTGTCTTGAGCGAACAGTCGGACGTTGGCCGTGATCCGCTCGGCCAACAACGGGTCTCCCATCTCCAGCGTTGCGCCGACGTGGGGCGTGATGATGCAGTTGGGCAACGACCACAGCGGATGATCGTCGGGCAGCGGTTCGGGATGGGTCACGTCGAGCGCAGCGCCACCGATCACGCCGTTCTGCAAGGCCCACACGAGGTCGTCGGTGACGATGTGCTTGCCGCGCGCCACGTTGACGATCCACGCATGGCTCTCCATCATCTCCAACTCGGTCAGCGAGATCATCTCTTCGGTCTCCGCCGTCAGCGGCAACGCCAGCACCACCAGGTCGGCACCCGCCAACGCATCGACGTATCGCTCAGCGGCCAACACCTCGTCGACGTCGTCCATCTCCTCGATCCGGTTGCGCACGACCGTGATGTGACAGTCGAACGGCCTGAGCATGCGCACCAATGCGCAACTGATGCCGCCACCACCGAGGATCGTCACCTTGGCGCCGACCAGGTTGCGCCCCGATTCGCCCAACCACGTCGTCGCCCGTGCGTAGGTGCCGAGCCCGCGCATGCCGGCGATCGCCAGGCACAGCGCCAGTTCAGCGACGGGATCGGCGTAGATGCCCTTGCCACATGTCCAGGTGCGATCGTCTTCGATCAGGTGGACGAAGGGTTCGATGCCGGCGAACGGCAGTTGCACCCATGTGATCTGTTCGTTGTCGTCGAGCACCCCTTCCAGACGGTCTGCATGGCGAGGCTCTGTCCATACCAGGGCTTCGGCGTCGCCCACGGGCACGACCTGTCCACCGCCGGCAACGATGGCATCGTGCATCCACGTCGGGCCAGGATCGGGACCGACCGCAATTCGAGGAGGCCCGGCGCTCCGAGAGCTGTTCGACCGGGCCTGATTACTTGGGGGCATGCCCGACGAGGCTAGCCCGCGCCATGAATTTCGGCTGCAACTCGTTCACCGCTCTCGACGGCACCTTCGAGATAGCCGGTCCACGTTGCGACGTGTTCGCCGGCCAACCAGATCCGCTCGTGGGGTCGGCGCAAGACATCCCAGAACGCTGTGATCTGACCGGGCCGGTACACGGCGTAGCTGCCGCCGTATCGCGGCTCGGCCGACCAGGCCCGCGAGAACCCGCCGAGCGACTTGGCGGTCAGGCCATGAACCCCTCGAATGTCGTGCTCGATCAGCGACAACCGCTCCGGCTCCGACTGCTCCGCCAACCGGCGCCCGCCGTTGCCGCCGGCATACGACATCAACACGCCCGCTGCACCACCTTGATCGACCGTCGGTTCATACACCCGTTGGGTGATTCCTTCGGTCGTCGCGTACCCGGCGGGCCACTGGCGCTCGGCGAACTGGATCGCCGTCTTGGTCACCGTGCCGTAGCCGAGCTCGTCGATCGCCCGCCGCAGTGGTTCCGGCAACGCTGGCTCGAAGCGCACCGAGCGCAGTGGCACCAGCGCGCAGGCCAGCACAACGGCGTCGACTTGGACCCGCCGCTGCGATGTGACGACCGTGACGGACTCTGCATCGTGTTCCACGCAGAGCAAGGCCTCGTTCGTCGAGATCGAGTCCTCGATCTCGGCAGCCATGCGCTGTGCCAATGTGCTGATCCCGTCGACGACGCGATGCGATCGGATCAGCTTCCCGGCACCGTCCGCCGCGCTGACCGCACGCTGCTGGGCCACGAACAGCAGCGACACCTCGTCGGGTTCCGCGGCAAACTCGCCCTGGCTGTCGCGACGATGGAACAAGCGCGCCAGTTCGCCGAGCCCGGCCCGATCGGCAACCTCGGCGAGCGAGACCGCGTCCAGAACGGCTGCCGAGGAACATCGCTGCGGGTTCGACGGATCATCGACAGCGCTTGCGGCCTCGTGGATGATCGCCTCGAACGCCTCGAGTTGCTGAAAGACGTCGCGGCCGAGGTCGGCGGGGTTCTGCAAGCACCCATCGCGATGTAACCAGCGCCGGATGGTGGTCCACTGTTGGCCCTCGCCCTGCAGCGTCATCGCGTGACGATCGAGCAGGGCACGCATTCGCCGGTGATGCGTGTCGATCCATTCCGCACCGCTCTCGACGTACTGCCCTTCGACAAAGTGCGAGCGCACCGTGCGGGCCCGTCCGCCGAGCCGCGAACCGGCCTCGATCAGGGTAACGGCGTGGCCGTCGACAAGGAGCTGGCGCGTCGCCGTGAGACCGGCCAGCCCGGCCCCGACGACAACGACCCGCATGAGTG
>JBDTRP010000033.1:0-39096 GCA_039931555.1 Ilumatobacteraceae bacterium | reverse complement strand
GCTGTGGAGAACGTGTTGGCGAAGGAGGGTCTGGACCTGGTGCCCGTCCACGCCGTCCTGTGCTTCGTGAACTCCGAATGGGGCTGGTTCGCCAAGCCGTTCTCCGTGAGCGGAGTCTGGGTCACCTGGGCCCAGAAGCTGACCGAACTGGTGCTGGACTGGAACGCGATCCCCAACACGGAGTTGGAGCGTCTGGCTCGAGTGGTTGGCGCCGGACTGCCTTCCGCGGCCTAGCTCGACTGCCCGCCTGCTCGGGATCGGTCTGGACCACAATCCGCCTATCGGTTGGGCGCGATTCGGGTACTCGCAGTTCCGAAATCGAACCCGTTGAGCCTGGTTGAGCCTGGTTGGGATCGGTGTGAGTACTGGCGATACCGACTTCGCGCCCGAGTGTCTCCCTCGGCGAGGCGGCGCAAGTGAGCACCACTCGACGCGCATCAGCGAGGGTTGGCGGCCTCGACGAGCGCTCTGTGGTGGGTGTCGCCATGGGGCGGTGTTCGTCGTAGAACGCTCAATGGAATCGATCCCGCCAACATGGTGGGGGCGGTGAGGGCTCCGCACTCCCTGGGTGTACACCTGGGGAGTGTGGGCGTCCGAGCCCGGCCTGACTGATTGGAGCGTCGACCGGCTCAGGTCCTCGGCAGTACAGCTTCGACGAGGGCTGACTCCAGCACACCGAGTTCCCTTTCAACTCGAATGTTGGCTTGCCGGCGCTTGATGAGAGGCATGGGCTTCGACACAGCCAGACCCAAGCGAAGGCGCTGGACGGCGTGGGTCAGTTCCTCGCGACCGGGATCGTCGGCGGACGGGAACGCCAACGCAAGGGTTCCGGCGATCGATTCGACTCGGCGTTCGAGGCCCTTCTGACCGAAGCGGGCGGTGGGGTCGAAACGGCGAACGCTGGCCGTTCGGTGCTCGACTCGTTTCTTCTTCGCCCACTCGATGACAACTCTCGGCGCGCCGGCCAGGCGGCGTCGGACATCCTCGTTCGCCAGCACCTGCTGCGCCACGGCGAGCGCCCCGGCCAGTATCGTCGCCTTCGATTTCTTGGCCATCGCTGAAGCCTCCGGGTTCGTGTCGCAGCCATTCGCTGCAGAAGGTACCCACAATCGGCGACGTCCAACAGAAAGAGATTCGCAACTGCCGAGCCACCTCGTCACACCCACGGCGTACGGTGCCTGCGATGGCCGACGAACTCCTCGATGCGTTGCACGCCCTGACAGGGCGCGCCGACAGCGTGTTCCGGGCTGGGCAGCGCGAGGCGATCGAGGCACTCGTCAACGGGCGCGAGCGCGTGCTGCTGGTGCAGCGCACGGGATGGGGCAAGAGCGCGGTCTACTTCGTCTCCACGCACATGCTGCGCCAGAACGGGTTCGGCCCCACGCTGCTGATCTCCCCATTGCTGGCCCTGATCCGCAACCAGATCGACGCCGCCCAACGGTTGGGCATTCGCACGTTGACCGTCAACTCCGCCTCCGATACCACGGTGAAGGCGTTGGCCGAAGCCGTGGCCAACGACGAGGTCGACTTGCTGCTCGTCTCGCCCGAACGCCTCGCCAACCCCGAGTTCGCCGACAAGGTGATGCCGCTGGTCGGCCGCCGCCCCGGGCTGATGGTCATCGACGAGGCCCACTGCATTTCCGACTGGGGGCACGACTTCCGCCCCGACTATCGCCGGCTCTCGCAGGTCATCGCCGGGCTCGGCACGGGCATCCCCGTGTTGGCCTGTACCGCGACCGCCAACGATCGCGTCGTTGCCGATGTCTCTGACCAGTTGGGTTTCGGCATCCGGGTGCTTCGTGGGCCTCTTGCCCGCGACGGGCTCGCGCTGCAGGTCATCGACATGCCCTCGGCGGCCGAGCGACTCGCCTGGCTCCACCAGGTGTTGCCAACACTGTCCGGCACCGGCATCATCTACTGCCTGACCGTCCGCGATGTCGAGCTCGTCGCAACGTGGCTGCGCGGGCATGGGCACAACGTGCTGCCGTACACCGGTGGTACTGATGCAGATCTGCGGCTCGATGCCGAGGCTGCCCTGCAACGCAACGAGGTCAAGGCATTGGTCGCCACGACCGCGCTGGGCATGGGATACGACAAGCCCGACCTCGCCTTCGTCGTGCACTTCCAGGGGCCTGGCTCGCCGGTCGGCTACTACCAACAGGTCGGGCGGGCCGGCCGGCAGCTGGGCGCGTCGACCGGCGTGCTGCTGCGCGGCGTCGAAGACCGCGACATCCAGGACTGGTTCATCTCGACAGCGTTTCCCGACGAGCAGCATGTCGACGAAGTGCTCGCCGTCTTCGACCTTGCGGCCGGTCCACTGATGCTCGACCGCATCCTCGAGCAGGTCAACATGAAGCGTGGTGACCTCGAACTGGTGCTCAAGCAACTGACCGTCGAGGGTGTGCTGCGACGGCTCTCCGGCCTCACCTACGAGCGCACGCTGCGGGCCTGGACCTACCCGACACAGCGCGTGGCCGACATCACCGCCGACCGCCGTCGAGAACAGCAACAGATGAACGAGTATGCGGCGACGTCGGGGTGTCGCATGGTGTTCCTGGCGACCGTGTTGGACGATCCGGCGCCGGCCGATTGTGGGATCTGCGACAACTGCACGGGAGCGACGAACGTCGTCGACCTCGACGATGCCTTGGTCGCCGAGGCACAGCGATTCATCCGTCGTGGATATGTGGTGATCGAGCCGCGCAAGAAGATCGGTGGCAAGAAGCTGAACGACGAGCTTCGTGTGGAAGAGGGTCGCGCCCTGTGCATGTGGAACGACGCCGGGTGGGGCACCCTCGTTTCGAAGGGGAGGCGAGAGGAACGCTTCGACGACCGCCTTGTCCGTGCCCTCGTCGAGATGGTGGGCGAGTGGGCACCGGCCCCAAAGCCGACGTGGCTCACGTACGTTCCGTCCCTACGCCTGCCGGGTCTCGTCGCCGACCTTGCGCAGCGAATCGCGGTGGAACTCGACATTCCCGTGATCGAACTCGTCGAACGAACGCGCGCCGCTCCTCCTCAGAGGCAGATGAGGAACTCGGCTCACCAGGAATCGAACGTTCACCAAGCCTTCCGGGTGGTCGGCGCACCGCTGCCGGAGCCGGTCTTCCTGATCGACGACCTCGTCGACTCGCGGTGGACGTTGACCGAGATCGGTAGCCTGCTGCGTGCGGCGGCCTCGGGCCCGGTCGTGCCCCTTGTCCTCGGATCGCTGCTGGGGCGAGACTGATGACCGTGGCCGACTCGTCGCTGGCAGCACTGTTGTTGACGAATCGCATCGTCGATGTCGACGTCAGGCCGCTCTCGTCGAGCGAGTTCTGGACGTTGTGCCGTTCCACCGACGAGCCTTCGGTCTTGGTCGGAGCGTCTGCGGAATCCATCGCCGAAATGTCAGATCTTCCTCTCGACGGAGCCGAGCGAATCTCGAAACTGCTCAGCGCGGGTACCGCCTTCTCATTCGAACGCGAGCGGCTGGAGGAGGAAGGCCTTCGGCTCGTGTCAGCGTTCGACGATGCGTTCCCTCTGAGCCTTCGCCAACGCCTGGGCGATGCATGCCCTGTGTTCCTGCTCGTAACGGGTCCGATTGAATACGTCTCGGTTTCGGCGGTCGGGGTGGTGGGTTCGCGCGACGCCTCCGACGAAGCGCTCTCGATCGCCGGGTCGGCCGCCAACGAGGCAGCGATTGGCCGACGCGCTGTCGCCAGCGGGCTGGCCCGAGGCATCGATCAGGCCGCAATCGCCGCTGCACTCGACGCTGGCGCGCCGGTCGTCGGCTTTCCCGCCGAAGGCCTGCGGGTGGTCGGCCGCAACGCCGAGATCCGCAGGCGAGTTCACGCCGGCGAGCTGTGCATGGCCAGCCCGTACGCGCCGGCGATGCGGTTCACCGCCGGCAATGCCATGGGTCGCAACAAGCTGATCTACGGCCATGCCGACGTCACCCTGGTCGTGTGCTCCGACCTCGGGTCGGGTGGCACGTGGGAGGGTGCCCGCGAGGCGATGCGCCGCAACTTCGGCCGAGTCGCGGTGTGGATGGGCGAAGGTTCAGGGCCCGGGAACCAGAAGCTTGTCGAGGCCGGCGGCACCGCGATCACCGACCTGCACGATCTGCTCGCGCTGGAGTCAGTCGTGATCCCGCCCAAGCAGCCGTCGTTGTTCGAGTAGGCGCCTGCACGACACAAACCTCTTGAGGCGATTTTACGCCGGCGGGGCTGTGGGCCGGCCGGGTGCCGGGTCTCGCGGCAATCGACATTGCCGGCGACGGCTAGGGTGGACGTCGCGAGATTCAGTCAGTGAAATCGAGTGTGTCCGAATGGCAAGTGGTCAGGTGTTGCGTGCATGAGCGCCGACTCTGCATTCCTCATCGAGCGCGTTCCCGCTCCCGCCTCCGTCGACGCGCTCGAGATCATCGAGGCGCAGAACGTGTTCGGCGAGCAGGCCGAGTGGGGCTTTTCGATCCCGTGGATGTGTCAGGTGCTCGCTGCGCCACGCTCGCTTCGCCCGATGCTGCAGGCACCGCAGCCCGGCGATCACCTGGGATCAGGCGCGTTGGCGTACTGGAGCTCGTTGCTGCACCTGCTCGTCTACGGCTTCGGTTGGTCGAACCCGGGTCGCGGCCTGCGGTGGTGGTACGACGCCGGCAAGCCGGTCGATGATCCGAAGCTGGCGCTGCTCAGCGAGGTCTGGGATGCCGACGGGCAACTCGAGTGGTTCGCCGCGTGGTTGTGGACGACCGGCGCGTGCAGCTACCTCCTCCGTCCGGTCGGCTTCCCCGACGACAAGCGGGTCGAGGTCGACACTGACTGGCTCGAAGGCGTCGAAGGACGCATCGCGACGTCACGTACGCCGTCGCCGTACGGCGGCGGGTCCGACCCGCTGCATCTCACAGCGCACATCGATGGACCACTGCAACGTCGCATGCGCGGTCGCAGCCAACTCCGGTTGCATCCGTCCGGTACGAGAACCGCCTGCTTCATGGTCGACTCGATGACCGGCTGGTATCGAGCACTCGCCGAAGAAGCGGCAGTACTGCCTGGCGACGACGCCGGGCGCTCGTGGGCCGTCGAGGTCGTCGTGCGGCCCGTCGGTTGGCTCGGCACGTTCCGACGGTCTCGCTCGACGGGGCTGTGGTACGCCGGTCGCCACCGCAACCACCTGGTCGGCAACTGACCGGCCATCAGCCGACACGAGCAATCATCATCAGCCAGCCGCTGCTCGGCGAGCGCTACGTCCAAGTGCTGGTCGGCCATCGCCTGGCGCATGCCGAGACCGGCAGCAACATCTACCCCACCGGCGATTCTCGCCTGTCGATCGAGATGTTGCCCGCCACCATGGTGGGCGTCTTGGGTTTCGACTCGCACCTGCTTGACTCGCCGCGACTCGAACGGCCCCAGCCACCGCACCGCGACCGAGACGGAAACCATACGAACCTGGCCGGTGTGGGACCGATACCACTCTCCGCAGTTCAATTGCCAGTTTCTTGTGGAGATCAGAACAAACCGACCTATTCGTCGAATCGCGCAAGGTATTGGCGATTCCAGCCGCTACACCGAACGTTCTACACGTGGTGGTTTTGCACGTAGAAACGGCGGATCTCCAATGTTTGCAACTGGTATATCAACGCGCCTGGCCACGGTCGGCAAGGCCTGCCTCGCGGTGATCGCGATGGCAACGGCCTCGACCATCACCCTCGCCCCGGTCGTCTCGGCCGCAGCGGCATCACCGACAGTGGTGAAGCCTTCCTCGATGAACGGCTGGGCCATCATCGACGACAACGGCAACGGCGGCGGCCAGGGAACCCTCGTCGTCGGTCCCAATACGCCTCCCGCCGGCAAGGGCAGCGCACAACTGCAGCTCACCGCAGCGAACGCCGGGTGGATCTTCTCCGGCGCCGCCGAGTTCGCCGGTACACGTCTCGCCGACATCACGTCACTCTCGTACAGCACCTTCCGCGGCAGCGTCGACGGCGGCAACAACCTGGCGATCGCCCTGGCCCTCAACATCGACTACGACCTCACCGACGCATCCACCGGATGGCAAGGCCGGCTCGTCTACGAGCCCTATGAGACCGTCGGCGGCGGCGTGCCGCAGAGCACCTGGCAGCAGTGGGACACCACGGCTGGCAAATGGTGGCAGAGCGGCAACGCGATTGTCGCCGGCGGCAGCCTCGGCAAGCCCTGCGCTCAGGCAACGCCGTGCACGTGGGCCCAGATCAGGTCCCTCTTCCCGAACGCCGGCATCCACGCCACGTTCGGTGCTCTGAGCCTGAAGGCCGGGAGCAACTGGAACGGCTTCGAGGGCAACGCCGACGCGCTGACCATCGGCGTCAACGGCGCCGACACCACGTTCGACTTCGAGGCCGAGACGCTTTGTAGCGCGATCTGCTACGTCGACGCCAACGCAGGCAACGACGCCTTCGGCGGCGACACGATGACGAGCGCCAAGAAGACGATCCAGGCCGCGATCGACGCCGTCGATGCAGAGGGCCAGGTCCGAGTCCTTCCCGGCGACTATCACGAGGTTGCGCCGAACAGTGCCCCGAAAACCATCGGCGGCACCTACCAGTTCGGTCTCTTCTTCGGTTCGGCCAAGCCCGGCATCAGCGTGATCGGCGTGACTGCGCAAGACGTGGATATCGAAGATGCCACTGCGACGCTGGCAACGATCACGACCGATGCCACCAACAGCTTCGGCACCGATGGCATCTTCGTCGAGGCCGCCAACACCACCATCCAGGGCGTGAAGATCGGCCCGAACGATTCCGGCGACAACAAGACCATCGAAGTCGTCGCCGACAACTTCATGCTCCGCTACGCGTCAACCGCGATCCCGAACGGCGGCGGCTCGATCTACATCGACGATTTCTCTGCCGCCGGCAGCGTCGTGAAGAGCTACCACATCCTGCAGAACGCCTTCCTCGACGGAACCAGCGTCGACATCGCCAGTGGTGCCGGCAGCACCGGCCCGGTCGTCGGCCGCGAGATCATGGACAACACGTTCGACATGGGTAACAACGGCTTCAACGCGATCAGCTTCAATGGTGCCGGCGGCGTTCCGTGGTTCGTGAACCCGGTCGGCGGCGCACTGATCAACGGCAACACGTTCTCCCACAGCACCCAGTACATCCGAGCCCGTGGCGTGTACGCCGAGTCGGAGTTCGACTGGGCTTCGTACTGGAACGACAACACCTTCGACAAGGCCTCCGTGGCCGTGGTGACGACAGATCCGTTCGACGTTCGCCCGTACTCCTACAGCGCGTTCACCAACGTTCGCCGCATCGGCGCAACCATCCAGGGCACCCTCGACAACGCTCTCGCCGGCGACACGGTGCTGGCCAAGGCAGGTAGCTACAGCGAGGCCGTCTCCATCACCCGGCCGGTCACCTTGCAGGGTGCCGGTGCAGGCGCAGACGGCACCGTCGTGCAGGGAAATGGCACCGGCAACGGCATCGGCATCGCCTCGAGCGTCAGCGACGTGACCGTCTCCGACCTCACCGTGCAGGACTTCGGCAACGGCGTGGCACTGGTACCCGGCGGCGGGACCCAACAGAACTTGATGTTCGCGAACATCGAGTCGATCAGCAACGACGTGCACGGCATGTTCCTGCCCGGCGCCGCCCTCGACAACGTCACCCTGGCGAGCGTGAACTCGTCGGATAACGGCCAGCCCGGTTCGGGTGGGCGCGGCGTGTACTTCACCGACGGCACCAAGACCAATATCTCGATCACCGGCGGAACGTTCGACCGCAATGCCCTCGTCGGCATCGACCTCAACGACGGCAGCGCCAGTGGCATCGCGATCACCGACAACGAGGTCGTCAGCAACGGCGACTCCGGCATCGGCGTGCTCGGCGCCGAGGGCCCCGGCGCCAACCTGATCGACAGCAACGTGGTGACCGACAATGGCCGCTTCGGCATCGAGATCAAAGTCCCCACCGGTAGCGGCCAGGCCAGCGGGCCTGGCAGCGTCGTGGTCAGCAACAACGCCGTAACCCGCACCGCAGCGGCCACCGACGCCCGCGACTACGCCGGCATCGCCGTGTTCCGCCGCGCAGCCGGCCTGCTGAATGCGGACCAGCCGAGTGGTGTCGTGGTCAGAGACAACATGGTCTCCGGCTACCACCGCAAGGCTGTCGGCTCGAGCGGTGACGGCTTCGGCATCGTCGTCGAGGGCCTCGGCCACGTCGTGACCGGCAACATCGTCTCCGACAACGATGTCGACATCCAGATCCAGTCGCACAACACCGACACCAACGACCAGAACACCCCCTACTTCGACCGCGGCAGTGCGTCGGCCTCGAGTGCCGTGATCAACGGCAACACGATCCTCACCAGCACCACCGCCGACCTTCGCAACGTGGGGGCACCGATCACCGACGCCACGTGCAACGCATACGACGACGCGACGGGGCCGGCAGCGTCGAAGGTCGTCGGCCTCTTCGTCACCATCCCGTTCTACGTCGCGCCGAACACGGCGGTGCCGTGTGGCATCCCCACCGCAGTGACGGCGACGGCCGGCGATGCGTCCGCCGCCGTTTCGTGGACAGCACCGGCAGCCGATAGCGGTCCGGCGATCACCGGCTACCTCGTGACAGCAAGCCCCGGTGGGACGACGTGCACCACCACCGGAGCACTGACGTGCACCGCGACCGGCCTCACCAACGGCACGGCCTACACCTTCACCGTGCAGGCGACCAACGCCCAGGGCAGTGGAGCATCTTCCGCCGCGACCGCGCCGATCACCCCGTTCGCCGTGGCATCCGAAGCTCCTCCCGGAAGCCCCGACTTCAACCCGATCGACCCGCAGCGAGTGTTCGACACCCGCGCCGGGCAGAGCCCCAACGCCTTACGCACGGTCGCCAAGACCCAGGTGGGCGGCACCAACGTGCTCGAGGTCAAGATGACGGATCTCGCCGGTTTCGTCCCGGCACTCGGCGTTGGCGCGGTGTCGCTGAACGTCACGGTCACCAACCCCTCGGGCGCCGGCTTCGTCACGGTCTACCCGTGTGGTGCTCGTGACCTCGTCGCCAGCGTGAACTACCTTGCCGGTCAGACGATCTCGAACGCTGTGATCGCACCGGTCTCGGCAACGGGCACGGTCTGCTTCTTCAGCAACGTTCCGGCCGACATCGTGGTCGACATCAACGGTTGGATGACGAGTGGCCGCGGCTTCACCGGCATCTCGCAGAAGCGCATCTTCGATACGCGGCCGGGCAACAGCCCGGATGCGTTGCTGACGGTGCAGAAGACGCCGATCATCGGCGGCACCACGGTACAGGTTCACGTCACCGGCGTGGCCGGCGTTCCTGCCGGTGTCGGCGCCGTGTCGCTGAACGTCGGCGCGACCAACTCATCCGCCGGAGGGTTCATCACGGTCTACCCGTGCGGGACGCGAGATCTGGTCTCCAGCGTGAACTTCGCTGCCGGCGAGACCGTGTCGAACGCAGTCATCGCCACGGTGTCGGCCGATGGCAACGTCTGCTTCTACAGCTCGGCCACTGCCGACCTGGTCGTCGACATCAACGGCTGGTTCTCTGCCACCTCCGACTTCACCGGTATCACCCCCACCCGCGTGTTCGACACTCGCGCAGGCGAGAGCCCCGACGCGGTTCGCGCCGTCACCAAGGCCAAGATCGGCGGAACGGTCAGCCTCGAAGTGAAGATGACCGACCTTGCCGGCCGGGTGCCGGCCACCGGGGTCAGCGCAGTGTCGCTGAACGTCGCGGTCACCAACCCTGCCGCAGCCGGCTTCGTCACGGTGTACCCGTGCGGCGCCCTCAACCTCGTGGCCAGCCTCAACTACGCGGCCGGCCAGACGGTGTCAAACGCCGTGTTGGTACCCGTGTCGGCGGCCGGGACCGTGTGCTTCTACAGCATGGTGCCGACCGACATCGTCGTGGATCTGAACGGTTGGTTCAGTACCCGCGCTACCTTCTGATGTGTTCGTGACGCATTGCTCGACCCCCGGCTGGGGTTGGGCAGTGCGTCACGGCATTTTGAAGTCGACCGGGATCAGCACCGACTCGATCACCAGGATCGTGCCGTTGGTTGCCCGGCCGGCCTTGGTCACGCTCAGGCCGTTGATCGTCGGCAACTTGGTCGTGGCCTGCAACGCGATCGTCGAGCCTTCCGCGGAGGTCACGAAGCCGGCGGTCACGTCTTGCGTCGTGACCCGCGCATTGATCAGGTGGTAGTTCAGCAAGGCGGTCAACGACTCGGGGCTCTTGGTGATGCGGTCCAGCGTGTCGGGGTCCATCTTGGCGAACGCATCGTTGCTCGGCGCGATCAGCGTGAACGGCCCGTCGCCTTGCAACAAGGTGGTCATGCCGGCCACGTCGACCAGGTGCAGCAAGGTCGTCAGCGTCGGCTCGCCCTGGGCGAGTTCGAGGATGCTCTTGGTCGGCGGGGGCAGCGTGCTGGACGGTGTCGGAACATCGGTAGATGTCGGTGCAGTCGTCGTTGCCGCGGAGATCGTCGTCGGCGTGGTGGGCGCGAGGCCGATCGTCGACGGCGAGCTCGACGAGTCGGAGCCTCCGCACGCCGCAGCGACCATCGACAGCAGACCGGCGAGCATGACCACTCGGCCATGGATGCGCATCGAACTCATTGGACTCCCTCCGTCCTCAGCGGTGTGACGCTACCGGGAGGTGGCGGGCGCGGGAAATAGCCCATTTGACCCAATTTGTTCGGTCAGTCGCCATCGCCTGATCGATTCGGCACAGCGAAACCGGGCATTGCGTGGCAGACAACCCACGTCGGGCTCGTCGATGAGCAGATGGGGAGCGGAGGCGAACTGTCGGACACTTTACGAATCGGCGCTGCTCGGTACGCTCGGCCGTTCATCGACGAAGGAGTGTTCATGAGCCTGCTCGAACTTGGTCCCGACGAGTTGCTGTCAACCACCCGAGCAGTGCGCAAGCGGCTCGACCTCACCAGGTCGGTGCCGGACGATCTCGTGCGCGCGTGCGTGGCGATGGCGTTGCAGGCACCCTCGGGTGGCAACGAGATCTCGATGCGGTTCGTGGTCGTACGCGACCCGGCCAAGATCGCCGCGATCGGCGACGTGTACGCGCAGTGCTGGGCGATCTACGAGACGTTGCCCGGCTTTGCCGGTCGCATCGCCCGCGACGTTGCCGAGTTGCAAGCCCAGCAAGATCGCGTCGTCGATTCGGCCACATATCTATCGGAGCACATGGGGGAGTGCCCGGCGTTGGTGATCGGGTGCACGACATCGCGCCGCCTCGATGGCGTGGCCGCGGCCCAGTCGGCCTCGGCGCTCGGCAACATCCTGCCGGCGATGTGGAGCTTCATGCTCGCCGCGCGGGCGCGGGGCCTGGGCACCGCATGGACCACCATCCACTTGATGATGGAGCAAGCCGTCGCGGACATCGTCGACATCCCCGTCGACACGATGCAGCAGGTGTGCCTCACGCCGCTCGCCTTCACCAAGGGAACGTCGTTCAAGCCCGCCGTCCGGCCCGATCCCGACACGGTGATCGACTGGCGCTGACCCTGTGGAGTGTTTCAAGGCACCCAGAAGGGCCTGAAGAACTCCACAGGATCGCCACGCAGAATCCGGCCGCGGCGCGATGGCTACTCGGGCAGTTTCACGACCGCGTCGGCGAGTTGTTCGATGTCGGCGCGGTCGCAGTAGATCTGGGCGCAGACCCGCAACGTCAGCTCGTCGGCGCCGGCGTAGATCGGCACCTCGATACCTGCGGTCTCCAACGCAGCCCGCACCCGTTCGGCGTCCTTTCGGGTCGACCCCAACGCGGCGGGCAGGCGCACGTTGACCATCGAACCGATCATCTCCTCGGGAGTGGCGAAACGCGTGCCCCAGCGATCGGCCAGGTACTGGCCGGTCCACCAGGCCAGCTCGTGGTTGTAGCGATAGATCGCAGCAACGCCGTCGCCGCCGCCGAACTCATTCATCAGCTCGATGGCGAACGGTGCGGTCAGGAAGTGCGACGGGTCGCGGGTGCCCAGCAGATCGAACTCGGCCGACAGGCCAAGATCGAGACCCCACGAGATCACGGTGGGGTGCAGGTACTCGTGGTGTTGCTTGGCGGCCCACAACACACCGGCGCTGCGCGGCGCCCAGGCCCATTTGTGCAGGTTGGCCACATACCAATCGACGCCGAGCGAGTCGATGTCGACGGCGATGTTGCCCGGCACGTGGGCGCCGTCGGCGAGCACCAACACGCTGCGCTCGTGACAGAGCGCAGCGATCTCGGCCAGCGGCAGCACCAGGGCCGTCGCTGGGGTGAGGTGGTCGACGATCAGCAGCCGGGTGTGGTCGCCGAGGCCGGCGGCGATCGCGGCGACGTAGTCGCCGGGCTGGGCGCCCGGTTGCGGCAGGTCGATCGTGTGCAGCGTGCCGTTGATCGTTCGACTCACATACGTCGCGGCGTTCACGACGCCGCCATAGCCGAGGCTCGTCACGGCGATCTCGTCGCCTGCCGCGAACGGGAACGATCGCAGGATTGCGTTGGCGCCGGTGGTGATGTTGTCGACGAACATCAGGTCCTCGCCGGCGACTCCGACGAAGTCGGCGACTGCCGCGGCGGCCACGCGGATGCGCGACGGATACGTGAAGTCGGCGTGCGAGTCGGCCAGTTCGCGCAGCATGAACTTTGCCGGTTGGCGCTCGATCTCGTCGGTGATCGCCCGCTGATGTGCCAGCACTCGACGAGGTGTGGCCCCGACGGTTCCGTGGTTCAGGTAGGTCACATCGGGATCGAGCAGCCACTCGCTGCGCATCCCAGGTCCGAAGGTGGGCATTGCCGCAGAGTACCGGTGCGCGCCGGTGTCGATCTCCGGGATTCGCCGCGGTGTGGGGTGTTGCTAGTACCAGGGACCTGACAACGGCCTCCGTGTCGCACCCCTTTACTACGGTGACACCGTGAGCACGGGTCGTTGGCAGGTCGAGCAGGTGTTGGCGTTGGCGCCGAGGCCGTCGTCGGTCGCCGCCGCCCAACCGCTCGCCGTTCCTGCTCGGTGGACCAGCACCGGGTGCGACTCGCGGGCGGTGTGGGGGCGGTGCGTCGGCACCAGTGCCGAGCCGTACGAATGCGCCGTCGATCACGTCGACGTGGCGTCCCGCTGCAGTTGCCCGAGTCGCATCTTCCCGTGCAAGCACTCGCTGGCGCTGCTGTTGCTGTGGGCGCGTGGCCAGGTCGCCGAGGGCACGCCGCCAACGGTCGCGGCAACGTGGATCGCCAAGCGACTGGCCGCAGCCGCGCCGGCACCTGCCCCAGAGCCCGCGGCGGACGAGCCTGTCGAAGCGACGGGCACAGCCCTCGGTGCAGCCGTAGCGACAGAAGCATCGGCGTTGCCGTTGCCACCGCTCGAGCCGAGCAGGACCCGTGACGATCGCATCGCCCGCATGGCCGCAGGCCTGGCCGAGCTCGACCGCTGGCTCGACGACCGTGTGCGCACCGGCCTGGCCGATCCATCACTGGCCAGCTACAAGACATGGGACTCGTTGGCGGCGCGGCTGATCGACGCCCAGGTCGGTGGGCTGGCCAACCGGGTCCGTCGTCTGGCCGGCCTGGTCGGGGCGCATCCCGACTGGCACTCGCAGGTGCTGGCCGAGTTGGGGGTGCTGCACCTGTTGGCCACGTCGGGCCGCCACCTCGGCACGCTGCCGCCGGGTCTCGCCGATTCGGTTGCCGCCACGATCGGGTGGCAGGTGCGCCAAGCCGATGTGCTGGCCGGTGTGCCGCAGACCGACCACTGGGTGGTGATGGGTCGCAGCGATACCCGCGAGGACCGTATCGAGGTCCGCCGTGTCTGGCTGCGAGGCGCGTCGACCGGGGCGTGGGCCATGGTGCTGTCGTTTGCCGCCTACCAGCAGAGCCTGGACACGTCGTTCGATGTCGGTACGCAGGTGCACGCGGATCTGTTCCGCTATCCGGGGGCGGTTGCGCTGCGGGTGCTGGTCGGCCCGCGCCACAGCGAGCCGCGGCCTGCGCCGGCGATCGTCGGGTCGTCGATCACCGGCGGGTGCGCTGAGATCGGTCGGGCGCTGGCCGCCGAGCCGTGGCTCGAGCGGTACCCGATCTGCGTGCTCGCCGCGCCCACACGAGACGGTGGTCGTTGGCTGCTGACCGATTCGACCGGGTCGCTGCCACTGGTCGAGACCGCAGCGGTCGGCACCCTGTTGGCCTGCACGGCTGGTCGCCCAACCCCGATCACCGCGGAATGGACGGCGGCCGGACTGGTGCCGCTGACCGTGCACCTTGCGGACCGAGCTGTCGACGTCGGGCCCGTCGCCGAGGCATCGTTCGTGAAGGCGGCGTTGTGAGTGCGACCGCGATTTCGACACTCGGTGACTACTGGCGAGAGATGGTGACCGTTGCGTTGCTGGGTACCGACCGGCGCGACCCGCCGGTTCCGCCTGCGGGCGGGCTCGCCGACCTGGCCGCCGACGATCCGCAGCCGACACCGTCACAACGATTGCTGCAACAGGTGGCGGGCTGTGCGGTGGCACAACGCGCCGGTGTGTTACCGGGTGCCGGCGCGCGGCTGCTTGCACCGCCTGATGACGATGCCCGTCCGGTCACACCACCGGTCGCCAGCCCGACGTGGCGGCGGGTGATAGCGGATTGGCCGGTGTTGGAAGACGAATGGGTGCTGGCCGTCGTGCGCAGCGGCCGCAGGTTGGCGCCGGAACTGGTGGTGCCGCTGCTGGCCCGTCACCGCACCGACGCCACCCGCCACGCCAGGGTGCTGGTGGCGGCAGGTCCGCTGGGGCAGTGGATGATCGAGTGGTCGCCGCGGTTGGCGTGTGCGGCGAAGGGGCCGGCAGTGATGGAAGCGATCGGTGAACTGCCCGAGCTGGCGATCGTGCCCGACCTGGTGCCGGTGCTGTGGGCCTCGCCTCAGCAGGCTGCGCACACGATCGCCGGCGGGCTGGCGTCGGGCGTGTTCGGCACCAGCCACCGCGCCGTGTTGGTCAACGTGGTCGCCCGGGTCGCCCCGGCGTCGTTGCCGGCGCTCGGCGATGCCATCGGCCACATCGACCCGTCGCAGCCGACGATCGGGTTGGCGTTCGCGCTGGCCGACCTTGCCCGCCTCCGCCGTCAGATGCTCAGCGAACTGGAGACACCATGAGCCCGCCGACCACGCCGTCCAAGCGACCCGAGCCCGGGAACGTCCTGCGACCACACGCCGAGCACGAGTTCGCCCACGAGCTCACGGCCCTGGCCGCGGCCGACGACCGCGAGCACCCGCCGAGCTGGCGGCTGTCGCCGTGGGCGGTGGTCACCTACCTGCTCGGGGGCGCATTGCCCAACGGCACGGTGATCAGCCCGAAATACGTCGGTCAACGCCGGCTGATCGAGATCGCCGTGGCAACGTTGGCCACCGACCGGGCCTTGCTGCTGCTCGGGGTGCCGGGCACTGCCAAGACCTGGGTCAGCGAGCACTTGGCGGCAGCGATCAGCGGCGACTCCACCCTGCTGGTGCAAGGCACCGCCGGCACGGCGGAGGAGAGCCTGCGCTAC
Organism: Ilumatobacteraceae bacterium; assembly: GCA_039931555.1. Classification (GTDB taxonomy): domain Bacteria; phylum Actinomycetota; class Acidimicrobiia; order Acidimicrobiales; family Ilumatobacteraceae; genus JAENVT01. The sequence goes on along the minus strand of JBDTRP010000033.1, from coordinate 23,597 downwards.
GGGTGGAACTATGCCCGGCTGCTCGCCGAGGGGCCGAGTGAGGCGGCGTTGGTGCCGAGCCCGGTGTACCGGGCGATGCGGGCCGGGTCGATCGTGCGTGTCGAAGAGCTCACACGCATGCCCAGCGACGTGCAAGACGCGTTGGTGACCGTGCTCAGCGAGAAGACGCTGCCGGTGCCTGAACTGGCCAGCGAGATCCAGGCCGTGCCCGGCTTCAACCTGATCGCCACGGCCAACGACCGCGACCGGGGCATCAACGATCTCTCGGCGGCGCTGCGCCGTCGCTTCAACACCGTGGTGCTGCCGCTGCCCGCCGACCCCGACGAAGAGGTGGCCATCGTGCGCCGGCGCGTCGCCGAGATGGGCGTGGCGCTGCGCCTGCCGAAGGTGCCCGCCGCCGACGAAGAGATCCGACGCGTGGTCACGGTGTTCCGCGAGCTGCGCGGTGGCGTGACGGAGGATGGGCGGGTCAGCCTCAAAGTGCCCAGCGGTTCGTTGTCGACGGCCGAAGCGATCTCGGTGGTCACCAATGGGTTGGCGCTGGCGGCGCACTTCGGTGACGGTCAGCTGAACGCGGCCGATGTCGCCGCTGGGATCGTCGGCGCGGTCGTGAAGGATCCCGTGCACGACACCGTCGCCTGGCGGGAATATCTCGAAGCGGTGGTCCGCGACCGTACGGGCTGGGACGACTTCTACGAAGCGTGCCGCGAGCTGTGAGCAGTGCGAGCGGCGGGCCATGACCGCAACGGTGCAGCTGCTGGGGATCCGCCATCACGGGCCAGGGTCGGCGCGGTCGGTGGTCCGCGCCCTCGATGTGCTCGAGCCGACGGCGGTTCTGGTCGAACTACCGGCCGATTGCGAGGCGTCGCTGGCCTGGGTCGGCAACGAACACCTCGTGCCGCCGGTGGCGTTGTTGGGGTACGTGGTCGACCATCCGCAACGAGCCGCGTTCTTGCCATTCGCCGAGTTCAGCCCCGAGTGGCAGGCCTTCACCTGGGCCCGTCAACACCACGTCGTGGTGCGGGCCATGGACCTGCCCATGCAGCAGTCGCTGGCGGGGCACGGCGACGAGAATGCAGAGTTGGCGCTGGCCGAGTCACACGACGTGATGGCCATCGGTGATCCGCTCGCGGCACTGGCCGAGGCGGCCGGCGACCCGGATGCCGAGCGCTGGTGGGACGACCTGATCGAGCATCGCGGCGATGGTGCGCCGGCGTTCGGCGCCGTGGCGATGGCGATGACGGCCGTGCGTGGCGGTCGCGATGGATCCACGCGTCGTGAGGCACAGCGCGAGGCACACATGCGTCAAGTGCTGCGCAACACGATCGCCGAGGGGCACGATCGCATTGCCGTCGTTTGCGGGGCGTGGCATGTGCCGGCACTGGCCGAGCCGTTGCCGTCGGCGACCAGCGATGCCCATACGTTGCGCGGCCTGCCGCGGGTGAAGGTCGGCACGTGTTGGGTGCCGTGGACCCATCGGCGTCTGGCTGCGGCCACCGGATATGGCGCGGGCGTGCGCAGCCCGGGCTGGTACGCGCACGTGTTCCACCACCCTGGCGAGCCGGGGATCAGTCGTTGGTTCGTCGGTGCGGCGCGATTGCTGCGCGATCGCGGCATGTCGCCCTCGCCCGACGATCTGATCGCGGCGACACGTGCCGCCACCACATTGGCGGCACTGCGCAACCGGCCGCGGCCCGGCTTGGCCGAGGTGCTCGACGCGGCCGACACGGTGATGGCCGGAGCCAGCGGCATGTCGTTGATCCAGCGCGAGTTGATCGTCGGCGACGCGATCGGCGAGGTGCCCGACGATGCCCCGCAGGTGCCGCTGGCCCGCGACCTCGCCGCGCAACAGCGCCGGGTGCGGCTGAAGCCCACGGCCACAGCACAGACGGTCGAGCTCGATGTGCGCACCCCGAACGGGCGCGCCCGGTCCGTGTTGTTGCACCGGCTGCGAGCACTCGGTGTGCCGTGGGGCTCGGTCGAAGAAGGCCGAGGAAGCAGCGGCACGTTCCGCGAGACGTGGCGGCTGTTGTGGGAGCCGGAGCTGACGATCCGTGTGATCGAGCTGTCGGCGCATGGCACCACCGTGCATGCGGCCGCCACGCACCGCCTGCTCGAGCGCGCCGACGGGATCGACGTGCTGGCGGATCTGGTCGCTGTGCTCGACCTCTCGCTGCTGGCCGATCTCCCCGACGTTGTGCGGCCCGTGGTCGCCCGAGTCGAAGCCCAGGCCGCTCACGATCCCGACGTCGTGCAGGTGATCGACACCCTCGGTCCGTTGGCGCGTGCGTTGCGCTACGGCGACGTGCGCGGTACCGACGCCGGCGCGCTGCGTGCCGTGTTCGACGGATTGGTCGTACGGGTACTGGCCGGCGCGGTGATGGCGTGCCGCTCGCTCGACGACGACGCTGCGGCGGCGATGGTCGAGCGGCTCGCCGGCGTGCAAGCCGCGCTCGCCCTGGTCGATCATCCGGCGCGGCGGGCCGAGTGGCCGGCAGTGATGACCATCGTCGCCGAGCGCAGCGACGTGCACGGGTTGGTGCAGGGGCGCGCCACGCGGTTGCTGCACGACGGCGGCACATGGAACCGAGCGCTGGTGGGGGCGCGGTTGTCGAGGGCCCTGTCGGTCGGCACGGCGCCGGCGGTCGGTGCGTCGTTCGTCGAAGGGTTCCTGGCCGGCAGCGGCACGGTGCTGGTGCACGATGCCGAGTTGCTGGAGGTGATCGACGGGTGGGTGTCGTCGTTGGCCCCCGACGCGTTCATCTCCACAGCGCCGCTGTTGCGGCGAACGTTCGGCGCATTCGAACCGGGCGAGCGTCGCCAGCTCGGTCTGCTGATCGCCCACCAGGCCGCGCCGACCTGGTCTGGCTTCGGTAGCGACGTCGATGGCCAGCGCGCCGCAGCCGCGCTGGCGACCGTACGGCAACTGCTGGGCCTGCCGCTCGGGGAGGTGGCCCCGTGAGTGAGCCGGCGGCGCTGGGGCGCGTCAGTGACCCTGAGCGGTTGCGCCGATGGCGGATGGTGCTCGGCGGCACCGACGACGGCGACGCCGGGGGTAGCCGCGACTCGGGGCAGGGTGCGTCCACCGTGCAACTCGACGGCAACGATGCGCGGATCGATGCCGCGCTCGCCGCGGTCTACGACACCAAGCCGACCAAGCGAGGAGGAGGAGGGGGCCGCGCCGGCGGGCTCGGGTCATCGGCACCGGGCGTGGCCCGATGGCTGGGTGACATCCGCCGGTACTTCCCGACATCGGTCGTGCAGGTGTTGCAGCGCGACGCGATCACCCGGCTCAACCTGCGTCAGCTGTTGCTGGAGCCGGAGATGCTGCGCGCCGTCGAACCCGATCTCCATCTCGTCACGCTGCTGGTCGAGCTCAACAAGCTGTTGCCCGATGCGACGCGAGCCACGGCGCGTCAGGTCGTCGCCCAGGTCGTCGAACAGATCGAGCAACGTCTGGCCTGGCGCACCAAGCAAGCGGTGCACGGAGCGTTGGCCCGCAGTCAGCGCAGCCGCCGCCCGCGCCTCAGCGACATCGACTGGGGACACACCATCCATGCCAACCTCCGCCACTACCTCCCCGAACAACGCACGGTCGTGCCAGAACGGTTGATCGGGTACGGCCGCCGCCAGCGCAGCTTGTCGCGCGACGTGATCGTGGCCATCGACCAGTCCGCCAGCATGGCCGACAGCGTGGTCTATGCGGCAGTGTTCGGGGCGGTGCTGGCCTCGATGCCGGCGTTGCGCACCAGCGTGATCGCCTTCGACAGCGCGGTTGCCGATCTCACGCCGCTGCTGCACGATCCAGTCGATGTGCTGTTTGGTGTGCAATTGGGCGGTGGTACCGACATCGCCCAGGCCATCGGGTACTGCCAGCAGTTGGTCACCCGCCCGGCCGACACAGTGCTGGTGCTGGTCAGCGATCTGTTCGAAGGCGGCAACATCACGCTGCTGCACGATCGTGTCGCCGCGTTGACCCAGGCCGGCGTGACAGTGGTCGTGCTCCTGGCGCTCAGCGACGAGGGCGCGCCCGCCTACGACCACGCCCAAGCAGCAGTGTTTGCCGAGCTGGGCGTGCCGTCGCTGGCGTGCACCCCCGACGTGTTCCCCGAATTGCTCGCTGCCGCGCTGGAGCGTCGCGACGTCGGCCGCTGGGCCAACGAGCACGGTCTGCACACGGCGGTGGCGACGTGACGCGGCGGACGCGTCGATAGGGTCGATCGCAATGTCCACGGCAGTGCAGTTCTACTTCGACCCGGTCTGCCCGTGGACATGGATCACCTCGCGGTGGTTGGTCGAGGTGGCCGAGCACCGTGACCTGCAGATCACCTGGAACCAGTTCAGCCTCCGGTACCACAACAAGACCAACCCCGAGTACGACTGGCTCCGCGAGGACATGGAAGATCAGCACCCAGGCATGCGCGTGCTCGCCGCCACGAAGCAGCACCACGGCAACGCGGCTGTCGGCCGGTTGTACACGACGCTCGGCACCCTGATCCACCACGACGGCGACGAGCGGCTGGTGCGCCTGACCGAGGCGATCGCCGCCGCGGGCCTGCCCGCTGACCTGATCGAAGCGGCGTCCGATGCCAGTTGGGATGCGGTCATCATCGAATCGACCGATCGGGGCGTCGACCTGGTCGGCAAGGATGCCGGCATCCCGATCGTGGTGATCGACGGCGCCGAGCACACCTACTTCGGTCCGGTGCTCTCCCCGGCGCCCACGGGTGGTCAGGCCCTCGAGCTGTGGGATGCATTCGTCGTGCTCGGCAGCATCGACGGGATCTACGAGATCAAACGCAGCCGAGACGTTCGACCGTTGCTGCCGCCCAGACCCGGTTACTGAGTCGTCTGCGTCCCGACCCTCAGCTCACGGAACGGTGACTTCGAGTCGATGCCGGGATCCTTCGGCAAGCCGAGCACCCGTTCGCCGACGATGTTGCGCATGACCTCGTCGCTGCCACCGGCGATGCGACCGCCTGGCGTACCGAGCACCAGCATCGACCACGCGTAGGTGCCCCACTCGCCGGTGTCGGCCACCAGGCGCGGCCCGAGCACGTGCGACACGAAGTCGCCGAGGCGGCGCATGTTCATCGTCCCCGCCAACTTGGCGATGCTCATCTCCGGGCCTGGCAGCTGCCCGGCCTTGATCTTGTCCATCGCCCGAAGGTTGTTGTAGTTCGACACCCGGGCATGGATGATCAGATCGGCCAACCGGTCGCGCACCAGGGGATCGTTGCTCAGGCCGAGGTGGCGGACCATCTCGATCGCCCTGGCGTACATGTTGACTCCGCCGCCACCGCCGCCGCCCGCACCGATCGCGGCGCGCTCGTTCATCAGCGTGGTCAGGGCAACGTTCCAACCGTTGTTGAGATCACCGAGGCGATCGGCATCGGGCACGCGGACTTCATTGAAGAACACCTCGTTGAAGCTGGATCCACCCGTCATCTGGCGCAGCGGCCGCACCTCGACGCCGGGCGCCTTCATGTCGACGACGAACCCGGTGAGGCCCTTGTGCTTGGGCAGGTCGGCATCGGTGCGGGCGATGATCTCGCCGATGTCGCTGTAGTGAGCCCCGGTGGTCCAGACCTTCTGCCCGGTGATCACCCACTCCTCACCATCGCGCTCGGCCTTGGTCTGCAGGCTGGCCAGGTCACTCCCGGCGCCGGGCTCGCTGAACAACTGACACCCGACGATGTCGGCGCGGTACATCTTGGCGAGGTAGCTCTGCTTCGCCGACTCGGTGCCGTGGGCCAGGATCGTCGGCGCGACCATCCCGAGCCCGATCGTGAACGCCGACTGGTTCGGAACCTGGTACTGCGCCTCGAGCGCGTTCCACGCCTTCTCGTACGCGCCGGGCAGTGCCCGGCCGCCGTATTCGGCGGGGCCCGTGATCCACCCGAACCCGGCGTCGTACTTCTTGCGACGCCAGTCGCACGCCCGCTGCAGATCATTGGACTCGTCGGTGCGGTTGCGCTCCTCGAACATCGCCACCTTGTCGGAGCCCTCGCCCCACACGAACTTGCGCTCTGCCTCCTTGCGATGAGCGTTGGCGTCGAGGAAGTCGCGCGCCTCGGACTCGAACGCTTCCACTGTGATCGTTGTGATCTCCGTCATGGAGCGAACGGTAGCCCGGTGGTGCATGGCAAGCTACGGCCGTGGACCTCAACGGATACCTCGCGATCCTGGCCTCGGAGGCGAATGGATTGGCGTCGGCTGCCGAGGAAGCCGGCCTCGACGCACCGGTGCCGACCTGCCCGGGTTGGACGGTCCGAGACCTCGTGCTGCACCTCGGTGAAGTACATCGCTGGGCGACGGCCGCGATCACCATTGGGGCGATGAAGCTCAGCGAAGTCCCGGGCGACTCGCTGGGCCCGCTGCCCGAGCCGGCCGACACCATCGACTGGTTCTGTCGCGGCGCGATCGCGTTGCGTGAGACCCTCGACTCGGCCGATCCGTCATTCGAGTACGCCGCGTTCCTCGCCGACCCGGCTGCGCCGCGCGTGCGGTTCTGGGCGCGGCGTCAGGCGATGGAGACCAGCGTGCATCGCGTCGACGCCGAGTCCGCGCTCGGCCGCTGCACGACGCTGTCGCCCGAGGTCGCCCTCGACGGGATCGACGAGTTCCTCACCGGGTTCCTGCCTCGATCACGCACACCGCTGCGTGCTGATTCGGAACGAACGCTGCTGATCGCGCCCGACTACAGCGAGCAACGCTGGACGGTCACGATCGGCAGCGAGATGCCGGTGACCGTGCGAGAAGCAGGGGCGGCGGCCGATGCCGATTGCCTGGTGGCCGGCCCGGCCAGCGACATCTACCTGGCGATGTGGAACCGCTGCTCGCTCGACGGGTTGCGGATCACCGGTGACCGCGCGGTGATCGACCTGCTGCGCGACAGCGTGCAGGTGCGCTGGGGCTAGACCGGCGCACTCACAACCAGTCACGTTTGCGGAACACGCGGTACAAAGCGACGCTCAGGACCACCATCATCCCGAGCGCCATCGGGTAGCCGAGCTTCCAGCCCAGTTCGGGCATGTGCTGGAAGTTCATCCCGTAGATGCCGGCGATCAACGTCGCGCCGAACACGATCGATCCCCATGCGGTCAGCTTCTTCATCACGAAGTTCATCTGGTTGCTGATGACAGCGAGGTGAGCCTCGACCGCATTGCCGACGAGCTCGCGCTGCTCGTCGACGAGGTCGACGGCGCGTAGCAACTTGTCGAATGCGTCGCGACACGTCACCAGGGCATCGCCATCGATCCACTGCACCTCGCGTCGCAGGATGGCCGAAAGCACTTCGCGCAACGGCACCACGGCCCGGCGCAGCTCCAACAGCTCACGGCGGATGGCGAACAAGTCATGCTGCAGGCTCTGCTCGGTCCGCATCTCGTCGCTGAAGATGCTGTCCTCGATCACCTCGAGCTTGTCCTCCAACTCATCGGTCGTGTCGAAGTACCCGTCGATCAGGCTGTCCATCAACGTGGCGAACAGCTGACCCGACGTGGTGGTGGCGGCATCGTGGCGTTCACACAGCTCGAGCAGCGGCTGCGGGTCCCACTCGCGACCGTCGGGGTCGTGGCGACGGATCGTGATCAGCCACGCCGGCCCGAGGTACATGTCGATCTCGGCCAGCGAGCCGGAGAAGACGACGAAATAGACGTGGTCCTCGAAGCGGCGCATGCTGGGTCTCGCGGCGCGGCGCCACGCCTCGTCGAACGTGCGATCCGCCAGGCCGTACTGGTGGGCCAGCGCGTCGAGCTCGGCTTCCTCCGGGTCGACGACGTCGATCCACGTCACCACCGGGACCCCGCCCCCCGACGCCCCATCACCGTTGAACGTGTGCGTCACCTGCATCGGGTCCGAGCGTAGGGCGGTACGGCGACGAGCGTGTGTGATCGCGGCCGCGACAGCTAGGGTCCCTGGCATATGGGTCAACAGGTTTCCGTCATCGAAAGGCCCAGCCCCCGTCCGGGTGTGCTGAGGTTCGAGACCAACCGCAGCCTGACAGGGATGGGACACGAGCGGTTCACCACGGTGGCCGACGCGGTCGGGCCGCGACCGGCGGCGTCCCTCGCTCGGCAACTGCTGGCGACCGGCAAGGTCGACTCGGTGTACATCTACGGCAACATCGTGTCGGTCGATGTCACCAAGGGCTTCACCAGCGATGGCTTGGCCGATGTCGTGCGCGACATGTACCAGTACTGGAAGCCGGGCATGGACCTGCCCACGTTCGATGCCCCCGCCGAGGAAGTGCCTGCGGCGGCAGTCACTGACGGCGGGAGCGGGCCGGCCACGGCCGAGTCGCCGTACACCAAGTTGGTGCCGCAGACCCTGCGCGAACGCAGCGCCGCCGCCCTGGCCAAGTTTCAGGCCGGTCACTAGCGACTCTCCGGCACTCGCTGCCGATACAGACACCTGAGAGCCATCGAGCCGGCAACGAACCGCTCTGGGCGTTCCTGGCACTCTGCTGCTGATTCTGTTGGAGGAACACTTGTTCGATATACTCCAACGGTGTCGACGCCGCTCGCTGAACGCTTTCCTCAGCTGACCACGGTTGCGGCAAGCGAGCGAACGTTGCCCGTCGACCCGTGCCTGGTCGGGTTGCTGCCGGCCCTGCAGCGCGGGTCCACCATTGCTTGCGGCGGCCGGGCCGGGGTGTCGTTGGCACTGGCGATCGCTGCAGCGCCGTCGCGTGAGGGTGCCTGGGTCGGGGTTGCCGGCCTGCCCGAGTTGGGTATCCGCGCCGTGGCTGACATGGGTGTGGCGTTGGAGCGGTTGGTGATGGTCACCGGCGATCCGCCATGGGTCGACGTGCTGGCAGCGATGATCGACGGGTTCGACGTGATCCTTGTCGGCCACGGTGTCAGCCACGGTGCCAGCCGCCTGGGTACCGGTGCTGTCCGCCGGCTGCAGGCCAGGGCGCAGTCGCGTGGGGTCGTCATGCTCACCGTGGGCGTGCCCGCTCTCGGCGCCGATCTGCAACTGACCGCCGACGACGACCATTGGGTCGGGCTCGGCCAGGGTCACGGCGTGGCAACGGGTCGGCGAGTGTCGGTCGAATTGGGTGGTAGGCGCATGCCTCGACCACGGCGGACAACAGTGTGGTTGCCCGGTGCCAGTGGCGCGCTGGCCGCCGTTGCCACCACCACTGACGCCCGCAAGACCACCCTTGACACCGTTCGGAGTGCGGACCCATCATTGTTGGCGAAGTGGGCGAACTGAACTGAGGGAGCAATCATGCGTTCTTCTCGTCGCCCTGCAGGTCATCCCGGTCGTCATCGCTGGTCCTTGCTGATCGCTGCCGCGCTGGTCGTGCTCGGTCTCCCGACGATCTCAACCTCACCGGTGCTTGCCGCCCCGGCCACGGATGGCCCGGGTGCGCTCTCGCACTTCGACCTCGCTCGCAAGGATTGCCTCGGCACGTCGCGCACGACCTCGTCGAAGGTCTGGTTCACGGTTGCCGGCGGCGTGTTGAGCGACGTGTACTACCCGACGATCGACAACACCAACGTGGAGACCTTGCAGTACATCGTCACCGATGGCTCCACGTTCACCGATCTGCAGGCCCGCGACATGGTGTCGACGGCGACGGCACTCGACCGCAGCGGCATGTCGTGTCGCGTCACCAGCACGGCGCGCAGCGGCAAGTACTCGATCATCACCGACTACGTCACCGACCCCGATCGGGCCACGTTGCTGATGAGCACGCGACTCGTGACGCCCAAGAAGTCGAGCCATGACTCGAGCCCGCTCAAGCTCTACGTCCGCTTCGACCCGACCGTCAACGGCAACGGTGGCGGCGGCCCTGGCAACGGCGGCGCCGATTCGGCCGTCACCGACACCTCCACCGGGCACCCGATCCCGGTGGCCTACGACACCAACACAGCGACCAACGCTGCCAACCGCGATTACGCCCAACCGGTGTTCGCCGCGCTCGACGGCCCGTTCACCTCGGTCACCAGCGGTTTTGCCGGCGCAGCCAGCGACGGTCTGATGCAACTCGATTTCAGCCACTCGTTGACCACCGTCAACGAATCGGCCGACAACGGCAACATCGTGCAGGTCGCCGAGGTGAAGCGCAACAGTCACCACGGTGATCGCGATGGTGGCGATGCGGTTACGTTCGCCCTCAGCTTCGGCGCCACACAGGCAGCAGCAGTGGCCACCGCCGAGACGTCGCTGCACGGCGACTTCAAGCACATCCGCAAGGACTACGAGAAGGGCTGGCAGCGCTACGACGACAAGCTCAACCCGCCGCCGCGCACGCTGCCCGGCATCAGCCGCGCCCGCATGCGCGAACTGCGCGACGCCTACTACCTCAGCATCAACGTCGTGAAGGCTGCCGAAGACAAGACCTTCCCTGGCGCGATCGTTGCCGGTCTATCGTCGCCATGGGGTCAGGCAGTGTCGGCCGGCGACCCCAACAACACCTACTTCGGTTCGTACCGCGAGGTCTTCTCGCGCGACCTGTACGAGGCGTGGACCGGTCTAATGGCCGCGGGTGATCGCCAGACCGCGCGCGACGCGACGCTGTTCCTGTTCGAGCATCAACAACAAGCTGATGGTTCGATGCCGCGCAACTCGCTCGTCAACGGCAAGACCGCGCCCGACTCGTTCGGCACCCAACTCGACGAGGTCGCCTACCCGATCCTGATGGCCCACCAGCTCGGCCTCACCGATGCCTCGCTCTACGAGCAGCACATCAAGCCCGCAGCCAACTTCGTGGTTGCCCGTGGGCCGTCGTTCGGCTCCGAGCGATGGGAGGAGCAGTCGGGGTTCTCGCCGTCGACGATCGCCGCCGAGATCGCCGGGTTGCTGGCCGCCGCCGACATCGCCGACATCAACGGTGACGCCGGGTCGGCGCGTATGTGGCGTGCCGTAGCCGACGACTACCAGCGCTCGATCAAGGGCTGGACGGTGACGACCAACGGCTCCCAATCACCCGACCCGTACTTCATCCGCCTTTCGAAGGCGGGCGATCCCAACGCAGCCGTCTCCTACAACGTGGGCAACGGCGGGCCGACGCTCGACCAGCGTGATGTGATCGATGCGGGCTTCCTCGAGCTGTCACGTCTCGGCATGTTCGCCGCTGCCGACCCCGACTTCGCCAACTCGTTGGGCGTCGTCGATGCGACCATCAAGAGCGATACCGACAGCGGTCCTGGCTGGCACCGCTACAACGGTGACGGGTACGGCGATGGTGTGACCGGTAGCCCATGGGCGCCGAGCGGCAGAGGTACCGGCCACCTGTGGCCGGCGCTGACCGCCGAGCGCGCCGAACAGTCGTTGCAGACCGGCGACACGGCCACAGCGGCACAGTTGCTCGACGCCATGGCGCAGTTCTCGTCGGGTGTCGGGCTGATCGCAGAGCAGAGTTGGGAGCAGCCCGATCTGGCGGCCTCACCGTTCGGCACCGACCCCACGATGGCCTCGATCGGTTTCGAGAACGGCAAGCCGGCCGGTTCGGCCTCGCCGCTGGTCTGGTCGGCGGGGTCGTTCGTGCGGCTGGCCGCCGACCTGCGCGCCGGCCGGTTGGTCGACCAGCCGGCCAATACCGTCGGGCGCTACATCGCCAACACGCAGGGCCAGACAACGCTCACCGTCGATGCTCCTGCCGACAACACCGCCGTATCCGGGTCGCCACTGACGGTCAGCGGCACCACCGAGGCCGGGAACCAGGTCGACGTGCTGGTGTCGAACACCGATGCGAACATGGCGGCCTCATCGGCATCGACCGTCGCCGCCGCCGACGGCTCGTTCACGGTCGATGTGCCGATCACCGGTGGTGTTCAAGTGGTCAACGTGGCGGCAACTCGCGCCGACGGTGCGACAGCTCATGCGACGCGCACCGTGGTGTTCGACTTCGTGCCGGGCACGGCGTTGCTCGACGTGGGCGATCCCGACGGCGACGACAACGGCCCCGGGAACTACGCCTACGCAACGTTCGGCGACTTCCAGCCAGGGGCGTGGGACATGCAGCGCTTCCAGGTCTTCGACGACGGCACCAACATCATCTTCCGCGTGCAGAACCGGAACCAATCACCGACCTTCGGCAGTCCGCTGGGCGCGCAGTTGATCGATGTCTACGTGCACGATCCGGCGGCCGCCAGCACCACGACGGCAGCGGCGCACCCGTTCCGCAACTTCCACATCGCACCGGACTCGGCATGGAGCACGCTGATCCAGGTGCAGGGCTTCGGGCAGCGGTTCGAGAACGCGAGCGGCACCACGCTGGGCACGGTCAACATCCGGGCCAACTCGCTGTCACGCTTCATCACGTTCAGCGTGCCGAAGGCGGCACTCGGTCAACCGGGCCCGGGCTGGAAGTTCACCGTGGTCGAGACCGGGCAGGATGGTTTCAGCCCCGACCAGGCCCGCTCGTTCGCGGCCACGCCACAGGACTTCGCCTTTGGCGTCTGCGCCGCCGCCAGTGCCGACCCGCACTGCACCGCGGACCCCAACACGGTGCCCAAGGTGATCGACGTGCTCACGCCGGCCGGCGTGCTGCAATCCGACGAACTCGACTACACCCTGCACTCTCCGGTGACCATCACCGGGGTCGGCATTCCCTGACCTGAGACACCGAAGAGGCGGGGCCAGGCACGAAACTTCCGGTTGCACCGGAGATTCGGTGCCTGGCTCCGTCGTTGCCGAGTTCAGGCGTGCCCCGCCCGGCGGGTGCCCAGTCACCCTTGCCAACCGAACAGAGGTTCGCTACCGTGTCGGGGTGGCGACAACGATGCGATCGATCGCTCCACGACTCGGGGTGTTGTGGTGCCCGAACTGGGCCGTGGTCGCCGCCCAGGCCGCCGCCGCCGAACCCGTCGTGGTGCTGCACGGCAATCGGGTCGTTGCCCACTCGTTGGCGGCAGCGCGAGAAGGCATCGTGGTCGGTCAGCGTCGCCGTCAGGCCCAGTCGTGTTGCCCGCAGGTGCGCCTGGTCGCCCACGACCCCGACGGCGATGCTCGTCGGTTCGAGGCCGTGGTCACCGCAATCGCTGCGCTGATCCCGCGGGTCGAGATCACCGAGCCGGGCATGCTCTCGTTCCTTGCCAAAGGCCCGTCGCGGTACTTCGGTGGGGAAGCAGCAATGGCCGAGCGGATGAAGAACCTGGCGACCAGCGTGCTCGGTGACGCCGGCAGGGCGCTCGAGGCCGTTGGCGGGTTCGGGGTCGGTGTGGCCGATGGGCGATTTGCGGCGACGATCGCCGCGCAACGCTCGGCCGGGCAGGCGCAACAGTCCGCCGCACAGTCGGCCCCGGTGATCGTGGCCAACGGACCGGCGGCCACCGCCCGGTTCCTGGCTCCGTTGCCGGTCGGGTTGCTCGCCTCGGTGGCGGGCCTCGACGATGACTTCGTGCAGTTGTTGCAGCGACTCGGCATCCGCCAGTTGAGCGACCTGGCGGTGCTGTCGACTGCCGATGTGCTGGCCCGGTTCGGGCGAACCGGCGAGTTCGCCCATCGCCTGGCGAGTGGTGGCGACGACCGTCCGCCCGACACCGTCGAGCCGCCCAGCGGGCTGGTCGCCATCCAGGTGCTCGACGACCCCGCTCACCACGTCGACACCCTGGTCTTCATCGCCCGCCAACTGGCCGACGAACTGTCGGGCGCGCTGAGCGCGGACGGCAAGGTCTGCACGCGACTGATCATCACCGCCGAGACCGATCACAGTGAACGCAACGAGCGACTGTGGTATCGCTCGACCGGGTTGTCGGCGGCGGCGATGGTCGAACGGGCCCGATGGCAACTCGATGCCTGGGTCAACAGTGCTGCACTCTCGGCCGGCGTGACGATGCTGCGGCTCGAGCCGATCGAAGTGCGCAGCGACGATGGCGTGCAACTGGGTCTGTGGGGTGGGCGCACCCAGGCCGACGAGTGGGCAGCGCGTGCGGTCGCCCGGCTGGCCACGTTGGCGGGAGCCGATCAGGTGGTCGTGCCGGCGGCGACCGGTGGTCGGTTGCCGGGCGATGCCTATGCCTGGGTGCCGGCAGTGACCGCTGATCTGGCCGACCCCGCCCGGCGGCTGACCCCGACCGATGGGCCATGGCCAGGCAACTTGCCCAGTCCGGCGCCGGCGGTCGTGCACGCCGAGCCGTTGGCGATCGAGGTGCGCGACGCCGAGGGACGTGCGGTGCGGGTGACCGGCAGGGGAACGGTCGGAGCGGCCCCGGCGACGGTGCAATGCGGCGGAAGGGCCGCGTCCATCGAGACCGTGGTCGCCTGGGCTGGTCCGTGGCCATTGGAAGAGCGCTGGTGGGATGCCGCCAGGGCCCGGCGGTCAGCACGCTTCCAGTTGCTGACCGGATCTGGCTCGTTGTTGCTGGTCAGCCTGGAACAACAGCGTTGGTGGCTGCTCGGCGAGTATCGCTAGCGCTTGCCGAGCGTGATCCAGGCGACTAAGTTCGCTTGTTGAACTGACTCGGGAGGCGCTCTTGAACGACACATCCACCGACACATCCACCGACACGGCCAGCACCGACGCCTGGCATCCAACGGCATGCGTGCTGTGCTCGATCAACTGTGGGCTCGAGGTGCGCATCGATGGGCCGACCATCACCCGGGTGCGCGGCGACAAGGCCCACCCCGGCTCGCATGGCTACACCTGCGAGAAGGGCCTGCGCATCGATCACTACCAGAACGGCCCGCACCGCCTGACCAGCCCGCTGCGCCGCCGTTCGGACGGTTCGTTCGAAGAGATCGACTGGGACACTGCGATCGCCGAAGTCGCGGCTCGGTTCGGCGACGTGATCGCCGAGCACGGTGGCGACAAGATCTTGTTCTACGGCGGGGGAGGGCAGGGCAACCACCTCGGTGGCGGGTACGGCGGCTCGACGCGCGCCGCGCTCGGAATCAAGTACACCTCCAACGCGCTGGCGCAGGAGAAGACCGGCGAGTTCTGGGTCGATGGTCAGTTGTTCGGTCGATCCCGCTGCCACACCACCGGTGACTACGAGCGCGCCCAGGTCGCGGTGTTCTGGGGCAAGAACCCGTGGCAGTCCCATGGCTTCCCCCAGGCGCGCAAGGTCCTCAAGGAGATCGCCAACGATCCGGCCCGCACGCTGATCGTCGTTGACCCGCGCCGCACCGAGTCCGCCGATCTCGCCGACATCCATCTCCGCCCACGCCCGGGTGGCGATGCCGATCTGCTCGCCGCGCTGTTGGCGACTCTCGTCGACGAGCAACTGCTGGCCGATCGCTGGTTGGCCGACAACGCCCATGGTGTCGACGAGGTTGTCGCCCACCTGCGGATGCTCGACATCGGGGCATCGTGCGACCGCGCCGGTGTCGACGAAGCCACGGTGCGTCATGCCGCACGGGTGATCGCCGGGGCCACGGGTGGCGTGTCGATCTACGAAGACCTCGGCATCCAGATGGCGCCACACTCCACGCTGAACAGCTACCTCGAGAAGTTGATCGTGTTGCTGACCGGCAACTTCGGGATCCCGGGTGGGATGAACCTCCACTCGCACTTCGTGGCACTGCTCGGTGGCAACGCGAGCAACCGCCGCGCAGGCGATCCCGAGCCGACCACCCCGGTCACCGGGCACCGGCTGGTCACCGGGTTGGTGCCATGCAACGTGATCCCTGACGAGATCCTCGGTGACCACCCCGATCGCTTCCGGGCGATGCTGATCGAATCGGGCAACCCGGTGCATTCCCTGGCCGACAGCCAACGTATGCGCCAGGCGTTGCGTGCGCTGGAGTTGGTCGTCGTGATCGACGTCGCCCTCACGGAAACGGCTCGCCAGGCCGACTACGTGCTGCCCGCCGCCTCGCAGTACGAGAAGTGGGAGTGCACGTTCTTCAACCTCGAGTTTCCACGCAACGTCTACCACCTGCGCCGGCCCATCTTCGAGCCTTTGGCCGGCACGCTGCCGGAGTACGAGATCCACTCCCGCCTGTGTCGCGCGCTGGGCGCGTACGCCGATGCCGACCTGACACCACTGCGCGAGGCCGCGGCCATCGGCAGAGCCGCGTTCGCTGAAGCCTTCATCAACGTCAGCGTCGAGCATCCGAAGCTCGCCAAGTTGGCCGCCGTGCTGCTGTACGAGACGCTCGGCCCGACGTTGTCGACACCCGACGGCGTCGACGCTCGGGGCGCGGCTGCGGTGTGGGGCCTGGCCCAGCGGTGTGCGCTGGGCAACGCCGATTCGATCCGCCGCGCCGGCATCGGCGACGATTCGGCAGTCAGCCTCGGTGACGCACTGTTCGACGCAATCCTCGCCTCGCCGCGCGGCTTGACGTTCACCGTCGACGACTACGACGAGACCATGCGCCGTCTGGAGACCCCCGACAAGAAGGTCTCGCTGGCCATCCCCGCGTTGCTCGACGAACTCGACACCTTGTCGGCTGCCTGGTCCGATGCCCGCGCAGCGACGACCGGCTACCCGTTCGTGCTGGCTGCCGGCGAACGCCGGTCGTCGACCGCCAACACGATCCAGCGAGACCCGGCGTGGCGCAAGAAGGATGTGCAAGGCGCGCTCCGCGTCTCGATCGAAGATGCGGCGCGCATTGGGTTGGCCGACGGCGATCGGGCGCGGATCACCACCAGACGCGGCACGGCCGTCGCGGTGGTCGAGATCACCGACACGTTGCTGGCGGGGCACATCACGTTGCCGAACGGCTTTGGGCTCGGTCCCGGCGGGTCCAGCGATGCGGTCGGTGTCGCGCCGAACGAGCTGACGTCGTCCGACGACCGCGACTGGTTCGCCGGCACCCCGCACCACAAGCACGTGCCGGCGCGGCTCGAGCGGGTCTGATGCGTCGCACCCGATTCGACGACTGGCCCTGCCCGATTGCCAGGGCAACCGATCTGATCGGTGACTGGTGGACCCCGCTGATCATGCGCGAGGCGTTCTCCGGGCAACGCCGTTTCGACGAGTTCCAGTCGGCGCTCGACGCGCCGCGCGCCGTGCTGACCGCACGCCTGAAGCGGTTGTGTGCCGAAGGCATGCTCGAGCGCGTCGCCTACCAGCAGTCGCCACCGCGCTACGAGTACCGGTTGACCGACAAGGGCCGGGCCTTCTGGGATGTGCTTGCGGCCATGTGGCGGTGGGGCAGCGATTGGCTGTGGACTGATGCTGCTCCGCCGGTCGTCTTGAAAGACCGTCAGACCGGACGGGTCGTACGGCCCCTTGTCGTCGACGAGCAGACCGGCGAGCACCTCGACGTGCGCACCGTGCGCATCGGACGCGCGCCGTCATCGAGTTGAGTCAGCGCAGCCGGCTGATCAGCGCGGCCAAGGTTTCGACAGCCCCAGGCTCGGCAACGTCGACCAAGCGCAGGATCACCGTGGTGACCCCGGCCTCGGTGAGGCGCATGACGCGTTCGTAGTGGTCCACCACGGTCCCGGCGTTGGTCTCGCGGGCGAACCGCTCGGCTCCCATGCGCTGTGGCCGGAGACGATCGATCGACGCGGTGACGGCGTCGTGGTCGCGGCCGATGAGCACCGTCGACAGGTGAGAGACGTCGATCTCGCCCGCGTCGCGGTCGAGTTCCATGCAGTGTCGGGTGAGCGCGGCAACCTTTGCGGTTACGACGTCGGGCTCGCCGAACAGGTTGCACCCATCCGCGTAGCGTGCCACGAGTCGCAGTGTGCGGCGCTCGCCCGAGCCGCCGACCACGATCGGCACTCCATCCTGGATCGGCCGCGGGTAACAGAGCGCCTCGGCGATGGTCACCGTCTGGCCTTCGAACCGCGGCGCCCCTTTGCCCCACAGCATCGGCAGCGCCTGCAGCGCGTCTTCGAGGTGCGCGTACCGGCGATCGAGCGAAGGCAGGTCGATGCCTGCCGCGGCGTACTCCTTGGCGAACCAGCCGACTCCCAGACCGCACGTGGCGCGACCGCCGGACAACACGTCGAGTGTCGAGATCTGCTTGGCAAGCACTGCCGGATGATGCCGGAACGCGGGCGACACCAACACGCCGAGCCGGAGCCGCTCGGTGACCGCGGCCAGCCACGCCAGCGCGGTGTAGGGCTCGGGCATGTCGGCCCACGCCGGGCCGACCTGAGGGATCTGCCGAAGGTGATCCATCATCCAGATGTGCTCGACACCTGCCGCCTCGGCCGCGGTGGCGATCGATCGCAGGTGCCGAGGCAGTGCTCCGCGACCTCCCGACCAGTCGAACGACGACAGATGCAGGCCGACGCGGATCCCGGGCGAGGGAGCGGTGGGCGTGTTGCCATCGACCGCTGGTGATCGCCGGCGAGACGCCAATGCCGCGGGCACCACCACGACGGGTTCGGGCGTCAGCACATCGTCCCACGGCTCGGCCAGCACCGCTGCGCGGATGTCGGGCCACCGGCGCAGTTGCTTGGTGATCACATCGGCCGGCACCGAAACGGGCCGCGCCGAGTTGCGACGGCGGCACTCTGTCGCCGCGGTGTCGAACACCACAGCGATGCACGGCAGCCGAGCGTCGCGGGCGCGTTGCCTCCACGCAGCGCGCAGGTCGGCGTCGACGCCGAGCGTGTCGATCACGGTGGTCAGTCGTCGGCGCAGACGGCGGTCGACGATGTCGTCGAGCACGGCGAACGCATCTGTCGATGCCCGCAGATCGTGCTCGGTCTCGCCGACCACGGCACGCAACGCATCGCTCGACACGATCTGGTTCGCGGCGAAGTGCTCCGCTGCCCACGACGACTTACCGGAGGCAACCGGCCCGATCACGACGACCAGGCACGGTGATGGGATTCGTAGCGGCTCGTCGATCGACGAAGGCTATTGCCGGCGAACTGCTCAGGCCGGGACGAGCTCGCGGCGGTCGACCTCAGGTCGCAGCACGTCGTTGCTCAACCGGAAGCCCACACCGCGAACCGTGTGGATGAAGCGCAGCTCGGGTGCCCGCAGTTGCAACTTGCGACGCAGGTTCGACAGGTGCACGTCGACCACGTGTGTGTCGCCCACCCAGTTGGGGCCCCACACCTCTTCGAGCAGTTGCGTGCGAGCGCAGACCTCCGACGGTCGACGGCACAGCTGCTCGAACAGGGCGAACTCGATGCGGGTCACTGGGATCTCGTGGTTGCGCACGCGGATCTCCTTGCGGCCGACATCGACCGTCAGTGGGCCGAGCGTGATGACCGATGCATGGATCGGATCCCAACCGGAGTGCAGTTGCCGTGGTCGTCGCAGCAGCGCTTGACAGCGGGCAGCCAACTCGTCGGGGTTCACCGGGGTGGAGACCACGTCGTCGGCGCCTGCACGCAGGGCCCGAATACGCATGTTGTCGGCATCGGGGGGAGCGATGCCGACAACATACGAGTCCGTCAGTTCACGCATGGTGTCGAACAGACTGCCGCCGTGCGGGCTGGGCAGTTGCAGATCGACCATGACAACGTCGGGAGAGAACGAGGTGGCCAGCGTCAGTGCCGCTGGTCCCTCCGTCGTGGCGCTGACGGAGAACCCACGGGAGCGCAACGCTGCCGAGGCAACACGGCGCAACAATGCGTCGCTGACTGCCAGGAGCACACGTGGTGCCAGTTGTGCATCGGGTTCCATTGGTTCTATCTTCCGCCTCGTGGTGTGTCGGTTCTTACCCCGAATTCCCAATCCCTACACAGGAGTTATCGGCACGCGGTGGTCCACCTGAAGCACGGATTTCAACAATTCGACCAGCAGCAAGCGGACGCGGTGCGCCGCGCCGTGGCTGCCCGAGAGCCTGTCGATGCCCGCGAGCGCAATTCGATCGGTGAGTTTCTCGCCGCGCTCGACACGCTCGACCGGCCGTTCGACGAGCATGCGTCGCCGACCCACGTCACCGCCTCAGCCATCGTCACCGGTGATGCCGGCGTCGTGTTGCATCTCCACAAACGTCTGTCGATCTGGCTCCAGCCGGGCGGCCACATCGATGCCGGCGAGCAACCGTGGGCGGCGGCCCAACGCGAGACACGAGAAGAGACCGGCCTGCCGGTGATGGCGGGGGACGATCCGTCCGCACTCATTCACGTCGACGTGCATCCCGGGCCACGGGGCCACACGCATCTCGACCTGCGCTATCACCTGTCCGCCCCGTCGATTGCGCCGGCGCCGTCCGAAGGGGAGAGCCAGGAGGTTCGCTGGTTCAGTTGGGCAGAGGCCATCGCTACGGCCGAGCCGGGGCTGGAGGGTGTCCTGCGCTCGCTGCAATCGGGTGAGCCGACGATGCGGTCAGCCGAGGTCGCCGATGCCGCGGCATGTGCCCACGTCTACACGCGCTCCAAGGCGTTCAGGCTCCCCGAGGTGCCCGAACCCCACACCGAACCGGAGATCGCTGCATGGATGAGAGAAATCGCCATCCCCACAATGGATGTGTGGGTCGCCGACCTCGACGGTGTCGTGGTCGGCCAGATGATGTTGGCACCGGGTTGGCTGCACCACCTGTACATCGATCCGTCGTGGATGGGCCGAGGTCTCGGCGATCGGTTCATGACCCTTGCCCGCCAACGTCAGCCAAGCGAGTTGCAGTTGTGGGCGTTCCAGACCAACACGCGAGCGCGTCGGTTCTACGAGCGTCACGGTTTCGCGGCCGTCGAGTTCACCGATGGTGCTGAGAACGAGGAGCGCTGGCCCGACGTGCGCTACGTGAGCGCCGGAAGTGGAACAAGCGAGTAGAGTTTCCACAATGCCCACCATGGCTGAAGTCGCCAAACACGCCGGTGTCGGGATCGGCACGGTCTCGCGCGTGATGAGTGGCAGCACCAAGGTCAGCGACTCGACACGGATCAAAGTCCAGGCTTCTGCAGAGGAGCTCGGCTACCACCGACCCAGAAAACCCGCCGCTGAACAGGGAAAAGGCGGTCGACTCGTCGCCGTGCTGGTGCCGTTCTTCGACGAGAAGTCGGCGTTTCAGCGCATCCGCGGCATCGTCTCGCGACTGGCCCCGCACGGTTGCGAGGTCGTGCTGCACAATGTCGAATCGCCCAGCCAAGCGCGGGCGAAATTGGTGGAACTTCCACGAAGCGTGATCTTGGATGGGATGATCGTGATCTCCCTCCCACTCGTCGGCGACGAGGGCGATCGCTTGGTCAACGCACGATTTCCCACCGTGCTCGTCGACACGTCGTACCCCGGCCTGCCCAGTGTGTGCATCGACGATCGGGCCGGAGGCGCGCTGGCGACCAAGCATCTCATCTCGCTCGGCCACAAGCGCATCGCGTTCGTCAGCGAGCCGCCGCACAACGCGTTCGGGTTTCTCGCCGGGGCGCGCCGCGAGGAGGGCTTCCGGTCGACAATGGCCGAGGCCGGCCTGCACGTACCGGCGTCACTCGTTCGCTACGGCGCGTACCTGCACTCGGCTGCCAGGCAGATGGCGACCGAGTTGCTGTCGTTGCCCGACCGGCCGACCGCGATCGTGGCAGCATCCGACGTGCAAGCCGTCGGCTGTTTGGAGGCCGCGACTCAGCTGGGGATCAGTGTCCCCGACGAGTTGTCAGTGGTCGGCTATGACGACATCGACCTCGCCGGATTGATGGGGCTGTCAACGGTGCGCCAGCCCTTGACCTACTCGGGCGAGCGGGGCGCCGACCTCGTCCTCGAAGCGCTGTCGATGCGAAATCGGCAGCCGAACACCGAGATGCTGGAACTGGAACTGGTCATTCGAGCGACGACCGCCGCAGTGAAACGAAAGGGGACACGATGACCGAGGCCGATACACACGACGCAGGCACCACGCTGTGGTGGCAGGACGCGGTGGTCTATCAGCTCTATCCCCGATCGTTCGCCGACAGCAACGGCGACGGCATCGGCGACTTCGAGGGGATCCGCAGCCGTCTCGACCATCTGCGCGACCTGGGCGTCGACGCGATCTGGTTGTCGCCATGCTTCCCGTCGCCGCAGGCCGATCACGGCTACGACGTCGCCGACTACTTCGACATCGAACCGATGTACGGAACCCTCGACGATTTCGACCGCACCTTGGCAGAAGCGAAGCAGCGCGGCATCCGCATCATGCTCGACATCGTCCCCAATCACTGCAGCTCCGAGCACGCCTGGTTCCAGGCCGCAGTGAAGGCCGGCCCGGGATCGCCGGAGCGGGCGCGGTACTGGTTCAAGGACGGCAAGGGCCCGAACGGTGACGAGCCACCGAACAACTGGAGGGCCATCTTCGGCGGCCCGGCATGGACGAGGGTCACCGAGGCCGACGGCACACCGGGTCAGTGGTACGAGCACACGTTCACGCCCGGCCAGCCCGACTTCAACTGGTACAACCAGGATGTCAACGACTACTTCGATCGCATGCTGACCTTCTGGTTCGACCGCGGCGTGGAAGGCATCCGAGTCGACGCCGTCCCGGTGCTCGGCAAGCATCCCGACATGCCCGATTCACCGACCGCGCCGCCCGGGCTGACCGACGGCCAGCAATGGCGCTACAACATCTACGGGCATTTCTACCCGACGGCGCACGACGTGTGGAAGCGGTGGCGGAAGCTGATCGACGAGTATGAGCGCACCCATCCTGGCCGGCACCTGGTGACGATCAGCGAGTCGTACGGCGCGCCCGAGGAGCTGTTGAAGTACATGCAGGGCGACGAGTTCCACCAGTCGTTCGCCTTCGACCTGATGCTGATCACGTGGCGGGCCAAGCCGATGCGCGATGCCATCGCCGGCTCACTCGACATGCTCGCGCCAGTCGGGGGCGCGCCGGCATGGACGCAGAACAACCACGACACGCAACGCATCGTCACCCGCCTCGGTCGGCTCAACGCCAACGACCCGGCGGCGTGGACGGGCAACAACCTCATGTATGTCGACGCGCCGATCGACCTCGAGCTCGGTCGCCGCCGGGCCCGTGCCGCGATCACCCTGACCGCCGCGCTCCCTGGTGCGCTGTACCTGTTCCAAGGCGAGGAGATGGGCCTCGAGGAGTACCTCGACATGCCCGCCGAAGCCCGCGAGGATCCGCTGTTCATCCGCTCCGGTGGCAACGAGCTCGGGCGCGATGGGTGCCGCGTGCCGCTGCCGTGGACGAGTGATCCGGCGACCTCGTTCGGCTTCTCGCCGGCGGGTGCCGCGGCGCCGTGGCTGCCGCAGCCGCCGACGTGGGGCGAGCACTCGGTCGAGCGCGAGGCAGCCGACCCGCAATCGATGATGGCCTGGTACAAGACGCTGCTGGCCCACCGCCCGCTGTTGACGGGCGGCCTGACCTGGGTCGAGGTCGATCTGGCGGAGTGCATGGCGTTCGAGCGCGACGGCGTGTTGATCCTCACCAACTTCGGTGCCGACGCGCTGGACGTGCCGACCGACATGGTCGCCGGTCGCAGCGTGATCCTGGCTACTCAGCCCGATGCGACAGCGCAGTACCTGCCAGGCGATACCTGCATGTGGTTGTCGCCGGCCCACTGAGCGTCAACCACGGCGTCGCCTGTGGTCGCCTACTGGCCGGCCCGTTCCACTCGTTCCACGGCGAGATCGACAGAACGCGTATAGGCCGCGGCGGCTCAGCCGATCCGCAGGCGCCGGCCAACAGCGCGACCTGTTCGTCGAATGTCAGGGAGTCGACGGGTGCGTCGAGATCGGCGCCTGTGCGCGGGGTTGGTCAACCCTTGACAGAGCCGGCGAGCAGACCGCGCACGAAGTACCGTTGCAAGGCGAAGAAGACTGCGAGTGGCAGGATCATCG
>JBDTRP010000032.1:0-4480 GCA_039931555.1 Ilumatobacteraceae bacterium | reverse complement strand
CACGTTCTTCGACTCGCTCGACGGCCACGCGACCATCGTCGACTTCTGGGCACCGTGGTGCGGACCGTGCAAAGCGCTGCACCCGATCTTCGATCACCTCGCCCACCACCACGCCGACGAACAGGTCCACTTTGCACCCGTCAACATCGACGAGAACCCTGGCCTCGCATCAGGGCTCGGGCTGATGAGCATCCCGACACTCGTTTTGTGCGACGTGCACGGCAACGAGGTCGACCGCATCGTCGGTCTACCCAATCGGCGAGCCCTCGACCAGTTCGTCGTCAGAGCAGCCGCAGTCGCGAACAGCGGATCGAGAGCATCATGACACTCGGCATCGGCGACCCGCTCCCCGACCTCGAACTCATCGATCACACCGGCCAGGTCTGGCGCACCAGTGATCATCGCGGCCGTCCACTCGTACTGGTGCTGCACCGTCACCTTGCTTGACTGCCATGTCAAGAACATGTGATCGCCGTGCGCAATCACCTCGACCAATTCGGTGACGCAACCATCGTCGTCGTCACCTTCGCCGCGCCCGAACGACTCGCTGCCCACCGCGACCACCTCGCGATTCCCTTCACCATCGTCACCGACGTCGACCGCCGACTGTACCGACTGCTCGGCGCCGAGCGAGGTAGCAATCGCCAGATCTGGTCGTTCGGCACGTTGCGGATGTACGCAGGTCTGCTCCTGCGAGGGCGCCATCTCAGAAAGCCCACCGAGGACATCCACCAACTCGGTGCCGACGCAGTCATCGGACGCGACGGACGACTTCGCTACCTATCACTCCCCTCCACGCCCGACGCCCGTCCGCCAGTGTCGGATCTGATCGCCGCATTGGACTGAACTCGACGGCCTGCCACGAATCGTCATCGCCTCCTGAAGGCCGTCAGATATCCGACGCTCGCGACGGTGTAGGGAATGACGTAGTTCGCGACCGTCCGCACCCAGGTCGCCAACGAGGCATCGCCCGACGCGATGAGCGACCCCTGATTGACCAGAGCCAGCAGGGTGCCCACGACGAGAGCGATCTTGCTCGCCGTGCGAAACGTGGCGCCCTTTGCAATCAGCACACACGCGTCGAGTGGCGTCGACCAGGAGATCCCGGGTCGTTCGACGTTCACCGCTCCACCGGCTCGTCGCCACGAGCGATGCGCGCCCCGAACTCGCGCAGCCTCGCCAGCGAGTCCGCCGGCACGGAGGGCTGGTGATCAGCGAGCGAGTGCTTGATCCGCGTGTAGGTGTCGGCTTCGAGTCCACACCTCCGACAATCCTCGAGATGCGCGGCCAATCGTTCGGAGCGACGATCATCGAGCTCTCCATCGAGATAGTGCTGCAACCACTGTCCGACCTCGCCGCACGTCATCGGCCGCTTCGCCGACGATCGGAACAGGGACTTCCACGGCTTCTTCACCAGTGGCTCCTCGGGGCCAAGCCGGCCCGGTCCAAACGATCACGGATACGACCACGCGCCCGGTGGAGACGGCTCATCACCGTGCCGGCAGGCACGCCCAGCACCTCGGCGGCCTCGGCGTACGTCAAGCCCTCCACATCGACGAGTTGCACGACACTTCGAAATGGCTCGTCCAGTTCGGCCAGCGCGCGTTCGATGCCGGCGTCGAAGCCAGCATCAACGCCGGCATCAGTGACATCGCCGGCCGCCAACTCGTTCAACTGTCGAGAAGTCCCATCCGGGTCGCGGAGCAGCTCAGGACGCCGGCGCCGGTTGCGGTTGATGTGCGTGTTGCGCAGAATCGTGAGCAGCCACGCCCGCGGATGTCGACCATCGAACCGCTCAATCGCTCGGTAGGCGCGGAGCAGGGTGTCCTGGACCAGATCTTCCGCGTCGGCATCGTTGCGGGTGAGTGAGCGTGCAACTCGCAACAGCACTTCGATCTCAGGCAGCACGTGCTGCTCGAACAGTGCTTGGCTCGCCTCCGGACTGGACACGCGAGAAGGAACCCGCTGAGGATGCCGGCTCATTCC
Source organism: Ilumatobacteraceae bacterium (assembly GCA_039931555.1). Taxonomy (GTDB): domain Bacteria; phylum Actinomycetota; class Acidimicrobiia; order Acidimicrobiales; family Ilumatobacteraceae; genus JAENVT01. Next base: position 2,494 of record JBDTRP010000032.1, on the reverse strand, counting down.
GCGGGAAGCATCCGCAGCGATGTCGGGTTTCCACCTGCGTGATGCACCTCGATCATCTCCGCTATCGCCGCTACATCGATGCGTTCGTCGACGGTGAGCTCGACAGAGACTTGCGGAGGCGTGTGAGCGGGCACGTGGCGATCTGCCCGATGTGCGGCCGGGATGCCGAACTGACGATCCATGTGAAGCGCAGCCTCGCACGCCACCGCGGCTTCGCCGAGCGCGCCGCAGATCGCATGCGCCGATGGGCGCACCGCGATCTGAGCTGAACCGTCGTTCCCAGCAGGCCTCACCGCCTTGCCGAGGGGAACGCGTCGAGGCCCAACCCCGCGTCGACTGCTGCGGCCTCGATCTGGTCGGGTCGCATTCGAGCACCAGTTGCGTCGGCGAGGCGGGTCATCATCTCGAAGTTGGCAACCACCGCCGAGGCGTCGATCAACCAGTCGATGCCGAACTGTTCGAGGAGCAGTGATCGAGCGGCCTCAGCCCGCACCGCGTCGTCACCGGTCACCGCAGCGACGAACTCCTCAAGCACAGCCCCACGTTGAGTCCGTGCTTGCTCGGTTGGCTTATGGTCGATGCTCGCACCGAGCATCATGGAATGTGCTGTCGTTCAATAGAAGCACTCACGGACTGCCGACAATCGGGCGGCGACGAGTTCCATGTCGCTGCGGCTGAGTGTCCCGCGACGCTCAGTAGCCCGCATCATCGGGTCAGGTGCCCGGGCGCGCCCTGAGGTGTGCAGCGAGCTTGTCGAGTGCCATGTTCCATCCCATCGCGCCGGGAGAGTCGGCCGGGATGCCGGCGTGTGTCATGACCATCTTGGTGCGGCCTCCGAGATCGTCGAGTTCGACCGTGATCTCGGTCGTGGTCGGGTGATCCTCGGGCATGCCCATCTCGGTGGGCGCCACGATGTTGCCGTGCTCGTCGGACATCGACTCGGTGTACACCAGACGACGGTGCTCGACGACCTCGCGATACTCACCCGTGAACCAGATCCGCATCGCACCGTTCGGGGTCTGCATCTCCATGCACACCAACCGCGAACCACCAACCCGGACATCCATCTTGGCCACCGGAATCGTCGCGCCCGTCGGGCCGTACCAGGCGGCGAAGTGCTCGGCTTCGGTCCACATCTTCCAGACGAGTTCGGCTGGCGAGTCGAGGATCCGTTCGATCACGACTGCGTTCGGGGAAACGGTGTGCTCGGTCATGGTCGGCCTGTCTTTCGTTTGGGTTGGAGTTGGTTGAGGTACTCGTCCATGCGGTCGAAGCGGGCTTCCCACACCGGCCGATACTGCTCAGCCCAGGTGGAAACCTCGCGTAACGGTGTCGGGTCGATCGCGCACGGTCGGAACTGGGCCCGCTGACCGCGAACGATCAGACCGGCCCGTTCCAGCACCTTGAGGTGCTTGGAGATCGCCGGCAGCGTCATGGCGAACGGCTCGGCCAACTCGTTCACGTTGGCCTCACCCTGAGCGAGGCGGGCCAGGATCGCCCGTCGGGTCGTGTTGGCCAACGCAGCAAACGTCTCGCTCAACCGGTCCCCTTCCATCACCAACGCCATCCGCACTCCCGTAGTTCACCACACGGTTATTTAACCATTACGGACACTACAGAGGGGACTCCCAGAAGTCAACCGCCATTCAGCTCACATCGTCCGATACCGACGCTCCGAACTCCCACGCAAAGTAACCCGATGGCCTTTGCACTCCGGCCCAACTCGCTCCGGCGGCGTCGGTCGACGCGTTTGCACGGAGCACACGGAGGATGCTGCTCGAGGTGAAGTCGGGGGCTGGCCCGACGCCGATCGCGGCATACACCGACGGCGGTATCGAGATGTCGGCGAGGTAGAGCTCGCCGACGCGGTCCTGGCCGCGCAAGCCGATCTTGGGAAGGCCCAGGGTCATCGTGAGATCGGCAGTCACCGCCACGCCAGGTACCGATCCGGTGGTGACGTCCATCCCTGATGGTGTGTCGAGCGCGACGACTCGATCACCGAGGTCACCGATGCGTTCGACGAGCTCTCCGATCCGGCCTCGTGGCGCGCCTCGCAAGCTGCATCCGATCTGGGCGTCGATGACGACGTCGGCGCGGGCGGGCTCGTCAATGACACTCACACCGATCCGCTCGATGATGTCGTACTGGTGCGACGGCACGGGCGCGAGCGCGTTCGGCGGCTGTCCGAGCGCGACGCTCACATCCACCCCGGCGTTGGCGAGGTGGCGAGCGGCGACGAGACCGCCTCCGCCGTTGCCCCCTGAACCGGCGAGCACGGTGACGGTGCGCGGACGGAAGCGTTTCAGCTCTTCGAGACCGACCCGCGACTACGACCTCCGAGCCTGAGAGGTGTTGCTGAGTCGTCGACCGGTGAGGATCGTGACGACAGCTCCGGCGCACAATGCCCCGACCATTGCGACGTAGGCACTCGTCGGAGTATCGAGCATCCGCTCAGTGATCCTGGCCGCAATGGTCCAGGTCAGCATGAACGTGA
>JBDTRP010000031.1:0-5583 GCA_039931555.1 Ilumatobacteraceae bacterium | reverse complement strand
GGCGGGGCCGCCTTCTTGGCCGGCGCGGCCTTCTTGGCGGCGACCGCCTTCTTGGCGGCGACCGCCTTCTTCGGTGCGCTCGACTTCGCCCGCGGGCTGGCCTTCTTCGCGGGAGCCTTTGCGGCGGGAGCCTTCTTGGCAGTTGCCATCCGTGGTGAACCTCCGTCGACCCAGGTGAGCCTGCGATGCTACCGCCGTGACAGGGCGATGTGTCCGATCACACAGCTACTGAACGACACGAGCGAGTGCGGGCGCCGGTGTCAGATCTTGGCCAGGACGGCAGCAAGGTGAGATGGATGGAGCAAAAATCGGCACAACATCTGGTGTCAGCCACGTGGTCACATCGACACCCCGTCGTCGTTACGACGCTGCCCCAGATCGGCAGTTCGATACACACCCGGGCATTGAGGAAGTGCGTACTTTCGGCGCGCACTGTCTGCTCTGAAAGTACGCACTTCGATGGCAACCCGCCTGCATCGCACCCGCACTCGGTGGCCAGTCGCTGACCGTCTCAGCGACGGTGGTGCCGCGACCACCTTCGAACGGTTCGTACCTTCGAGCGTGGATGCGCACGTATCTCACTGGCAGTTCGGGCGCTGGTTGCAGGGGCGCCGGGGACTCTGTGTGAGCGAACAGAGCCGCGGACCGTACATGTGCTCATACAGAGCCTTGCCCGGCGGTCACAAGCGCCGAATGCGCGATGTAGAGCGGGTTCCATCATCTCACCTCGAGGCCGTACTCAGATCTTGGCGACTCCGATGAAGACCGGCTCGCCGTCGAGGTCCGCATTCGGTTCGCCCGACTCGAACGTCAGCGACAGGGCCAGCGTGGGCTCGGTGATCAACGTCGTGAATGGCTCCACCTGGACGCGTACCGCGTCGGGTACCCCGAGCCGAAGGGCAATGCGGTCACTGACGTGCAGACCGGCGTCGCGCCGCGCCTGTTGCACGAGCCGCACCAGATCGCGAGCCACACCTTCTGCCTCGAGCTCGGGCGTGAGGTCGATGTCGAGCACCACCACACCAGTGTTGGCGGGCAACGTCGTCGCCCGCGACGCGTCGGCGGCAACGAGCCGCAGCGAGTACTCGCCGTCGAGCAGTTCGATCCCGCCGGCCATCAGCGCGCCCGTGGCGTCGTCCTGCGTCCACTGGCCCTGCTTGACCGCGGCGATGACCTTCTGCACGTCCTTGCCGACCCGTGGGCCCAGCACCGCCGGGACGACGGTCAGCTCGAATGCCCCGACTGCGTCGAGGTCCGTCGACAACACCACATCTTTCACGTTGATCTCGTCGGCGATGATGCCGCGGAAGGGTTCGAGCGATTCGGCGTCGCGAGCAGCGATGGTCATGCTTGCGAGCGGTTGACGAACGCGCCGGCCCGTCGCCTTGCGGACGGCGGACGACGCGCTGCAGACATCGCGTACCCGGTCCATCGTCGCGACGAGGGCGGAAGAATCGACAAGCGATGTGGTCGTCGGCCAATCCGTCAGGTGCACGCTGCTGTCGTCGCCGACCAGCCCTCGATACACCGCCTCGGTCGTCAGCGGCAGCAGTGGCGCGGCGACCTGGCACAGCGTGGTCAACACGGTCCACAGCACGTCGAGCGCCTCGGGATCCCCGGCCCAGAACCGCTCGCGTGACCGGCGCACGTACCAATTCGTCAAGGCGTCGAGGAACGTGCGCACCGATCCGCAGGCGGCGAACAGGTCGTAGGCGTCCATCGCCGTGGTGACGTCGGTGATCAGGGCATGCAACTTCCCGACGATGTACTGGTCGAGCGGGTCACTCGACTCGGTCCGGTGTTGCGCCGTGTGGCCCGCTGCGTTCGAGTACATCGTGAAGAACGAGTACGTGTTCCAGATCGGCAGCACCACGTGCCGCACGCTTTCGCGCACGCCGTTCTCGGTCACGGCCAGATCGCCGCCACGCAAGATCGTCGACGACAACAGGTACCACCGCATCGCGTCGGCGCCGTACGTGTCGAACACCATCATCGGATCCGGATAGTTGTTGAGGCTCTTCGACATCTTCTGCCCGTCGTCACCGAGGACGACCCCATGGCTGATGCAGGTACGGAACGACGGCCGATCGAACAACGCGGTGGCCAGGACGTGCAGCGTGTAGAACCATCCACGGGTCTGGGCCATGTACTCGACGATGAAGTCGCCTGGATAGTGATCCTCGAACCAGTCTGCGTTCTCGAACGGATAGTGCACCTGGGCGAACGGCATCGACCCCGACTCGAACCAACAGTCGAGCACCTCGCTGACCCGCCGCATGCTCGACCGACCCGTCGGGTCATCGGGATTCGGGCGGACCAGGTCGTCGACGAATGGACGGTGCAGATCGTTGATCTCGACACCGAAGTCGCGCTCCAGATCAGCGATCGAGCCGTACACGTCGATACGCGGATACGCCGGATCGTCGCTGCGCCACACCGGGATCGGTGAACCCCAGAAGCGGTTCCGGCTGATGCTCCAGTCGCGGGCATTGGCCAGCCACTTGCCGAAGCTGCCTTCCTTGACGTGCTCGGGCACCCACTGGATCTGCTGATTGAGCTCGCTCATCCGGTCCCTGAACGCGGTGACCTGCACGAACCAGCTGCTGATGGCGCGGTAGACCAATGGCTCCGCACATCGCCAGCAGTGCGGGTACGAGTGCTGGTAGCTGTCGTGGCGCACGACGACGCCGCGAGCCTTCAGGATCTTCGTGATCTCTCCGTTGGCGTCGAAGACGTGCTGGCCGGCCCACGGGGGCACCTCGGCAGTGAAACGGCCGTGCTCGTCCATCGGGCACACCGTCGGGATCCCCGCAGCGTTGCAAGCGTTCTGGTCCTCCTCGCCGAATCCCGGCGCCATGTGCACGATGCCCGTGCCGTCCTCTGTGGAGACGAAGTCGCCAACCAGAACCTGGAATGCATTCGGCGTGTCGACGAAGAACGGGAACAGGGGCGAGTACCGGCGACCGGCGAGCTCGATGCCCTTCAGCGTGGCAACCCGCACGGCGTTGGCCAGCTCTCGCTCGTATGCACCGAGCCGCGACTCGGCAAGGATGTAGCGAACGCCGTCTTCCTCCATCACCGCGTAGTCGATGTCGGGACCGACGGCCAACGCGAGATTGCTCGGCAGCGTCCACGGTGTCGTCGTCCAGGCCAGCATGCGTTCGCCGGAGTCGAGTTGGAACTGCACGGTCAACGCCGGGTCCTGGCGATCGCGGTACACGTCGTCCATCCGCGTCTCGGTGTTGCTGAGCGGCGTCTCGCACCGCCAGCAATACGCCAAGACCTTGAAGCCCTCGTAGATCAAACCCTTGTCCCACAAGGTCTTGAAGGCCCACATGACGCTCTCCATGTACGGGAGGTCGAGGGTTTTGTAGTCGTTGTCGAAGTCGACCCAGCGTGCCTGGCGGGTGACGTAGCGCTGCCACTCGTCGGTGAACCGCAACACGCTGGTGCGACAAGCGTCGTTGAACTTGTCGATGCCGAACTTGGTGATCTCGGGATGGCCGCTGATGCCGAGCTCCTTTTCGACCACGACCTCGGCGGGCAGGCCGTGGCAGTCCCAACCGAAGCGGCGCTCGACGCGCTTGCCCCGCATCGTCTGGTACCGGGGCACGGTGTCTTTGACGAACCCGGTCAGCAGATGGCCGTAGTGCGGTAGACCGTTGGCGAACGGCGGACCGTCGTAGAAGACGTACTCCTCGGCGTCGGCGCGGCGGCGGATCGACTCGGCGAACGTGCGACGCTCGGCCCACGAGGCCAGTACTGCGGTCTCGATCGCCGGAAAGGAAGGTTGCGGGTCGACTTCGGGGTACATCTGCGGGCTCCTGTGAATTCGATTGCACAGGGACGAGCGGTCAGCTCGCGATCCCACCCTGTTTGCTGCCGCCCGCAGACGGCAACCCCTCGGTTGCGCCAGCGATAACGGGCTGGACCCGTCGGTTCTAATGAGCCTGGTGGCCGTTCTTCCGAAAGCTCAGAGGTGATCGCCTCGTCAACGCCGTACCAAGCCTACCCCTCGCAGCCGAGCGGCAGGTGATGGATTACTGCAGTTCGTCGCCGACGATCAACGGGTCGTCACCTGCGGCTGACCAATTCGGCATCGTCGCTGGATCGACATCGAGCCCACCGAGATCGAGTCGCATCATGGCAGTCTCGTCCTGATCGCTCTCGACTCCCGCCATCTGGGCAGGCGTGGCATCGATCAACGAGTCGAAGGCGTACTGGTCGGGATCCGCCGGCTGGTCGGCCGCAGCAGACTCGGCGACCGGCACGGGGGGCGGCGTCGGCAGATCAGCCGGCGAATCCGCCGGGCGCGTTGTCGACAACAGCGTCTCGGCCGATGCCGACAACAACGGACGGCGCATCTCGCCCAGACCACCCGGAACCCGCTCGATGAGGTCTTGCAACGACACCGCCGCATCGCGCAACCGCTCGCGCTGTGCTCCGAGGTGATGTTCCAGGTGGTCCACATCGGACAGCAGGAAATCGCGTCGGGCCAACAGTGCCTGCACCTCGTTCTCGGCCTTGATGCGTTCCGATTCGGCGGAGCGCCGGGCTTCGACGCGGGCCTCTTCGAGCAGCTTGTCGGCCATCGATCGGGCATTGTCGATCACCGTCGTGGCATCGACTCGGGCCTTGACTGTGATGGACTCGGCGTCGGCGCTGGCCTGGGCAACGGTGTTATCGGCCGTGCGCTGAGCCAGCAGCAGTGTGCGGCTGATGGTTTCGGAGTCCTCGTCGCTGGCCGATGGCGACACGCCAGCGGGGGCACCGCCGCTGGTGACCTGCTGCGACACTTCCTGCAGCTTGGCCACCGCCGCGCGGGCGCGGGCCTCCATTGCGGTTGCCTGGTTCTGAGCAGTTTCGATCGCCGCGGCGACCTTCTCTTTGAAGTCGTCGACCTCGGCTGGGTCATAACCCTTTTTGACTGTTTTGAAACCGGCACTGCGAACGGTCTGAGGGCTGAAGTCCATTCTCAGATGTTAGGCACTTCGAGCCCGCCGCAGTGGACACTCAGTGGTCGAATTCACCACCGTCGTAGCCGCCCTTGCGGGGCGGGATCGGCTTGAGCAGGTACACACCGGTGGCAACCTTCTCCATCGTGCCGTTCAGCCCGTAGCACAACCCGCTGGCGAAATCGATCAGTCGGCGCGACACCTCTCGATCGCTGGCCTCCAGATTCATGATGACCGGTTGCCCCTCTTTGAACTTGTCGGCCACCTCTTGAGCGGAGTCGAACCGGCGCGGGCGAACGGTGTATGGATCGGCCGAGCTCACCGGCGCAGGACGCTGTGCGTTGATCGGACGCGGCTGCACATTGGAATCGTCGGTGGCCGGTACCGGACGCCGTCCGGTGAGATCCGCGTCACGCGTGGGATAGCTGGGCCGCGCCGGCATCGTGCGCACGGTGCCGTCAGGCTCGTAGTCGGCCTGATAGCCGCGTTGACCGCGCGGCGCCGGCTCCTCGCGTTGGTGCCGAGGCGATCGGGACGGACGTTCTGGCTCTTGCGCCGTGTCGTAATCGTCGTACGCATCGTCGGGCCCCAGTCCCAACCAATCCATTGCGTTTCTCCAGATCGGCAT
>JBDTRP010000030.1:0-75249 GCA_039931555.1 Ilumatobacteraceae bacterium | reverse complement strand
GACGACGACCACCGTGGCCACCGAAGACCTGATCAAGCAAGCTGTCCAGGACTACTTCGAGGCCTACGAGCAGTGCGGGATCGCGCCTGTTGATTGCTCACCAGACACGTTCACTGCCGTGCAGGGACCGTCACGGGGAATCCTGACGGACTTTGTTCAGGGGCTAGTCACCAACGGTCTTTACTTCTCCCCCGAACGACGGGGACAGTACCTAGTCGCTGAATCCGTTGACATCACGTCCTCCGCTGAGGCAACGGCAACCTATTGCGTGTACGACGCAGGGATCGTCCTCGGGCCCAACGGACCTGACGGACTGCCGACCGTCGTGAACGATGGAATTGCGAGCGTCCGATACTCCTACGGCTTGTTTCTGGAAGGTGGTGTTTGGAGCGTGGGCAGAGAGCACGAACTCGATCGCCTGGGTGAAGGAAACCTGTGTCCCCCTTCCGACTAGCTGCACTGCTTGCTGTCATAGCGGCTCTCGTGCCGTCGCTCGCTAAGGCCGAATCAGTCGGAGGAGGAAAGGATGCATCCGTAACAGGTGGCGCGGCACAGATTTCTACTTGGGTGATCTCGGCGGTGAACGGGGGCGTGAGGGCTCCTGCTGGCACTTCCTCCTGCACACCTTGGGCGCTCTTCGACGGGTCGACGTTTGGCGGGCCGACGGCGAATCCGGTGACGATCAATCCGGCGACGGGGTTGCCGGCGACGATCTACTTCCGCACCTGCGGCACGATCCTCCAGTTCGTGTACGTGGGTGCTCAGGGTCCCATCGACCTGTCACGCGCTGCGTATCAAAAGGTCGCATCATTGCTGCCACGTCCCGACGTCACGTTCTCGCCGCCGATCGACAAGATGGTGGTCAACGTCGAGACGTGGCTCGGGGTGACTCCGAGCACGCCGATCACGGCGACGGCGTCGATCCCCGGTCTATCGGCAACGGTCATGGCCGAGGCGACCGCCATCGAATGGGCCACGGGCTCGCAGGTCGCGGGCGACACCACGCTGATCAGTTGCCTGCCGTGGGGCTCGACCGAGTCGTCGCAGGACGGCTGCGCGTGGACGCCGGCGTACCCATCGGTCGGCAAGGTCACCGGCACGAGCGACCTTCGCTATCACGGCACGGTCACGATCATCTGGCAGGTCACATGGCAGGCATCGAACGGTGCGAGTGGGGCCCTCGGTGACTTGCGCACGACGACGCCGGTCGAGATGGGCGTTCGGGAGATCCAGACGATCGGCGGCGGATAGAAGCCGCTAGAAATCGCTAGCCGGCCGCCTCCCAGGCTTCGGTGATCCAACCCCTCACGACATCGTCGACGTCGCCGGGCCCGCGCACATTGACGACGTGGTAGACGATGCGTCCGGTGGCGATCGGCTTGCGCGAGACACGGCGGTCTTGCAGGGTGCGCGGCATGAACAGGCACAGCGCGACCCACTTCGTCATCGGTCGCAACTGCAGCACGCCGACGCCGTCGCGCTTCACGAACACGCCGACCGACACGGGTTCCAGGAACGGCTCGCCCAAGGTACGCACGTGTCCAATCACCGCATCGAAGATCGGCTGCTCGAACGTCGGCCCAGTGCTGAAGTACTCCTCCAACGTCATCGCCGGTGCGCATTCGTGACCTTGTCGCGTGCGGGCGAATTGGCGTTTGCACTGCGGACAAGCCCACGACACGGCCACCACGGTAACGGCTACCCTCGGCCACATGCCTGATGTTTCCTTCAAAGATCTGTGCATCGATGTGACCGCTGGCGATGGTCGTCCTGCAGCCGTCGCCGCCTTCTGGAGCGCTGCGCTGAACCAGCCGATCAACACCCACGAGGGTAAGGGGTTCAGCCTCGATCCGGCCGAGGGTGGCGACAAGAATCGCAAGGTTTGGTTCTGCGAGGTGCCCGAACCCATCGCCGGAAAGAGCCGCGCTCACATCGACATCCGGGTGATCGACGGCGACCCGGTGCCACTCGTCGAAGCCGGTGCCACCATCGAGCGCGCCAAGGGCGACGACATCGACTGGCACATCCTCAACGATCCCGATGGCGTACCCGTGTGCGTGTTCGGGCCGCACCCCGCCGACCCGAGCGCGCTCGGGCCGTTCGAGTTGGTGGTCGACGCGGTCCACCCTCCAGCCATCGCTGCGTGGTGGGCAGAACGCACCGGTGGCACGGTGGGGACGCGCGACGGACTGCCGTTCGTGTGGATCGAAGGCGCGGCAGGTTTCCCGTACATGTTCTGGGTCTTCCACAGCGTCCCCGAGCCGAAGACCGTGAAGAATCGCGTGCACTGGGACGTGCGCCTGGTCGACACCACGATCGACGGCTTGGTCGCTGCCGGGGCGAGGTTGCTGCGCCCGAAGGAGGATGACATCCGTTGGTGGGTGATGGCCGACCCCGAGGGAAACGAATTCTGCGCGTTCGACTGACGCTCAGCGCATCGTTACCAACGGGTCGTCGGCGACGCGACTCTCCACACCGGTGGGGCCAATGGGAAAGCCACCGCGGATCGTGACCCGTCGCACGCGCCGCTCCGCCGCGCCGTAGTCATCGACCGCATAGTGCATGGTCGCCCGGTTGTCCCAGATCACCACATCGCCACCGCGCCATCGATGCCGCAGCACGAACTCCGGCTGTGTCATGTGTTCGTAGAGCATGCGCAGCAACCCGTCGCTCTCGATGCGCGACCAGCCGACGACGTGCGACGTGAAGCCGGGGTTGACGAACAGGTTCGGCCGGCCGGTGGTCGGATGCAGGCGCACCACCGGATGGATCACCGGCGGCACCTTCGTCGCCTCGGCGAGGAGTTGTCGCGCGTCGGCACGGTCGAGCGCCGAGTCGAACGGCTCGCCCCAATAGGCGAGCGGAGAGATGCGATGCACCGCCTCGAGACTGTCGACCATCCTCCGCAGTGGCTCAGCGAGTCGCTCGTACGCGGTGCGCGTGTCGGCGAACATCGTGTCGCCACCCCACGGCGGTGTTGCATCGCCGACCAACACTGACGCCGCGGGTGGCGATGGCATGAACGTGACATCGGTGTGCCAACGCGCGTTACGGCCGCCCTTCGCGCCATCCTGCTCGAGGATCTCGGGAAAGTTGGGATGACCGAGCACCACTGGATGGGCGGGTGTCGGTTCGCCGAGAGCACGCGCCAACTCGACCTGTTCGGCATGTGTGAGGTGCTGGTCGCGCAACACCAAGACGCGGTGCTCCTCGAGCAGCGACGACAGCCACGCGGGATCGACACCGTGTCGCGCGAGCGGGCCACACAGCTCGGCGCCGAACACGCCGGTGATCGGCGTGATCGTCCAGTTCGGGCGGTGTTCACTCATCCCGGTCAGCATGCCATCCCCAATCGTGCGGGTTGGGAATCGGCGCCGTACAAATCCTGTGGTGCGGTGCAGGTCTTACGTCTAAAGGCGACCAAAGTCTGCCGCCTTATAGCTCATTGATCGTCGATGCGATCAACGTGCAGGATGCGACCCGAGGCTTAATGCCTCTACTTCATCAGGAGGACGGGAACCACTTCGGGACAAGTGGCTGAGCGGCGAAAGCACGTGCTCAGCCAGCTGCTTTGTCGCGGGTGCGCTGCCGTCCAGAGGACGGAACCGAGGGACGGATGAAATTCAACATGAACACGACACGGGTGCACCGGTTGGTCGGACGGTGGCGGGCATTGACGATGGTTGGCATCGTCGGTCTCGCCGCCTGCGGATCGCCGAATGCCGGCTCCGAACATGCCGGCCACACCCAGGCAAACCAGACCGGCTTGGCCGCTGGCGGTGCGTTGACGTGTCCCGGCAAGCTACGCACGTACTACATCGCTGCCGACGAGGTTCATTGGGACTATACGCCCAGCGGCAAGAACCTGATCACCGGTGAGCCGTTCGACGATGTGGCCAACGTGTTCATGGCAGCGGGCCCCGATCGCGTCGGGCACGTCTACCTGAAGTCGGAGTACCGGGAGTACACCGACGCCACGTTCACACATCTCAAGCCGCGGCCGGCCAAGTGGCAGCACCTCGGTCTGCTCGGCCCGGTGATCGAGGCCGAGGTCGGCGACGGCATCAAGTTCGTGTTCAAGAACAACACGAGGTTCCCGGCCAGCGTTCACCCTCACGGCGTGTTCTACACCAAGGCCGGAGAGGGGGCACCATACGCTGACGGCACCAGTGGCGCCGACAAGGCCGACGACGCAGTCGCACCAGGCAGCGTGTACACCTACAACTGGAAGGTGCCCGAGCGATCCGGCCCCGCGCCGATGGAAGGCAGCTCGACGATGTGGATGTATCACTCGCACGTCGACGAGGTCGGCGACACCAACGGTGGTCTGATGGGCCCGATGATCATCACCCGGTGCGGCATGGCTCGTCCCGACGGATCACCGAGCGATGTCGATCGCCAGCTCGTCGTGAACTACAGCGTGATGGACGAGAACTCGAGCATCTACCTCGCCGACAACTTGAACGCGCTGGCCAGCCCACCTCTGCCCGACGACGAGGGTTTCGTCGAGAGCAACAAGATGCACTCGATCAACGGCTACTCGTACGGCAACCTGCCCGGCCTGACAATGCACAAGGGCGACCGCGTGCGTTGGTACGTGATGGCGATGGGCACCGAAGTCGACCTGCACACGCCGCACTGGCATGGCAACACGGTCGTGTCGGGCGGTATGCGCACCGACGTGGTGTCGCTGCTGCCGGCGACGATGATCACCGCCGACATGCAACCCGACGACGTGGGTACATGGTTCTTCCACTGTCACGTGAACGACCACATCTCGGCCGGCATGTTGTCGACCTACACGGTCACTCCGTGACGAGGTAGCACTCGACACACTCGACATGGTCCGCGACGTGATAGGCGTGGTGCGTGAACACGCACACGCCGCGGACCATGCGGGCGGTTTTGCTGCAGGGGCACGGCGGGCTCGACCGCCTCGAGTTGCGCGACGACGTGCCCGTGCCCTCACCCGAGCCCGGACAGGTGCTCGTGAAGGTGGCCGCAGCCGGGGTCAACAACACCGACATCAACACACGAATCGGGTGGTACGCACCGGACGTGGTCGGTGGCACCGCTGGGCCGGTCGACGCGTCGGTGCCGACACCCGCGGGGAGTGCCGTCAGTTGGGCAGGTGACGTGCCGGCGTTCCCCCGAATACAAGGGGCCGACGCGTGTGGTCGCATCGTGGCGGTGGGTGCCGGTGTCGATTCCGACCGTGTCGGCGAGCGCATCATCGTCGAGCCCGTGTTCCGTGACCCCGCCTCTCCGGATGCTCGGCCCGTCTACTTCGGATCCGAGGTCGACGGCGCCTTCGCCGAGTACACGGTGGTGCCGTCGAGGCACGCCGTGCAGGTCGAATGCGCGTGGAGTGATGTGGAGCTGGCGTCGATCCCGTGCTCGTACTCGGCGGCCGAGAACATGTTGAGCCGAGTCGATGTGCGTGCCGGACAGACCGTCGTGGTAACCGGCGCCTCGGGTGGCGTCGGGTCGGCAGCGGTGCAACTCGCCAAACGGCGTGGAGCCCGCGTGGTCGCACTGGCTGCGCAGGCCAAGCACGACGAGATTGCCGAACTGGGTGCCGACATCGTCCTGGGGCGCGACGGTGACCTGATCGCAGCCCTCGGGCGCAAGTCGGCCGACGTCGTGATCGATGTCGTCGGCGGGCCCGCATGGCCGCAACTGTTGGCCGTGCTGCGGCCCGGTGGGCGCTATGCGATCAGCGGCGCGATCGGTGGACCGTTGGTCGAGCTCGACCTGCGGACCGTGTATCTCAACGACCTGACGTTGTACGGGTGCACCGTGTTGAGTCCTACTATTTTCGCCAACCTGGTCGGCCACATCGAACGTGACGAGATCCGCCCGATCATCGCCGCGACATTTCCGCTGGGCGACATCGTCGCTGCTCAGCGGCTGTTCATGACGAAGCAGCACGTCGGCAAGATCGTGCTGGTGGTGGCCGCCGAGTACGCTGGCGGGCATGCCTTGGGGTGACGATTCGGCCGACGCCAGGTTGCACGGCACGTCGATCGCCGACAGCGTGATCGATCTGTTCGGTAACACACCGCTTGTTCGCTTGAAGCGGACGAGCGAGATCCACGGGATCAGATGCGTGCTGGCCATGAAGATGGAGACCACGAACCCGGGGGGCTCGTCGAAGGACCGGCCGGCGTTGGAGATGATCCTTGCCGCCGAACGAGACGGGCTGTTGAAGCCGGGCGACACGATCGTCGAGCCGACCAGTGGCAACACCGGGGTCGGCCTGGCCATCGTGGCCGCGCAACGTGGCTACAGGTGCGTGTTCGTGATGACCGACAAGAACGGCGTCGAGAAGATCCAGTTGCTGCGGGCGTACGGCGCCGAGGTGATCGTGTGTCCCGTCGCCGTGCCACCCGAGGATCCGCAGAGCTACTACAAGGTGGCCGAGCGGATCACCAGCGAGCGCAACGCGTTCCGTCCCAACCAGTATGCGAACCCCAACAACCCGCTGGCGCACGAGAAGACCACCGGGCCCGAGTTGTGGAGCCAGACCGGTGGGGGCATCACCCACTTCGTCGCCGGCGCCGGCACGTGCGGCACCATCACCGGTACCGCCCGATACCTCAAGCAGCAGAACCCGAAGATCAAGGTGATCGCCGGCGATCCCGAGATGTCGGTGTTCTCCGGCGGGTCAGGTCGGCCGTACCTGGTCGAGGGCGTCGGCGAAGACTTCTATCCGGCGGCGTGGGACGCATCGCTGTACGACGAGATCATCCCGATCAGCGACGAGGCCAGCTTCCTGACCGCCCGCCAGGTCAGTCGCGAGGAGGGGATCCTGATCGGTGGCAGCGGTGGTCTGGCCGTGGCCGCGGCGTTGCAGGTGGCCCGGCGCGCCGAGCCGGATGACATCGTGGTGGTGCTCAACCCCGACAGCGGGCGCGGCTACCTGTCGCGCCTGTTCAACGACGACTGGATGGCCAACTTCGGGTTCGTGCGCGAGTGCGATCAGTGCATCGCCGCCGTGCTCGAGACTCGGGGCAACACCCCGTCGCTGTTGTACGTCAACCCCGGCGACACCGTTCGCCAGACGATCGAGGTGATGCGCGCCAACGGGGTCAGCCAACTGCCGGTGTGCAAGAACACACCACCGTTCGCCAACGCCGAAGTGTCGGGCTCGGTCGACGAGCTCGACCTGATGGAGTCGGTGTACCGCGACCCGTCGGTGATGGACACCGCAGTCGAAAAGGTGATGAGTCCCAAGCTGCCGACCATCGGTGTCGGACAGAAGGTGGCCCTGGCCGTGGAGATGCTCGACAAGGCGCCGGCGCTGCTGGTGTTGTCGGGTGGGCGGCCGTTGAGCGTGCTGACCCGAACCGACCTGTTGACCTACTTCGAGGCGGTTGCGAATGGGTGAGTTCGAAGAGCAGTCGTCGTGGGGCTTCGAGACGCGCGCGGTCCATACGGGCCAGGAGCCCGACCCGGTGACGGGCGCGGTGGTCACCCCGATCAGCCTCAGCACGACCTTTGCCCAGGACGGCGTCGGCGGCCACAAGGGGTTCGAGTACTCGCGAAGCGGTAACCCGACACGGGCCGCGCTGGAGGCGTGTGTTGCGTCGCTGGAGGGTGGCCGCCACGGCCTGGCGTTCGCCAGTGGGTTGGCGGCCGAGGACAACGTGCTGCGACTGCTGCGAACCGGCGACCGCGTGCTGCTGGGCAACGACGCGTACGGCGGAACGTTCCGGCTGATCTCCAAGGTGCACACCGGACTGGCGTGGACGGCGGTCGACCTGATCGACACCGACCGGTTGGCGGCGCAGTGGCCGGCCGACACCAAGCTCGTGTGGCTGGAGACGCCGACCAATCCCCTGCTGCGCTGCTTCGACATCGAGGCGATCTGCGAGATCGCCCACGCCAACGGCGCGTTGGTCTGCGTCGACAACACCTTCGCCACACCGTTCCTGCAGCAACCGCTGTCGCTCGGGGCCGACGTGGTGGTGCACTCGGCCACGAAGTACCTCGGCGGGCACAGCGACGTGGTCGGCGGCTTCCTGGCCCTCGACGACGACGATCTCGCCGAGCGACTGACCTTCACGCAGAACGCGGCCGGCGCGGTGCCCGCTCCATTCGACTGCTACCTCGTGCTACGCGGCGTGAAGACCTTGGCCGTGCGCATGGAACGACACTGCGCCAACGCCCGCTCGATGGTCGACCTGCTCGTCGGCCACGCGGCCGTTGAGCGAGTGCTGTATCCACAGCTCCCGGACCATCCCGGCCACGACGCCGCCGCGAAGCAGATGCGAGACTTCGGCGGAATGGTCAGCTTCACCTTGCGCGGCGGGCTCGAGGCCGCGTTGCGGGTGGCCGCGGCAACCGAGTTGTTCGTGTTGGCCGAGTCACTCGGCGCAGTCGAGAGCCTGATCGAACATCCCGGCCAGATGACCCACGCGTCGGCCGCTGGATCGCCGTTGGAGGTTCCTGACAACCTGCTGCGACTGTCGGTCGGGATCGAGTCAGCGGCCGATCTCGTCGCCGATCTCGCCCAGGCCCTGGAAGCCGCTGCCGGTTAGCGCGCTGTCCGGCTCGGGACGGCTGACCATCACGGCGCCGACGATCACGATCCCCATGCCCACCACGGCGGCGGCATGCAGCGAATCGCCGCGCACGGCCACGCCCAGGATCGTGCCGACGATCGGCGTGAAGAAGATGCCGATCATGCCGCGTACCGTGCCGGCCCTCGTCAGCAGTACGCCGTAGAGGGCGAAGGCGATGCCGGTGCCCATCGCCCCCAGCATCAACAGCGCTCCGAGTGCTTTGAGGTCCATCCCGCCCCGCACCAGACCGACGACGCCATACGGCAGCGACATCGCGGCAGCGATGATCGCCATCCACAGCATCGGCGCCATCGAGCCGTACTTGCGTTGCATCGGTCGCACGAGGTTGGCGGCCACCGCGTAGCAGAGCAGCGCGACCCCCAGCAGCACGACCCCCTTCCCGTCAGCCGACGTGCCCTCGTCGACCGAGGTGATCGAGATCAGGGCGATCCCGGCGAAGCCGACCAACACGGCGATCATGCGGAACGCCGACGGCGCTCGACGCAACCAGAGGGCGGTCACGACGGCGCTCACCACCGGCAACCCACCGTTGATCATGCCCGTGATCGACGAGCTGACGGTGCTCTCGGCGATCGGATACAGGAGGAAGGGGATCGCCATCCACAGCGCCGACAACGCCGCAAATCGAGCCCAATCCTGCCGCTCGATGCGGCGTCGTGCCGCCGGGAACACCGCCAACACCAGTGCGCCGAACACGCATCGCCCCAGCGGTACGACGCCGGTCTCGACGTGATCGATGGCGATGGCGATCCACAGGAACGAACTGCCCCACACGGCCGCGACGGCCGAGGTCATCGCCCATTCGCCAGGCCCGAAGTGATCGACGTGGTCGGTTGACTCCGCCCCGCCCGATCGATGCACGTCACGATTCTACGAACGACGCCCCGACCGGAACCGGCGAAATTGGGACGCCCAGCTGAGACAGGGGTCACCCCGTGATCGTCGCCGCCACCCTCGCCCCGCTGCGCAGCGCACCCTCCATGAACCCGCTGAACTCGTCGGTGTGCTCGCCCGCCAGCCACAGGCGGCCGTGCGGCACGTGCATCAACGGCATCGCCGCGGTCAGTTGACCGGGCCCGAAGCAGCTGTAGGCGCCCAGGCTGAACGGATCGTTGGTCCAATCGGTGTGCACCCGCTCGCCGGCCAATCCCTTTGCGCCATGGAAGAGCCGGTCGATCTCGGCGACCAGGCGATCGGGCGCCTCCGGAAGCGCGGCGAACGCCGCGCCGTCGTGCGACGACAACAGGTTGGTCAACACGCCCCGGTCCCCAGCCTGATCGTCGGTCGTCTCCCACAGATGGCCCCACACCCGCTCGGTCAGCACCTCGCCGTTGCTGGCGTAGTCGCGCCAGATCCGCCGGTCGAACTGCACGCTGATCTTGCCGCCCACCCCGTACCCCACTGCGCCCAGCTCCAACGGCATCGCCGGCCACAGGCGCGACAGCACGGGCAAGGGCACGGCGGCAACGATCGTCGCAGCCGCCATCGTCTCGCCGGTCGTCAGGCGGATCACACCCGCGTCGGCGTCGATGGATTGCACGACGACGGCGGTCCTCACCACATCGCCCAACCCGGCGGCCAGGCGAGTGGCCAGTTGGTCATTGCCACCGACGACTCGATGGCACTCCGCCCTCCCCGCAGCTTGCAAACGAGTCAGTCTGCCGGCGAAGCGTTGGCCGACTTCCTCCGGAGGCAGCATGTACTCGGTACGAATGTGGCGGCCGATCGCCAGCCGCGACAACACCGAGAGATCGAGCGAGTGCATGAGTTCGGCGAGGTTGCCCCACTCGTGTGCGTCGTCATCTCCTACCGCGGCAACGGCTTCCAGCCACCGAGCCATGTCGGGCTGGATCGAAGCATGCATCGACAGCGGCACCGCTCGCCCACCGGCATCGATCAGCGTCGCTGCAGGGTCGAGGTCCGACGTTCGGGTGCTCAACTTCAATCCAAGTCTCGCGGCCAGCGCGATGACTTCGGCGTGATTCGAATCGATGAACTCCGCGCCGCGTTCGCACGTCTGTCCGTCACTGAAGTGGTGACTGAACACACGCCCGCCGACGCGACTGCGGGCCTCCAGCAGGACGACATCGAGGCCATCGGCGAGCAGCACCTCGGCGCAGCGCAAGCCGGCCAACCCACCGCCGACGATCAGCACGTCGTACACCTGATCACTCATCTCAGAACAGCGTCGGCTGCTCGGCGATGATGCGACGGGGCACGCCCGGCCACGGCACGTAGTGGTCCATGAAGACCCATGTGCGCCGGTGGATCGCCGATGGCCCGTAGGCCTGCAGCGCGGCCTTGTGCACCGGGCACGGGTACCCCTTGTTGGAGTCGAAGCTCCACTGCGGGTAGTGCTCGGCCTGCTCGCGCATGATGCGGTCGCGCGTCACCTTGGCGAGGATCGACGCAGCGGCCACCGACAGGCAGTGCAGGTCGGCCTTCACGCGCATCTCCACATGGGCCACCCCGCCACCGACGAAGTTCCACTTGCCGTCGACCACGGCAGCGTCGGGCGTGACGCCCAGCGCGGCCAGCGCCCGGCGCGTCGCCAGCCGTTGCGCCTCGGCCATGCCCAGTTCGTCGCACTCCACCTGCGACGCGCCCCCCACGGCCCACGCATCGCACCACGCTGCGATGCGGTCGAACAGGAGCTCACGACCCGATTCGGTGAGCACCTTCGAATCGCGCACGCCGTTGACCCGCCGCTCGCGCGGCAACACCGCCGCACCGACCATCAGCGGCCCCGCCCACGCTCCACGGCCGACCTCATCGATACCGACGATCACGTCGTGCCCGGCTGCCCACAACTCCTTCTCGATCGATCGCGTCGGGGCCCGGCCGACCATCAGCGCAGCACGATGATCGGGTCGCCGGCGGCGACCTCGCCGACTCGCCACCACATCTCCGACAGCGACGACACCGCCGATGGATCGACGGCGGCCAGCAACCCGCCCGAGGTCTGCGGATCCATGCACAACGCCTCGCCGGCTGCAGTGGCAGTCGACCGCATGTGGCCCGCTACGTAGTCGTGGTTGCGCGGGTCGCCGCCGGTCCGCACGCCGCGCACCGCAGCGTCGAGTGCGCCCGGGTACGTGCGCAACCCGTCGGTTTCGATCAGCACCTGCACGCCACCTCGCTCGGCCATCTCCCAACCATGCCCCGCCAAGCCGTATCCGGTCACATCCGTGGCGGCGTGCACCGCGCTGCCCAACGACTGCAGTTCCTCCGAGGCGGTGCGGTTCAGGCGGCGCATGCCGGCTATGGCCGCGGCCTTGTCGCTGGGCGAACCCCCGGCCAACGCCAGCCCGGTGCCGAGTGGTTTGCTGAGCACCAACACATCGCCCGGTCGGCCGCCACCTTTGCGGAACACCCGGGCCGGATCGACCACGCCCTGCACGGCCAGGCCGAAGATCGGCTCGGGGTTGCGGATCGTGTGGCCACCAGCGATCGTGCCGCCCGCCTCAGCGACGACGACGGCCGCAGCGTCGAAGATCGCCACGATCGCCTCGCGCGGGAAGTGCTCGGGGAAGGCGGCGATGTTGACGGCAATCGCCACCCGGCCGCCCATCGCGAACACGTCGCTGCACGCATTGGCCGCAGCGATCGCCCCGAAGTCGCTGGGATGATCGACCAGCGGCGGGAAGAAGTCGGTGGTGCTGACCAGCGCGACTCCGGGCGCCATCTCGTAGATCGCCGCGTCGTCGAACGGCGCCAGACCGACCAGCAGCGAGGGATCGACGCCGGCCGGCATCTCGCGGACCATGTCGGTCAACAACGCGGCGCCCCACTTGGCGGCGCACCCGCCGCACGACGTCCATTCCGTCAGGCGCAGATCGGCGAATGGGTCAGCTTCGACGGCGGTCACCCCGCCAGCCTACGGTGCCTGATCTAGCCTCAACAGATGTACGCCATCGGGCCATATCGGTTCACCGAGACCGACGCCGAGCGCACCGTGCGCTTCGCCGACCAGATCTTCGACCTCTATGCTCCACACCGGCGACCCGGCCATCCTCGAGCCGTAGTCCACGCCGCCGACCTCAACCGAACGACGTGCTCGGGTGCGGCACGGCGAGCGTGACGGGCGGCCACAACGCTTCGCCGGAGAGCTGACCGGTGCTCCATGTCTCGTACGCCAGCGGCATCGGCGGGCCGGCGACCTCCCACAGCACGGCGGGGCGATCACCATGCCAGCGGACGGCGAACGACAACGTCGACGCCAACCCGATCGGCAGCCCGTGGGCTTCGAAGTCGACACCCAGCCAGGCCGCCGGGAACGAGCGGGGCATCAGCTTGGCGGCGAACTCGTCGCACACGACCAGTTGATGCTCGACCCACGAGGGCACGAGCGCAGGCTCGACCGGCATCTGATCAGCGCGCCCAGCCGGGGTCGGGAGGTTCATCTTGCGCAGGTCGGCCACCGCCCGATGCTCGCCCGCAGCGTGCAGGACCCGCGCCGCGGCCTCGATCGCGCCAGCGGCGATCCCCCCATCCGCGATCGGGCCGCCACGGAGTGCCATGACCTCCAGCTGGGTGGCGATGTCTGGCACCCAGATCGACGGAGCGTCGCCGAGGCGGACCAGTTCGGCGACGCCGAGGATGAACGTCGCCGGGTCGACGGGCTGCGTCGAGGCCGGCCCGTTCAGCAGCAGTTCGCACCGGGCGGCAGTCACCGCTTCGGACAGCGCGGCATCCGGCAACTGCAGCCGGCTGGCGCGCTGCGTCTGGGTGAGCCATCCGTGCGTCACCTGGTCGGCCGACGGGAACGACTCCGGCAGCGTGGCGGCCGCCCCGTGGGCGCGAGCGACGGTCACCGTGGCACGATGGCCGATCGGGTGCATCACCGCGTCGGCCGGCAGATCGATTCCCTGCGGCGGCACCAACGTCGGAGGACGACGGGTCAGCAGCCGACCTCCGGTGAACGCCACGGCGATCGGCAGCGACGAATCATTGGTCGTCTCGATGATCGTCATGCCCCCGCCGTCGGCGACGGAGTAGACGCGCTGCACGACGTCGCCGCCGGGGATGCGAACCCTGGTCTCGACGACTGGTGTTCCACTGACACGGGTCTGTCGTGTCGAGGTCTCGTGCTGCGGCGTGTGCCATCGATCGTCGGCGGCAACGAACCAATCGATCGTCGTCGATCCGTCCCATGGCTCCACGGCACCCCATTCGGTGACTGTGGCTCGCCACCGGGCACCGACGACTCCCGTGGTCGTCACGAGCAGGCACCCACGAGCCGGCTCATTCCAGCTCGCTCTTGCGGCTGCGTTGCATCAACGCGCCGAGTGCCTCGGCCGCGGTGCGACCGTGATGGCACACGGCCACGACCTGCTCGGTGATCGGCATCTCGACTCCGAACCGACGAGCGAGGTCGAGCACGCTGGGCGAGCTCTTCACGCCCTCGGCCACCATGCTCATCGAGGCCAGCACGTCTTCGATCTTCTGACCGAGGCCCAGCTGCAGCCCGACGGTGTTGTTGCGGCTCTGCTTCGACGAGCAGGTCGCGACCAGGTCACCGATCCCCGCCAGTCCCGAGAACGTCGTGGCCTGCCCACCCATCGCCATGCCGAGCCGAGTCATCTCGGCAAGACCGCGCGTGATGATGGTGGCCCGCGTGTTGTCGCCGAAACCCATGCCCTCGGCCATCCCACTGGCGATGGCAATCACGTTCTTGACCACACCGCTGACCTCGCAGCCGACCACGTCGGGGTTGGTGTAGATGCGCAGGCTCGGCCTGCTGAAGATGCGCTGCAGCTCGGCCGCGATCACCTCGTCGTCGATCGCGACCACGCTGGCCGCCGGCTGACCGCCGAGGATCTCTTTGGCCAGGTTCGGTCCGGTCAACACTGCGACCGGGTGGCCCGGCATCTCGTCGCTGGTGACCTCGCTCATCCGCTTGCGCGAGCTGCGCTCGATCCCCTTCGTCAGTGTCACGACCGGCACCCATGGGCGCAGGAACGGCGCGGCTTCGGCGGCGACGTCGCGATACCCGTGCGACGGCACGGCCATCACCAGCACGTCGGCGTGGCTGACCGCTTCTTCCAACGAACTGGTGGCCCGCAGCTGCTCGGGCAACATGTAGCTGGCCAGGTAGTCGCCGTTCACGTGGGCGTCGTTGATCTGTGCCGCCAGCTCTGCGCGCCGGGCCCACAGGATGGTCGGGGTGTTGGCGGCCGCGAGTGCCGCCACCGTCGTACCCCAGGAACCTGCGCCGATGACGGCAACGTTGATCGGCATGAAGACAGCGTAGGTGCCTACGATGCCATGAGTGAATGCCGTCGTCCTCGTTCCGGTCAAGGCGTTCACCAACGCCAAGGCGCGGCTGGCCGCCGTGTTGGCCGCCGCAGATCGCGAACGCCTGGCGAGATGGATGTCGGCGCGTGTGCTGGCAGCGGCCGGCGAGTTGCCCACCTTCGTCGCCTGCGACGACGAGGAGGTGGCGGCATGGGCGGGCGAGCACGGGGCCTCGGTGCTGTGGCACCCCGGGGTCGGCTTGAACGCTGCCGTCAACAACAGCATCGTCGCCTTGCGCGAGTCTGGCGTGACCGATGTGATCGTGGCCCACGGCGACCTGCCACGGGCGCACTCCCTTGCGGCGCTGACCGAGCCCGGCACCTTGACGCTCGTGCCGGACCGACGTAGCGATGGCACCAACGTGGCCGCGCTCCCGACCACCATGGAGTTCCAGTTCGCCTACGGCCCCGGATCGTTCCGGCGGCACCTCGGGTCGGCGATCGCCGCCGGGTTGTGTGTGCGCGTGCGCCGCGACCCGCTGCTGGCACTCGACATCGACACGCCGACCGATCTCACCCACCCACTCGTGCAGGAAGTGCTACCGACATGGCTGCAAACGAACCAGGCCAACCTGCGCTAGAACGCGGCGCGTTCACCCACGACCTGGAGGTGCCGGCGACGGCGCTGGCGATCGGCGCGCACCCCGACGACGTCGAGTTCGGATGCGGGGCGACGCTGGCCAAATGGGCGGCAGCCGGGTGCGTCGTGCACCACCTGATCTGCACCGACGGTTCCAAGGGGACATGGGACCCCAACGCCGACGTTGTCGCGCTCGCCGCTCAGCGGGTGAGCGAGCAGGGTGAAGCTTCCCGGCGGCTGAGTGGCGCGAACGCCGGCCTGGTGATCTTCCTCGACCATGTCGACGGCGAGCTCGACAGCAACCTGACCGTGCGCGGCGAGGTCGCGAGAGTCATCCGCGAGCTCCGTCCAGATGTCGTGTTGGGGCATGACCCGTGGAAGCGGTATCGCCTGCACCCTGACCATCGCCACGCCGGGCTGCTGGCCTGCGAAGGGATCGTCGGTGCCCGCGATCCGCACTTCTACCGCGAGCAGGGTCTGCCAGCACATCGCCCATCGGCGCTGCTGCTGTTCGAGGCCGACGAGCCCGACCACGTGGAAGACGTCGGCGGGAACGATGGCGCGTTCCTGGCTCGGAAGCTCGACGCGCTCGAGGCTCACACCAGTCAGTTCGAGAGCACGATGAAGGCGATCGACGACGACCAGCTCGTCGCCTTCCGGAGCCGGGTCGCGACACGCCTGGCGGGCTTGGGCGAGCCGTTCGGCTACGACGCTGCGGAGATCTTCAAACTGATCACCGATCTGTGACGCGGAACTGACCGGGCTCACGGCCGGCTCCGACCCCACCAGCGAACGCTTGCGCAATCGACATCCACTGCACCGCCGAATCGCCGACGACGCGCAGGGCGGTGTCCGCGAGGTGACGGCGCTGCGTGACCACGAGGCAGAAATCGAGCGCCGGCCCCGACACACTGTCGGCCGTCGACCCTCCCCAGTCCCAGTGCTCGCCATCGGGCGCGGTGAGACGCACGGCGACATCGACCTCGGGCACCGCCATGCCATGGACGACGTAGCTGAACGGGCGGGCCCGAACACCGATGTGGGCGACGTGGCGCAAGCGTGCCATCGGACGACGGGTGATGCCGAGCGCATCGGCGATGTCTTGGCCATGCGCCCAGGTCTCCATCAGCCGCGCCGTGATGAACGAACGTGCCCCCATCGGCGGTCCGTACCACAGCACTCTGGTCGCGGGGTCGAGCGCGCTCGCGATGTCGATCAGTTCTCGTCGTTCGTCGCGCCAATGGCGCAAGAGATCGCTCGATGGGATCGACCGGCCGGGCAGGATCGATGCGTCGGTGCCACCATGCGACGCGAGCCACTGCGTGTCGGCGACGAACGCGTCGGCGTCGGTCAGCGCCAGAACGGCACGCTGGTCGAAGAACCACAGATGACTGACCTGATCGCGGATCGTCCACCCAGGTGATGGTGTGTCGGTGTCCCATTGCCCATCATCGAGACCGGCGACGATGTCGTCGAGATCCGCGTGCTCAGCCTCGAGGTCGTCGCAGATCGAGCGCATGAATCGAAGAATATCGCGGTTCAAAACGAGAAACGGAGGGCACAAGGCCCCCCGTTCCCGGCTCCGTATATCGACAGACGTCGACGGATCACTTCTTCTTGGCGGCTGCCTTCTTGGCCGGAGCCTTCTTGGCGGGAGCCTTCTTGGCTGCGGCCTTCTTCGCCGGCGCGGCCTTCTTCGCAGGAGCCTTCTTGGCAGGAGCCGCCTTCTTGGCAGGAGCCGCCTTCTTGGCCGGAGCCTTCTTCGCTGCGGCCTTCTTCGCCGGAGCCTTCTTCGCTGCCGCCTTCTTGGCGGGAGCTGCTTTCTTGGCTGCTGCCTTCTTGGCAGGAGCCGCCTTCTTGGCCGGAGCCTTCTTTGCTGCCACTTGTGTTTCCTTCTTTCTTGTTTCGGTTGATTACTTGTTGTTGAGGGTCGCTTTGAGCGTGCTGCTCGCGGTGAACTTCATCCGAGTCGATGCGGCGATATCGACGGCCGCACCTGTCTGGGGATTGCGGCCTGTACGCGCCTGGGACTTCGAGGTGCTGAACGAGCCGAAGCCCGGCCACGCGACCTTGTCGCCCCCCTGGGCGGCGCTCGTGACGATTTCGAAAAAGGCGCCGACAGTTTTCTCGGCATCAGCCTTGCTCACATCGGCACTCTTCGCGACCGCATCGATCAGCTCTGCTTTGGTCATGTTGAGTTGATACCTCCGGGTATCGGGTTGTAGTAACGGAGCGTTACGCAGACAAATCGTGCGTGTTTCGCGCGCTAATTACAAGCATCTATGTTGTTGCATTTGCAACCACCCGAGAAGAGACACCAATGGGCGACACAGACGAGATCGCCGGAATCGACGGATGCCGGGCGGGTTGGATCGTGGCAACTGCGCGCGGCGTCGTCGTGGTGCCGACGTTGCACCTCGAACGGTTCACACTCGTCGGCATCGACATGCCGATGGGGCTCATCGATGGACCTCCCCGCGCGTGCGATCTCGAGGCTCGCAGGTTCCTCGGGCGTGCCGGCAGTTCGGTGTTCCCAGCACCACCGCGCGCTGCGCTACAGCACGCCGAATACCACGCCGCGCTGGCTGCGTCGCGGGCCGCGACCGGGCGCGGCATCTCCAAGCAGACGTTCAACATCATGGCCAAGGTAGCCGAGCTCGACGCGCTGATTCAGCGCTCTGACCAGCACCGCATCATCGAAGTGCACCCGGAGTGCGCGTTCAGGATGCTCAACGGCGGCGCGCCACTGCCATCGAAGAAGACAGCCGACGGTCGACGACTGCGCCGCCAACTGCTGGCCCCTCATCTCGACGTTCCATCGCGTGCTCCGGCGGGTGCGGGAGCCGACGACCTCCTCGATGCGTACGCGGTGTTGTGGAGCACGTTGCGGTACCGACGCGGCGAGCATCGAGTGTTCGGCGACGGTCAGCGCGATGCCCGCGGCATCGAGATGCGCATCGTGTGCTGAGCCATCAGTCGGCCAGCGCGGCGGTCAAGCGCGCGGCGTACTCGTCAGCTTCGGCATCGGTGTCGTATTTCACACGCGGCCAGAAAAATCCGCGCAATCCATCTTTGCGACGTCGCGGCACGACGTGCACGTGCAGATGCGCGACGCTCTGACTGACGATGTTGTTGAGCGCGACGAACGTGCCATCGCACGCGAGCGCGGCCGGCATTCGCGCCGCAACCCGTTGCACGCGCTCGAACAACGGGCCGACGAGATCGCCGTCGAGATCGGCGAGCGTGACCACGTGTCGCTTCGGCAGGACCAACACATGTCCCTTGAACACCGGCGAGCGATCCAGGAACGCAAATACGATGTCGTCGTCGAGCACCGTACGAACCGGCAACGTGCCGATGATCGCGTCACAGAACTGACAGGGGGTCACGACCACTCGTACATTCTGCCCCTACGACAAGATGGCGACATGCACTCCCCTCGTATCTCGCCCGTCACGACACCGACCGATGAAGTGACCGAACTGTTCGACAAGGCCGGCCTCCGCGCTCCTGACGGCTCGCCACTGAACATCTTCGGCACGCTGGCCCACCATCCCGCTCTCCTGCGTCGCTGGCTCGTCTTCGCCACGCACGTGCTCGCCAAGAACTCACTGTCACCACGCGATCGCGAACTGTTGATCCTGCGGGCGGGATGGCGATGCGCGTCGCAGTACGAGTTCAGCCAGCACGCGCTGATCGCGTTGCGCTGCGACATCAGCACCGACGAGGTGCAGCGCACCAAGTTGCCGGTCGACGAGGGCGGTTGGGGCATCGACGATGCTGCGTTGCTCCGCGCCGCCGACGAGTTGCACGACGACTCGCGAATCAGCGATACGACGTGGCAGGTGCTTGCCGCCCGGTTGACCGACCAGCAGTTGCTCGACGTGATCTTCACCGTCGGCAACTACCACGTGGTCGCCTTCGCGCTGAACAGCTGTGGCGTTGAACTCGATCCCGGGGTGCCCGTGGCGATGTAGGCAGATCTCTGGAGATGCAGAGAGACGGAGGAACAGGTCGCGGCCACTATCCACCAACGCTCGCACCTGCTCGGCTACAACTATCTCGTTGCTCAGTTCGCTCGTCTACCCGAACCGACGATTGGAGTTGCGTTGACCGACCTCGCCCCTACCCATGCTCGTCATGTCGATGTCCAGGGGGGTGTGCGAACTCGGATCGTGCTCGACACCTCAGTCCTGGTCGCCGATCCAGGCTGCATTGCCAGCTTCATCGGAGCGGACGTGGTGATACCACTGACCGTCATCGAAGAGCTCGACGGGCTGAAGAGTCGTGGCGACGACGTGGGCCGGGCGGCGCGCACCGCGCTGCGCACACTGGAGGAGTTGCGCGTCAACGCCGGCGGATCATTGGCCGATGCCACCCCGGTCGGTGACAGCTCGTCGGCGAGCACGGTCAAGATCGAGATCAACGGCGTGCAGAAGCACCTGTTGATCGAACACGGCCTCGATCCCTCGCTTCCCGACAACCGGATCATCGGCGCAGCACTCGGCCAACAGATGTACGGACCGACCTGCGTGGTGTCCAACGACGCGGCGTTGCGCATCAAGGCCGCCCACCTCGGCTTGCAGGCCGACGAGCATCGCCCGATCGGTCGCAGCCTGGCAACGCGTCCCAGCGGATGGGGCACCTACGAAGCCACGCACGAGGCCATTGATTGTCTGTACTCGGCGAGCGCCATTGACATCGACTCGATCCCGTCGTGCAGCCAGTTGCACGAGAACGGGTTCGCCGTGCTGCGGGCCGGATCGCAGTCGGCCTTGGCGCGACGCGTCGGTGGCGACCTGGCGCTGCTGCACCACAACGCCCCGGAAGCGTGGGGGCTGCGGGCCCGGTCGAAAGAACAACGCTTTGCCCTCGAACTGCTGCTCGATCCCGACGTCAGCGTCGTCGCCCTCGACGGTCGCGCCGGCACCGGCAAGACGTTGCTGGCCATCGCCGCCGGCCTCGAGCAGGTCGTCGAGAACCGTCGATACGAGCGGCTGGCGGTGTATCGCCCGCTGATCCCCGTCGGCCGCGCCGATGTCGGCTTCCTGCCCGGGACGCTCGAGGAGAAGCTCGACCCGTGGATGTCGGCCATCCACGACGCGATCGTGGCGCTCACCGATCAGCGCAGCAGCAACGACGCCAACCGGCTGATCGACGAGTTGATCGGGCGCAATCAGCTGTCGCTGGAGTCGGTCACGTTCTTGCGGGGGCGTTCGTTGCATCGCCAGATCGTCGTCGTCGACGAGGCCCAGAACCTCGAGCCGACGACCCTGAAGACCGTGCTGACACGCATCGGCGAAGGCACGAAGGTGATCTTCACCGGCGACACCAGCCAGATCGATGCGCCGTACATGGGTGAGTCGAACAACGCCCTCGCCGTGCTGATCCAAGCGTTCGGCGGTCAGCGGTGCTTCGGGCACATCACCTTGACATCGTGCGAGCGTGGCGCAGTTGCCAGCCTCGCAGCCGAACTGTTGTAGGTAGGACGCAGCGACGAGCTTCGTCGTGTCACACCCCCGGCGTATGGTTGGACGCATGGATGCGGAGCTCGACGACATGCGGTTCGCCGTGGTCGATGTCGAGACGTCGGGGCTGTCCCTACGACGCCATCATGTGTTGCAGATCGGAGTGGTCGTGGTCGACGGTCACGGGCGCGTGCTCGATCGGTGGTCCAGCCTGGTTGCGCCGCGGCGCCGGTGGTGGTTCCGGGTCGGCCCGGTGGGCATCCACGGCATTCGTCGCCACATGGTGCTGGCCGCGCCGCCCGGCGTGCAGGTCCTGACCGAGCTGGCGGCGCGACTGGCCGACGCCCACTTCGTTGCTCACAACGCCGCGTTCGACGCCGAGTTCCTCCGCAAAGCCGGCAGGACGCATGGGGTCGCCGTTCCCATCGTCAACCCGCTGTGCACCCTCACGCTGTCTCGTCGCCTCGACCCCGACCGGCAACAGTCGCACCGCCTGGCCGATCTGTGCGCGCGGTATGGCATCGAGCTGGTTCGGCCGCACGATGCCTTGGCCGATGCCGATGCCACGGCCGCCGTGCTGCCCCACCTGCTGCGTGCCCACGGCATCACCAGCGCTGCTCAGCTGACGGTGGCCTCGTAACGCTCCAACAACTGGTGCGCCGCAGCGGCACCGAGATCGTGCCACTCTGGCGGCTCGAGCACCGACGCGTGTGGTCCGAGTCGCAGCAGCAGCGTGCGCAGCCAACGCTCGTTGGCCACCGCCATGCGCACGACGATCGCCCCGGCCTCGTCCTCGTGCTCGTCGCGGAGGGGGTAGCGCTCGGCCGCCCAACGAGCCTGGGGCGCGAGGCGCATCACGACCGACGGCACGTCGCTGTCGACGAACCACTGGTCGCCGCTCGGTGGCACGATCGCGGCCGCGCCTTGCCGCGGCACGTCGACCGCTCCGGTGCGTTCCCACTCCTCGAACCGATCGATGCGGAACGTGCGCGATTCACCCGATCGACTGTCGTCGGCGATCACGTACCAATGGCCACGATCGAGAAAGATCGAGCGCGGCGCGATCTCGCGTTCGGTGGCCTCGTCGCGATTGGCCGACCAGTAGCGCACCCGCAGGCGGGCATTGTCGTTGACCGCGGCGGCCAGGTCGGCCGTGGCCGGGGGCTGCGGAACATCGACCACCACCCCATCGTCGCCCAGCACGCCGGCCAACTTGGCGAGTGCTCTGGCCAGCGAGCCATCAGGATCCGCGCCGGGCAGCTGCATCGCCGCCCTGGCCGAGGTCAGCAGGGCGAAGCCCTCCGGCGCGGTCAGGCGCAGCGGCTTGGTGAACAGCCGCGGCAGACCGACGAACACCACCCCTTCGTCGATGAAGACGTCGATCATCTCGTCGATGAACGGCGGCAGGCCGCACAGCGCGGCCAGCTCGAGGTCGCCGACGAGCTCCGCCTCGGTCAGCTCGAATCGCGCAGCCATCTCGGCAACCGGCACCTCGCCGCGCTCCATCAGCCATGGCAGCATCACGAGCAGCCGGCGCAAACGCTCAGCAGAGCGGCGAGGGCCGCAGCGCGTCGTCATGACCTGCTCGCCATGGCTCGCAACCAGTCGATCAAACCGTCACGCACGTTGGGCGGTGCCACCACCTCGGCGTGCTCGCCCCACCCGAACAGCCAGGAGCGGAACGCGTCGAGGTTGCTGCACGGCACTTCGACCTCGACGCTGCCGTCGGCGAGGCGGCGAACGACCGACTCCTCGCCGAGCTCGCGGACCGCGAACGTGGCCCGCGTGCTGTCGATGTGCACGATGGCCGACTGGCCACCGTCGCCGAGCTCTTTCGGGTCGGCAGGAAAGACGGCGCGCGGGTCGAAGTGATCGGGGCGCTCGAACTCCGCCCCCCCGCCTCGTTCGACCGACCCCTCGATGCGGTCGACGCGATAGGTCCGCACCTCGTGATGGCCGAGGTCGTGCCCGATCACGTACCAGAAGCCTTCGCGGAGCAGCAGAGCGTATGGCTGCAACGCGCGCGCCGCGCCGTGGTAGCCGAACGTGACCGTCGCCCGCGCCGCGACCGCCTCGCGGAGCGGTGGGAGCAGGTCGAGTTGCGGAAGGTTGGCGGTGATCGAAGCCATGCTGTCGGCAACGCCACCGAGCTTGAACATCCCGAACTCGGCCTCGCTCGTTCGCGCTGCGGCAACAGCGACCTGCAGGGCCCGGCGCTCGCCGTCGGTCAGGTCGAGATCGCGCAGCTCATATCGGTCGCGGTCGACCCGGTAGGCGGTCTGCCCGGCATGAGCGCCGCCCAGCACCTGGGTCTCGATCGGCACGCCCACATCACGAAGCAGGCCCTTGTCGCGCTCGAACGCACCGCGCCTGGCCGCGTGCCCGGCCGGGTACTGATCACGCAATTGGTTGACGATGTCGTCGAGCGTCAACGGCACGCGGGTCTCGAGCAGCAGCGCCAGCAGGTTGGTCGTCCGCTCCAGTTGATCGGTCATCAGAGCACCGAGCGTAGGGAATTCGGGGGCACATCGGCATACCCTGATCTCTCATGTCGGTGCTCGACCAACTCCCCGTGGTGAGTGAGAAGCGGATGGCGGTTCGGGTCACTCCCGACGCCCGCCGCCAAATTGCCGCGGGCCACCCGTGGATCTTCAACGAATCGATCACGTCCATCAGTCACCGCGGTGTGGTCGGCGATCTCGCGGTGATCTTCGACAACGATCGCAACTTCGTCGCCATCGGGCTGTGGGACGCGGGCTCGCCGATCCGCATCCGCGTCCTGCATCACGGCAAGCCGGCCACGATCGACGCTGCGTTCTGGCAGCAGCGCATCGCCGCCGCCGTGCAGCGCCGCGCCTCGATCGGCGACGACACCGACGGGTACCGCGTCTTGAACGGCGAGAACGACGGCTTTCCCGGCCTCGTCCTCGATCGTTACGCCGACACGTTGGTGCTGAAGCTCTACAGCCCGGTGTGGATCCCGCACCTTCGCTCGATCGTGCAGGTGATCGACGACGAGCTCAAGCCGGCGACGCTGGTGCTGCGCATGGCTCGCACCATGGCCGACCAGCGCTTGCACGGCCTGAGCGAAAGCATGGCATTGATCGGCGAGTCACCAACCGCTCCGGTGCTGTTCCGCGAGAACGGGTTGATCTTCGAAGCCGAGGTGATCAGTGGGCAAAAGACCGGCTACTTCCTCGATCAACGGGAGAACCGGGCGTTGGTCGGATCGATGGCAGCCGGCATGCGAGTGCTCGACATCTTCGCGGCGACCGGCGGGTTCGGTGTCCATGCCGCCGCGGGTGGCGCGACGCGAGTGACCAGCGTCGACCAGAGCGAACCGACACTGGCCGCCGCCGACCGCAACTTTGCCCACAACGCCGACCTGCCCAACGTTCGGCACTGCGAGCACGACTCGATGATCGGTGACGCCTACGAAGTGATGGATCGATTGATCCAGCGCCGCAAGCACTACGACATCGTGGTCGTGGATCCGCCCGCATTCGCTCAGCGAAAGTCGAACATCGACCGAGCCCTGTACGCCTACGGCCAGCTCACCCGACGGGCCGTGCAACTGACACGAACCGACGGCTTGCTGGTGCAGGCGTCGTGCTCGAGCCGGATCACCGAGGAGCAGTTCTACGCGACTGTGCGAGGCGCCGCGCAGCGAGCCGGGTACGACCTCGTCGAAGTCCGGCGCACGGGCCACGCGGTCGATCATCCGATCACGTTCGCGCAGGGTGGCTACCTGAAAGCGCTGTTCGCCAGGGTGATCCCGCTCGAAGGGTGATCCTCACGGGCGGCATCGGAATCCCGCCGGTACATCACCTCCTGAAAGGAACCCATCATGAATACCCGGGCTTGGTTGCGCCTTGTCGCCGTCACCGCCGTCGCTCTGGCACCCGGCACCGCGTTCGCACAACCCGCCGGCGGCTTCGTTGGGGCGTTCGCCTATCGCACCAGATCCTGAAGCAGCCTCGTGGCGTGCTCCGTGAGATAGCAGCCGATCGATTCGAAGTAGGCGAGGCATGCTTGCGCGAGTTGCCGTGCCGCGGCCTGATCCACGAGTGATGACGATCCGGCGAGGTGCTCGGCAAACCAAAGTCGCGATGCAGACGCCAGCAGCTTGGCGCCGATCTGCTCCTCGAGGGCGATGCCGCGGCGGAACAGATCGTCAGCAGCCGCCCGGTCTCCCTGCAGCGCGGCCAGCCGCGCCAGCGCCGAGTCGGCCGCCTGATAGCACACGAAGCTGACCGGGGCGAGCAACAACTGGCCCGAGAACGGCTCGACCAACTTGGTGATTGCAGCCGCGTGCAACGTCGAGTTCGTGCGCACACACAGTTCGGCAAGGTTGACCAACACCGGCGGCCGTTGCGCTGCTTGCAGCCTGGTCTCGACGAAGTTGTCGGTGGCACAGTGGTCGAGTACGGCGCGAGCTGCGTCGGGGGCCTCGTCGAGCTCGAAACACGCCAGCAGGGTTCGTAGGTTGACAGCCGATCCTGGGATCTCCACCCACGGGCGGATCAGATCGGCTGCGACGCGGCGCTGTCCCATCCACCGCTTCGACACCGCTTGCTGGGCGACGAAGCACAGTTCCACGATCGGGAGCGCGCACCACGTTGCGGCGCCGGCCGACGCGTTGTCGTCGGCGTCGGTGTAGCGCTCGTCGAAGACGCACTCGACCGTGTCCCACATCATCGACCACGGCCGGGCGTAGGTTCCGCTCGGTCGGCGAGCGACCAGCTTCAACGCAACGGCCGCGCGCTGCCAACCCGCCCGATCGCCGCGCTGCAACCGGGCCGTCGCACCGTTCAGGAGGGCGTGCGTCTGCAACCGGATGTCGTCGAGCTCGATCGCCGCCTCGAGCATTGCGTCGGACAGTTCGATCATCCTGTCGACCATCGGCGAGCCACGCAGCGCCGAGATCTGAGCGAACATCGCCTGGGCGGCCGCGCGACGATCCCCGACGCGCGCCGCGATCGCTGCCGCTTCGTCGATCTCCGCCTGCCGGTCCTCGGCGATCCCGGGCGTGATCGTGCGATGGAACGCGCGGAAGCTCAACAACATCGAACGTGCCGCTGAATCCTCAGGTCCGAGGGCGTCGATTGCTTCGTCGAACAGCGCCGCTGTCTCGGGCGCCAGCCGAAGGATCAGCGCGTGCTGGCCGATCCCCAGCGCGGCACGGGCCAGCCGGTCGGCACGTCCTTGGCCACGGGCGACTTCGGCGGCCGCGAGAAAGGCATCGGTGTAGCCCAGCGCGTTCGACAGCGCGACGTGAGCGTCGCCGAGGCCGACCAACGCCGAGTACCGGCGATCGGGATCGTCGGCATCTGCCTGGTCGATCAACGCGATGGCGTTGCCGAACTGGTCGACGGCGGTCTCGAACGCCGACACCTCCAGTGCCCTGGCCGCAGCGACCAACGTGGCATCGACGGCCTCCATTGCCTCGCCGGCCAGCACACCCTCGCTGAGGTGATAGGCGACGGCATCGACATCGTGATCGGGAGCGGCACGAAGCGCCACGCCGACCTGCCAGTGCAACCGCACACGCCGCGTCGTGCCCAGACCGCCGTACAAGCGTTGGCGCACCAGCGCGTGGGTGAACGCGTACCGGCCGGGTCGGGAGGGGTCCTGCCGCAACAGCCCGGCCCGAAGCGCGCCCTCGAGGTACTCGCGCAACTCCTCCTCGACCACCTGGTCGAGCAGCGCCAGGGTGGGCACGTCGAACTCGCGCCCGAGCACCGAGGCGATCTCGAGCGCCTGGGTCGACGCTCGGCGGAGCCGTGCCATCCGACGCCCGAGCAGATCGCGGACACCTTCCGACATGCCGAGCCGGTCGAATGAGATCTCCGTCGTCCAGTGCTCGCCGACCAGTCCCAACTGATCCGACTCGACCAGGTGGGCAACCACCTCACCGGCGAAGAACGGATTCCCACCGGTCTCTGCAGACAACGCGCCGATGAACTCGGGAGGAGGGGCCGAGCCGATGCGCTTCGCCAGGAACTCGCCGAGCTCGTCCGTGGAGAGTCCCTGCAGCACGACGCGTCGAAACAGATCGTCGCGCCGGAGGTCGGCCAAGGTCTCGTCGAGCGGCGAAGTCTCCAGCTCGGTGTCGCGGTACGTCCCGATGATCAGGATCGGTGCATGCGGTGCCATTCGCACCAGGTGACGCAGCAGCTGCAACGAGCCAACATCGGCCCATTGCAAGTCGTCGAGCACGATCACCACCGGCCCTTCCATCGTCGCGGTGTCCAACAGTGCCGCGGTCGCCTCGAACAGCCGGTGCCGGGCAACGTCCGCATCGACCCGCGGCGCCACACGGAGGTCGGGGAACCGACGACGGAGGTCTGGCAGCACCCTGGCAATCTCGCCGCCGTGCGCTGACAGGTAGTGGGCAACGATGTCGTCGTCGAGGTGCTCGATGAGGTGTGCGAGCACCGTGGTCCACAGTTGAAAGGGGCCACCGAGGTGTTCCTCGCACCTCCCTGCCAGCACCACAGCACCCTCTTCGAACATCGTCGCCGCCGCCTCGCGTGCCAGCCGAGACTTCCCGATACCGGGCTCGCCGGCCACGAAGACGACCTCCCGCGGGCCTGCTGCGACAGCGTGGAACGCGTCGAGCAGCAACGTGCGCTCGGCATGGCGACCGACGAAGTCGTCGAGGCCGGGCGCGAGCCGGGCAGGAAGAGGAATACACGACACCGTCGCCGCGTGCCACACCACATCGAACGAACGGACGGGGGCAGCGAGCCCCTTCAACGCGAGATCACCGCGCCGCTGAAAGTCGTGGCCGCCGCGCGATCCGGTCAACAGGCGAACCACATCGGCCACCACGACCTGCCCGGCGAGGGCGACGGCGCACAGCCGCGCTGCTTCGACGACGGCCGTGCCGTACACGTCGCCGTGCTCGGCGATCACATCTCCTGCCGACACCCCGACGGCAAGACCGAGGTGCTCGGGCTCCGCGTTGCGTCGGTTGAGCCGCTCGATGCCTCGCTGCATGGCCACGGCGCACGCCACGGCGTCCGACGCGGCCCGGAACGTGATGTGCAACCCATCGCCCGTTGACTTGACGATCTCGCCGCCGTTCTTGACCGCTGCGGCAGTCAGCACATCGTCATGCTCGCGACGGAGCGCATCGAACGAGTCGTCGCCCAGCAACACTCGCTGCGCTGTCGAACCGCGAACATCGGTGAACAGCACCGTACGCGTCTGCGCGTTCAACACCGTGACCCCCACCGCTCACCCCTTGCTCCGCGCATCGCGCTGCAGAGAGCATATTCGCAGTGCACACATGACCCGAACGGGTGATCTACGACGACGGCAGGCGAGTGCGGTTGGCGCGGTACCACTCGATGAGGCCCGACGTGGAGGTGTCGTGTTGGGGTGGGCCTGTCGCGACCAACTCGGGTGTGATCCGGTTGGCCAGTGCCTTGCCCAGCTCGACCCCCCACTGATCGAAGCTGTTGACGCCGAACACGCAGCCCTGCACGAACACGATGTGCTCGTACAGCGCGATCAGCTGACCGAGCACATTGGGTGTGAGGCGGGGGGCCAGGATCGTTGTGCTGGGGCGATTGCCGGGGAACACCCGAGCCGCCTGCTGATGGGCGGGAATGCCCTCGGCGACCACCTCGTCGAGGGTCTTGCCGAACGCCAACGCCTCGCCCTGGGCGAACAGATTGGCCATCAGCAGGTCGTGCTGTTCGAGCAGTGAATGGTTCGGTTGAGCGAAACCGATGAAGTCGATCGGCACCAGGCGCGTGCCCTGGTGGAGAAGTTGGTAGAACGCGTGCTGGCCGTTGGTACCCGGCTCGCCCCACACGATCGGGCCCGTTGTCGTCGACACCGGTGAACCGTCGAGTCGCACGCCCTTGCCATTGGACTCCATGTCGAGCTGTTGCAGGTACGCGGGAAACCTGCGCAGCTCGTGGGCGTACGGCAGCACCGCCTTGGTTTGCGCACCGAGCACGTTGGCGTACCAGACCCCCAGCATCGCCATGACCACCGGGGCATTGAGGTGCAGCGGTGTCTCGACGAAGTGGCGGTCGATGGTGTGGAATCCGTCGAGGAACTGCCGGAAGCGGGCCGGGCCGATCGACAGTGCCAGCGACAACCCGATGGCCGAGTCGACCGAGTAGCGCCCGCCGACCCAATCCCAGAACTCGAACATGTTGGCCGTGTCGATGCCGAACGCGGCCACCTGTTGGGCATTGGTGCTGACCGCGACGAAGTGCTTGCTCACTGCGTCGTCACCGAGCTTGGCCGTCAACCAATCGCGGGCGTGGTTCGCGTTGGTCAGCGTTTCGATGGTGGTGAACGTCTTCGAGCTGACGATGAACAGAGTTGTCGCCGGGTCGAGGTCCGCGAGGTTGCCGGAGATGTCGGCGCCGTCGATGTTGCTCACGTAGCGGCAGCGCAGGTTGTGGTCGCCGAACGACTCGGTCGCCAGGAACGCCATCGCCGGGCCGAGGTCACTGCCACCGATGCCGATGTTGACGACGGTCTGCATCGCCTCGCCCGTTGCGCCGCGCCAGGCGCCGCTGCGGACCCGATCGGCGAACGTCGTGATGCGATCGAGCACATCGTGCACGTCGGGCACCACGTTGTGGCCGTCGACCTTCACTACGGCATCGCGCGGTGCGCGCAGCGCCGTGTGCAGCACGGCCCGCTGCTCGGTCACGTTGATGGGCTCACCCGCGAACATCGCCGCGCGTCGGGCCTCGACCTCGGCGGCCGCGGCGACAGCCAGCAGCCGGCGCACGACGTCGTCGTCGATCAAGTGTTTGGAGTAGTCGACCAGGAGATCGCCGGCCTGCAGGCTGTACCGCGCCGAACGCTGCGGGTCCGTGGCGAAGAGCGTGCGCAGGTGTGCAGGACGTGCGGTCGACTGCAGCGCCGACCAGGCGGGTGTCGTCGTGATGTCCATCGTCGCCAGACGCTAGCGAGCCAGGTACGGCAACCGCGCTGCGGCGGCCGCGTCGAGCATGACGGCGGTGTTGGTACGACCGAGGCGTTGCACCGGCAGCGACGGGTCGTGCAACATCCATCGCTCGATGACGGGCGCCTTTGCGGACCCGGTTGCCAAGACCAAACGATGACGCGCCGCGTTGACTGCGTGCACGGTGAGGGTCATCCGCACCCTGC
Organism: Ilumatobacteraceae bacterium; assembly: GCA_039931555.1. GTDB lineage: Bacteria > Actinomycetota > Acidimicrobiia > Acidimicrobiales > Ilumatobacteraceae > JAENVT01. The sequence goes on along the minus strand of JBDTRP010000030.1, from coordinate 45,170 downwards.
CCTTGTACTCCCCCGACACGGCGACGACGCCGGGCGCATCGATCACCGGATCGCCGGGCGGCCACGATGCGGTGTGGCCGTCGTCGCCCAGGCCGAGGTGCACGATGTCGAGTCGATCCGGCAGCAACGCGGCATACCGCAGCGCGGCGGAGCCGAGATCACCCGACGCGACCGGCATCAGGTGAATCGACGGCCGATGCGGCCGCAGCACATCGAGCAGCGTCGCATTGCGGTCAGGGTCGCCCTCGGGGGCGACGCGTTCGTCGACCTGGAAGACCGTCGTCGCTCCCCACGGCACCCGCAGCAACGCCAGCGCAGCCAGCATCAATGCCGGCGTCGAGCCCCCGCTGAACGCCACGGTTGCTGCGCCGCGGCGCGACACGGCGTTGCGCAACTGCCGGGCGATCCACGCCGCAGCTTCGTCGGCCGCGGACTGCGGGTCGGGTGCGACGGTGACATCCATGCGGTTCTCAGGGCCTGATCCGGGCCACTCGGTGGAGGAACTCGACCACGGTCGTTGCGAACGCGTCGTTGTGGTCGCCGGCCACCATGTGATGCGCATCGCCGATGTCGGCGAACTCGGCGTGCGGCACGAGCGACAGGAACTCGGCTGCCGTCTCCGCGCTCAACACATCGCTGCGCTCACCGCGCACGAGCAGCACGGGCAGCGCCAGATTGCGAGCATGCGTCGCAAAGCGGTCGAAGTCGACGCTGGAGCGCGGTCGGGCGTCGCTCATGAACTGCGGGTCCCAATGCCAGCGGAATCGCCCGTCGTCGCCACGCCGAAGGTTGCGGGCGAGGCCGTCGGTGTTCGCCGGTCGGGTTCGGTGCGCCAGGTACTGCGCCACTGCGTCCGCGGCCTCGTCGATGGTCGCGAACCCGTGCGGGTTGCTGCGCATGAAGCCGATGATCCGCTCGACACCCTCGGGCTCACTGCGATGAGCGATGTCGACCAGCACCAGACACGCACCGGCAGGGGGCTGTCCGTTCGCGGCCCGCGTGCCCTCGGTCCACAAGCCGGCGAGACCGCCCATCGACGCGCCCACGATCGCCGGTCCCCCCAACGTTTCGCACCAGGCTTCGACGTCGGCCATCTGCGCGGCGAAGGAGTAGTCGCCCGCCGGGTCCCATGCCGACTCGCCGTGGCCGCGCAGGTCGGCATTGACCGCGTAGAACCCGTCGTTGGCCAGCGCCTGCGCTGTCGTGCCCCACGATCCGCGCGTCTGACCGCCGCCGTGCAACAACAGCACCGCCGGATCGTCGGGGTTGCCGTGTGCATCGGCGACCAACTCGACCGCATTGGCGCCGACACACGTCCGCCGCACCACCGCAGCGCGCACACCGTGACCGGTCATCGGTTCCTTTCGCCGCGCGCCTGCGGATGCAGCGTCGCCAACTCGTACTCTACGAACCGTGCCCGATACCGCCGCAGTCAACGCCCTCCGCGATCGAATCCGAGCCGAGATCGACGACGGCCATTCGAACGCCGCGCAATTCGCCATCGGGATGCAGGGCGAGATCGTCGCCGCCGATTCGTTCGGCACTGCCTCACCGGCGTCGCGTTTCGTGATCTTCTCAGCGACCAAGGTGATGGTGGCGATGTCGCTGCTTCCCCACCTGGCCGACGGCACCATCGAGCTGACCGCACCGGTCGCTCGCTACCTGCCCGGCTTCGGCGACAACGGCAAGGAGCACGTCAGTGTGCTGCAGTTGTTGACGATGCAGGGCGGGTTCCCGCAGGCACCGATCGGCCCCGACCGATGGGGCACCAGCGAGGGGCGACGGCGGCAGTTCTCGGAATGGACGCTCGCTTGGCCGGCCGGGACGCGCACCGAGTACCACCCGATGGCCGCTCACTGGGTCATCGCCGAACTGATCGAGACCCTGTCGGGGCGCCACTACGCCGATGTGGTCAACGAACGAGTTGCGGCGGCGGCCGGCGTACCAGCAGTACTCGGCCCGTCCGAGCTCGGACCTGCCACGACGATCCGAAGCGCAGGATCCGTGCCCGGCCAGGCCGAGCTGCTCGACACATTCGGTCGGGAGGACCTGGTTCCCGACACGACCGTGTCACCGGAACTGTTGCTCAGCCTCAACGATCCGCGAGCCCAGGCCGCGGCGATCCCCGGCGGCGGGGGCATCGCCCGGGCCGTCGACATCGCCTTGATCTATCAATCGTTCCTGCACAACCCCGGTGACACCCACCCGGCCGGATGGCTCGCCGACGCGCGCGGCACGATCCGCAACGGCAGCGTCATGGCGACCGACGGGACGGCGGCCAACCGCACCATCGCCGGTGTCGTCTCCGGAGCCGACGGAATGAACGACTACCGGTGGATGCCGCACACTCCACGGGCGTTCGGCCACTCCGGCGCAGGCGGGCAACTGTGCTGGGTTGATCCCGACAGCGGGATGTCGTTCTGCTTCCTCCACGACACGCTGCAACTCGACCCGGGCCACGACCTGCGCCGATGCCGCGACCTGAATGCGCTCGCCATGGCCTGCGCGCGTCCGTAGCATCGTCGCAGTGAGCTCGGACGAACAGCTGGCCGCCGCCCAACAGCGCGGCATCGTCGCCGGTGTCGCCGCCTATCTGGTGTGGGGCGCCCTGACGCTGTACTGGCGCCACCTCGAAGCCTTCGACGCCGTCGAACTGATCGGATGGCGGGTGATCTGCTCGGCGGCGATCATGGCCATCGTGCTGTCGGCCAGCCACCGATGGCAGCACCTCCGCCCGCTGCTGACCGACCGCGGACTGCTTCGAACGGTGGTGCTGAGCGCAGTGATCCTGGCAGTGAACTGGACGACCTACGTGTGGGCCGTCGTGCACGATCATGTGATCGAGACGGCCCTCGGCTACTTCCTGGCCCCCCTCGGCACCATGGCGGTCGGTGTGGTGGTGCTGCACGAGAAGATCACTCGAGTGCAGGAGTTCGCCTTCGTGCTCGCCCTCATCGCTGTCGGAATCCTCACCTTCAGCTACGGCCGCGTGCCGTGGCTGGCACTGATCATCGCCACCTCGTGGGTGCTCTACGGCTACCTGAAGAAGCACGTGCCGTTGACACCGGTCGAGAGCATGGCCGCAGAGAGCTTCATCGTCCTCGTTCCGGCCATCGCCGCGGTCACCATCCTGGCCGGCGGGGCCACCAGTATCCCGCACTCGGCGACATCCGCCCAGTTCGCGCTGGTGTTGTGCAGCGGCCTGGCGACGATCGTGCCGTTGACGTTGTTCGCCTACGCCGCACAACGTATGCCGTTGACCGTTATCGGGCCGCTCAACTACATCGTGCCGACGATCAACTTCTGCCTCGGGTGGCTGGTGTTCCACGAGGCGTTGCCGCGGTCTCGCGTGGTGGGCTTCGCCCTGGTGTGGCTCGGGCTGGTCATCGCCACCGCCGACGCGGCCCGGCGGTCACGCGGCAGAGCGGTCGTGACCGACCCCATTCCGGTCGCGTGATCAGGCACACTGGTGCCTCACTCGAAGGGACCATCATGAAACCGATCATCACTGCAGTACTCGCCTCGATCGCAGGCCTCGGGCTGCTGGCGGGCTGTGGAAGCGACGCGAAGTCCAGCGCAACGACCGCCTCCGGCGCAACGAGCGAGTCCACGCCGACCACGGGCTTCGTCTTTCCCGGGGAGCTCACCATCCCGCCAGGCGCCTCGATCTCCAGCGGTGTGAGCCTCCCGACGGCGGCGATCGACGCCATGATCGCCCAGTTCGAGGCCGCCGGGATGAAGGTCGACAAGGCGTGCTTCGAGGCGCTGCTGAAAGACGACTCGCTGCGCAAGCTGGTCGAGGCGGGCGGCACGCCGAATCAGGATGTGATCAAGAAGTTCTTCAGCTGCTTGGGGACCTGATCGAGCGGCCCCACTCGGGCCGCCCGATCAGTACCGCGATCAGTGCTCGTACTGGGTGATCGGATCACCGATCTCGGTGAACGTGCCCGAGGCGGCGCTCCACTGCAACACCTGCAACGTCTCGAAGGCGAACGGGTCGTCGGCGCCGTTCATCTTGTACTGCGCGCCGGGGCGAACCAGCGACGGGGTGTAGGTGAGGTTGCGCGCGGCCTCGATGATCGACTTGCGGCTGAGCGTGCCCGACTTCAGTGCTGCGTTCAAGATCGCCACCGTCGACTCGCCGACACTCCAGCCGGCCTCGGTCACGCCGGGGTCACCGGCAAGGCCGGCCGCGGCGTACTCGTCGAGGAAGGTCTTGATGCCGGGGTTCGTGGCGTTCTTCGGGTCATTCGAATCGATGAGGTTGTTCGAGGTGTACACACCGTCGGCGGCCGGGCCGGCCAGGCCGAAGAACAGCTTCGAGGCGCACGTGTTGGTGACGAACACCGGCGGGTTCCAGCCGGCGGTCTGTGCCTTCGCATTGGCCAGTGCGGCCAGGAACGTGGGGCACTGCAGGCCGAGCGGGATGGCCACGATCGCGTCGGGCAACTTGCTGGCGATGCTGCCGACCTGGGTGATCGGCGGATTGTTGTCGTTGGGCTCGACCGTCTGCTCGTCGACGATCTCGAAGCCGAACTCGGTGGCCTTCTTCTTGAACTCGTCGATGTAGGCCTTGCCGAACTCGTTGTTGATGTAATACAGCGCGACCTTGGCGCCCGGCTTCAACTCGTTGAGCTTGGTCGCGTAGATCGACGCTTCGGTGTCGTAGGGCACCAGCGCACCGGTGGTCCACGGGTAGTCGGCGATCTGGCCCCACGACGGCGAGCCGGTGAGGTTCAACAACTGCGGGATGCACTCCTCGTTCAGCGTGTCACGCACGGCGAGGTTGTTGGGAGTGCCGATGATGCCGGCGAAGAAGTCGACGCCGTCGTCGATCAACCCGTTGACGACGCCGGGAGTCTGCGTGGCGTCGTACTGGTCGTCACGAACATCGACGCTGATCTTGTACCCGGGCAGCAGGCCCTTGGCGTCGGCATAGTTGAGGTACAACTGGAAGCCGTCCTTGACGGGACCGAAGGCCGCGGCAGGTCCGCCCGACAGCGGCATGGCCGCACCGATCTTGACCTCACCCTCGATGGGCTGCTCGGCGCGTGCCGGGTCGGAGCACGTCGAGGTGTCGACGGTCCAGCCGGCAGGGGCCGCTGGCTCGGTCGCTGCGGTCGTCGCATCGCTGCCGGCCGTGGTCTCGGTTGCCGCGGCAGTGGTCTCGGCGGCCGGTGCGGTCGTGCCACCCGCTGTCGGTGCCGTGGTGCCGTTGGACGACGAGTTGCCGCCCCCGCCGCATGCAGCCAGCACCAACGCAGCGGTTGCCGTGCACACATAGAAATTGCGTTGACGTTTGGTCACGTCATTCCCCCTCGTGGATTGCTTGGTGGACCGCTTCAGGAGTCGAATCAGGTATCGGCTCGGGAACGATGACGGCGATTTTACGCCCGATCTTGCGAAACAGGCCAACCAGGCCCTGCGGCGCCACGAACACGAAGGCGATCACCAGCACGCCGAGCAGGAAACTGGCGATCGGTCCATCGCCGAACTTGCCGGGTAGCCAATCCCAGTTCGGCGCGTGCTCCTTCAGGTAGTCGTCGGCGAAGAAGTAGGCGAATGCCCCGGCGATCGGGCCAGTCAGCGTGGCGACGCCGCCCAGGATCAGGGCCAGGATGTACTTGATCGAGTTGAGGATCGTGAACGAGTTCTCGTCGATCGTGCCGATCTTGGCCGCGGTCAGCCATCCCGACACGCCGGCGATCGCCGCCGACACGCCGAACGTCAGCGTCTTCGTCCTGGCCAGGTTGACACCCATCACCGCCGCCGCCGTCTCGTTGTCGCGGACGGCCACCATCGACCGGCCGACGCGGCTCTTGCGCAAGTTGCGCACGACGACGTAGCAGATGGCCGTCAGCGCAAGCGCGACCCAGAACAGGTACAGGGCCCGGTCTTCGCGGTTGGCCTTGAGCCCGGTCCAGGTGGCCGGGTTGATGCGGAACTTGGTCAGCGCTGACTCGCCGGTGACCGCGGTGACCTTGCGGTCGATGAACTGGGCGGCGACCGTCGGCCACACGTAGGCGATCGCCAGCGTGACCAGGGCCAGGTACGGTCCCTTCAACCGCAGGGCGGGCAGGCCGATCATCATGCCGATCACGAAGCACAGCACGCACGCCTCGAGCAGCGAAACGAACGGCTTGTTGTCCCAGAACCGCACGGAGTACCCGAGGAAGAACGCCGCGATGCCGGCAAAGGTGGAGTGCCCGATCGAGATTTGGCCGTTGAAGCCGAACAACAGGTTCAGCGACAGCGCGGCAATGGCCAAGGCCATGGCGTCGGTGTACTTCCCCAAGCTCGACGGCGACGCCCCACTGACCATCTGCCACACCAGCAACACCAACACCACGGCGACGGCAGCGCGGATGATCCAGTGCACCGTCCCACCCGAGCGGACCTTGATCGCCATGGTCACACACGCTCCACTTTGACGGACCCGAACAGCCCGGCTGGGCGGACGAGCAACACCACGAGAATGATCAGGAACGCGACGGCGGTCCTGGTCTCGATTCCGATCCAATCGCTGCCGGGCCAGCTCTCCGGATAGTTCCCGACCAGGCTCTCGATGACGCCGAGGCTGAGGCCGCCGATCACGGCACCGCCTGGACTGTCGAGCCCGCCGAGCGTGGCGGCGGCCGACGACAACAAGAACACCGAGAACATCGACCCGATGCTGACGTTGGTGTCGATACCGGCCTTCAACGCCCCGCCGATGGCGCCGATCAGGGCTGCGACGGCCCAGCTGAACATCAAGATCTTGCCGGTGGGCACGCCGACCAACTTGGCCGAGGTCGGGTTGTTGGCAACGGTGCGCATCGCCAGACCGATCTTGGTCTTCTGGAACAGGGCGAACAGCAACGCTGTGATCACGAGCACGACGACCAACACGCCGACACGTTCGATCCTCACAACGACGCCGAACTCCTTCCAGAAGTCCGTCGGCTTGTTGGGGAACAGCGACGGGAACGGCAGGCCCTGGCCGGCCCTCGGGAACAGCAACCCGCTCAAGGAGTTCAGCCCCTGGAACAGACCGATCGCGATCACGACCGGGGCGAACGCCGATCGCTTCTCCGCCGGTCGCATCAAGCCGACCTCGATCAGTGCCCCGCCGACAAAGGCAAGCGCAGCGGCGACCGCGATGGCCAGCAGCAGTGGCAACCCCTTGTCGTGGAACCACCACGCGCCAAGCGTCGACAACAGTGCCATCTCCCCCTGGGCGAAGTTGATCTGGCCGGTGCCGCGGTAGACCACTACCAGCCCGAGGGCGACGAGGGCGTACACGGACCCGATCGACAACCCGTCGAGCACGTATTGGACGAAGTGTTGCACGACGTCAGGCCCCCAGGTACGCGCGGCGAACCGCGTCGTCCGAAGCAATCTCGGCAGCCGTGCCGGCCGAGACGATCGTGCCCGTCTCGAGCAGGCTGACGTGATGGGCGATGTCGAGGGCCAGGTTGGCGTTCTGCTCGACCAGTAGCACGGTGAGACCGTGTTGCTCGTTGAGTCGCTTGATGAGTTGGAACAGGTCCTTGGTGATCAGCGGGGCGAGGCCGAGGCTCGGCTCGTCGCACAGCAACAGCTTCGGCCGACTCATCAACGCCCTGGCGATGGCCAGCATCTGCTGCTCACCACCCGACAGCGTGCCCGCCTTCTGTGATCGCCGATCGGCGAGCCGCGGGAACGTCTCGTACCACAGGGCGAGGTCCATGTTGACCTCCTGGTCGTGGCGCACGTACGCGCCGGCGCGCAGGTTGTCTTCCACAGTGAGATCGGTGAACGTGCCGCGACCTTGGGGCACCTGGGCGATACCGAGGCGCACGATTTCATCGGGTGAGCTCTTGATGATGTTGTGCCCGTTGAACTCGATCGCGCCTTTGCGCGCGATCATGCCCGACACGGCGCGCATCGTCGTGGTCTTGCCGGCGCCGTTGGCGCCGAGGATCACCGCGACCTCGCCCTCTTGCACCTCGAGATCGACCTTGTGCAACACCTCGACCTGCCCGTACCCGGCCGACAGGCCCCCGATCCGCAGCAGCACAGTCATCCGTCGGTTCCCAGGTAGGCAGCGACGACGTGCGGATCGTTCTGCACCTCGTCGGGCAGGCCCTCGGCGATCTTGCGACCGAACTCCATGGCGACGACCTTGTCGCTGATGCCCATCACCATCGCCATGTGGTGCTCGACCAGCAGTACGGTCAGGCCGAACTCGTCGCGCAGCGACACGATCACCTCGCCCAACTCGTCGACCTCACCGTGGGTCAGGCCGCTGGCCGGCTCGTCCATGATGAGAAACGTCGGCTTGGCGGCAAGGGCCCGGGCCAGCTCGAGGCGTTTGAGGGTGCCGAACGGCAGGCCGGCAGCGACCTGATGGGCGAGGTGGGCCAGACCGAGGCGAGCCAGCAGCTGCCCGGCGTCGTCGCGGACGCGGCGCTCCTCGGCGCGGATCCCGATCCGAAACGTCGAACGTGCGAAGCCAGCGCTGCCCTGGCAATGGGCACCGACCATCACGTTCTCCAGCAGGGTCATGCTCGGGAACAGGGCGAGGTTCTGGAATGTGCGAGCGATCCCGTGCCGGGCGATCCCGTGCGCCGGCACGCTCAACAGATCGTCGCCCCGGTAGAGCAGCCGCCCTTCAGACGGTTGGTAGATGCGGCTGACGACGTTGAACATCGTGGTCTTGCCGGCCCCATTCGGGCCGATGAGCCCACAGATCTGGCCATCGTCGATCGTGAAGCTCAACCGATCGAGGGCCTGGATCCCGCCGAACCGCACCGACACGCTCTGAACGTCAAGCAGACTCACGATGTGTCATTGCCCCCCTGCTGGCTGTCGATCGCCACACGGTAGTACGTCGGGGCGATGGGCTCGACCGATGCCAGCATGTCAAGCTGGTCGGATGGACACCATCGACGAGATCGTCGCACCCCCCGACGAGATCGAGGTCTGGCCGTGGTGGCAGAGCAAGCTCAACCTCGGCGTGCTCGGCGTCGCCATCGCGCTGCTGTGCGGCGCGTTGGGCTGGCTGGTCGGCAACAACCGAGCGATCCCCGACCCCAACCGCATCGACGTCGGCTTCCTCCAAGACATGCGCACCCATCATGAGCAGGCGGTCAACCTCGGCTTGTATTACCTGGAGTTGCAGGGCACGAACGCAGACCTGCGAGACATCGCCCGCGAGATCGTGTTCGGCCAGAGCATCGAGATCGGCCGGATGATCCAGTTGCTGCGCATCTACGGCGCCACCGAGACCAACGAGAGCGACCTGGCGATGTCCTGGATGAACGAGCCGACCCCGAATGATCGCATGCCCGGCCTGGCATCGGACTCCGACATCACCAAGCTTCTGGCCAGCTCGGGCACAGCGGCCGATCAACTGTTCGTCGACCTGATGACCGTCCACCACCAGGGCGGCATCCACATGGCGCAGTACGCCCTCGATCACGCCAACGAGATCGAGGTCAGGCGATTTGCCTACTCGATGGTGGTCGGACAAACGGGCGAGATCGACGAGATGCGAGCGCTACTCGCCGCGTGAGAGGGCAGACGGGCTTTTACGGATTCCACTGCCTAAGCTCCACCGGTATGCGTAGGTGGACTGCATCGGCGGCAGCGATCGGCCTTGTTGTCATTGCTGGGTGCACGGTGAAGGAACCCGGGGTCCAGGCCACGAGGTCGCGTCAGAACGACAGCGGAGGCCTGCTCGGGGGGAACAACACCGGTGGCACGACGCCCGACACCACGCCCGACACCACGCCGATCCCGGTTCAGGAGGGCATCATCAACTTCGGCGCCAAGCACGTCGACAACGGCTACGACGGCTACCTGACCGCGGCGTTCAGCGATATCGAGGCGTTCTGGAAAGAACATTTCCCGGCGGTGTACGGCAGCGAGTTCACTCCGCTGTCGGGTGGCATCTACGCCGCCTACCCCGACCGCACCGAGCCGATCCCCGGCTGTGGCACGCCCCAGACGAGCTACCTCGACGTACAGGGCAACGCCTTTTACTGCACCGATGGCGATTTCATGGCGTACGACGATGCCGAACTGCTGCCGCAGCTGGTCAACCAACTCGGCCAGTCGGCAGTCGCCGTAGTGCTGGCGCACGAGTTCGGACACGCCATCCAGGCCCGCGCCCAGGAGTTCACGCAGCCGACCATCCTCAAAGAGCAGCAGGCCGACTGCTTTGCCGGGGCCTGGGCGGCACACGTCTCGCGCGGCGAGAGCGACGTGATCAACTTCACCGACGAAGACATCAGCGGCGGGTTGATCGCCATGATCCAGGTCCGCGACCCGGTCGAGCTCGGTGGCCAGATCGACTCGAACTCGCACGGCACCGGTTTCGATCGCGTCGGGGCGTTCCAAGACGGCTTCCTGGGCGGCGCGGCGCGCTGCAAGACGTTCTTCACCGAGGGTCGCGAGAACCAGCTGATCAACATTCCGTTCGATCAGCAAGACCCGAACAACGGCAACCTCCCCCTCGTCGACCCGAACCCGAGTGCGACCGACGGGCCCGCCGACGTCGTGACCTTGTTGCCGGAGGATCTCGATCGGTACTGGACGGCGCAGCTCGCCGCGAGCAACCTCACGCTGACGCCGCCGACGGTGACGTTGTTCTCTGCAGACGGTGACCTGCCCGCGTGCGACGGTGTCGACAGCTCACAGTTCGTGAAGAACGTCGCCTATTGCACCTCCAGCAACACGATCTTCATCGACCAGGATTGGGCGGCAAAAAAGATCGCCGACCCCCTGCTCGGCGACATGTCGATCGGCTACCTGATCTCGCAGGGCTACAGCGAGAACGTGCAGGGACTGCTCGGCAGCAAGCTGACCGACGAGCCGCGGGCACTGCTCGACGATTGCCTCACGGGGGCCTGGATCCGAGACGACCTGCCGCCGCAGCCGAAGGGTCGGCCCTTGTACCTCTCGGCGGGCGACCTCGACGAGGCCATCGTCACGGCGATCGTGCACGGCGACAAGACCAGCGACACGAACATCAACGGCAGCGCGTTCGAGAAGGTCGACGCCTTCCGCTCCGGGGTGCTCGGCGGCATGCAGTCGTGCCAAGACCGGATTGCCCAAGGGTGACCACGACGCCCGGTCCGGTCAACCTGGCCGCGCTCGACATCGGGACCAACAGCTTCCACCTCGTCGTGGCGCGAGTGCTCGACAACGGCTACGAGATCGTCACCCGGGAGAAGGAGACCGTGCGCCTCGGCCACGGCGGTGGAGACATGAAGGAGCTGTCCAACGATGCAATCGACCGCGGCATCTCGGCGATGCGCCGCATGCAGCGCATCGCCGCCGCTCACAACGCATCCGTGCGCGCCGTGGCGACCAGCGCCGTTCGCGAAGCACACAACGCCGACGTGTTCCTGACACGGGCCCGGCGCGAGGCCAAGGTCGACATCGAGGTGATCTCCGGGTTGGAGGAAGCCCGCTTGATCCATCTCGGCGTGTTGCAGGCCGTGCCGGCGTTCGAGCAGCGGCTGATCCTGGTCGACATCGGTGGCGGCTCGACCGAGGTGCTCGTCGGCGAGCACGGCGAGACCCTGGCGGCGCGCAGCTTCAAGCTCGGCGCCGTTCGCCTGACGGATCGGTTCTTCACGGGCGGCACCACGACCTCGGACTCCGTCGGTGAATGCCGTTCGTACGTCCGCTCGATCCTGGCGACGTTCGAGCGCGACGTCGAGGAGCTCGGCTTCGACATCGCCATCGCTTCGTCGGGGACGGCCGAGACGATCGCTCGGATCATCCACGCGGCCCGCGACGACGCCGCACTGCACACGTTCAACCGTTTCGAGTTCACCGTCGTCGAACTCCAGTCGATCACCGAGTCGCTCGCCAAGAAGCGCTCGTCCGACGACCGCCGCTCGACGCCCGGCCTCGACCCGGCGCGTGCCGACATCATCGTCGCCGGCGCACTGGTGCTGGAGGGTGTCGCCGACATCTTCGGCATCAAGAGCTTCGTGTTCAGCGAGGCCGCGCTGCGTGAAGGCGTGCTGCTCGACACGATCGCGCGGTTGCAGGGCGGCGCACTGCGTCACCTGCGCGACGTGTCGCGCCGGTCGATTCGAGCCCTGGCCGAACGCTGCGACGACGACCTCACCCATTCGGCGCACGTCGCCGCCCTCGCGTTGCAGTTGTTCGACGCCACCGAGGCGCTGCACGAGCTACCGGCCGATGCCCGCGAGTACCTCGAAGCCGGGGCACTCCTGGCAAACGTCGGACTGGTGATCTCGCACAGCAAGCACCACCTCCACAGCTACTACGTCATCCGCAACAGCGAGTTGACGGGGTTGACCGACACCGAGATCGAGATCATCGCCCAGATCGCCCGTTACCACCGCAAGAGCGCCCCGAAGGCCAGACACGCCGAGTTCGGGCGGCTCTCGAATGACCACCAGCGACTGGTCAAGACGCTCGCCGGCATTCTGCGAGTCGCCATCGGACTCGACCGCAGTCACGATGGACGGGTGCGATCGGTGATGGCCCAGGTACGCCGCGATCGCCTGGTGATCGAGGCCCTGGCCAAGCGCGGCAAGGAGATCAGCCTCGAGCTGTACACCGCCAACGAGCGCAGCAACCTCCTCGAGGAAGTGCTCGGCCGGCGCGTCGACCTCGTCGCCGCACCCGTGCCCACCGCCTGAGGCCGAGCTCCACCCGCCAGCGAGTACACCCACATCTCGGTGATCGGATCGCTGTCCAGTGGCCGACCCTCACGGTCTTCGTCGCGCCGATGGCAAGCGCACGGACTACCCGAAGAGGGCTGAGGTCGACGTAGGTGCGGGCGACGTCGTGGTGGTGGTCGCCGGGATCGTGGTGGTGGCCGGCAGCGTGGTCGGGGCCGGCTTGGTGGTGGTCGGCGCCGGGACCGTCGTCGGGGGGAGGGTCGTCGTCGACTCGGTCGTCGTCGTGGCGTCGGGGTCGGCGTAGTTGAACGACGGCAGGCTGTCGCGCCGCGAGTACCGCTCGGGTTCCTTGCCGTCCTGACCCCACACGTAGACGAGATCGCCCTTCTTGACCATCGAAGGGAACACGGTGGCGATCTTCTGGTTCAGGCGGACGCAACCGTGCGACGCGGGCTGCAGCGGCACGTTGTCTGCGCCGTGCACGGCGATCCCATAGTTGAAGTAGACCGGGTTCATCATCCCGCCCAGGGGACCGGTGCGCTTGCCGTCGTAGCGCCGCGTGAACCGGAACACGCCGCCGGGGGTCTTGGCGTCGGCACATTCCTGCTTGGTCACCGGCTCGGTCAGCGGCTCGCCGTTCGGCCCGGTGTCATAGGTCAATGTGTCGCACCACTTCTGCGGGGTGCCGTCGGGGTTCTGCACGCCGGTGGAGATGTGGGCGATCAGTTCGGGGACGTTGTTGTTGAACACGATCAGCACCTGCTCGGGTACGTAGATCTCGACGTGGGTGGTGCCGGCCGCGGTGGGACGGCGCGGTGGGATGGTGATGCGGTCCTGCATCACCTGCCACATGTCGTTGGTGACGTGCCCCGTGGCGTTGGCCCGTGGCGTCTTCAGAACCAACTTCTCGTACGCCCACACCGCCTGCTGGGTGCCCGAGCCGAACGATCCGTCGATGGGGCCGGGCGCGAAACCGAGGTCGGTCAGTCGCTGCTGCAGCGCTTTCACGTCGTCGCCGGCGTTGCCCTTGCCAATGCTGTGCGTGAGGGCAGTCTTGACGATTCCCGGATCCGCGTCGACCACGATCGGCGGCCCGGTGAGGTCGACTCCCGTTTCTGCGACCGCAACAGCAACGGTCGTCGGCGCGGTGTCGGCGCTCGTAGCCCCACCTCGCCCCGACAGTCCGGCCACGATGACGACCGCAAGCACGCCGGCCCCGGCAACCGCCGGCATCCATCGGCCGATCGGCGAGGGCGCGGGCCTACGACGGCGGCGCGGCGGTGGCTTCGATGGTCTACGGGCATTCAAAACAAGCAAACTCCGACTGGGGATTTCATTCCCAATCTATCAGCCGTCTTCCTCGGGAAAGGGCGGGGCAGGCTCAGTTGAACGGCCGGACGACCGGTCGTAGGTCACGGAGCTCACGTCGCAGTTGCACCATCTCGCTGACGATCTTGCGGATCACGCTGCCCGACGCCAGGGTGCTCTCGCCACGGGTCCGGGGGAAGTAGTCGACCCCGAACTGGATGACGTTGAAGCCCAGCTTGTTGGCCCGGATGATCAGTTCGGCATCGATGAACGACCCCTCGCTGCGCAGCGAGATGTCGTCGAAGATCGACCGGCGGCACAGCTTGAACGCAAAGTTGATGTCGCGCATCCGCACCCCGAACAGGCGCCGGATCAAGAAGTTGTAGAAGAACGTGTACACGGTGCGCAGCGACCCTTCGCCCGTGCGGTCGAACCGGAACGCGCTGACGATGTCGGCGTCGTAGTAGCGCATCAGCCGGATGGCCCGCGACACCTCGGCCATGTCGAACGGGAGATCGGCGTCGCTGTACAGCACCACGTCTCCTGTTGCGGCGGCAAAGCCGGTCTTCATCGAGCCACCGAGCTTGCGGTTGACGGGATGGTGCACGACACGGACGTGCGGATCGGCAGCAGCCATCTCGTCGGCCAACTTGCCGGTGTGATCGGTCGAGGCATCGTCGACGATGATCAGTTCATAGTCGAGGATCTCGTTGCGCTGCTGCAACGAGCGGCACTCGGTCGTGGCGGTCTCGATCGCTCGATCGATGTAGGCCTCTTCGTTCCACATCGGGAAGAAGACGCTGAGCTTCGTGAAGGGAGTCGCCCGCTCGGCTGCCATTGCGCAAGGGTAGTCTGGCGCACCCTCGTGTCGCCTGTCGCCCGGTATGGTGCCAGCGATGGATCCCGGTGCGCCCGCTCAAGCTGAGCCCGTGGAACCCGTGGAGCCGTTGGGGTACGACGACGAGCCGGAGGACCCCGACAAGAGCGACACGCAATGGGTCGAAGCACCCCGACGAGCCGGCCAGCTGACACCCGTATGGCGGCTGGTGTTCGGCGTCGGATGGGCCGCGGTCATCGTCGGTCTCGTCGCCGTCTGGGAGTCGTCTCGGGTGATCGGACTGTCGACGTGGTGGCTGGGTGCCGACGCCGAACCGTGCAACCTGCTGTTGAACCTCCTGCCGTTCTACGCGCCCTTGCTGGTGATGTACGCGGCGATCTCCAACTGGCGGTTCGCTCCGTACTTCGGCGTGGCCACGGCGGCCATCGGCGCGGCCATCGGCGCCGGCGACCTCGGCAGGGTTCGGTGGATCGCAGTCGTGGAACTGGTGCTCGCCGGCGCCGCGCTCTGCATCAGCGTTGCCTCGCTCGCGGGCATGTACCGACTGGTGGCCCCACCCGATCCGGTCAGCTGATCCGGCGGTCCTTTTCGACCACGACAACCCCGCGGTCACTGACGACGAACTCCTCGCGGTCGGCCTCGAGATCGTGCCCGATCGATCGCCCTGCGGGGATCTTGACGTTCTTGTCGATCACGCAGCGGTGCAGCCTGGCCCCCGGCCCGACGCGCACGCCCGGGAAGAGGATCGACTCGCTGACGATCGCTGATGCGTCGACATAGGTCTCCGGCCCGAGGATCGAGCGCTCGACGGTTCCACCCGACACGATCGAGCCGGCGCACAGCAAGCTGTGGTCGATGGCCGGTCGCTCGCCACCCGGACCGTGGTCGATCTTGGCCGGCGGCAGCGGCAACTGCAGGCTGTAGACCGGCCACTCGGAGTTGTACAAGCTGAACGGAGGCACGGGCGCGATCAGATCCATGTTGGCCTCGTAGTAGGCGTCGAGGCTCCCGACATCGCGCCAGTAGCCGCGTTCGTGCTCGGCCTGGCCGGGGACGTTGTTGGTCGAGAAGTCGTACACGTGCGCCACGCCCTCCCGGGTCAGCATGGGGATCACGTCGCCGCCGATGTCGGTGGCGATGGAGTCGGTGCCCGTCGGGCTGACCACGTCGATCAGCGTCTGGGTGTCGAAGACGTAGTTGCCCATCGACGCCAGGGCACGCGACGAATCGCCCGGGATGGTCGGTGGCTCGGCCGGCTTCTCGTGGAAGGCGATGATCTTGCCCGTATCGGAGGCCTGGATGATACCGAACTGCGACGCCTCGCCGACCGCAACCGGGATCGCCGCGACGGTCACGCCGGCGCCGACCGCTTGGTGGTACTCGACCATCTGGCGCGGGTCCATGTGGTAGATATGATCGGCGCCGAACACACACACGATGTCGGGTCGCTCGTCGCTGATGAGGTTGAGGTTCTGGTAGATCGCATCAGCCGAGCCACTGAACCATTGCGGCCCTCTGCGCATCTGCGCAGGCACAGGCGTGACGTAATTGCCGAGCAGGGTCGAGAAGCGCCACGTCTGGCTGATGTGACGGTCGAGGCTGTGGCTCTTGTACTGCGTCAGCACGACGATCTTGAGGTAGCGACCGTTGGCGAAGTTCGACAGGACGAAGTCGATGATTCGGTACGTGCCTCCGAAGGGCACGGCAGGTTTGGCCCGGTCTGCGGTGAGCGGCGCCAGACGCCTGCCCTCCCCGCCCGCCAGCACGACCACGAGAACCTTGGGCTCAGCCATGTTGCGGCAGGTTAGACGCTTCGCGCGGCTGGTTCGGCGAGCAGGCGCCGGTACCAGTCGACGTGGGCCGCGGCCGGGCGCTTCCACGACCAGTCGACGGCCATCCCACGACGTTGCATCGCCGCACGGCGGCGGGGCTGCGCGTAGGCCTTCACCATGCGGTGCAACCCGTCCATCAGCGCGACCGAACTGGCGTCGGGCACCACGATGCCCGTGCCGCGAGAGGGTGCGTCGTCAACGTCGATGACGGTGTCGTGCAAGCCCCCCACGTCGGTCACCAACGGCAGGGTGCCGTAGCGCATCGATTGCATCTGCGCCAGGCCGCACGGCTCGAACCGGCTGGGCATGGCGAACACGTCGGCGCCGGCGAACAGTTGATGGGCCAGCGCCTCGTCGTAGCCGCGCACGAACGCCACCTCATGCGGGTACGCGATCGCCGCGTCGGCGAGGGCGTCGGCCAGCCCCTGCTCGCCATCGCCGAGCACGATCAGCGAGGCGCCGAGCCGCCGCAGGAACGGCGTCAGCGGCACGAGCAGATCGACGCCTTTCTGTTCGGCGAGGCGGGTGACCATCGTCAAGAGCGGACCGCCACCGTCGGTCAAGCCGTAGCGCGCCAGCAAGTCGGCACGGATCGTCGCCTTGGCTGCCACATCGCCTGCCGAGTACGTCACTGGCAGGTGGGGGTCGGTGCAAGGATCCCATTCATCGGCGTCGATCCCGTTCAGGATGCCGACCAGGCGGTCGCCGCGCTCGCGCAGCGGCGCGTCGAGGCCGAAGCCGCCCTGCGGCGTCGTGATCTCTGCTGCGTAGTTCGGGCTGACCGCCACGACCACGTCGGCCAGGCGGATACCGCCGAGCAACGGGTTGCAGTCACCCCACTGCTCGAACGCCTCGACCCGCTTCGGCAGGGTCATCAGCCAACCCGGGTTCGTGCGACCCTGGTAGCCGAGGGTGTGGATCGTCAGCATGGTCGGGGGCAGCTCGGCGATGTGCGCCAACGCGACGCATGTGTGCCAGTCGTTGAGATGCAGCACATCGGGATGCGTCACCTCGGTCAGCGCGCCGAGTGCGGCGGAGAAGGCCATGAACCGGCGGTCGTTGTCGGGCCAACCGTGACCGTCGGGCTGGAGGTACGGATGGCTCTTGCGCACGCCGAACGCATCGATCAGCGTGATGGCGCCGATCCCGGCGAGCGAGCCGGTGCGCGCCGTGGCCGGGCCCGCCCATTCCGGCACATCGAGGGTCGTGACCGACTCGTCGAGCAGCGGGGTCGCGAAGTAGTCGGGCACGACCACGTGCACGTCGACATCCTGACGGCGCAGTTCTGCCACCAAGCCGGCCGCTGCTGCTGCGAGGCCGCCGACCCTCGCCAACGGTGCGAACTCGGCCGAGGCGAACAGGACCTTCACGAGCCGCAGCGTACGGCCGGTAGCGTCTCGTGTCTATGTCGAAGGTGCTGACCACACTCCCCAAGGGCGAGCGAGTAGGGATTGCCTTCAGTGGCGGCCTCGACACCTCGGCGGCCGTTGCCTGGATGCGTCACCACGGGGCGCTGCCGTATGCGTACACGGCCGACCTCGGCCAGGCCGACGAGCCCGACCTCAGTGGCGTGCCAGGCCGCGCCAAGCAGTACGGCGCCGAACTGGGCCGGCTGATCGATTGTCGCGCCGAGCTCGTCCGCGAAGGCCTGATGGCGCTGCAGTGCGGTGCCTTCCACATCAGCACCGCCGGGCGAACCTACTTCAACACCACGCCACTCGGGCGTGCTGTCACCGGCACGCTGCTGGTGCGGGCGATGCACGACGACGGGGTCGACATCTGGGGCGACGGAAGCACCTACAAGGGCAACGACATCGAGCGCTTCTACCGGTACGGCCTGCTCGTCAACCCCAACCTGCGGATCTACAAGCCGTGGCTCGACAACGACTTCGTCACCGAGCTCGGCGGCCGCAAGGAGATGAGCGAGTTCCTGATCGCCCACGACCTGCCGTACCGCGACAGCACCGAGAAGGCGTACTCGACCGACGCCAACATCTGGGGCGCTACCCACGAGGCCAAGTCGCTCGAGGAGCTCGGCACGTCGATGGACATCGTCGAGCCGATCATGGGCGTGGCCCATTACCGCGACGACGTGGCGATCGCCACCGAGACCGTGACCATCGGGTTCCACGAGGGGTGGCCGGTCACACTCAACGGCAAGGAGTTCGAATCGCAGCTCGAGTTGGTACAAGAGGCCAATGTGATCGGCGGCAGGCACGGTCTCGGCATGAGCGACCAGATCGAGAACCGGATCATCGAGGCCAAGAGCCGCGGCATCTACGAGGGCCCTGGGCTGGCGTTGTTGCACATCGCCTACGAGCGCCTCGTGACCGCGATCCACAACGAGAACACGATCGAGAACTACCGCACGATGGGCCGGCGACTCGGCAGGCTGCTCTACGAAGGACGTTGGTTCGACCCGCAGAGCCTGATGCTGCGCGAGCCCCTGTTGCGATGGGTCGGCGCGGCGGTCACCGGTGAGGTCACGTTGCGGCTGCGCCGCGGCGACGACTACTCGATCCTCGACACCACCGGGCCACACCTCACGTACGCCCCCGAGCGCCTGAGCATGGAGAAGGTCGACGATGCCGCGTTCGGGCCCCTCGATCGCATCGGTCAGCTCACGATGCGCAACCTCGACATCGACGACAGCCGCAGCAAGCTCGACGTCTACCGCAAGGCCGGCACGCTGACCGGTGGTGGGCTCATGGAGTTGACCGACGGTGCGTCGAGCGACGACTCGCCCGCTTAGCGCAACAACTCGGCGAGGATCGCGGCCACCAGCCGGGCGCGATCGACCATCGTGTCGACCAGAACGAACTCGTGGTCGGCATGGGCGCCACCGCCGATCGCACCGAGACCGTCGAGCGTCGGTACCCCGAGCGCTGCGGTGAAGTTTCCGTCGCTGCCGCCACCCACGGCGATCCCAGTCACCGGAGCCAGACCTGCGCTCGCTGCCGCCTTCTGGGCAACTGCGAACAGGCTGGTCGATGCCGACTCGGGCATCGGTGGGCGGCCGAGACCTCCTGAGACCTCGACCCCCGCGCCGGGCACATCTGACGACAGCGTGCTCATCAGGTGTTCGACACGCTCCTTCTCCCCCGCCACGTTCACACGGGCATCGACGCGCACCCGCGTCATCGCCGGCACGACGTTGTCGGCTGTCCCCGCAGTCGCAACAGTGGGGGTGACCGTGGTGCCCTTCTCGGGATCCCCGAACGTGGCGATGCGGGTGATCAACTGCGCCGCGGCGACGAGCGAGTTGATCCCCTTCTCGGGTTCCAGACCAGCGTGCGCGGCCTTGCCGTGCACCGTCACCTCGAACGTGCCTGTGCCCTTGCGCGCTGTCTTCAAGGCACCACCGTCGGCACTCGGCTCCAGCACCAGCACGGCGCCGCACGCCAGCGCCCGCTCCTCGATCAATGCCCGAGACGCGTTCGATCCGACCTCCTCGTCGGCCGTGATCAGCAACTCGACCCCGTCGAGATCGTCGAGCAACGACAACGCGTGAATGGCCAGAACGATGCCGCCCTTCATGTCGAAGACGCCGGGCCCGGTGGCCATGCCGTTGGTGACCGCGAACGGGCGGGCGGCGAGTGCCCCGAGCGGGAAGACGGTGTCGTGGTGGCCGACGATCAGCACCTTGGAGGCTTGACCGAACCGCGTGTGAACGTGAGGCCCGGCATCGCTGTCGACCAGTTCGGCGTGACGGCCCAGCCGACGCTCGATCACATCGCGGACCGACCCCGCCGATCGCGTGATCGCGGTGATGTCGTGTGACGGCGACTCGATCGACACCAGGTATTCCAGATCCGACAACATCGCCTCGAGTGACAGCACCCGACCATTGTTGCGGAGTGGAGTGTCTGGCGCCCACCTGGGCGCCTCAGCACGCTCCGCGACAACGCTAGCCGTGTTTGAGGGTGACCAAGCCGACGAGGATGATCGCGATGCCGGCCGTCTGCGGCCCGGTCAGGCGCTCGCCCAGCAGGGCCAACCCGATCCCGACCGAGATCACGGCCTCGATGCCGAGACCGATCACGAACGTCGTGCTCAGCCCGCCACGACTCACCGCTCGGGCAAGAAACGCCGCGCCCGTGACGAAACACGCGGCGATGACGACGCTCGGCCAGAACCTGGTGAATCCGTCAGACGGCCGCATGAATGCGCCGCCGATGCTGAATGCCAACGAACCGATGATGATCGTCGCCATACCCACCTCCCTTCGGCGACCGTCCCTTGGAAGAGAAGAGGCGTGGCGGATTCTCGTGGATACGTGACACCTGCCTCACGTCGCGATGCTGGACTCGATGCACGGCATGGAACAATCGTTCGATGCGCTCCAAGTTTGTGATATTCCTGGCTGCCGCGGCGTTGATCGCCGGCTGCTCCGGTTCCGACGGCAGCGCGTCAACCTCGAACGCCCCGGCCCATCAGACAACCGCCACCACCGCGACTCCTACAACGCTGCCGCACGTGAAGGCCACGTTCGTCGTGCAGCCGGGCACCGACCAGATCGCCGTGCTCGGCGCATCGCCGGGCGACTCGCTGGCCGCCAACCGAGATGGCAGCGAGGTCGTCAAAGGCACCGTCGACCAGCAGGGCTCGCTGCTGTTCCGCAACCTCGAGCCGGGCGATGGGTACACGATCACCAGCGCCACCGAGATCAGTGACGCGGTCTCCGTCGCCGACCCGGCCGTCAACCCGCCCGCAGAGTTCTACTCCAGCCAGCCGAAGTTGGCCGAGGGGTTCGGGTACATCACCACACGCGACGGCACGACGCTGAGTGCCAACGTGATCCTGCCGGGCCCGGCCGACCAGGGCCCGTACCCCACGGTCGTCGAGTACAGCGGCTACCAGCCCAGTGATCCCGACAGCGCCCGACTCGCCCAGATCTACACGACCATGGGCTTTGCCTACGTCGGAGTCAACATGCGCGGCAGTGGCTGCAGCGGTGGGTCGTACAACTTCTTCGAGACGGTACAGAGCCTCGATGGTTACGACGCCATCGAGACGGTGGCGACGCAGCCGTGGGTGCTCGACCACCAGGTCGGCATGGTCGGCATCTCCTACCCCGGGATCACGCAACTGTTCGTCGCCGCAACGCAGCCGCCGAGCCTCAACTCGATCACACCGCTGTCGGTGATCGACGACACCTTCCGGGGCACGCTGTACCCCGGCGGCATCCTCAACACCGGCTTCGCCTCGACGTTTGCCCAAGAGCGGTTCGACGAGGCCAAGCCATTCGGCCAGGCGTGGACGAAGGCTCGGGCCGACGCCGGCGACACCGTCTGCGCCGACAACCAGAAGCTGCGATTGCAGAACCCGGATCTCGTGGAGGAGATCAAGAACAACCCGTACTACCCGCAGGCCCTCGGTGATTCGCTGGCGCCGATCACCTTCGTCGACAAGATCACGGTGCCGGTGTTCCTCGCCGGCGCGTGGCAGGACGAGCAGACCGGTGGTCACTTTCCGGCGATGCTCGACAAGTTCACCAGTTCGCCGCACCTGTACGTCTCGTTGATGAACGGCTTGCACACCGAGTCGATCAGCCCCCCGGTCAGTGGCCGGTACTTCGAGTTCCTGCAGCTCTACGTGGCGAAGAAGGTTCCCGCGCTGGCCCCCCTGAATGCGATCGCCCCCGTGATCGGCAAGGCGATCTGGGGCGTGGAGACGTTCCCACCGTACGAGGATCGGTTCGCCGGCGACACCTACGACCAGGCGCTGACCGCGTTCGAGGCCGAGCCGTCGGTTCGGATCGACTTCGAGCACGGGGGCAATCCGGCGTACTCCCCCGGCACCCCCGTGCCGAACTTCGTCGCCGAGTTCCCGTCGTGGCCGATCCCCTCGGCGACAGCGACGACCTGGCTGCTCGACGGCAACGGAGCCTTGACCGACGGGCCGTTGACCCAGCCCGGAGGAAGCAAGTACATCGCCGACCCCAGCGTGCTGCCGCCCACGTTCTACACGGGCAGCCGCAGCGACATCTGGAACGTCGCCACCCAGTTCGACTGGCAGCCGATGCCTGACGGAACCGGGCTCGGCTTCGTCACACCGCCACTCGCCAACGACGTGGTCATCGCTGGTCCGGGATCCGTCGACCTGTGGATCGAGTCGACGTCGGCCGACACCGATCTCGAAGCGACGATCAGCGAAGTGCGGCCCGACGGGCAGGAGATCTATGTGCAGAGCGGTTGGCTGCGCGCCAGCGAGCGTGCATTGGCCGACAGCGCCACCGCGCTGCGCCCGGCGCACACCTTCCTCGAATCGGATGCCGCCTCGTTGCCGGTCGGCGAGTTCGCTGAAGTGCGACTCGAACTGTTCCCGTTCGCCCATCCGTTCCGCGCCGGCAGTCGGCTGCGCCTGACGATCGATGCACCAGGCAACAGTCGTGCGGAATGGACGTTCGGCACGATCGACCAAGGCGAGACGGTGACCGTTGCCAGCGACGCCGACCATCCCTCGAAGCTCGTGCTGCCTGTCGTGGGTGGTGTCGATGTGCCCGAGCCGGCCCCACCGGCCTGCGGTTCGCTGCGCGGTCAACCGTGCCGCACGTGGGTCAAGGCATCGAACGGCGGCTGACGGGTAGCGATACCACTTCGCGACACGGCCTGCGGCGTGATCGAATGGCCCGATGACGCGACGTGACGAGCTGGCGGCGTTCTTGCGCGCTCGCCGCGATGCGCTGGCTCCGCGCGACGTCGGGCTTCCCGTCGGCCGGTCGCGACGAACCAAGGGTCTGCGACGTGAAGAGATCGCCATGCTCGCCGGCGTATCGGTCACGTGGTACACGTGGCTCGAGCAAGGTCGCCCGATCAACGCCTCGGTCGACGTGCTGACGGCCCTGGCGCGTGCCCTTCGACTCGACGACGCCGAACGCCAGCACCTGCTGGCCTTGGCCGCCAGGGCACCACTGGAGCCGATCGAGACCGTCGAGCACGCGCCCGACGCGCTGGTGCGGCTGATCACCTCGATGGAGCCGGCGCCTGCCTACGTGCTCGGCCCGTGCTGGGACTTCCTGGCGTGGAACCGGCCACAGTCGCTGCTGTACCCACTGATCGATCGGTTGGCCGACGAGGAGCGCAACCTGCTGTGGGTCGTGTTCGCCGAGCCCAACGCCCGGCGGCTGCTGGCCGACTGGGGGGATCAGGCCCGCCGGATCATGGCCGAGTTCCGCAGCGGCACGGCGGCAGCGCGCAACGATCCGCACTTCATCGACCTGATCGATCGCTTGATGGCTGCCAGCCCCGAGTTCGCCGAATGGTGGCCGCAGCTCGACGTCGCCCAGTTCCAGACCCGTCTGCGCCGCTACGCCCATCCACGTGCCGG
Source organism: Ilumatobacteraceae bacterium (assembly GCA_039931555.1). Lineage (GTDB taxonomy): Bacteria > Actinomycetota > Acidimicrobiia > Acidimicrobiales > Ilumatobacteraceae > JAENVT01. Next base: position 21,234 of record JBDTRP010000030.1, on the reverse strand, counting down.
CAACCTGGTGTTCGAGTACCAGCAACTGACCCCGAGCGAGTGGCCGGGACTGCGCGTGGTGTGCCAGTTGCCGGTGCCCGGCGACGACAGCGCGGCGCGGCTAGCGGCGTGGCGCAACATTGCGTGAGTCCCGGGTGAGACGGTACGACGAAGTCGTGCCGGCTCACGCGCAACATTGCGTGAGTCCCGGGTGAGACGGTACGACGAAGTCGTGCCGGCTCACGCGCAACATTGCATAGCCCGCCCGCCGGTAGCCTCGAACGGCCATGAACGAGATCGCCGAGGCCAAACGCCGCCGCACCTTTGCGATCATCAGCCATCCCGACGCCGGCAAGACGACACTGACCGAGAAGTTCCTGCTGTACTCCGGCGCCGTGCAGGAAGCGGGCGCGGTACATGCTCGCGAGGGTCGTCGATCGGCGCGGAGCGACTGGATGGAGCTCGAACAGCAGCGCGGCATCTCGATCAGCTCGACCGTCATGCAGTTCCCCTACGGCGACCACATCATGAACCTGCTCGACACGCCCGGCCACCGCGACTTCTCCGAAGACACCTATCGCGTGCTGTCGGCCGTCGACGCCGTGGTGATGGTGCTCGACGCGGCGAAGGGCATCGAGGCACAGACCCTGAAGCTGTTCCAGGTGTGCCGCTCGCGCAATCTGCCGGTGATCACATTCCTCAACAAGTACGATCGGCCCGGGCGCGAACCACTGGAGCTGCTCGACGAAATCGAGAAGCAGATCCAGCTGCGACCGACCCCGGTCACGTGGCCTGTTGGCGATGGTGAGGCGTTCCAGGGGCTGATCGACCGGCGTACCGGGCGCTACACCAAGTTCACCCGAACCGCCCGAGGAGCTTCGGAAGCCGCCGAGGAGACGAGCGATCTCGATGTCGCCAGCGCCTCGGGCAGCATCGAGTACGCCTCGGCATGGAAGGCCGCGCTCGACGAGTGCTCGTTGCTCGACGCGATCGGCGCCGACGTCGATCTGCCGTCGTTCCTTGCCGGCGAGTCGACCCCGGTGTTCGTCGGCTCTGCGCTGACGAACTTCGGCGTGCGCCTGTTGCTCGACGCGGTGATCGACCTCGCTCCATCGCCGTCACCCCGACTCGACCGCGACGACGCCCCGCGAGCCCTGGCCAGCCCGTTCTCGGCGTTCGTGTTCAAGGTGCAGGCCAACATGGATCCTTCACACCGCGACCGCATCGCCTTCGCCCGCATCTGCTCCGGCCGGTTCGAGCGCGGGATGAGCGTGACGAACCACCGCACCGGCCGCGACATCACCACCAAGTACGCGACCACTGCGTTCGGGCCCGACCGCGAGACCGTCGACGAGGCCTTTCCCGGCGACGTCGTCGGCCTGGTCAACGCCAGCGGAGTACAACTCGGCGACACGTTGTACGACGCCGGCTACGCCGGGCTGGCGGTCGAGTTCCCGCCGATCCCGCGGTTCTCGCCCGAAGTCTTCGCCAAGGCGCGACCGCTCGACAACGGCCGCTTCAAACAGTTCCGCAAGGGCCTCGCCCAGCTCGACGAGGAGGGCGTGGTGCAGGTCCTGCGCGATCCCGACTTCGGGGATACCGAGACGATCCTGGCCGCGGTCGGCGAGTTGCAGTTCGAGGTCTTCGCCTATCGATTGGGCAGCGAGTTCGGCGCGCCCACCGAGATCCTCTCTGCGCCGTATCAGGCGATCCGCCTGACCGACAAGGAGTCCAGCGAGCGGCTCCGCCGCATCGGCGGCATCCGGATCCTCGTCCGCGGCGACGGCGCGTTGGTGGCCCTGTTCGAGAACCGCTACCGGCTGCAGCGGCTGCAGAGCGACGAGCCCGAACTCACCCTGGACCCGATCATCGCCGGCTGAACTTTGTCGCTGCGAGGTCGCTGAGCGACCTGAGAGCGACAAAGTTCGAGTGTGAGCCGCGGCGGCAGCGAATCACCAGCCGGCGACGAGGTGGCGCGACATGGCGAAGTACATGCCGACGTCGCCGGTGATCGTGAACCCCAAGCGCTCGTAGAGCCGCACGGCACGGCTCTGCTTCTCGACGTGGAGGCGAACCGAGCGAGCGAGGCGATCGGCGTGGGTGATCACCCCGCGCAGCACGCTGGTGCCGATTCCATGACCGCGATACTCGGGCAGGAGAGCGACATCGATGACCTCGATGTGATCACCGACGCCGTCGATGATCAGGCGACCGGCAGGCGCATCCTCGACGAGGATGATCTGCCGGTCGGCCTGGGGATGTTCGAGCCGGAGCGACATCGACTGGGCGCGGAACTGCATGCCGACCAGACCATCGAAGACCTCGGGGCCGAGTGGCCGGAGATCGTCGCGCGTCGATGCATACAGAAATCGTTCGAAGTCGATGTCGGCCGGCACAGCGGCACGGAATGCGAAAGCAAGCGTGGTGGTCATCGACCAGCCTCGCCATTGTCGTGTTCGACCCTGCGGTATGTAGCCACTGATTGTCCCCGAACACACCGCGGAGGGAGCCGTGGTGCCCGGTAAGACTGCCAAGCAACCACGCTCAGTGTCAATGGTTGGGAGATAGGCCATTCGACCTATTCTGTCGCCTCTCTGGGTGACCCCGAGTCGCCCAGCGCCTCGGCCAGAAGTCGCTGCTCAGCGTCTCCGAGCGGTATCCGCGACACCAGTTGCAGTCCGTACGGACTCAGCTTGCAGGCGGTCTTGCGGATGACCTCGATGGTGAGGTCGTGGTGAGGTCGTGATCAGTCCGGGCCGCACAGGACCCGAGCTGGGTCTCGATGGACACCAGGCAGGCAGCATCTTCCACGGCCTGGGCGCCGTCGGCAGATCGTCGTCGGAGAACGGTAGTCGTCGATCGAGCGGCGCACGTCAGGTTCTGCGGGTTGCAAACGCGACGGCTGCGTCGCTCAGCACGGTGCGCAGCGTGTCGGCGATGAACGACAACTCCGCCTCGCCGGCGATGAGCGGCGGCGACAACGTGATCACCGGTTCGGCCCGGTCGTCGGCCCGGCAGATCAACCCAGCCTCGTAGAGACGCGGCGAGAGGTATCCACGCAGCAGCCACTCCGCTTCGTCGGGCGTGAACGATCCCTTGGTCGCCTGGTCACTGACCAGTTCGATCGCCCGGAAGTAGCCGTCGCCACGCACGTCGCCGACCAGGGGGATGTCGCGCAACCCGTCGAGCAACTCGGTGAAGCGGCCCTCGTTGGCCAGCACGTTGCCACACAGATCTTCTCGTTCGAAGATGTCGAGGTTGGCGTTGGCCACGGCGCAACACACCGGGTGGGCACCGAACGTCTGGCCGTGCAGGAACAAGTTCGGGTCATCGAGGAACGGTGCGGCAATGCGATCGGAGACCAGCACGCCACCCAGCGGTGCGTATCCCGATGTCACGCCCTTGGCGAACGTGATGATGTCGGGCTGGTACCCGTAACGATCCGAGCCGAACATGTGACCCAGCCGCCCGAATGCGCAGATCACCTCGTCGCTGACCAGCAGCACCCCGTACCGGTCACAGATCTCGCGGATGCGCGCCCAGTAGCCGGGCGGTGGCGCAAACGCGCCGCCCGTGTTCTGCAACGGCTCCATGAACACCGCAGCGATGGACTCCGGTCCCTCCATCTCGATGCGCAGTGCCAGGTCGTCTGCGCAGCGCAGCGTGCACGCGTCGAGGTGCTGGCAGTCGTGGCACCGATAGCGGTACGGGGTCTGCACCTTGATGGCCCCCGGCATCAGTGGCTCGAACGGGGTCTTGATCGAGGGCACGCCGGTCACGCTGAGCGCCCCGATCGAGGTGCCGTGATACGCCAGGTAGCGCGAGATCACCTTGGTGCGTGACGGCTCGCCGCGCAGCTTGAAGTACTGCCGCGCCAGCTTGATGGTGGTGTCGATGGCCTCGCCGCCCGACGGAGTGAGGAAGACGCGGTTGAGGTCACCGGGCGCCAACTCGGCAAGGCGCGTCGCCAGTTCGATGGCCGGTTCGTGGGCGAACGACCAGACCGGGAAGTAGCCGAGGGTCTCGGCCTGACGCGCCGCCGCTTCGCCCAGCTCGGCTCGACCATGCCCTGCCTGCACCGTGAACAGCCCGGAGAGCCCGTCGAGGTACCGCTTGCCGTGCTGGTCCCACACGTAGCAACCCTCGCCTCGGGCGATGATCGGCACCTCGCTGTCGGCGTATGCGCCGAGGCGGGTGAAGTGCATCCACAGGTGACGCTTGGCGCGATCAGACAGATCCGACATGCACCGCAGGCTACGCGATGGGGTCGGTCAGCGAGCCGCCCGCCCACCACCGCTCGAACCGCGGCTTGCTGGCGATTGCCACCGGCTCGACCAGGTATCCAGATGGCGAGCGGGCGTAGGAGAATCGTCCGTACCCCTCGTCGGGCGAGAGCGCGGCGAGCTCCAACGTGTACCCGTCGGCCAACATCTGCTCGGTGTCCGCGCCGACGTCGTCGGACCAGTAGCCGAAGTGATGGGCGCCCGGCACGTCGTGACCGTCCCAGATCGAGCCCGGGGGACCATGCAACAGTTCGAGATGCACCGGCCCTTCGATCGAATAGGTCAGTGCCAGTTGCAAAACTGTCTGACCCTCCCCCGGGACCCACACCGACATCGGGCGATCCTGCACCGATGCCCAGGTGACACCGGCGTGCTTGCCGATGTCGTCCATCGCCGCCTCGATGTCGGTGACGCGGATGCCAACGTGGAAGAACCGGGAATGGTCGAGCATGGTCGCACCATATCCGTCACCCGCCAACTGCCGCACCGCCGTACCGCCGCACCGCCGGATATGGTGCGACCGATGGACCAACAGCTGCCGATCCTGTACTTCGACCACCCGCTTCCCGATGCATATCGCGACCTCATCGAGGGTCGGGCGATCGCCGTCGGGCCCGACGACGCCGAGCTCGGCACGGCACACGGCGTGCTCGCCGGCGCCAAGCGGGCGTGGAACGCCGACGCGTTCGCCCTCGGCGCGAACATGAAGGTGATCTCGCGCATCGGAATCGGCTATGACAACGTCAACGTTGCAGACGCGACCGCAGCGGGGGTCATCGTCTGCAACGCGCCCGACGCACCGTCGGTGTCGACGGCCGAGCACACACTCATGCTGATGCTCGCCGTCGTGAAGAACCTGCCCGCCCAGACCGACCGGGCACGCAACGGTCTGCCCGGTACAACCACCGGCACGGCGCTCGAGCTCGACGGCACGGTGCTGGGGTTGGTGGGGTATGGCCGAATCGCCCGTCGGGTCGGCGCCGCGGCGCGGGCGATGGGGATGAGCGTGCTGGCCCACGACCCGTACCTCAGCGAGGCCGAGGGCTGCGAACTGGTCGATCTGCAACGGGTCTTCACCGAGTCCGACGTGATCTCGCTGCACGCTCCGGCAGTCGCTGACACCCGCCACATGATCAACGCCGAGTCGCTGGCGACGATGAAGCGCGGCGTGTACCTCGTCAACTGCGCGCGAGGCGGACTGATTGACCAAGACGCACTGCTGGCCGCGCTCGATTCCGGCCAGGTCGCGGGCGCGGGCCTCGATGTCACCGACCCCGAGCCGTTGCCGGTCGGTCATCCGTTGCTCGGGCACCCCAACGTCGTCGTCACGCCTCATGTCGCTTCGGCGACCGTTGCCGGTCGCCGGCGGTTGTATTCGCACGCGATCGAGAACGCGCTCAACGTGCTGGCCGGGCGGCCGGCGACGATCGTCACGGCGTAAGGGCGGCATCAACCTTTCCGCCGGCTGAACAGCGGCATGGGAACTTTGCTAGAACCGGGCGATGGACACTTTGCGAACTCAATGGAACGAGGGTCGCGACACCCTCGGTGTATGGCTGACCATCCCATCGATCATCAGCGCCGAGACAGCCGCACGAGTTGGATACGACTACGTGTGCATCGACAACCAGCACGGGGTCAACGACTACCAGCAGACCGTGGCGATGGCCCAGGCGATCCTGCTCGGCGGCGGCACCCCGATCGCCCGCGTGCCGTGGAACGAGCCGGGCATCATTGGCAAGATGCTCGATGCCGGCATCGAAGGGATCATCGTGCCGATGGTCAACTCGGTCGCCGAGGCCCAGGCCGTGGTGCGCTCTGGGAGGTACGCGCCGATGGGCGCACGAAGCTTCGGCCCCGTGGTCGCTGGCATGCGCCGGCAGAACCACTTCGACTGGTCCACCGACGGCATCGCCCTCATCCCGATGATCGAGACCGTCGAAGCGATCGCCAACCTCGACGACATCCTGGCGGTTCCCGGCATCGACGCGATCTACGTCGGCCCTGCCGACCTCTCGATCACGCTGGGGCTGCCGCCCGGCAACAACGACGGCGAGAGCAAGTTCGACGACGCCCTGGCGACGATCGTGAAGGCGTGCCGCAACGCCGGCATCGTGCCCGGCATCCACGCCACCGCAGCCCTGGTCGAGCGGCGCCTCGAGCAGGGCTTCCGAATGATCACCGTGACCAGCGACATGCTGGCGCTGAAGGGCAACCTCGTCACCGACCTCGCCACCGCCCGCGGCTCTCGCCCGTCCGACGCCAAGTCCGGCGCCATGTACTGACGCCGGTGGTCACGCCCACCACCAGCGCAGCGCCGACACCACCCACGAGCACCGAGAACGGAATCGTCAGCGGGACGTCCTGGCGTCGGGCATATACGGCCGTGACCGCACTGCCGAGCGCGACTCCCCCCATTCCACCGAGCGTCGCCAGGGTCGCCGCCTCGGTGGCGACTGTGCTGCGGGGACACCCCACGGATACAGATCGCCGGCCCCGTGCGCCGTACTCGGGCGCGTCGCGGATTTGGGCTCGGTGCGCCGAACGCCGCATCTGACGCGTGAGCTCTCGTTGTACAGCATCGGAAATTGACCGGCGATGCAACGGTGTCCCCATTACTGTTCGAGCCCGCACAGTAATGGGGACTCCCTACCGCCGGGCCGGGGCGAGACGGAACGGCGCAACCGCGTTGCAGACAGTCACGCCGGATCCGGCACTAGATTCGGCTGCTTGTCGGATGCTGTGGGCTGCGCGGACGAGTACTGGGAATACTTCCGCGGCTCGGCACAACTCTGGAACATCGACCGCGGCGACGTCGACCAGATCGAGCAATGGGAGGACCTGAGCCCATCCGGCGTGGCCACTCGAATCGAGCGGCTCGGATCTTTTGCTGATCGGGCCGCTGCGCTGGCCACTCCCGGCACCGGCGATCGCGACCGATCGTTGCTGGCCGCGATCGAGTTCAGTGCCCGGGCGACCGTGGCGACGCTGCCGTTCGAACGAGACCTGGCCATGGTGGCCGGCCCGTTCAACTTCGTGACGTTCGTCTCGGTGCTGATACCCGGCTATTCCCTTGTCACCCGCGAGCACGGCCTGGGCTACATCGCCAAGCTGCGATCGATGCCGTCGTTCGTCGACCGGTGGATCGATGGCCTTCGCGATGGTGCCGGCGTCGGAAGGGTCGCAACCGCGCGCGGCGTGACAGCCGCCGTCGATGCGATCGACACACTGCTGCACAGCGACGCGGCCAACGACCCGCTGGCGTCGCAGGAGCCACCGAGCGAGCTCGGACCGGTCGATGCCGCGGCGTGGCGCGCCGATGTCGTCGAGGCGATACGCGATGCTGCCAGACCAGCGCTCACCAGGTTGCGGACCGTTCTGCACGACGAACTGCTCGCTGTCGGCCGCACCGACCAGCAGCCGGGGATCTGTCATCTTCCTGAAGGCGACGCAGGCTACGCCGGTCTGCTGTGGGCGTCGACATCCACGGGTCTCACGCCCCGGGCCGTGCACGAGCTGGGTCTGCAGCAACTCGCCCTCCTCGACGACGAATACCGAATTCTCGGCGCATCGACGTTCGACGTCGACGACCCGGCCCGCCTGCGCGAGCGGCTGCGGATGGACTCGTCGCTGCGGTACACCAGCGCCGACGAGATCATCGCCGACGCGATGGCGGCGATCGCTCGCGCCGAGACAGAAGTGCCGCGATGGTTCGCCCGCCTGCCGCGATCCGAATGCAACGTCGTCGCCGCACCGAACGGCCCGATGGCCTACTACACCGGGCCGTCTCCTGACGGCAGACGCCCGGGCACGTACTACTTCAACGCGGCGAAGCCGGCCGCATGGGCCCGGTATCAGCTCGAAGTCACGACGTTCCACGAAGCCGTCCCGGGTCACCATCTGCAACTCGCTCTGGCACAGGAAGCTGACCTCCACCCCGTGGTCGGCGAGTTGGAGGTCACCAGCTTCGGTGAGGGATGGGGACTGTACGCCGAGCGGCTGGCCGACGAAATGGGCCTCTACAGCTCGTCGCTGCAACGCGTAGGGATGCTGACCCTCGACTCGCTCCGGGCGGCACGCCTCGTCGTCGATACCGGCATCCATGCCCTGGGTTGGTCGCGCAACAAGGCGATCGAGTGCCTGCTCGCCGAGACCGCGCTCGACCGCTCGAGCGCAGCGTCGGAGGTCGATCGCTACATCGCCACACCCGGCCAGGCGACGAGCTACATGATCGGCCGGTTGGAGATCCAGCGGCTGCGCGCCCACGCCGAGCAGCGCCTCGGGGCAGGTTTCTCCGTGAAGACGTTCCACGACGTCGTGCTCGGCGGCGGGATGACCCCGTTGCACCAACTGGCCCGCTCGATCGATGCCTGGGTGGATCGATCTCTGTCTGGATAGACCGGTCTGGGCCAAGATGGGGTCGTGACCAGAGCATGGAAGACGTCGGGAACACAGCGGCGGGCGCAGTCGCGGTGGATCGCCGAACGTTCGAGCCTGGCGAGCACCGAGCGCTCGAACTAGCGACGGCGGGCGCGGAAGACGGCGAGCATCTCGTCGCGAACGCCGGGCTCGGGCGGCTCGATCGCCTCCACGCTCTCGAGCCGCGCCAACGCGGCCTGCGTGGTTCGCATCTGCTCGACGTAGGCGATGCACCCAGCGCAGGTCGCGACGTGCAGCTCCAACTCACTGCGTGTCGGCTCGGGCAGCGCTCCCTCGAGCCAGTCGGTGACGAGTTCGACCAACATCTTGCAGTCGAAGGTGTCGTGGATCATCGGTTCCGCCTACGCATCGAGGTACTGCTCCAGTGCCGCACGCACGTGTGACCGGGCCCGATGAAGCAGCACGCGTTGGTTTGCCTCCGTCACATCCAGCAGGTCGCAGACCTCCGGTGCGCTGAAATGCGATAGATCGCGCATCACGATCACGTCGCGCTGCGCCGGCGGGAGGTCGGCGATCACCGCACCGATGATCGCTCGTGCCTCGCCGGCCAGCAGGCGCTCCTCGGCATCGCCATCCCAACGCTGCGGCGGCGTTGCCCAGTGACCGGCCCACAGCGCGTCCGATCCGCGGAACCGCTCGGTCGGCACCGCCGGAGCAGAATCGTCGTTGGCCAGCGCCGACATCGGAATCGTGCGCCTCTCGCGCTCACCGCGCGCTCGGGCGCGATAGATCAAGATCCTGTAGAGCCAGGTCTTCACGCTCGACCGTCCCTCGAAACGATCGATGCCTTCGATCACGCCGATCCACGTGTCTTGTACGACTTCCTCTGCGACGGCCCTGCTCGGTATGTAGCGCATTGCGACCCTCACGAGGGACCCGTGGTACTTGTCGACCATCTCGGCGAAGACGGCCTCGTTGCCTGCGCGCAGCCCGGCGATGATGCGCTGATCATCAGTTGTTGCTCCGACGAGGGTCCCGGGATCGGTCACTGGCGGGCGAACTTAGCCGCAGCAGAGAGCGGGCCCGAAGCACCTCGGCCACCGACCACGCTTGGAACGGGCATCCGGTCGCTCCGTGCGGCGCCGCACCGTCGGCCGTTTCCGAGATGGAACCGAGACCGAACTCGGCGAGATGCGCCTCCAGGCCGTCGAGGACCCCCGCCGGGGTGCGACCAGATTGCAGGCAGGCTTCGATGTATGCCCCGATCAGCCAGGGCCACACCGTGCCCTGGTGGTACGCGGAGTCACGGGCCACAGCGTCGCCACGATGTTCTGGCCGGAATCGGGCGTCCGCTGGATCGAGCGACCGAAGGCCGAGTGGGGTCAGCAACTGCGCAACAGCGTCGACAACCCGGGCGATGGCGTCCGGCAACAGAGGACCGTCCGGCGCAGCGGCGGCGATGAGCTGGCTGGGGCGCAGGGTCGCGTCGTCGCCCTGCGGACCGTCGACGACGTCGAACAGCGATCCGCTGTCGGTCACGAACCGCGTGGCGAACGAGATGCGGGCCCGGTCGGCCAGTGCGTGCCACGCATCACCATCGCCACCGACCTTCGCCGCAATGTCAGCGAGCCGGGTCAGGGCGCTGATCCACAGCGCGTTGATCTCGACGGTCTTTCCCCGACGGGGTGTGACCGAAACGCCGTCGATACGAGCGTCCATCCAGGTCAACGCCAAGCCATCGGCACCCTGGGTGACGAGGCCGTCGACAGGATCGATGTGGATCCCGAAGCGGGTGCCGGCGACGTGATGGTCGATGATCGATGCAACCGTCGGCAGCAACTGCTCCGTCGCTTGCTCGTCGCCCGTGACCTCGATGTGGCGTGCGACCGCATGCAGGAACCACATCGTCGCGTCAGCCGTGTTGTACTCGGGCGCGCCGCCGACATCGGCGGTGTTGGCCAACATCCCTTCCGACACCGTCGCCGCGGCCCGCATCAACAACTGGCGGCCTTCGTCGTAGCGACCCGCGCACAGGAACAACCCCTCGTACGACGTGAACGTGTCTCGCGACCAGTCGCCGAACCACGGATAGCCGGCGACAACGGTCGGGCCGGCGACGACGAACTGGTCGGCAGCGTGGGCGAGCAGGCGGTCGATCGCCGTCTCGGCCGACGCCGTTCGGCACACGGCCCGGTACCGGGCACGCGCTGCGGCGACGATCGCAGTTGCTGTGGGCACATCGCTGCCGGCGTCGCCGGCCCAGGCCTCCACCTCGGCCACGGTGCCCGGAGTCATCTCGACCGAGAACGTTCCGGCATGACAGAGATCCTCGCTCGCGGCGAGGCCGCGGGCCGCCTCCTCACGTTGGTACGAACCGAGCCACCACTCGGCCGCGTGTCGGTATCCGGGGCCCCGCACGCGGTACGCGTTGTCGAACACGAAGCCATCGGTGGTCGCTGCGACCGGTGTGTCGCCGGCGGCGGTGCGTTGGCCGTGGACGTCGCGCCATGTGGCCACCGCTGCCAGTTCCAGGCGCACCGGTCGGTCGGCGTTGAGCAACCGATGCACGATACCGACCGCCGGGGTTCCATGCGCCATGGCAACCTCGGCCTGCAGCACGATCTCATCGACCTGCCACGTCCACGTCGGCACGCCCTCGAACAGCTCGAAGCTGACCAAGTAGCGATGACCCAGCGGGGCCACGACACCCGAAGCCCATTCCCGCGTCGCCAACTCGATGCGCCGATCGCCCACGATCAGCACGGGATCGAGAGCTGCCAGACCCAGGCGCCGGCCGATCGGCGGATCGGTCGCGACAACGAGCAAGCCGTGGTAACGACGCGTGCGCAAGCCACCGACCGTCCCCATGGCAAAGCCGCCGACGCCGTCGGTCACCAGCCACTCGCGCGTGGATGCATCGTCGAGCGATCCACAGACCTGGGTTCCGAACCGGATGTCCATGCCCATGCAGTGTGGCAACAATCCGACTTGTGACAACTCGCGAAACAATCTGACAACACCGGCGATCTTGCCGAGGGTTGTAACGGCGCGGCAGTGGGCAAGACTGCACCCGACATGAACGATGCAGAACACACCCGGCTCGCCGATCCCGAGTGGAAACGATGGGGGCCCTATGTCTCGGAACGAGCGTGGGGCACGGTGCGCGAGGACTACAGCGAGCACGGCACGGCGTGGGACTCGTTCCCTCACGACCACGCCCGCTCGCGGGCGTATCGATGGAACGAGGACGGGCTGGCCGGCATCTGCGACGACGGCCAGTCGTTGTGCCTGGCGTTCGCGTTCTGGAACGGGCGCGACCCGATCCTCAAGGAGCGGATCTTCGGGCTCACCGGGCCGCAGGGCAACCACGGCGAGGACGCCAAGGAGTACTGGTTCTACGAGGACTGCACACCGACGCATTCGTGGATGCGCTGGCGGTACTTCTACCCGCAGGCCGAGTTCCCGTATGCGCAACTGGTCGACGAGAACGCTCGCCGCGGATCCGATCAACCGGAGTTCGAACTGCTCGACACCGGCATCTTCGACGACGATCGCTACTGGGACATCGTCGTCGACTACGCCAAGGCCGCACCCGACGACATCGTCGTGCGAGTCACGCTGCGCAACGCCGGCCCAGACGCCGCCAGGCTGCACGTGTTGCCCACGTTGTGGTTCCGCAACACGTGGTCGTGGGGGCTCGACGACCGCAAGCCGACGATCGAAGTGGCGGGCACCGCGCTGGTCACCCGGCATCACTCGGACCCGGCGATGCGGCTGACCGGCGACGGTTCGCCGCAGATGCTCTTCTGCGACAACGAGTCGAACACCCACCGGTTGTGGGGCGTGGACGGTGCCCTGTTCCCCAAGGATGCGATCAACGATCACGTCGTCGACGCTCGCGATTCCACCAACACAGCGCAGGTCGGCACCAAAGCCGCACTGTGGTACCAAGTCGAGGTGGCGCCGGGAGCGACCGCGGAGATCACCCTCCGATTGCACCGCGACGACACCGCGCCTGCGACCGCGAGTGCCGACGTGCTGACCGCGCGGCACGCCGACGCGGACGAGTTCTTCGCCGCGCTGACCCCACCGGCGACCACGGCGGACGAGGCGATGGTCATGCGCCAAGCACTCAGCGGCATGCTCTGGTCGAAGCAGTTCTACCACTACGACGTGCCCCGTTGGCTCGACGGCGACCCAGGTCAGCCGCCGCCTCCGGCGGCCCGCCGCACGGGGCGCAACGCAGGGTGGCGGCACCTCAACAACCGCGACGTGATCTCGATGCCCGACAAGTGGGAGTACCCGTGGTACGCGGCATGGGACCTCGCCTTTCACACGGTCGCGCTCGCTCACGTCGACCCGTCGTTCGCCAAGGAGCAGCTGATCCTGCTGTGCCGCGAGTGGTACATGCACCCCAACGGCCAGCTGCCCGCCTACGAGTGGGCCTTCGGCGACGTCAACCCTCCGGTGCATGCGTGGGCGACGTTGCGGGTCTTCGAGATCGACGGTGGCCACGACTACGGGTTCCTCGAGCGCATGCTGCACAAGCTGCTGCTCAACTTCACCTGGTGGGTCAACCGCAAGGACGCCGACGGCAACAACGTGTTCGCCGGTGGCTTCCTCGGGCTCGACAACATCGGGCCGATCGACCGATCCGCTCCGCTGCCGATCGATGGCACCCTCGAGCAATCCGACGGCACGTCATGGATGGCGATGTACTGCCTCGACCTGCTGGAGATGTCGCTCACCCTGGCCCGTCACGACCGGACATACGAGGATCTGGCGACCAAGTTCTTCGAGCACTTCGCACTGATCGCCGAGGCGATGTACAGCCGCGGTCTGTGGGACGAGGATGACGGCTTCTACTACGACGTGCTGGCCACCTCGAATGGCGATCGGATCCCGTTGAAGCTGCGGTCGATGGTCGGCCTGCTCCCCCTGGCTGCCACCACCACGCTCGGCCGGGAGACACTCGACAAGCTGACCGACTTCACGGCGCGCACCGATTGGTTCATGGAAAACCGCCCCAACTACAGCGACCTGTTCCACATGCACGAGCGTGACGGCAGCGAAGGCCGGCTGCTGTCGATCGTCTCGCCCGACCGTCTTCGGCGTGTTCTGCGTCGACTGCTCGACGAGAGCGAGTTCCTCTCGCCCCATGGTGTGCGCGCTCTGTCGGCGGCGCACCGTGAGCACCCGTTCTCGGTCGACCTCGGCGGCATGACCTACACCGTCGAGTATTCGCCGGGCGAGTCGACAACCGGCCTGTTCGGCGGCAACTCCAACTGGCGTGGGCCGGTGTGGTTCCCGGTGAACTACATCGTGATCGAGGGGCTGCGCCGCTTCGCTCGCTTCTTCGGCGACGACTTCACGGTCGAGTACCCCACCGGTTCGGGCACCGAGTTGACGCTCGGCCTGGTCGTCGACCGCCTCGGTCAGCGGTTGATCGACATCTTCGTGCCCGACGGCGACGGCCGCCGGCCGGTCTTCGGCGGCGACGAGAAGTTCCAGACCGACCACGTCTGGAACCGGATGATCCCTTTTCACGAGTACTTCCACGGCGACACCGGTCACGGCCTCGGCGCATCGCACCAGACCGGCTGGACCGGACTCGTTGCCGACTTGATCATCCGCCGAGATCAGCCTCGATAGAACGCGGTCAACCGCTCGCCCTCTGCCGACACGTCGCGGCGTTGCCGTGCGGTCAACGAGGCCAACTCGTCGACCTCGACGTGATCGGCGCGCCACGCCCAGGTGGCCGCGACGGAACCATCGACCAGCACGGTTCCTACCGACTGCGGGATCTTGGTTTGGAAGATGGCCGTACGGAACCGCTCTGGCAAGACGCCCGCCCGGCGGCAGTGGGCCAGCAACGTCGCGTCCCACGTCGGAAGGAACCGTACCGGTGCAGGTGTGGCGGGATCCGGGAGCCCGATGCCAGCGAGATCGAGCAACTCCGCGCCCATCTCGTCGCGGTACGTCACCAGTCCCATCGTCGCCGCAACCGGTTCGAGCCTGGCACGCGGCACGCCTGCCCACGTCGCCGCATCGGCCAGCGCCGCCGGGCCGAACGCTTGGAGATAGCGGGTCAGCAGCAGCCTCAGCCCGTCGATCTCGTCGACATCGACTCGTGGGATCCACTTGTCGGCGAGGCCATAGAGATCGGCGCGGCGACGATCCCACGTCCCCGACGGCGGCACCCGGACCAGGTCGACCCATAGGCCGGCGCCTTCCCAGTACGGCTTGTCGAACCCAGCTGCTTGCATCGCAGCAATGATGTCGCCGCTGCGCCGAGGCCCTTGTGTCAACGTCTCGCGCAACACCTCGGCAAGCTCATCGTGATTGATCTCGGGCAACTTGCGCGACTTGGCGATGCGCAACCACCAGACGCGCCGGCTGGCCCTGATGCCCGCACAGATCGACCAGAAGTCAGCTGCCGACACCATGTGGATGGTGCAACGCATCAGCGTTCCCTGCACGACCGAGCCGTCATCGAGCGCGCCGGTCAGCGCCTCGCGATCGAACTCGGCCAGCCGGCTCCACAACCCCACGTATCCCGATGGCGCGTACTGGGTCTGCAACCCGCCGACGCGTTCGAGCGTGGATGCGATCTCGAGGTCGGCCCTCGCCAGGAGCAGTTGTCGGCCGAGAACGGCCCGGTTGAGCTGCCTGGTCGTCAGGGTCGGTTCCGCCGGGTGCATCATCTCGAACAGTAGGTGGTGCCATTGACGTCTCCGCGTTCGTCGTCATACCTTGATGTCCTCACCGAGCGACAGGAGCACCACATGCCCGAGATGACGAAGTACGCGCCTGGTATGCCCTCATGGGTCGACCTCGGCACATCCGACCCGACAGACGCCAGTCGCTTCTATTCGGGTTTGTTCGGCTGGACGATCGAGGAGGGGCCGCCAGAGGCCGGCGACTATCGGATGTGCCTGCTCGACGGCAAGCCCGTCGCCGGACTCGGACCACAGATGAATCACGACATGCCGCCGTTCTGGACCACCTATGTCACCGTCGCCGACGCCGATGAGACGGCCGCTGCGATCACCGAGGACGGCGGGACCATCATGGTCGAGCCGTTCGAGGTGTTGGACGTCGGCCGGATGGCTGTCGCCGCCGACCCGGCGGGCGCGATCTTCTCGATCTGGCAGCCGAGGAAGCACGCCGGTGCCGGTCTCGCCAAGGATCCCAACACGTGGTGTTGGAACGAGTTGACCACGCGTGATCCACAGCGGTCGGTCGAGTTCTACGGCGCCGTGTTCGGCTGGAACGCACACCTGCTGCCGATGGCCGGGTCCGCCGACTACACCGAGTTCCAGGTCGGCGATCAGGGTGTTGCCGGCATGATGCCGATGGAGGGTGATTCCTGGCCGGCCGACCTGCCCAACCATTGGCTGGTGTACTTCGCCGTCGACGACTGCGCCGCCGCGGTGGCCACGGTGGAGGAGCTCGGCGGCAAGGTGACGGTGCCTCCGACCGAAGTTCCACCGGGGATCTTCGCTGTCGTCACCGATCCGCAAGGCGCGACGTTCGGCGTGATCAAGTTCGCCGAGCAGACCGCCTGATCACGACCGCAGCAGTCAACAGACCAGCGACGGCGTAACACGCGCTGGGCGAAGGCGTCGCGTTGCGACCGATCACGACATCGTTCAACCGCTCACGGCTGGCGAAGGGAAACGTTGCGCCCCGTCCCCACACGACGTGCAGCCCTCCAATGCTGAGCAACGTCGACGCCGTCGCCGCCCGACCAAGGCTGCGCCCGCTCATACCTCTGGCTTGTACCCGGTCGTGCCGTCGAGCAGTTCCCTGACGACGTCGGCGTGGCCGGTGTGGCGGGCGGTCTCTTCGATCATGTGCACCATCACCCAACGCAGCGACACGGCGTCGCCGGCCCAACTCGTGCCGGCGTCGTCGAGATCGAGCTCGGTGATCACCTGGTCAGCGGCGACCCATGCCCGACGATAGAACGCCACGATGCCGGCGGTGGTCTCGCCGGGCTCGACACGCAAGTCGGCGTTCTCGTCGTTGTCGTCGAATGGAAGCGGCTCGGTCTCGCGCCCGAACGTGAGGCAGAACCATCCGAACTCGACGGCGCCGAGGTGCTTGACCAAGCCGAGCAACGTGGTGCCCGACGGCACGGGCGAACGGCGCAGCGCGTCGTCGTCGAGCCCGTCGAGCTTCCACAGCATCAACTCGCGATGCTGCTGCAACGAATTGCGGAGGGTCTGCTTCTCCGCTGCTACGTACTTCGTCGGCGCCATGAACCCATCTTGGCAGCCCGGGTCGGTAAGACTTAGCTCAACACGACATGATCTCGTGCCGATGAACACAGCACCATGATCAGGAGGTGACACCATGACCCGCCAGCGCTTGAATCTCCAGGAAGGGGATCTCGCCGTGCTGGCGCGTGCCCTCGACATGGACGGTGACACCCTGCGCGACGACCTCGAACGTCGACCGTGGTACGCCAACGACGTGCTCCGCCGCCCCGAGGTTGTCGCATCGGTGCTGCACGGCACCGGCGTCGAGCAGTTCACCGTGTCACCGCTGCTGTTCTTCGCCGTGTTGATCCACCATGCTGCTGGCGAGCTGATGTCGAGCGACTGGGTCGACGAGTGGGCCGGCCCCGGTTGCCGCTTGCCGGTGTTCGACGTCGAGCCGCTCGTCGAGTTCGCCGACGCGCCGGCACGCCTGCAGTTCACCGCCCAACTCCTCTCCAGCTTCGCCGTCCCAGAGGCCACACCCGTGCCCGCCGATCGCCTCGATCTCGACGAGCTCGTCGACTGGTTGGGGGCGGTCAGCCCACTCGACCACATCGTGCTGCTCCGGCAATTGGGCGATCTGGCACTGTTCCGCGCCGGCGTGTTCCCCGACAGCATCGGGGCGACGGCGCTGTCGTCGGCGCAGGCCGAGCACCTCGGTCGATCGGTGAAGATGACCGACGACGAGCTGAACCACCTCGTAGACCACGGTTCGGCGACGCCAGGCCTCGATGCGCTCGAGACGCTGAGTTCGGCCTGGTACCGCGCCGCTGCCGAGAGCTCGCCCGCTGCGCCCGTTGTGCTGCGCGATGTCGCCTGCCGTATTCGTTCGGCACGTCGGTTCCTCAACTACGCGGCAGACCACTACCTCCATCGCAACCAGCCCCGGTGGGCGCCGGGATTCTGATCTCGATCTCGGTCGTGCGGTGTCGTTGGCCCGCCCGACCGTTACCAAGAAGTTGGTTTGAAACGAATCGACCGTTGGGAGTACAGCAGTGGTCATGGATGAGACCTGTGACGTCGTGGTGATCGGTGCCGGCGCGGCCGGCGAGAACGTTGCCGGGCGCGTCGCCGGCGGCGGGATGAGCGTTGCGGTCGTGGAGGCCGAGCTCGTCGGTGGCGAGTGTTCGTATTGGGCGTGCATGCCGTCGAAGGCTCTGCTGCGACCCGGTGAGGTGATCGCGGCTGCCCGCCGCGTGCCCGGTGCCGCTGAGGCGATCACCGGCACCATCGACGTTGCCGCGGCGCTGGCCCGTCGCGACGAGTTGGCAAGCAACTGGAACGACGAAGGGCAGGTGCGGTGGCTCGGCAGCGTGGGCGCCACGTTGATCCGTGGTCGCGGCCGCATCGTCGGCGAGCGGGTCGTCGATGTCACAGCAGACGACGGATCTGTGCAGACACTCCGTGCCACCAAGGCCGTCGTCGTCGCCACCGGTTCGAGCGCGGCGATTCCCCCGATCCCCGGCCTGCGCGACATCTCGGTGTGGGACAGCCGCGCTGTCACCTCGGCGAAGGAAGTGCCCTCGCGGTTGATCGTGTTGGGCGGCGGCGTTGTGGGCGTCGAGATGGCGCAGGCCTGGAAGCGGCTCGGTTCAACGGACGTGACGATCGTCGAGGCCGGCCCACGATTGCTCTCGTTGCACGAGCCATTCGCCGGCGAGCAGCTCGCCGCAGCGATGGGCGACGAAGGGATCACGGTGCTGACCGGCTCGAAGGCGATCGCCGCCGAGCGAGACGGCACCGATGGGCCTGTTCGGCTGACGCTCGACAACGGCCAGGTGCTGGAGGGCGACGAATTGCTCGTGGCGGTGGGCAGGCGACCCAACACATCCGACCTCGGCCTCGACCAATTCGGTCTCGAGCCCGGCCGCTACATCAGCGTCGACGACTCACTGCGGGCGACCGAGGTCGATGGGGGCTGGCTGTATGCGATCGGCGACGTCAACGGGCGTGCGTTGCTGACCCACCAGGGAAAGTACCAAGCTCGGATCTGCGGCGATGTGATCCTCGGCAAGACGATCACCGCGTGGGCAGACCATGTCGCCGTGCCCGGCGTCGTGTTCACCGATCCGCAGATCGGCTCCGTCGGCCTCACCGAGGCCAAGGCGCTCGAGCGTGGCCTCGACGTGCGGACCGTGCGGTACGAGACCGGTCATGTTGCGGCGGCGTCAGCACGCGGCACGCATACCGTCGGCACCTCGCAGCTCGTGATCGACCAGGCCCGCAACGTCGTCGTCGGGGCCACGTTCGTCGGTCCCGAGATCGGTGAGCTGGTGCATTCCGCCACGATTGCGATCGTCGGTGAGGTTCCCCTCGATCGCCTGTGGCACGCGGTGCCCGCCTTTCCGACCATGTCGGAGTTGTGGCTGCGCCTGCTCGAGGCCGCCGGCCTGTAGCCCGCTGCTCCGATCTGGCGCCAGCCCTTTCCCTGGTCACGTGCGGTGAGAGCAGCGCGGCCCCCAGAGAGGCGGGGACGGGTCGCGGCCGCCGGTCGGGGCGTCTCACTGGAACTTTGTCGCTCCCAGGTCGCTCAGCGACCTGTCAGCGACAAAGTTCAGGTGAAGACACCAGAACTGACGCCGAACACAGCACCTTCAGCGACAACGTCTGCTCGAACGGGGCGGCGCTCTCCAGCATCGGCGTGTCGTGGGAGGTCTACAACAGCCTGTTCACGGGCAACGATGCGATCGGTGACGGCGCCAACCCGGCCCGGCCGGGTACGCCGGGCGGCGGCAGTGGCGGTGCAATCTACCTCGATGGCAACCGGTTCACGCTCGACCTCGCGGGCAGCATCGTGCGCGACAACACCGCCAACGAGGGTGGCGGCGCGATCTTCTTCGTCTCCAACGACCGCACGGGCGAACTGCGCATCACGTCGTCGACGCTCGAGCGCAACGTCAGCCGCGGCTTCGGGACCGCCGGCTTCCCCGGCATCTTCTTCCTCGGCGTCGGCTCGCCACAGGTCAGCAGCTCGACGATCACCTGACCCGCGTCACCCCGCTGGCGTCAGCAGGGCGCGCCCGGTTCGGAGGAACTGCAACGCAGTGCTCGTCGGGTCCGTAGCGGCGACCAGTTCCGAGAGCGCCATCACGGCGCCGTTGAAGTGCACCGCGTTCCAGAACTCGTTGGTGGCAGTCGCACCCCACGGCCCGACGTAGAGGTACGGCTCGGGGTGACCTTCGTCGCCGGGTGACGCGCCGTAGTTGGCGCGTCGGGCTTCCTCGATGTCCTCGGTGTAGAAGGCCTGGTCGAAGTGCTCGGGCCACAGGATGCGCGTCGACGGATTGGCCTCAGGGATCTCCGTGGCGAACTGGTCGAGCACATCGGCGGTGAAGCCGTACCACGCTGCCAGTGCTTCGGCAGCGCCACGGTCGAGTCCTAACGGCTGCTCGGCCTGGAACGTCGTCGCCGGCTCGTACAGCTCGGTTGGAAAGCCAGGCTCGATACCGACGAAGGCTGCGGCCGCAGCGATCGTCGTCAACGCTGAGCGACGGGAACCCTCGAGCTCATCGACCACCAACTCCTCGCCCTCGACGCGCACCCGCGTGTCGCCGGTGAGCAGCGGAGTGGCGAACCCGCCGGGGTACGCGGTCAACCGGATCTCGCGATCGTCGATGAATCGCGCCTTGGCGACGACATGTTCGGCGACTCGGTGCAGCGAGTCCCTTGTCGTCATGAAGATGTCGAGGTCGGCGATGGGCAGCAAGGCGGTCATGTGACTGCTGTGTTGGCAAGCTCGAGTTCGTTACGCCCGGCCAACGTCAGGGCGACCACGGTCTGGCACGTTGAGTGGGGCCGACACGAACAGGCACGCGTACCGCCCGTCGGTTGCGCAGTCGGCCGCCAAAGCCGACAGGTCGAACAGCTCACCCAGCGAGATGCCGAGCATCGGCAACAGCCACGAGTGGGCGATGTGGAGGTTCGCGACGATGGCGCGCATCGCGTCGTCGGTCGTCTCGTACCACTCCGTCCAACCGGTGCGCATCAAACTTCTCCGGCGTCATCAGGTTCAGGCACCCGAAGTAGACGGGCCCTCCGGACCCCAACAGCCCCCAGCTGGCGGGCAGGTCGTCGACCTTGGGAAGGTCGCGGTAGGAGGGCAGTGTCATGAGTGCAGCGTAGGTGTCGACTCCGGCCGGCGCAGGCTGGCACGATGTCGACCGTGATGAACGTGGTCAGAGGCGACGACAACCGAGAGCGCTGCAGCTGGGGAGCATCGACGCCCGACTACGTCGCTTACCACGACACGGAGTGGGGGTTCGGCGTTGCCGATGATCACCGCCTGTTCGAGAAGCTGTGCCTCGAAGGGTTCCAGTCCGGTCTGTCGT